>NZ_JBXALQ010000006.1:0-392464 GCF_058799615.1 Duganella sp. GW822-FHT06D06
GGCCGGCGGCGCCTCGGCCGGGCGTGCCGGCGGCGCGTTGCGGCCGGGCGCCAGCAGGCAATCGAACAGGTCGCTGGCGCGCGGCGGCTTGATCAGCTGGAAGGCGACGCCGGCCTCGCGCCGCTGGACGCCGTCGGCGGCGTTGCGTTCGGTGCTCAGCAGCAGCAGCCGGCAGGCCGCCAACTCGGCCTCGGCGCGGATCGCGGCGGCCAGCGCCAGGCCGCTGGTGCGCGGCAATTCCATGTCCAGCAGCACCACGTCGTAGGGCCGGCCGGCGGCGGCCGCCTCGCGCAGTTGCGGCAGGGCGTCGGTGGCGGTGGCGCTGGCGCTGGCGATGCGCCAGCTGCGCAGCAGCGTTTCCAGCTCGTTCCGGCTGGCGGGATTCTCATCGACAATCAAGGCGCGGCATTCCTGGGTGGCGTGGCAAGAGGGATCGTCGACATCGATACGACGTTTGTCAAAATTTACGGCAAACCAAAAGATCGACCCTTGAGTTAGCGCATGGTCGACTCCTATCGTGCCACCCATCAGCTCCACCAGTTGTTTTGAGATCGCCAGGCCCAGGCCGGTGCCGCCGTGCTTGCGGGTGGTCGAGCCGTCCGCCTGCGAAAAGGAATCGAAGATGCGCGCCCGCGCCTCGCTGGAGACGCCGATGCCGGTGTCGTGCACTTCGAAGCGCAGGCCGACGGTTTGCGCATCCTCCTGCAGCACGGCGACCTTGACGGTGATCTTGCCGCTCTCGGTAAACTTGATGGCGTTGCCCAGCAGATTGAAGATGACCTGGCGCAGCCGGTTGGGATCGCCGCAGATGGCGATCGGGATATCGTTGGCGATCGCCAGCTCGAGCCGGATGCCCTTGGCCTGCGCCTGCGGCGAGAAGACGTTGTCTATGTCGTCGAGCAATTCGCGGAAATTGAAGTCGATGTATTCGACGGTCAGCTTGCCGGCCTCGATCTTGGAGAAGTCCAGGATGTCGTTGATGATGACCAGCAAGTGCTCGCCGGAGCGCTTGACCATGCTGGTGTAGTGGCGTTGCTGCTCGGACAGGCGGGTGGCCAGCAGCAGCTCGGTCATGCCCAGCACGCCGTTCATCGGCGTGCGGATTTCGTGGCTCATGGTGGCGAGGAAGGCGCTCTTGGCCTGGCTGGCGGACTCGGCGGCGTTCTTGGCTTTTTCCAGCTGTTCGGTGCGCACGCCGACCTGGCGTTCCAGCTGGTCGCGGTATTGCGCCAGCGCGGCGTCGCGCGCCTCGACCTGGGCCAGCATGTCGTTGAAGCTGTCGGTCAGCGCGCCCAGCTCGTCGCTGCGCTGGTGGACGATGCGCGGCGTGGCCAGGCCGCGGCTGACCTGCTGGGCGGCGGCGATCAGCTTGCCGACCGGCTCGGCAATGCTGCCCTTGAAGCGGGCCGCCGTCAGCAGCGCCATCATGAACGACAGCATGGCGGCCACGGCCGCCGCGGACAGGTTCTTGAACAGGTCCAGCCACATGCGGGTCTGCGCGCATTCGATCATCACGGTGCCGATGAACTCGTCCTTGACGTGCACCGGCCGGTACAGGCGCAAGGCCGGCGCCCACAGCGGGCCGCTGTGGAAGGTGCGGACCTCGTCGCCGGCGTCCTCGACCGCCAATTGTTCCGGCGCATCCTGTTCCGAGGGCAGGGCGGCCGACTTGTAGCGGGCCAGCAACTGGCCGGTGCTGTCGTACAGGATGGCCTGCTGGATCTGGTCTTCGACCGCCAGCGTGCTCAGCGTCTGCTGGGCGCGCCGGGTGTCGGCCGACAGCAGCGCCGCCACGCTGTTGTTGCCGATCACGCCGGCCAGCGAGGACAGCTGCCGGCGCTCGTCGTCGGTCCGGCTGAGGACCGACGTCGCGGCAAAGGCGAAGAACACCAGCATCAAGGCGCTGCCGGTGGACAGCACGGAAATGATGGTCAGTTTCTGGCTCAGACCCGAACGTTCGAAATTGAACATTGCTGTAAGCGGTGGCTAACGGTGAGCGCCGAAATCGTCGGCGCGACAAGCTGATCTGTAAGTGCCAAATGGAAAAATATAGCGTCCGGAACCAGACAGCCTTGATCTGCATCTAATCCCCGCACGTTTGAGCATTCTCAAAGGGCGCGGCAAAGTGCGTCGCAAGCTGCAAGGATGGAACGCAAAAAAATCCTCTTCGTGGCGGAAGCCGTCACGCTGGCCCATGTCGGCCGGCCGCTGGCGCTGGCGCAAACGCTGGCGCCGCAGCAGTACGACGTGCACTTCGCCTGCGCGCCCGGCTATGAAGCGTTCTTCCACGGCAGCAGGCTGAGCAACTGGCCGTTGAGCAGCATCTCCAGCGCGCGTTTCCTGGCGGCCCTGGCCGCGGGCAAGCCGGTGTACGACAGTTCCACCTTGCAGCAATATGTGCGGGACGACCTGCGCCTGCTGCAAGCGGTGCGGCCGGATGTGGTGGTGGGCGATTTCCGCCTGTCGCTGTCGGTCAGCGCGCGCGTGGCGCAAGTGCCGTATGTCGGCCTGCTCAACGCCTACTGGAGCCCCTACGTGCCGCAGCGCTACACGGTGCCGGCGATCGCGCTGGCGCGGGTGCTGCCGATCGCGCTGGCGGACCGGCTGTTCCGCCTGGTGCGGCCGCTGGCGTTCGCCATGCACAGCAGGCCGCTGAACCGGGTGCGGCGCAGCTACCGCCTGCCGTCGCTGGGCTACGACTTGCGCAGCGTGTATGCCGACGCCGACTACGTGCTGTATCCGGACATCGCCGAGATGTTCCCGGCGCTGGATCTGCCGCAACATCATTCCTATCTGGGGCCGGTGACCTGGTCGCCGCCGACGCCCTTGCCCGGCTGGTGGGATGCTTTGCCGACGGACAAGCCGTTGATCTACGTCACGCTGGGCAGCTCGGGGCAGGGCGCGCTGCTGCCGCAGATCATGCAGGCGCTGGCGGCGTTGCCGGTGCGGGTGATCGCCGCCACCGCCGGCCAGGTCGATGCCGGGCCGCCGCCGGACAACGCCCATGTGGCCGACTACCTGCCGGGCGAGGAGGCGGCGCGGCGGGCGCAGCTGGTGATCTGCAACGGCGGCAGTCCGACCAGCCAGCAGGCGCTGGCGGCCGGGGTGCCGGTGCTGGGCATAGCGGGCAACCTGGACCAGTATCTGAACATGCGCGCGGTGGCGGCGCTGGGGGCCGGCGCCCTGCTGCGCTCGGACCGGCTGGACGAGGAGACCTTGCGGCGCACCGTGGTGGACTTGCTGGAGCGCCCGGCGGCGCGGGCGGCGGCGGCCCAGCTGGCCTTGCTGTTTCAGCGCTACGACGTGGCGACGCGCTTCGATACGGCGCTGCGGCGCGCGGCCGGCGGCCGCGGCTGACGAGGATGGGCCCGCCGGCTGCGCGGGGGCGTGTACAGCGAGCGCATGGTGGCGGCGCCGGTGACATTGTTCTGGAACACGGCGCCGGTGGCGATGTCGAGATACCCGGCATCCACGAAGTCGATCTTGTCGCGCATGTCGAACGCGCCGGTGGACAGGGCGCCGGCGGCGGCGACCTTGGCTTCAAGGGCAATCAAGTGACCGGACATGATCGGGATGCCGTCGCCGTCGGAATCGCCGGCGCCGCCGCAGCCGGCTGAGCAAAAGCCTTGCCCGTGGCGGCGCGGCCTGTGAAATCAACGGCTTGAGCTCGCTTGCGGCCGGTGCCGGCGCGCCGTGGTAAAGAGCGCCGTCACGGCCTGCCGGCCGGGCCGACCAGCAACTCGCGCAGCGGCTTGCGCAGCGAACGCGCCGTCGCCGCCGGACCGGCGCCGATGCGGCCCATGAACACCGCCGTCTCCCACGCCGGCTGGCCGACCAGCGCCGCGCCCTCGCGCGCCAGCGCCTGCGCGCGCTCCTGCATGCCGCGGGCGCCGGAGAACACCCGGCCCTCGCGCACGTAGCGGGCGAAGATCAGCGGCGTCAGCTCCGGTTGCAGTTGCAGGCCCTGGGCGGTGGCGGTCAGCCAGAAGCGCTGCATGGCGCGCCCGGCCTGCAGGTAGTCGTCGATGCGCTGGGCCCGGCGCGGCGCCGTCAGCACGAAGTGGGCGGCGCAGGCCAGGCCGGGGATCAAGTCCATTTGCAGGCGCGGCGCCAGCGTGCCGGCCAGCCAGGTGTTGAAGAACTCCACCCGCTGCCAGCGCTGCATGATCCAGCGCATCAGCTTGGCGGTGGCGGCGTCCACCCCCAGCGCCTGGTCGGGGATGCGGTCCTCGCTGTAGCGGGCGTTCCATTCGATCACCGCCTTGTGCACCTGCCAGGCTTCCGGCATGGTCAGGCGCAGCTTGGCGTTGCGGAACATCAGGCGCGCCGCGGCGCGGCGTTGGCTGCCTTCCAGCCAGTGCACGCCGTAGCCGTCGGGCAGCGTGGCCAGCAGCGCGGAGCGTTCGGCCGGCGTCAGCGGGCGCCGGCTCAGCGGGCGCCGCTGCACGCTGCGCGGCAGGATGGCGTCGGCCAGCGGATCGGGCTCCAGCAGCGGCGCCGGAACGAACTCGACGCCGATGGTGGGGCGGCTCTCCGCCGCCTCGACGTGGCGCACGACATGCATCTCCAGCTGGTGGGTGCTGGCGGCGATGGCCATGGTTTCCAGCAGCGCGCCGATCGAGATCTGGCTGGGATGGCCGTCGAGGTCGTAGACGCAATGGTCGCGCGTGTCGTGGCCGTGCACCACCAGGCGGCGGGCGTCGAGGATTTCAAAGCGCCACGGCTGGGTGTTGTCGCCGCTGGGGGCCCAGCGCGCCAGCTCGAGGATCTGTTCCAGCGTGGCGTCGAGGTGTTGTTCCATCTTGCTCATGATTGCTCTCCGCGCCGGCGTTTCACCAGCATCATGGTCAGCCGCTGGAGCGGGTGGCGGTGGCCGCCGGGGCGCCAGGTGCGGACCAGCTTGTTGCGATAGGCGTCGAAATGATAACCGCGCGGAGCGGCGTCGACCGCGCCGCGGTTCAGCAGGATCTTCAGCGCCTCGGTGGCGGCCGCGCCGGCGCACAGCTCGCAGCCCATGATGGTCGACGGCCCGCGCTGCTGCTTCAGGTTGATGCTGGACGGATCGACCAGGTAGCGCGCGTGCAGCCCGGCCGGCGCCAGCCCGACCAGGAAGCGCAGCGCCTTTTCCTCGTCCGGCAGCGAGCCCCAGCCGAAGTATTGCTCGAACGTCATCTGCCCCGGCAGGAAGTTCAGCACCGCCGTGCCCATGCCCAGCGGCGCCGCCGTGATGGCTGGAATGCCCAGCCGCGCGCAGGCGGCGAAGGTGGCCTGGCGCGCGCCGAAGGCAAAGAAATCCAGGCCGTCCACGTACAAGTCTACGCCTTCGAAGAACTGCGCCAGGTTGCCGCTGTTGACGCCGCTCGGAAAGCGCGTGATCTGCACCTCGGGATTGATGTCGCGCGCCATCCCGGCCAGCACGTCGACCTTGGGCAGGCCCAGCGTGGACATGGTGGCGCCGACCTGCCGGTTGAAGTTGGCGATGTCGAAGGTGTCGAAGTCGGCGATGTGGAAGGCGCCCACGCCCAGCCGGGCCAAGGTCAGCAGATGCACGCCGCCGACGCCGCCCATGCCGGCGATGGCGATGCGCTTGCCGCGCAGGACCGATTGCTCGGCTTGCGTGACCCAGCCGATGTTGCGGGCGAACGCCTGTTGGTATGAAAAAGGTTGCGACATGTGTCTCCCTGGAATGGCCGGCAACGCGGCTCAGCGGAGTTAGACATGTGGGCGGCGCAAAAAGTTCCCGCAAAAAAAAGCCGATTCGCGCGGAACCGGCCTTTCCTTTCTATTTCGGCTAGCAGCAACCGCCGCGCTTGCCGGCGCCGCCGTAGCGGGCTTCCTGACGTTCGCGGAAAAATTGCTCGTACGTCATCATCGGCTCGTCGGGATGGGTGGCTTCCCGGTGCGAGACGTAGGTATCGTATTCCGGCAGGCCCATCATCAGACGCATGCTTTGTCCGAGATAGCGGCCGGCCTTGGCGATGTCGCCCAGCATCACAGCACCTGGGGCGACAGCACCATCGCGCTTTCCTGGGCGGTCGGCTGGGCCGAGGCGCGCGCCGCCAGCACCGTGCGGATGCCGAACGCCAGCACGCTGAGCACGACGACCATGAAGAAGCCGGCCAGCGACGCATCCAGGTAATCGTTGAAGATCACCTGCTGCATCTGCGCCACCGACTTGGCCGGCGCCAGCAGCTTGCCTTCGTCGTAGGCGGCCTGGTACTTGGCGGCGTGCGCCAGGAAGCCGATTTTCGGATTGGCGTCGAAGATCTTCTGGAAGCCGGCCGTCAGCGTGCACAGCAGCAGCCACACGGTCGGCAGCACGGTGACCCAGGCGAACCTGGCGCGCTTCATCTTGAACAGCACGCAGGTGCCGAGCATCAGCGCGATCGCCGCCAGCATCTGGTTGGCGATGCCGAACAGCGGCCACAAGGTGTTGATGCCGCCCAGCGGATCGACCACGCCCTGGTACAGGAAGTAGCCCCAGGCCGCCACGCACAGGGCGGTCGCGGTCAGGTTGGCGAACACGTTCTCGGTCTGCTTCATGGCCGGCACGAAGGCGCCCAGCAAGTCCTGCAGCATGAAGCGGCCGGCGCGGGTGCCGGCGTCGACCGCCGTCAGGATGAACAGCGCCTCGAACAGGATGGCGAAGTGGTACCAGAAGGCCATCATGACCTTGCCGCCGATGACGCCCGACAGGATCTGCGCCATGCCCACCGCCAAGGTCGGGGCGCCGCCGGCGCGCGAGATGATCGAGTGCTCGCCGACATCCTTGGCGGTCTGCGTCAGCATTTCCGGCGTGATGTAGAAGCCCATCTGCGACACCGCGTGTGCGGCGGACTCGGCCGTGGTGCCCAGCAGCGCGGCCGGGCTGTTCATGGCGAAGTAGACGCCCGGCTCGATGGTCGAGGCGGCCACCAGCGCCATGATGGCGACGAACGATTCCATCAGCATCGCGCCGTAGCCGATGAAGCGGGCGTGGGTTTCGTTCTCGATCATCTTGGGCGTGGTGCCGGAGGCGATCAGCGCGTGGAAGCCGGACACGGCGCCGCAGGCGATGGTGATGAACAGGAAGGGGAACAGCGAGCCGGCCCAGACCGGACCGGTGCCGTCGATGAACTTGGTCATGGCCGGCATTTTCAGGTAGGGCGCGACCACCACGATGCCCAGCGCCAGGCCGACGATGGTGCCGATCTTGAGGAAGGTCGACAGGTAGTCGCGCGGCGCCAGCAGCAGCCACACCGGCAGCACCGAGGCGACGAAGCCGTAGCCGATCAGCATCCAGGTCAGCTCGGTGCCGGTGAAGGTGAACATCGGCGCCAGCGCCGGGTTCTCCTGCACCAGCTGGCCGCCGAAGATGGCCGCCATCAGCAGCACGAAGCCGATGATCGACACTTCGCCGACGCGGCCGACGCGGATGTAGCGCGAGTAGACGCCCATGAACAGCGCGATCGGGATGGTGGCCATCACGGTGAAGCTGCCCCACGGCGAGCCGGTCAGCGCCTTCACCACGATCAGCGCCAGCACCGCCAGGATGATGACCATGATCATGAAGGTGCCCAGCAGCGCGATCATGCCGGGGATCTGGCCCAGCTCCGATTTGATCAGGTCGCCCAACGAGCGGCCGTCGCGGCGCATCGAAATGAACAGCACGATGAAGTCCTGCACGGCGCCGGCGAACACCACGCCGGCCAGGATCCACAGCATGCCGGGCAGATAGCCCATCTGCGCGGCCAGCACCGGGCCGACCAGCGGACCGGCGCCGGCGATGGCGGCGAAGTGGTGGCCGAACAGCACGTACTTATTGGTCGGCACGTGGTCGAGGCCGTCGTTCAGCTTGTTGGCCGGCGTCATGCGGCGGGCGTCCAGGCCCAGCACCTTGTCGGCGATGAACAGGCTGTAGAAGCGGTAGGCGATCAGGTAGACGCAGACGGCGGCGATGACGATCCAGATGGCGCTGATGGCTTCGCCGCGCTTGAGCGCGATGACGCCCAGCGCCGCGGCGCCGCACAGGGCGAGCGCGGCCCAGCCCAGCCGGCTGGCCAGCGTGGGTGGCGCGGTGTGGTGGTGTGTTTTCATGCTTCCTCCAAGGTTTTGGGCGCTGCTTTAAGGCGGGGGTCAAGTCTGACATTCGGACACGGCCTCTGCCGTAGCCGATCGTACGGCAGAGGCCGTGTCCGAATGTCAGACTTGACCCCCTTGGCAGCTTATGTCCAGTATTCAGGAAGCTGATATCCGCCGCAAGCGCAGCACTACGCACTATGGCTCGGTACAACTACGTAGTAGCCGCAGCCGGCGGGGGGCGTAGAATCGCGCTACAGAATAATTCGGGACGGAACGTCATGAAGTTGCGGCAAAAAGTCATATTCCTGGCCATCACGCCGCTGATCCTGGCGCTGATCGCCATCGCGCTGGCGGTGCGGCACCAGTCGGTGCTGCTGGCCCAGCAGCAGCGCGAGACCATCCAGCAAGCCTACCTGAGCAGCAAGGAGGCCGAGCTCAAGCACTACGTGGCGCTGGCCTCGCACGCCATCGCCCATCTGTACGAAGCGGGCCGCGACGACCAGGCCACCCGCGACGAGGCCAAGCGCATCCTGTCCTCGCTCAGCTATGGCGACGACGGCTATTTCTTCGTCTACGATATGCAGGGCAAGACGCTGATGCATCCGCGCCAGCCCGAACTGGTCGGCCAGAACCTGTTTGAGATGCGCGACGAGCAGGGCCAGCCGACCATCCAGAACCTGCTGGCGCGCGCCCGCGCGGGCGGCGGGCTGGAACGCTACCGCTGGGTCAAGCCGTCCACCCACAAGTCCGGCGCCAAGCTGGGCTATGTGATCCCGATGCCCAAGTGGGGCTGGATGCTGGGCACTGGTATCTATCTGGACGACGTCGACCAGGCGCTGGCCAAGGTCGACGTCCAGCAATCGGGCAACATCCACAACACCATGCTGTGGATCGCCGCGATCGCCATCGCGGCCTCGGTGGCGGTCGCCAGTTCCGGGTTGGCGCTCAACATCAGCGAGCTGCGGGTGGCCGACGCCAAGCTCAAGGTGCTGGCCCAGCGGGTGGTCGAATCGCAGGAGGAGGAGCGGGCGCGGCTGTCGCGCGACCTGCACGACGGCATCAGCCAGTGGCTGGTGTCGATCAAGCTGCAGATCGAGGCCGGCATCATCCGGCTGACCTCCGGCCTGGCGTCCGGCAAGGTCGAGCAGCAGCAGGCGGCGCAGGCGGCGTTCGAGCACGCGGCCGACCAGCTCAACAACGTGATGGGCGAGGTGCGCCGCATCTCGCACAATCTGCGCCCGGCCATCCTGGACGACCTGGGCCTGGCGGCGGCGCTGCACCACCTGGGCCAGGAGTACACGCTCAGCAGCGGAACCCCGGTACACTTCGAGGCGGAGGGGGGCACCGACGATTTGCCCGATGTCGCCAACACCGTGCTGTTCCGCGTGGCCCAGGAAGCCTTGACCAATATCGAGCGCCACGCCGGCGCCAGCCGCATCGAGATCCGCCTGACCGGCGAGCACGGCGGCGTCACCTTGCGGGTCCGCGACGACGGCGCCGGCTTCGATGCGGAGGGCATCGCCCAGCATCCCAAGCGCGGCATCGGCCTGCGCAATATGATGGAGCGCATGGACGCCATCGGCGGCCGCTTTGAAATCGCTTCCTCCAGCGACGGCACGGCGGTGACCGCCTTTGCCGGCAATGGTTAAAACAGTTTATAAAGATTAAAACATGACAGCCACAATCAAAATCCTGCTGGTCGACGACCATCCCCTGGTGCGCGACGGCCTGCGCGCGCGGCTGGAGGCGATGCCGCAATTCCAGGTGGTGGCCGAGGCCAGCGGCGCGGCCGAGGCGCTGGAGCAGGCCGCGTTATGCGAGGTCGACCTGGTGCTGATGGACATCAATATGCGCGGCACCAACGGCATCGAAGCGACGGCCCAGTTCAAGCAGGCGTTTCCGCGCATCGCCGTGCTGATCCTGTCGATGCACGACAAGCTGGAGTACGTGTCGCAGGCGATCCAGGCCGGCGCGCGCGGCTATGTGCTCAAGGACGCGCCCGGCAAGGACATCGTGGTGGCGATCGAGACCGTCATGTCCGGCGGCATCTACTACAGCGCCGCGCTGGCGCGCCAGCTGGCCCAGCCGCACACCCAGGACAACCAGCTGACCTCGCGCGAGCACGAGGTGCTGCGCCACATCGCCAACGGCGAGTCGAACAAGCAGATCGCCCGCGCGCTCGACCTCAGCGTGCGCACCGTCGAAACCCACCGCCTGAACATCAAGCGCAAGCTGGGCATCGAAGGGCAGGCCGAGCTGATCCGGTTCGCGGTCCAGCATCTGCAGTAATATTGCGGGGAACGCAATGCTGTTGTAAATACAGAGTATCGACTCTAATTCTATTAAGCAATTTTTAACAGTGCGTGTTTGTGCGGCAATATCTGCTATATTCCTGCACCGCTTGTGTATTTGCAATTGTATAAAAGTAAACGTTTCGCGCGCGATGATTGGTCTTGAACTGGTCGTATTGAAAATAACAATACTGTCGGGTGGTAATTGATTGCCTAATGTCAATGCTTGATCTAAGATTGCGCGCACAACCTTCAATGAGATATTGATGTCTGCGCCTGAAACTAGCATGTTTCCACTGGTGGAATTACAAGCCGTGTCCAACGCTCACAACGAGTGGGTGGCACTGACTTTTGAATTGTCCGCAGATTCGGGCGACGCCTTCCAGGCGGCGCTGAGCTTGCTCAAGACGCCGGACGTGTTCGCCGCGCTGGCGCCGCTCGATTGCATCCTGCCGGTGGCCCAGCCGGCGCTGCTGGAACTGTCCCAACTGTCCGAGTTGCCGCCCAACCGGGTGATCCTGCGCGTGCCGGCCGCGGCCTGCGCCGCGATGCCGGTGCAAAAGAAACTGTCCTCGTACGCCGACGCCGGCTACCGCATCATGATCGAAGGCGTGGCCGGCATGGACGCCACCCTGTGCGGCGCCAAGTCGCTGATGGTCGACGCCGCGCTGGTCATGCCGCCGGTGCTGGCGCTGGTGGCCCAGCCGGGCCCGCACCTGGCCACCGGCATGGGCAGCGAGGAGCGCATCGCCGAATGCGCCAAGGCCGGCTTCAGCTGGTTCGCCGGCGACTTCGCCCTGCATCCGCCGCAAGACATGAACGCCGGCGACGGCACCTCGCGCAAGCGCCTGCTGGCGCTGCTGGGCCTGCTGGCCCGCGACGCCGACTCGCGCGAACTGGAAGTGCTGCTCAAGCAGGATCCGGCGCTGTCCTACCACTTGCTCAAACTGGTGAACTCGGCCGCCTTCGCGCTCAGTTCGCCGATCCACAGCTTCGGCCAGGCCATCAACGTGCTGGGCCGTCGCCAGTTGCAGCGCTGGCTGCAGCTGCTGCTGTACGCGCGCCAGCAGGACGACGGCCTGTCCAACCCGCTGCTGCCGCTGGCGGCGGTGCGCGCCTCGCAGATGGAAGGGCTGAGCAAGGCGCTCGGCTGGGAGCGCGACCAGCAGGACATGGCCTTCGTGGCCGGCGTGTTCTCGCTGCTCGATGTGTTGCTGGGCATGCCGATGACGGAAATCGTCGCCGCGCTCAGCCTCGACCTGGACGTGGTGATGGCGCTGCTGGACCGCGCCGGCCCGCTGGGAGAACTGTTGGCCCTGGTGGAGCGCCACGACCGCGCCGGTCTGGACCAGGCCGGCATCGACCATGAGACTTACTGGCAAGTGCAATTGCAGGCTTACCACTGGGCGATCCAAGTGAGCAGGAATATCTAAGCCATGGTCGCGCACCCCGTCTCCGATTTCCTGAGCAACAGCGCGGCCTTGTGCGACGCGGTGTTGCGCTTGCGCGGAGCGGCGCTGGCCGAGGAGCTGGGGCGCATCGTCCGCAGCGTGATGAACAGTCCCTTGGGCGAATTCCTGCCGGCCGACACCCACGCCATGCTGCTCAAGCCGCCGGTGATCGAAGTGCTGGCCGCCAACGACGACGCGGTGCCCAGCCTGACCCAGGACATCCTGTTCGACGACGAATATTTCGGCCGCTTCGTGGTGTCCGGGCGCGCGCATTACAGCTCGCTCGACCACGAGCACCTGGCCAGCCTGGCCAACCTGGCCGGCAGCGTCTTGCAGGTGCACGCGCTGGCGCAGCGTTCCACCCACGCCTACGTGCAAGTGGAATCGCAGTTGCAGCACCAGGCGCAGATCCTCGACCACATCCACGAGTCGGTGCTGACCATGGACATGAACGGCTTCATCATCAGCTGGAACAAGGGCGCGGAGCGCCTGTTCGGCTACAGCTCGGTGGAAGCGGTGGGGCGCAACATCCTGTTCCTGTACGACGACGAAGACGAGAGTTTCGACGACACCTTCCTGGAGCAGGGCGGGCGCCTGATGGAAGTGCGGCGCAAGAAAAAATCGGGTGAAGTGTTCTGGGCCAGCCTGTCGCTGTCGCCGCTGCGCGACATCAACGACCGCGCCATCGGCCTGATCGCCTACCTGACCGACATCACCGAACGCAAGATGGCGGAAGAGCGCATCCACCACCTGGCCTACTACGACGCGTTGACCAACCTGCCGAACCGTTCGCTGCTGACCAAGCTGGTCGACCAGGCCTTGACCGTGGCCCAGCGCAGCAAGCTGCACGGCTGCGTCCTGTTCATCGACCTCAACCGCTTCAAGCTGATCAACGACACCCTGGGCCGCAAGATCGGCGACGAGCTGCTGTGCGAAGTGGCGCGCCGCTTCCGCGCCGTGCTGCGCGACCAGGACCTGGTGGCGCGGCTGGGCGGCGACGAATTCGCCGTCGGCCTGTTCGACATCGGCCAGCATTTCGAAGCGAGCATGGTGGCGCAAAAGCTGCTGGGGACCTTGAACACGCCGATCCTGATCGACGGCCACGACCTGCGCGTGGGCGGCAGCATCGGCATCAGCGTCTACCCGCAGGACGGCGGCGACGCCGAGACCCTGTTGCGGCTGGCCGACATCGCCATGTACCGCGCCAAGCAGGAGGGCGGGTCGGAAGGCGACCACGTCGCGTTCTACAGCCAGGACATGAACCAGGGCATGCAGGAGCGCATGCGGATCGAATCGGGGCTGCGCCACGCGCTGGGCCACGGCGAGCTGCTGCTGCACTACCAGCCCAAGTTCAGCATCGACAGCGGCAAGATCATCGGCGCCGAAGCGCTGGTGCGCTGGCGCCATCCGGTGCGCGGCCTGGTGCCGCCGATCGAGTTCATTCCGCTGGCCGAGGCCACCGGGCTGGTGGTGCAGGTCGGCGAATGGGTGCTGGAGGCGGCTTGCGCGCAGGCCAAGGTGTGGAAGGATGCCGGCTTGCCGCCGATACGGCTGGCGGTCAATGTGTCGGCGCGCGAGTTCACCTCGGCCTTGCCGGGGCGGGTGCAGGAGACGCTGACGCGCTACGGGCTGGAGCCGTCGTGGCTGGAGCTGGAGATCACCGAAAGCACGCTGATGCACAACATCGACCGGGTGATCGGCATCATGGATCGGATCACGGCGCTGGGCGTGACTTTGTCGCTGGACGATTTCGGCACCGGCTATTCGAGCTTGTCTTACCTGAAGCGCTTCCCGATCGATACTTTGAAGATCGACCGTTCGTTCACCATCGGCATCCCTGGCGACGCCAATGACTGCGCGATCGCCAACACCATCATCAGCATTGCGCAGCAGCTCAAGCACAAAGTCATCGCCGAGGGCGTGGAGACGGTCGAGCAGCTGGCGTTTCTGAAGAATTCGGGCTGCGACGAAGTGCAAGGCTATCTGTTCTCGCGGCCGCTGGAGGCGGAGGCGTTCGAGCAGGCGCTGCGCGAGAACTGGACGCCGGGGCGTTCCAGCCGGGCCGCTTGAAGCTGGCCCGATGCCAATCGTAGGGATGAAAAAAAACAGACCGTGAGGTCTGTTTTTGTTTGCTGGTGCCGGACGCCATCGGCGCCGGCCGAGCATTATGCCTTGCGGCGGCGGGCCATGAAGCCTACCAGGCCCAGGCCGGCGATCATCATCGCATAGGTTTCTGGTTCAGGTACTGGGGTGGCGACCAGCGACAGCGAACCGACGAAACCTTGGGTGCTGATCAGTGGCGTACCGGTCACGACGATGTGGTGCAGCGTGCTGGTCAGCGCTGGCAGGGACAGCAGCCAGTAGTCGGCGCCATTGTTGCCGATCTGGCTATCTACCAGCGGGAAGAAGTTGATGCCGTCCAGCTTCACGCCGGTGACGTTGTAGCCAGCGCCGCCGGTGAAGTTGGCCGATACCTGGCCGAAGAAATTGTTGACGCCGGTGAAGTTGGTCAGGTCCAGATCAAAGGTGTTGGTCGCAGCGTTGCCGGCGAAGGTGCCCGAGTAGGCGTTAGGCCCCGCCGCTGGGGTCAGGACGATAGCGGTGTTTGCCGAAGCAACTGCGGAAGCAACCAGCAGCGCCGCTGCCAGGATGGTGGATTTAAAGTTCATAGATTCCCGTCAATTCTGTTGGGTTAGGATGCGATAAATTTCCGCAGAAGGCTATTTCTCGATGGAAAAACAGTTTTAACTGATTATTAAGTTGCATGATATCCAAGTCGGGCAATCATTGCAACTTATTTTTCAAATAAACAACTATGATGTAATTTTGTAACCTATTGACATGATGTGGCGGGGCGGGAGAGGCGGTTGTCGTTGGCTGCTGCCGATGCGATACGGCAAGTAGCGGGTTTTGGCACCCAGGCGGGGGTGAAATCTGTATAATGCTGCACACTTAGGAAGCGTGGCCGAGTGGTTGAAGGCACTAGTCTTGAAAACTAGCGACGGGTTAAACTGTTCGTGAGTTCGAATCTCACCGCTTCCGCCAGGAAATAAAGAAACCGCCTTCGGGCGGTTTTTTATTGCCTGGCGGAAGCGAGCAGGGCCCATCCGGGCTTGTTCCGCAGGCGCAGGGGCGGTGCCCTGCGAATTCCCTGCTACACTCCCTGCGGGCCCTGCGTGTGAGATTCGAAGGGCATGGCCCTGCAGGGCCATCCCGCTCCGAATCGGCCAACTGCTGCCGCGTAGCGGCAGCCTCGCGCGCCGAGGGCGCGCGGTCAGCACACTCCAACTCTCACGGCGAGCGGACCGGCGGCCCGTCAAAAAATTTCCCAACTTCAACTTCATGCTCGGCGACCCAAAACGTAGAATGCGCGTTCCCGACCTGACTCTTTACGCGACGGATTAAGTCTGCTCAACTCATCCAGCACCTCCATCTTGCAACATCAATCAGCCGCGCATCCGAGTGGCCGACCTAATTGTTTGGTAGTGACTACGATAAACAATATCTATCCCTAATGGCACTTTCAGGCGGGCATCGGATAACGCCGAAGCATTTTCCGTGATCAGGTAAAGCGATGAACAGTCATCTTCGGAAAATCGTACTTGCAGTGTTGGCGGCAATTTCATACGCTGCTCAAGGGGCATCGCTGCGTATTGAATGCCCCGCTGAGATTCCTGCAGCTTCGATACATATCCAGAGCGTCAGTAAAGAGTGGCTGCCGGTTGTAGACGAGCCTGGAAAGCTGACTAGCGCGGGGGCTGCGTCAGGGCCACCCCATTCGTATCAAACCTTGATCGGCGAACCGAACAAGACTAATCGGGACGTCCTGTCTACCACCTTCGAGTTTGATCGCCCGTCTCGCGAGGCTGGCAACTGGATCGAGTGTATCTATGGAGGCGGGCCAGAGATGTCATTGTGGCAGCGCCTGCCTGATGGCGTCACTTCCTGTGTTGTTGATATTCGTAAGAAGTCAAAACCCGTGCAGGTGCAGGTGAACTGCAAGCAGTAAGACCCTGAAGCAATGACGCCGTCGCGCAGACCGGCGATGCCTCGAAGGAGGAATAAATGGAATTTACTTTTAAGCTCAACTATCAACTGTCCGGTGCCGATGGAAATCAGGACGAACTGATCGAGCGTTTGGGAGCGGTCGGATGTGACGATGCGCTGATTGGCGTAGGCGTGCCTGGCCGCATCGCGCTTGAGTTTACGCGAGAAGCGAGCTCTAGCTTTGAAGCGCTGACCAGTGCACTGGCAAATGTGAAGCAGGCTATTCCAACTGCCAAACTCATCGAGACGGGAACGGACTTGGCCGGCCTTGCCGACATAGCGGAAGTCAAATCGATCCTGCGTCTGCAGACGTGACGCAGGCATTGTTCGCCGATGATTTGTCCCTACACAAGCTAGCTGTATGACGGGTATTTGACGAATACCTGCTATACGCGTAATCTGCAAATATTTGGTACGCAGGTAAAACGCGGAAAGCATCCCATGACGCAAATTCTGTCGCTCTCCAAGCAGCTAGGCCCAATTCTGCAGTCGGCGCGAAAATCCGCTGGCCTTTCGCAGACGGAACTCGCGCAACGCCTGGGCATCAGCCAAAGCCGCATCTCTGCGATGGAACTGGATCCGGGGTCGATCAACGTCGAGCAGCTGCTGGCGCTGCTGGCTGCATTGAATCACGAGGTACTGGTGCAGCCGAAAAATGGCAGCGCCAAAGAGCGTGGATCTGGCACGACGGATTGGTAAGCCATGGGCCGCAACTCACACTCGCGCTCGCTGTCGGTTTGGAGCAACGGCGAGCGCGTAGGAACCTGGATCATCCCAGCTCGTGGCGAGACCCAATTCCTTTACGATAAAGCGTGGCGGGCATCGGCCGTAGGGCGGCCGCTGTCGCTGTCGTTGCCCTACACTGGCGACCAACCTTTGCGGGGCGATGTCGTCCGCGATTTCTTCGATAACCTGTTGCCCGACAGCGAACCTATCCGCAAGCGCCTGGCATCGCACTACAAGCTGGCGTCCATTGAAGCGTTCGATTTGTTGCAGGAAATCGGCAGGGACTGCGTTGGCGCGGTCCAGCTGCTGAAGGAAGACGAAGCGCCCACCAACGTCAAACGCATCGACGGCAGGCCAATGTCCGAGGAAGACGTCGAGCGGCATCTGATCCAGCTCACGCAGTCGGGGACGATGGGGCGTGGCGAGGATGCCGACGACCTGCGCATCTCACTGGCCGGCGCGCAGGAAAAGACCGCTCTGCTGTGGCATAACGGCGGGTGGATGCGCCCGCACGGATCGACGCCAACTACCCACATGCTCAAATTGCCATTGGGGTTGGTCGGCCACCGCAAAGCGGACCTGACAGCATCGGTAGAGAACGAATGGTTGTGCATGAACCTGCTGGCGGAGTTCGGCCTGCCGGTTGCCCAGACCGCCATCTTGAATTTTGGCGGTCAGAAGGTGCTTGGTGTCGAACGCTTCGACCGCCGAATGCACCCGTCCGGAAAATGGATCATGCGCTTGCCGCAGGAGGACTTCTGCCAGGCCCTTGGGGTACCATCGCATTTGAAGTACGAGAGCGACGGCGGGCCGGGCCTGGCGGATCTGGCTGCGGTGCTGCGCGGTTCCGAGCGCGCGGAGGAAGACCTGACGACTCTGCTGACCAGTCAGGTGTTGTTCTGGCTGATGGCGGCGCCGGACGGTCACGCCAAGAACTTCAGCATCCACTTGCTGCCGGGCGGTCGTTATGCGCTAACGCCGCTTTACGATGTCATGTCGATCTGGCCGGTTGAGGGTGGTGGGGCGAATCAATATTCGCTGCACAAGGCCAGGTTGGCCATGGCGATGTTAGGCACGAACAAGCATTACCAGTACTCAGACGTACAGCGTCGACACTTCAGCAGCACCGCCGCCAAGTGCTTCCTGCGCACCGATGCAGAAGACATCATCGAAAGGGTGCTGGCGAGGACCCAAGGAGCGATCGAGGCGGTCGCTGCCCGGCTGCCACCAGGATTTCCTGAACGCGTCGCCGGGACGATTTTTGCCGGCATCGAGCGATCCGCAAAGCAGTTGAGTGGGTGAACTCCAACAGCGTTACAACAGCGACGAGGAGTCCATATACAAGCAAAAGGTGCGGGGGATGTGCCCACCTTTTGTCGGCGGTACGCTCGCGAACGCATTTGATGCACGCAAATGTTAACTTGACGACAAGTAGAGCATGGTCGATGATTGCCGGGCGGCACGGCATGGCGCCGCTGCCATCAATCCTGGAGACGACACATTGAAGATATTCATCCTGGCCGCCGGCTTGCTGGCGTGCAGCCTGGCTGGCCTCACGCAGGCCGCCGATATGGCCGACGATGCCCCACTGCGCACGGCCATCGCAAGCAGCCACCGGAGTAGCACCAACGTGGCGCGCGATACTTGGCGCCATCCTTACGAAACGCTCACTTTCTTCGGCATCAAGCCGACCATGACGGTGGTCGAATTGCTGCCGGAAGGCGGCTGGTACACCGAGATCCTGGCGCCCTATCTGCGCCAGAACGGCAAGCTGATCAGCGCCGGCGTCATATCCAGGACCTTGCTGGAGTCCAAGCCGGCGGTCTATGACAAGGTCGTGCGGGGCGCCTTCAGTCCGCCCAAGGCCATCTACAACTTCGCCCCGGCAAACAGCGTCGACATGGTGCTCACCTTCCGCAACGTGCACAACTTCGTCGAGCTGGGCGACGACAAGGTCAAGGACATGTTCAAGGCGCTGTACACCAGCCTGAAGCCCGGTGGCGTGCTGGGCGTGACTGACCACCGCCTGCCGGAATCCAAGCCGCAAGATGCCACGGCTACGAGCGGCTACGTCCACGAGTCGTATGTGATCAAGATGGCCGAGAGCGCCGGCTTCAAGCTGGCCGGCAAATCCGAGATCAACGCCAATCCGAAGGACAAGGCCGACCACAAGGGTGGCGTGTGGGCGCTGCCGCCGACCCTGTCCAACGCCGCACTTGATCGCGACAAGTACCAGGCCATCGGCGAGAGCGATCGCATGACGCTCAAGTTCGTGAAGCCATAAACGGCCGGTGCTCGCCGCGGCCAACGTAACGCCGGGCGAGTATTTGTGATTTTTTGATGCAGTGTCGCGCGTAGTCGTGGCTGAAGCTTCACCTTGCGGCTGAATCCGGCCAAGAACGGTCCTCCGATAATCCGCAATTGGAATCAACTTGGCGCTTTGAGATACCTACATGAAACTCTTACAAAGTGAGCGCGAGACGCTGGTAGGACCTGCGGTGGTAGGCGTCGTGGTAGGTATCGTTTCCGCAGTCTGCACTGTCGCTTTTAACAGTGAATACAAAGCACCAGCTTCGGCCGACTGGGCGACAATAAGCGACACGATGCGGAGCTTTTTCAGCGGTTTTTTCCTAACGTTCGTCCCTTTTGGTGTGGTCCCCGTGATAATTGCGCGCTTCGGGTCCGGTGCCGGAAACAAAAGCAAGTAATGGCCGCTCGGAAGGACTGTGGCCTCAATGTAGTGCTGTATTGAAGAAATAAACCTTTAGCCGTTGCTGCGGCCTGCGGTCCTGATGACCACAACCGGGCAAGAACAGACATTGAGATTGTAGGACTACTTGCTGTAACGGTTGGCTATTTTGTGACCACCCATGTCGGCTGATGTGACAGACCCGCAGCCGGCCAAAAATCGGTCCATCGACATATTTATTCAAGAAGAAATGGAATTTTCATGCAGCAATCCATAGTCCATATAGCCTTGGTGGTGCGAGACTACGATGAAGCCATCGATTTTTACGTCACAAAGTTAGGTTTCGAGCTTATTGAGGACACATATCAGGCTGAGCAAGGCAAGCGTTGGGTTGTAGTGGCGCCACCTGGAGGTGTAGGTACAACGCTACTGCTGGCAAAGGCGTCTAAACCGGAGCAAGAACCATTTGTTGGAAATCAGGCAGGTGGTCGGGTATTCCTGTTCCTAAACACGGACAACTTCTGGCGGGACTATGAACGTCTACGAGCCCAGAACATAACCTTCATACGCGATCCGAAAGAAGAAGAATATGGGACAGTAGCTGTATTTAGGGACCTATACGGTAATCTCTGGGACTTGTTACAGTTACGTTCTGATCATAGGATTGCAGCGCGTGCTCGGCCTTGTTGAAGAACTCCGCTTTCGGCCAGAGGACTAAACCGCTCGCGCGGTAGGACTTCGGTTAACGGTGATTCGTAGTTAATTCAGCTGATAACTTTGATTCACGTCGATCTGTCGCAGGAAGTCCTCGTCGTGAGAAATCAGCACCAGGGCGCCAGGATATGAGCGCAGCACCTCTATCACATGCTTGCGCACCCGCATATCCAGATTGTTGGTAATCTCATCGAGTATCAATAGCTCCGGCGCTTTCGCCGCGATACATGCGAGCGAGAGGCGTGCCCGTTCTCCTCCTGAAAGAACGCCAACCCGCGCGTTGACCAGATCATTGTGCCGGAATAAAAAATCACTCAGATGGCCGCGCAAGGCCGTTGCATCCCACGTTGGGACCACACTCTGCAGCGCCTGCAAGACCGTATGCTCAGGATCGATGTTGGCGTAGTGCTGATCCAGATATCCGATCTCGTCCGCTTTCGGCGTGAACCAGTCGCCGCTGCGCGCCACCTCCGGCGCGCCCATGATCGCCAGCGCCAAGGTGGACTTCCCACTGCCGTTGGCGCCTTTGAGCAGCAGGCGCTCGCCGCTGGCCAGCGACAGATGGATGCCTTGCAACAGCGGTTGCGCATAGCCTGCCGCGCCATTTGAAATTTGTAATACGGTATGGCGCGATTTGGGCGCCGCGCCAAGGTGAAAACGCGGCTCGATGACGGGATCGGTACGCAAGGCCTCCATCTGTTCCAGCAATTGATGCTTGTGCTCCTTGATACCGGCCATTTTACGCCCCGACGTGGTAGTGCCGCGGCCGAGTTTTGTCGGCGACTTCACGGTGGCCCATTTACGGTTTTCGATGTTCTTGGCGCCGCGTTCCCGTGCACGGCTGGCGCGCTCTTGTTCCTGCATCAATGCATGGTGGGCATCCTGCTTGGCGTGCTCGATGGCGGAGAGCTGCTTTTCAAGCGCAGAATTTTGAAGTTGTCGTTCCGCGAGATAGTCGGAATATTTCCCAGCGAAGACTTCGATTTCCCCGGAGCGCAGACACCAGATGGTATCGCAAACCTGATTCATCAAAGCCTCGTCGTGGGTGACCAGTATCACGCCCCCGTAAAAGGCCTTGAGCATGCGCGCCAGCGATCGCCGGTTGTCGGCGTCGAGGTGATTGGTCGGTTCATCGAGCAGCAGGAGGTCGGTCGCCTGTGCCAGTGCCGCGCTGAGCGCTTGATTGACGCGCTGGCCGCCGCTCAGATGTTGGCCGCCGTGCTGTACTTGAGCAAGGTAACCGATGCCCAGGCCCGGGCTTGCGCAAACTTGCCCTTCGGTCGGCGCCAGGAGGCCGCCCAATAGTTTTAGCAGGGACGATTTTCCACACCCATTGTCGCCGACAATGGCAATGCGCTGCCCCCATTCGATGGTGGCATTGAATTCGGAAAAACAAATTTTATGTGGGAATGCAAGGCCCAGGCCTTGCAGCTGAATCATAGACATGAATACTCTCGCGATAAATCGGATCAAAGGGCAGATCTTTTGTTTGCCCGTAGAGGGCGATTAAGCGAGTGTTTTCATTTCTAAAGTGTCCTTGGGTGTGGAGGGTTAATTCTAATGCAACTGTACTGAAAAGTAAATCTTCGTCAGAACAACTCCAGATTGTCGCTGGCCGGTTTGGGCTGGACCGGCTTTTCCTTCTTCGGCACCGGCGCCGGCCACGCGGTCATTTTCTCGGCGGGGTAGGGCTGCAGGAAGCTGCGGGCAAACTCGGGATTGGTGCAGTTCAGCCAGTCGTCCCATGCGGCCGGCGGCACGATCACCAGGCCGCGCTTCTCGTCGGGCGGGCGGCGCTCGTCGCCGAGAAAATGGAAGCGCTGCATCAACGGATGATCGTCGGCGTTGATCGTCAACTGGGTGAAGGAAGTCTGCATGCCGTCCTCGCTTTCCCACTCGCGCCACAGGCCCGCCACCGCGAACATCGACTGGTCCTCCATGCCTATGCCCCAGCGCACGGCCTTGCCGCTTTCATAGCACGGTTCGTAGAACGTGCGCATCGGCACCAGGCAAAGCTGCGCCTGCTTCCATGCGCCCGAAAAGGAGCGTAGCTGGCCCACCGTCTCGGCCCGCGCGTTCATTGTGTCGTAGGGCTTAACGCCGGCCGGGATGCGATGGCGCGGCACCATGCCGTAGCTCGCCAGCACGCCTTCGCGGCCGCCATCCGCGCCGCGCCGGACGATGGGCGCGGCGTAGTCCTTCCAGGTTTCCTCTTTCCAGAAACCGGTGTCGTGCAGGTCGATGATGACGCCCATGACCGCTTCCAGCATTTCAGGTTCAGGCGGGCGGAAGTTGACGCACATGGTGACGATATGGTGTGGGGACGATAGCGAATGATAGCGCTTTTGGAGCGCGCGACGAAGTTGTGATATTTTCATGTTTTCACTTCGGGGAGCGGTCGATGGGCAGATATCGTTGGTGGCTGGCGTTGATATTCGCCACGTGCGGCTGCTCCGCCTGGGCCGACGGCCAGACCTTTCGCATTCCCACCCGTCCCGGCGTCGAGACCAGCGTCTACTGGGAAGCGCAGGAGGGCGCCAAGGCCACCGTGTTCCTGTTCACCGGCGGCAACGGCGGCTACGGTAAGGTGGTCGACGGCAAGCCCACCAGCCACAACTTCCTGGCGCGCAGCGTGGCGCTGTTCCTGGCCGACGGTTTCAACGTCGCCATCTTCGGCCTGCCCAGCGACACCCCGGCGCTCGACTACAGCGACCGGGTCAACCCCAAGCACCTGGCCGACGTGCGCGCCGCGCTGGAATTCGTGCGCAGCAAGAGCCCGGCGCCGGTGTGGCTGGTCGGCACCAGCCGCGGCACGGTGTCGGCTGCCTACGTCGCCATCGCCAGCGTCGACAATCCCGGCATCGCCGGCCTGGTGCTGACCTCCAGCGTGACCGCCTTCAAGAAGGAGGGCGCGGTGCCGACGCAAAACCTGGCCGCGCTGAAACTGCCGGTGCTGGTGGTGCACCACGCCAGCGACGGCTGCGCGGTCTGCCGTCCCCACGAAGTGGACTGGATCATGAAGGGCCTGAAAAACGCCCCGTTCAAAAAACTGCTGATGATCACCGGTGGCGCCAACCCCACCGGCGACCCCTGCGAGAGCTACCACTACCATGCCTACATCGGCCAGGAGCGGGAAGTGGTCGACCGGATGTCGTCCTGGATGCACAATCCTGCCAATTGATGATTTGACATCAAGACTGGCGCGGCCGATAATCGACGCTTCGCCATATGCCGAGACGAGCCCATGGGTACCGCGATAGACAACACCGAAGTGCTGAAAGACTGGTTCCTGCGCAGTGGCGTCCATACGCCGCTGCATACCTGCATCGGCCCCTTGCCCAGCTCCAAGGCTTCGATCGTGCGCTGGAGCAGCAACCAGCCGGACTCGATGATCCAGACCATCAGCTCCCATCCCAACGATTACCGCATCGCCATCATGCTGGAGCCGGTCGACGCCCGCATCTGGTTGCACGGCCAGCCGGTGTGGGGCGGGGTGATCGCGGCCGAGCGTTTCCGCATCTGTCCGCCCAGCGGGTCCAGCCAGTGGAGCCGTTTGAGCAGCTGCGACATCGTCAACCTGTTCGTGCCGGCCGCGCTGATCGACAACCTGAACGCGCAGCGTGAAACGCCGCTGAGCCTGGGCGCCCAACAGTTCACCTCGGACCGGCATGTGATGGAGCTGGTGCGCCGCATGCTCAACGGCGACGCCATGGCCGGGCCGCTGCAATCGCAGTACTGCGACGGCCTGATGGTGGCGCTGCTGAGCTATCTGCTGGAGCACTACAGCCGGCCCGCCACGGCGCCGCAATCGAGCACCCTGGGCGGCGGACGCCTGCGCCGCGTGCTGACCCACATGGGCGGCAACCTGGCCACCGGCGTCAGCAACCGCGACCTGGCGGCGTTGTGCGGCATGAGCGAGGCGCATTTCTCGCGCGAATTCCACCTGGCGCTGGGCCTGCCGCCGCACCGCTACCTGATGAAGATGCGGCTGGAGCAGGCGCGCACCATGTTGCTGGCCGGCGGACGGGCGATGGCCGACATCGCCGAAGCCTGCGGTTTCCACGACGCCAGCCATCTGTCGCGCACCTTCAGCCGCCATTTCGGCACGCCACCAGCCAGATTCCGCCAGCAAAAAGGAAATTAATTTCTCAGCAGCCGGCGCGAGAAACTCACCGCCGCCCCCAGCGCGGCGAAACCGGCCGCCACCAGCAGCGCGTACACCGTGCCGCGCGTGTCCGACAGCATGAAGCAATACGCCACCAGCGCCGCGCCGGTGGCCTGGCCGCTGAGGCGGGCGGTGGCGACGATGCCGCTGGCGCTGCCTGAGCGCGAATGCGGCGCGCTGCCCATGATGGCCTTCATGTTCGGCGCCTGGAAGAAACCGAAGCCGACCCCGCACAGCGCCATGCGCCAGCCGATGTCGAACGCCGAGGCGTCGGCCGCCATCCCGCTCAACAACAGCACGCCGGCGCACAGCAGCAGCAGGCCGATGCCGCCCAGCGTGCCGGCGTTGTAGCGGTCGCTCAGCCGGCCGGCCACCGGCCCCATCACCGCCACCAGCGCCGGCCAAGGCGTCATCAACAAGCCGGTGTCGATCGGCGAGCGGCCCAGCGTGTGCTCGAAGAAAAACGGCAGCGACACGAAGGCCAGCCCCTGCACCGCGAAGGTACAGAACGCCGTCAGCGCCGACAACGCGAACATCGGATTGCGGAACAAGTCCACCGGCAGCAGCGGCGCCGCGTGGCCGCGCTGGCGGCGCAGCAGCAGCACCCAGCAGACCGCCGCGCCGGCGATCTCGGCCGGCAGCCGTTGCGGCGCGACGCCATGCGCGGCGTCGCCCAGCGCCAGGATCAGCAGGCCGAAGGCGCCGACGTTGTACAGCGCCGCCAGCAGGTCCACCTGGTGCGACGCGCGCGGCGTGTGCGGCAGCGCCTGCCAGGCGGCGCTCAGCGCCAGCAAGCCCAGCGGCACGTTGATCGCGAACAGCCACGGCCACGACGACAGCGACAGGATCAGCGAGGCCACCGTCGGCCCCACCGCGAACGCCACCGCCACCACCAGCGCATTGGTGCCGAAGCCCTGGCCCTGGCGCTCGGGCGGGTAGATGGCGCGTATCAGCGCGGTGCTGACCGCCATCATGGCGCTGGCGCCCACGCCTTGCAGCAGTCGCGCCGCCACCAGCGACGGCAGCGACCAGGCCAGCGCGCACGCCAGCGAGGCCAGCGTGAACAGCACCAGCCCGCCAAGCGCGACGCGGCGGTAGCCGGCGATCTCACCCAGCGCGGCGAACGGCAGCAGCGTCGCCACCATCGCCAGCTGGTAGGCGTTGACGATCCACACCGACGCCGCCGGCGTTGCGTGCAGCTGCTGCGCCATGGCCGGCAAGGCGGTGTTGGCGATCGCCGTGTCCAGCGAGGCCAGCGCCACGCCGGTCATCAGCGACAGCATGGCCCACAGGCGCTCGGCCGGCGGCAGGCCGGTCTCGACCGCCGCGCAGCCGCCCACCGCGCTCAATCGCGCACCACGCCGGACGGTCCGATGCGCTCGGCGTTGGGGACGTCGGACATGCGGATGCGGATCAGGTGGCGGCGTTCGTCCACGTAGGTGGTGCGGCCGTGCAGCATGCGGTGGTTGTCGGCCCACAGCAGGGTGTCGGTGGCCAGCTGCTGCTTGAAGCGCGGCGCGCTGTGCTCGGCCACCTCGTTCATCAACGCCAGCGCCGCCACCAGCGCCGGCGAGCTCAGGTCCGGCCGTACGGCCAGGCCTTTCTGGATGGCGTCGTAGCGCCAGCGCAGCGTGAAGCGGTCGCCGTCGCGGCGCGGCGGCCCGAACACCGGCGCCACGTGGTGTTCGATGGACGTCTCGCCGGCGGCGTACACGGCCGGCACGCGGAACGGCACCGGCGCGCTGCACAGCAGTTCATAGGCCGCGCGGCCGGCCGCCGTTTGTTGCAGGGTCTGGTAAATGTCCGCACCGTCGATCAGCAGCGAATGGCCGCCCTCGCAACTGGCGGCCTGCACCACGTACAGGATGAACTGCTCCTCCGGCATCGGATAGAACGAGGAATCGGTGTGCATGTCGGCGCTGCCGACGCGCTCGGAAAAGGTGGTGAAGCGGGCGTCGCTGTGCGCGGCCGGGCGCGACTTGACGTCCCAGGCCACGCGGCCGGTGCGCTGGTCGGTGGAGGTGGGGTAGCCCAGCATCAGCGTGATCGCATACAGGGCGGCGTTGCGGCGCTCTTCGCTCAGGCCGTGCAGGCCGAGGTCGGTCAGCGCCGCGCCGTTGGTGCCCAGGCCGCGCAGCTGGCGGGTCAGCCGCCGCAGCGCGCCAACCTCGCCCAGCTCGGCGCGCAGGGCCACTTCCTGCGGGTGGGCATAAAATCCGTTTTCATTAAAACCATTAAACCGCGCGCGCAGAATCTCATATATGGAATTCAAATCGCTGCCCCAAGATATATCAGCGGCTGAAATAGTGACATTCTCACTTTTATTCAATGACGTAGACATGGAGTTCCTTTTGTTTAAGACGCGGCTGGCGGCGGGGGAGTGGGATATTCTAATACCGGTTGGTTGGGTTATCTGTTGTTTTTAATGGATGATGGAAACTATAATTTCCATCTTTATCATTATGAAAATGCTTTGGAAACAAGGTGTTGCGAATCATCAACAATGTGATAAAGCCCGCTGCTTGCCTGGCGCGCGATGCGCTATGATTTGAATATGACCCACGCCGATTTGCGGAAGTTACTATCAAATTAAACGTTGAGGGACTAGTATGATGAAATGGTTTAATTCGCTACGCCTGGCGCAAAAACTGGGGTTGGTATTCTCCCTGGTATTGGCTTTGACCGTGTTGGTGGGGGTATTTTCCGTCTGGGAGCTATCCCAGGTTAATAATACGTCCAAGCGGTTTTCGGCACGCTGGATGCCCAGCATCCGGGTGATCGAAGACATCAAGTCGCAGATCGCGCGCATCCGCACCCGTGAGTTGCAATACATCATTTCGACCAGCCCGGCGGACATGGACAAGTACGACCAGGTGATCGCCAAGGACCTGGTCGACCTGAAGAAGATGCAGGACGACTATGTGGTGCTGGCCAGCAGCGCCGAGGAAAAGGCCATGTACGGCAAGTTCGTCGATCTGTGGGCGCGCTACATGCAGGAGGACGCCAAGATCCGCGCCGCCGCCCGTGCCAGGGACGACGACCAGGCCAAGGCCTTGATCCGCGGCGAGTCGAACAAGTTGATCGTGGCCCTGCGCGGCCAGGTCGACCAGCTGGTCGAGTACTACACCGACGGCGGCAAGCAGGAGGCGGTCGAGGGCGACCGCCGCTACGCCTCGTCGCGGCTGTGGATACTGGCGCTGGTGGCCGGCAGCGTGGTGTTCGGCGCCGCCGGCGCGCTGCTGATCACGCGCTGGCTGACGCGCAGCCTGGGCGGCGAGCCCGACTATGCGACCGACATCGTGCGCCAGATCGCCGCCGGCGACCTGGGCGTGACGGTCGAGACCCGCGCCGGCGACACCACCAGCCTGCTGTTCGGCATGCGCAGCATGCGCGACAACCTGGAGAAGATCGTCGGCGAGGTGCGCGGCGCGACCGGCGTGATCGCCAGCGCCTCCGGCCAGATCGCCGCCGGCAACCTGGACCTGTCCTCGCGCACCGAGCAGCAAGCCAGTTCGCTGGAGGAAACCGCCGCCTCGATGGAGGAGCTGACCTCGACCGTGCGCCACAACGCCGACAACTCGGCCCAGGCCAACCAGCTGGCCACGGTGGCCGCCAGCGTGGCGCAGAAGGGCAGCGCGGTGGTGGCGCAGGTGGTCGATACCATGGGCGCGATCAATGCCTCGTCGCGCAAGATCGCCGACATCATCGCCGTCATCGACGGCATCGCCTTCCAGACCAATATCCTGGCCCTGAACGCGGCGGTGGAGGCGGCCCGCGCCGGCGAGCAAGGCCGTGGCTTCGCGGTGGTGGCGACCGAAGTGCGCAACCTGGCCCAGCGCTCCGCCGCGTCGGCCAAGGAAATCAAGGACTTGATCGGCGAATCGGTGGGGCAGGTGGACATCGGCAGCAAGCTGGTGGCCGAGGCCGGCGCGACCATGAACGAAGTGCTGGAAAGCGTGCAGAGCATGGCCGGCGTGATGGCGCAGATCACCCATGCCAGCCGCGAGCAGAGCGCCGGCATCGAGCAGGTGAACCAGGCGATTTCGCAGATGGACACGGTGACCCAGCAGAACGCCGAACTGGTGCAGCAGGCCGCCTCGGCCTCGCAGGGCTTGCAGGACCAGGCCGCCACATTGTCGCAGCTGGTCAGCGTGTTCCGGCTCAAGGATGGGGCACGTTCCTCGCGCGCGGAAAAGTGGCCGGCGCTGAGCGGCGCGGCGCCTTAGCGTCGCTGGCGTTGGCGTGGTCAGCGCCCCACAGTTTGCACTGCGGCATGGGAATGCGAGCAGGAAAGTACTAAAACAGCAGTCCTGTCCGTGACCTGAGCGCGGCGACCAAAGACACTCCGTGACAGTTGCAGTATTTCATCAAACTGTCATACCACGGAGTGTCTCATGTCGCCTATTCGCCCTATCGTTCGTGCCGTCGCGCTGTTGTGCGCCGGCGCGGTTCCCCTGACCGCCGCCGCCCAGGCCAGCGCTGAAACCAGCCCCGCCGTCGCGCCGCGCGTGGAAATCACCGGTTCGCGCATCAAGCGTGTCGACGCCGAAACCGCGTCCGCCGTGCAGGTTATCACGGCCGAGCAAATCGCCCGTTCCGGCGCGGCCACCATCACCGACGTGCTGCGCGATCTGCCGGCCGGCAATACCGGCGGCTACACGGCCGAGGGCACGCCGGGCCAGGCCTTCGGCTCGGCCGGCATCTCGCTGCGCGGCCTGGGCGCCGGCGCCACGCTGACCCTGATCAACGGCCGCCGCGTGGCGCCGTTCGGCTTCGGCTCGGCCTCGTTCGTCGACACCAATGCGATCCCGGTCGACGCCGTCGAGCGCATCGAGGTGCTGCTGGACGGCGCCTCGGCGATCTACGGCGCCGACGCCATCGGCGGCGTCATCAACATCATCCTGCGCAAGAACTACGAGGGCCTGGCGCTCAAGGTTTCCGGCGGCACCTCGGCCTACCACGACGGCAATACCGGCGACATCGGCCTGACCTACGGCAAGGGCACGCTGGCGCAGGACGGCTACAACTGGCTGCTGAGCCTGTCCCACCGCGACACCAGCCCGGTGCTGGTCAATGCCCGCCCGCGCACCAAGGATGCCGACTTCCGCCGCTTCGGCCTGGCCGACCGCCGCTCCTCGTTCTCCAGCAACGTCTACACCGCGTCCGGCACCACCGGCGGCAGCTTCCTCGGCATCCTGGGCGACTGTCCGGCGCTGGTGGACGCCGGCTCGCCGCTGAACGGCCGCTGCATCAACGACAACACCAGCGCCGTCACGCTGCAATCGAAGAGCCAGCGCGACAACGTCTACAGCGCGCTGACCTACGACCTGGGGCGGGGCTGGGAATTGTTCGGCGACGCCGCGCTCAGCCGCAGCCGCCAGGCTTCCAGCATGTACAGCTACGCCACCAATTCCTACGGCGCCTACACCAACGACCTGCTCGACAAGTACGGCCTGTACGGCAACGCGCCGGGCACCACCATCAGCTACCTGCTGCTGCCGGCCGGTCATCCGCAGAACAAGTGGGGCAAGACGGTGGGCGTGCGCTACGTCTTCAACGACGTGCCGACCACCATCAACAGCGAGAGCCGCAATGTGCGCGCCACCCTGGGCGCGCGCGGCACGCTGGGCAAGTGGGACCTGGAAGCGGCGGCGATGTTCTCGCGCTCGCTGACCGACACCCGCTACCACGGCTACATCCAGGACAAGGTGCTGATCGACGAGGTGCTGGATGCGGACGGCCTGGTGCGCAACAGCTTCCTGCTGCGCAACCCGGGCGGCAACGACCAGGCGCTGATGGCGCGCCTGTATCCGCTGCTGGACAACCACGCCGACACCCGCACCAGCAGCGTCGACGTGCACGGCAATCGCGAACTGTTCGCGCTGCCGGGCGGACCGCTGTCGATCGCGGTCGGCGCCGAGTACCGCAGCGAAAAATTCAACGCCACGCCGGACCGGCTGTTCACCGACGGTTCCATCCAGCTGATCGGCATGACCGGCGCCAGCGGCTCGCGCAGCGTGGCGGCCGCGTATGGCGAGCTGTCGGCGCCGGTGCTCAAGACGGTGGAGCTGAGCCTGGCCGCGCGTTCGGACCGCTACAACGATTTCGGCTCGGCCTTCACGCCCAAGGTCGGCGCCAAATGGAGCGCGCTGCCGCAGCTGGCGTTCCGCAGCACTTACGCCGAAGGCTTCCGCGCGCCGTCGCTGCCGGAGCTGCATGCGGGCAACACCAACGGCTACACCAAGGTGCTCGATCCCAAGCGCTGCCCGGTGTTCAGCACCACCAACGAAGATTGCGAACGCTATGTGGCCTTTACCACCGGCGCCAACCCCGACATCCAGGCGGAGAAATCCAAGAGCGTGACGATAGGTTTCGTGGCCGAGCCTGTGCCGGGCTGGTCGCTGTCGGTGGATGCGTACAACATCAAGCGCCGCGACGAGCTGTCCACCATCAGCTCCACCTACCTGTTGGAGCATGAAGCACAGTTTGCCGACCGCATCGTGCGCAACCCGGTCAGCGGCAAGCTCGATCATCTGAGCCTGATCACGGCCAACCTGTCGACCACGGAGACCCGCGGCGTCGACGTCGATGCGCGCGGCAGCTTCAAGGTGGGCAGCTGGGGCCGCTTCTCGCTGAGCGCCAGCTACAACCGCATGAACAGCTACAAGAGCATCGATGTGCCGGGCAACGATCCGGTCGACTACGTCGGCTACTACGGACTGCCGAAGAACCGCGGCCGCGCCGGCGTGGCCTGGGATCGTGGTTCGTGGGATGCCAGCGTCAACTGGAGCTACGTCGGCGGTTATTTGCTGAAGAGTTCGCCGGATGCGGTCTGCTCGTTTGAAGCGGCCACGCCGCAGTTGTGCAACGTGCGTTCGTGGCTGACGGCCAGCGCCTATGTCAGCTACAAGGGCTTCCGCAACCTGACGCTGTCGATGTCGGTGCAGAACCTGGCCAACAAGGAAGCGCCGATGGACGCCAGCCAGATCGCCTACCTGCAAGGCTACAGCCCGTCGTACCATAGCCAGCTGGGCCGCTTTGTGCAGCTGAGCGCCAACTACAAGTTCAAGTAATCAACCCAGGCGCCGGCCCAGTGCCGGCGCCGTTCTAAAAGTCTCCCCATGTCCTGTCACCGAATTCTTATTGCGCTGAGTGCGCTGCTGCTGTCCGCCTGCAGCACCCTCGCGCCTGTCGATCACAACAACGATGCGCTGCGCATCGAATGCCACTGGGATCTGCAATATCCGAGCGTGGCGCCGGCCGACGCCACGCTGGCGCAGCTGCGCGAAACAGCCACGCGCCGCCTGGCCGCGCTGAACCTGAACGCCCAGTGGGAACTGAACAGCGAAGGCGCCAGCGCCGAAGCCTTCACCGACAGCGAGTCGGACCGCCAGCGCCTGCATCGCTTGCTGAGCGTGGTGCTGCCGGGGATGGAGCGTTATCCGGCCTCGTTCTTCGCCAACGTCCGCCTGCACAACGTCCTGCTGGTGAAGGAGCTGGCGGTGGCCGGCCAACGCCGGCTGGCGATGCCGATGGCCGAGGTCGACAGCGTGGCCTATGCCGACAACAGCGCCAAGCTGTGCCCGGCCGGCATGGAGATGCGCGTGCATCACGAGTTCTACCATTTCATCGACTACCGCGAACACAACGACTACTACCATGCCGATCCCGCGTGGCTGGCGCTCAATCCGGCCGGACTCACCTACGGCAAGGGCGGCGCCAGCTTCTACGGCAAGAACCTGCAGGACGTCGGCCACGCCAAGCCTGGCGTGGTCAGCCTGTATTCCAGCTACGGCCAGGAAGAAGACAAGGCCGAAACCTTCGGCTGGATGATGACGCCCGACTACGCCGCGCGGCTGGACCTGTATGCGATGCAGGACGCCAACCTGGCGGCCAAGCTGCGCCACATGCGCGAGCAGTTCCGCAAATACAGCCGGCCTTGATGGGGGCAAGCTACTGCGGCGATTTTCCTTCCACGTCCAGGCCGTCAGGCAGCGGCTGCGACGGTCGCCAGGCGGCGGCAATCGCTGTCGCCTTCGCGACCTGGTCGACGCTTAACTCATGCGCCAACCGGTCGCGGTGTATTGCGCTAGCCGCGTGCCCGTTGGCGGCCAGGTGATAGTACAAGAACGCCTGGTATTTGTTCACCGCCATGCCTTTGCCTGATTCGTTAAGTTCTCCGAGGCTAGCCTGCGCCAGCACTTCGCCGGTGCGTGCCGCCTCGCGGTACATGCGAATCGCACGTGGGAGGTCGACCGGGACGCCCAGGCCTTTTTCGTACATGTCCGCCAGATTGTTGAGCGCTTCCATATGCCCCTGATCGATCGCCTTGCGGTACCAGGCTGCGGCTTCGACCGGAGCCAAAGTGCCGGCGCTGCCGTATTCCAGCACTTGTCCCAATCGGAACTGACAGTCTGCATGGCCATTGCCGGCGCATTGCCGGAATTCCTTCTCTGCTCGCGGCAGATCGACGGGCGTGCCTTTGCCCAGTGCGTAGGCAAGGCCAAGCTGCGCACGCGCGGCATTCAATCCCTGCGCTGCGGCTTGCTCATACAACTTGAATGCGGCGGCCAGGTCTTTTGGGACCCCTTGACCCGATGCATATGCCATCCCCAATTGCAACTGCGCAAAGGCGGAGCCTTGGTCGGCTGCTTTCCGCCATAGTTCGATGGCGCGCGGCAGGTTCTTGTCTATGCCTACTCCCTGGCTGAGCAGCGTCCCCAATTGCGCGATGCCGTGTGCATTGTTCTGTTCCACGGCGCGCGCAATCCACAGTAGCGCCAGCCCGACATCCGTGGTACTCCCTTCGCCGGTCAAATACATGCCACCCACCAAGGCTTGGGCTTCGCTGTTGCCCAATTCTGCCGCCGTGTGCAGATACCGGAATGCTAGCTCTGGATTGGGTTTAATTCCGTCAATGCCGATACGATATATCTGCCCCAAGTTCAGCGCAGCGTGGTCATGTCCAGCGTCGGCCGCGCGCGCGTACCATTCGACCGCCTTGGCTGTGTCTTGTGCTGTCCCACGGCCGGTGGCGTAGACGTTGGCGAGCTCGTTCATGGCGGCCAGCTCGCCTTGCTCCGCCGCGTGCCGGTACATGGCGATTGCTGTGCTCGGGTCCGGCTTGAGGTCGTGACCTTCTTCCAACAGGCAGCCTAGTTCCAATTCACCCCGTGCGTCGCCGCGCGCCATGGCTTTCCTGTAGTGTTCCCTTGCCGCTTTGTAGTCTGGAGGGTTGGCGCCTGCGGCCGCCAGACCCAACTGGACATCGGGGTCCAGCGGCTCCAGCAGTTGCAGTTCTTTGCGCGCTAACAGCGCCGTGCGCGTGCCGTCGATGCCGTGCACAGGGAACCAGCGCACAGCGCGCAGCGCGGCGTCGCGTTGACCAGACTGGCGCAGCTTGGCGCCGATATAGAACCAGGCTTCGTTGAGCGCCAGCTCGCGCTTGGAGGGACCGAACTGTCCGGCGATAGCCAGCAACTGTTCCTGAGTCAAATTCCCTGACAGATAAGCCAGTACCGGGCGCGGCCACGGACCATCGGTCAGCGTATCCAGATAGGTTTGGAACACGGTCGAAGGTTGGCGACCATTGCGTTGCAGGATCAGCAGTACTTGCGCGGCGTCGGCTGGCATCAGCGTGCCACCGGCCAGTTGTGCGCTCGCGTAGCGTTCCGCGTCGGCGGAGGCCCCGGACAAATCGCCGCTGTACAGCCGCGCCCAAGCCAGGTTCAGCGTCAACGCATCATTGTCTTTGAGCTGCTTGGTCTTGACGAAACTGGCGACTGCGTCGCGATGCCGGCCCTGGTGGAAGGCGATCAGGGCTTTGCACTGGTCACGTTCGGTATCGACGTCTTTCAGTTCGTCGATCATGGCGATCAACTTTGATGTCTTGGTGGCGAAACTGGGGTAGCTGCTGCCCAGAGCCAAGGCGTCGAGTATGCCGTTGCACATCAGGTTGACGTTGGCGCCGCTCGCCTTGTCCGATTTGATGGCCGATAATTCCTGACCGATTCCGCGCAACTCGCCGAGCAAACGCGTCGCGTTAACATCGCGCACGGAGAAGTTCACTGCGTTCGGCGCTGGCAGCGAACCTTCGTGCAGCTTCATCGAGGATTCGCCAAACGTGTTGAGGGCCGGCGACTTGGCCTGGGCTGCGAGCTCCGGCAATTCTGCGGCGTCTAGCCGCTTGCGTTTGATTGCGTAGTCGATGACATAGTCGACTTCATTGCCGCGCCAGGAGTACTCCTTGTGCGCGTGGAAGTAGGGATTGTCGACGATGGTGGTGTCATCGGCGCCGATGACCTTGACCCGGCTGGGCCAGACGATCCCCATGCGATAGCGGGCCCGGTATAGCCCCATCGGGATTTCGAACGGGAAGGTGCGCGTCAGCTTGTTTGGAATGCCCAAGGTGTCTTCCAGGATCCTGGACTTGTGGGCGATTGCGTACCAGTTGTCGCTCAGTGTAACCGGCTTGGGCAGGGAAATATGGGCCAGGACCGAGAAGGTGCTCCCGTCTTCGCTGTCCTGGAGGGTGGGGGTGCCCACCAGTTTGGCGCCGCGGAATTGTTTGTCGTAGTCGCCCACCACGTCCTTGCGAAGTTCGGCGGGCGACATCGCAGTGTAGCGGACGCGCGCATAGCGGCTGTAGTAGTCGCGATAAATGGTTCGGACGTCGAGCTGGACGTCGCCGTCAAGTTCGCCGATGATGAATTTTTCCTGAACTTCATACAGCGGCGCGCTGCTGGTATTTTTCGGCAAGTTCAGCAGCTCGCTGGTATCGGCGGTGGCTACCAGGCCGGCGGCGCCGGGCGCTGCGGTTGGCAGCATTGACAGCTGGCCTTTCTCGCCGTCGCGAGTAGGGTCGACGAAATAGGTTTTGCCGTCGGCGTGCACGCGCACGATGACGTGGTCGAACCACGATGGCGACGGTTGCAGCCTGGTTGGGAGGGTTGGGCTGCTGGCACTGACCAATACCGGTTCGGCCTTGATGCCCATCTGGGCCAGGATCGCAATCAGTAAGCTGCTCTTATCCTTGCAGTCGCCAAAGCGGCGCTTGAGGACCACCTCCGGCAGTTGGGGGCGATGCGAGTTCTCGCCCAGCGCTACGCTGAAGTAACGGACTTCATCCTGCACCCAGTGCAGCGCTGCGCTGGCGCGTTCTTCTTCCGTTTTTTCGTTTAAAAACTGACGCGCAACGGCGGTCACACCGGCCGACGTCAGCGGCCTGGTGAACAGGCTCGCTGCCCAGGCTGCCACTTGTTGCCAACTGCTGTATTCACTGGTCTGTATCATTCGCAGCGGCAGGAAATCCGTCGGGATATTGCTCTCCATATCCACCGGCGCGATGGACTTTTCCTCAAAGCGCAGACGCTCGATGGCGCCGCTTTTCTCGACCACAGGTTTCAACTGGGGCGGCTGAGCATCGCCCAGTTCGCGCCAATACATAGGCTGGCCCGCCGGACGGGAAATGGTCACGCGTCTCAGTTCCTGCGGCAATATGCCGTCCCAGGAGAAATCGTCGGCGGACAGATTGCCGAAGACCGGATTGCGGCCCTCGGTTGTATAGATGATGTGCAAGGTATCGCCGACGCGGATGTCGTCGAGCAGCAGCTGGACCGTGGTGGCGCCGACATAGAATCCGCTTTCCAGGCTAGCCTCGCGATCGAGCAGGCGTGTGTTGGCAGTGGCGGTGCGGTCCAATACCTGGTCTCCGCGCAGGATCGCTACCCGGTGCAGCAGCAGCTTCTGGTACGCGGGGAAATAGGAGATTCCGAATTGGCCAATTTCGCCCAGTGATGACTTGTCGTTGACCTGTATCGCGCGATTTACCAGAAAGGCTGGATTTGGGCCGGTCCAGGCTTGCGTCTCCGCGAGCCTGACGATCACCGGGCCGGACTGCATAGCTGCCGGGACACTTGCCAACGGCGTTATCCATTTTGGTAAAGCTGCGTTGCGAAAGAAACTGTTCTGGACCTTGGCTGCGGCGGGCGCCGTGGGCGTAACGGCTGCTTGGGCGGAGGTGGCGACGAGAACCGGCGCGCAAACTAGTAGAAAAGATGAACGCATGGATAGACTGGAGGTGTGGCAGTGAGAATCGCACTATTGTATATGAAATAACAAATGCAGAGAGGAAACAGTTATTGAGGAAAATATTTCATCGATTGTGCTTGCAATAAATTCAAGCAGCCACAGCTTAGGTCGGTCCATTCTTAAAAAGTGATTAAGAAATGAATCGTTACCCGTTGTGGAAGTACATCGTGATTGTGATCACGGTGTTGTTGGGCGCGCTCTACACCGCGCCCAATTATTTTGGCCAGTCGCCGTCGCTGCAAATCAGCAGTGGCAAGACCAGCGTGCGCGTGGGCGCCGAGCTGGTCGGCAAGGTGGAAAGCGCGCTCAAGCAAGCGCAGGTGCCAAGCACCGGCGTCGCCTACGACCGCGCCCACGCCGCGGTGCGCGCGCGCTTCGCCGATCCCGATACCCAGTTCCGCGCCAAGTCGGTGCTGGAGAAAAGTCTGAACGCCGACACCGCCGATCCGCAATACCTGGTCGCGCTGAACCTGCAGGCCGATACGCCGAAGTGGATGCAGAGCCTGCACGCGCTGCCGATGTACCTGGGCCTGGATCTGCGCGGCGGCGTCCACTTCCTGATGCAGGTCGATACCAAGGCCGTGCTGGACAAGAAGCTGCAAGGCGTGCAGGCGTCGGTGCGCAGCGTGCTGCGCGACAAGGCCGTGTTCCATAGCGGGATTAAGCGCATCGGCAACACCTTGGAGATCGGCTTCCGCGACGAAGCCACGCGGCAGAAGGCGAAAGACCTGATCGCCGGCCAGGGCCCCGAGCTGCTGCTGACCGACGCCAGCGACGGCGCGCAGCTGAAGATCGTCGTCACGCTCAAGCCGGACGCGTTGACGCAGACCATCAACGACGGCGTGACGCAGAACATTGCCACCTTGTCCAAGCGCGTGAACGAGCTGGGCGTGGCCGAGCCCATCATCCAGCAGCAGGGGGCGGACCGCATCGTGGTGCAGCTGCCCGGCGAACAGGACGTGGCGCGGGCGCGCGCCGTCATCGGCCGCACGGCCACGCTGGAAGTGCGCATGGTCGACGAGAGCATCACGCGCGGCACGGAACTGGACGCGGCGATACCGTTGAACTCGCAGCTGTACACGGTGGGGCGGGGCGCGCCTACCGTGCTGTACAAGGACGTGGTGCTGACCGGCGACTACATCACCAGCGCCACCGCCGGCCTGGACGAGAATCAGCAACCGGCCGTGTTCATCGACCTCAACACGGCGGGCGGACGCAAGATGTCGGCCGCCACCAGCGACCGCGTCGGCAAGCACATGGCCATCGTGCTGATCGAGAAGACCGGCAAGCCGGAAGTGATTTCGGTGGCCACGCTGACCAGCGAACTGAACGCCCACTTCCGCACCACCGGCGTCGGCACCGCGCAGGACGCGGCCGACCTGGCGCTGATGCTGCGCTCGGGCGCGCTGTCGGCGCCGATGGAGATCGTTGAAGAGCGCACCATCGGCCCGCAGCTGGGCGCGGAGAACGTCGCCAAGGGTCTGCATTCGACCATGTACGGCTTTGCCGCGATTGCCGTGTTCATGATCGGCTACTACATGCTGTTCGGCTTCTTCAGCGTGCTGGCGCTGGCCTGCAATCTGTTGCTGTTGCTGGCCTTGTTGTCGCGGATGCAGGCGACCTTGACCTTGCCCGGCATCGCCGCGATCGCGCTGGCGCTGGGCATGGCGATCGACGCCAACGTGCTGATCAACGAGCGCATCCGCGAAGAGCTGCGCGGCGGCGCCACGCCGCAGCAGGCGATCGCCACCGGCTTCGACCGCGCCTGGGCCACCATCCTCGACTCCAACGTCACCACCCTGATCGTCGGCGCGGCCTTGTGGGTGTTCGGCTCCGGGGCGATACGCGGCTTTGCCGTGGTGCACTGCCTGGGGATCTTGACGTCGATGTTTTCGGCGGTGTTCGTGTCGCGCGGCGTGGTCAACCTGTGGTACGGGCGGCGCAAGAAACTGGCGTCGCTGGCGATCGGCACCGTTTGGCGCGGCAAATAGAGGGTGGCGGGGACAGTCCCGCCCGGTCCGAGTAAGCCTGCTATTGCCATGCTTGCTATACTGTTGCCTGTGAGAGAAATTTTCAGGGGAATAGTTTGCAGGCATTGAACAGACGATGGAAGCGGTGGGGCTTGGGCGTGGCTGGCGCGGTGGGTGTGTATGCGTTGGCGGGCGGCTGGCTGTTGCCGCAGGTGATCAAGAGCCAGCTTCCAAAGTTTGTCGAGACCGAGCTGGAACGCAAGGCTAGCATCGGCGAAGTCAGTTTCAATCCCTTCACGCTGCGGCTGGCGGTGCAGCAATTTCAGCTGACCGAGGCCAGCGGCGCGCCCTTGTTCGGTGTCGGTGGGCTGGAGGTGGAGATGCAGTGGCGCTCGCTGCTGCGTCGCGCCTGGAGTTTTGCCGAGATCCGCATCGTGGCGCCGACGGTGCAGCTGGCCATCGCGCCGGACGGCAAGTTCAATATCGCCGAGTTCGTGGCGACGCTGAATAAACGCAAGCACGACGACAGCGACAGCGGCATGCCGCGCCTAGTCATCGAGCATTTCGCGCTGGAGCAGGGCAAGGTCGATATGCATGACCGTCATGCCGGCTACAACGATACCTATGCGCCGATCGCCTTCGCGCTGAACAACCTGAGCACGTTGCCGGACGAGAACGGCGATTACACGCTGAGCGCAGATGCGGGGCTGGGCGGCAAGCTGCGCTGGAAGGGCACGAACGCGCTCAATCCGATAGTCGGCAGCGGCGTGCTGACGCTGGAGAATGTGGCCTTGCCGGGCGTGTCGACGTACTTGAAGTCGCTCGCGCGGGTGGCGGTGGTGGACGGGCGCTTGTCGGCCAAGCTGCCGTACAAATTCGCTTACAAGGATGGGCAGCTGGATGCCAACGTGGCCGGGGCCGGCCTGGCGTTGAACGACCTGGTGGTCAAGCGCGATGGCGCGGCCGAGGCCTTCGTCAAGTTGAAGCTGTTCGATGTCAGCGATGTCGGCGTGGATCTGCTCAAGCGCACCGTGACGGTGGGCGGCCTGCATGTCAACGGCGGTTCGCTGGCGGTGCGCCGCGACGCCAAGGGCGAGCTGGATGTGGCGAATTTGATGGTGCCTGCTGCGCCGATGCCTACGACAACTGCTGCGCCGGTTGCGGTTGGCGCGCCTGCACAGGCCTCAACGCCGGCCACGGCGGGCAAGCCGGCGGCTGTCGCGACGGCCAAGCCTGCGCCGGCGGGCAACTGGAAAATCCAGCTCAAGCAACTCGCCCTGGACGACATCGCCGTGGCGGCGGTGGACGAAACCGTCAGCCCCGCGCTGAAGTTCAATGCGGACAAGCTCAAGCTGCACCTGCAACTGCAAGCCGAACCCGCCGTCGACGGCCTCAAGCTGAACATCGCCGACGCCGCCTTCTCGGTGGACAATCTGGTGTTGAACAGTGGCGCGATGACGCCGCTCAAGCTGGCGCGGCTGGGCTTCGACGGCGGCGAGGTCGACCTGGCGGCACACCGCGCCAGCCTGGGGCGCCTGTACTTCGACGGTGGCCAGCTGGACCTGTCGCGCGACGGCAAAGGCAAGTTCCTGTTCCTGAACGCCTTCCCGAAATCGGGCAGCGGCGCGCAAGCGCCGGCCAAGGCTGCCCCAGCCTCGGCGCCATGGACGGCCAACATCAAAACCGTCGAGTTCAAAAAATTCGGCGCGCGTTATGACGATGCCAGCAGCGGCATCAAAGCCAATCTGCAAGACTTCAACCTCAAGCTGACCGACGCCAGCACCGACCTGAAGAAGCCGCTGGCCTTCGATGGCGCGGTCGGCCTGCGCGAAGGCGGCTTGTTGACCGCCAAGGGCAAGGTCGTGCCGTCCACCGGCGCCGTCGATACCGATCTCAAGCTGACCAAGCTGGCGATCGCACCGGTGCAGCCTTTGCTGTCCAAGTACGTCAAGCTGAAGATCGCGGCCGGCAGCATCTCCGGCCAGGGCCGCCTGCACACCGGCGCCGGCGGCAAGGCCGATCCCGGCCTGCGCTACGACGGTTCGCTGGAAGTGGCGGAACTGGCGCTCGACGAGGAAGACAACGATCGCTTCGCTCATTGGAAATCGGTACGCGCCGACAAGCTGGCCTTCGGCCTGTCGCCGGATGTGCTGGATATCGCCGAACTGCGCGTCATCGAGCCGGACGCCACCCTCATCATCGAAAACGACCGCAGCTTCAACGCCCAGCGCCTGCTGGTGACGCAGCCCGCCTCGGACGCGGCGGCCAAGCCGACTGCCGCGCCGGCGACTGCCGCCGAACCGTTCCCGGTCAAGGTGCGCCGCGTGCGCTTCGAGAACGCCAAGCTGGCCTTCACCGACCTCAGCTTGCGTCCGCAATTCGGCGCCAAAATCTATGAGCTGGGCGGTGTGATCACCGGCCTGTCGTCCAAGCGCGACGCCAGCAGCCAGATCGAGCTGGACGGCCGCGTCGACGACTTCGGGCTGGCGCGCATCCGTGGCAAGCTCAATCCCTTCGTCCCGGCCGACAACACCGACATCAAGGTGATGTTCAAGAACGTGGACATGGTGTCCGCCTCGCCGTACAGCATGAAGTTCGCCGGCTATAAAATCGCCCAAGGCAAGATCTCGCTGGACCTGGAATACAAGGTCGCCAAGGGCCAGCTGGAAGGCAACAACCACATCGTGCTCGACAACCTGACGCTGGGCGAACGCATCGACAGCCCGGACGCGCTCAAGCTGCCGCTGGAGCTGGCGCTGGCCATCCTGAAGGATAGCGACGGCCGCATCGATCTCGGCGTGCCGGTCTCCGGCAATATGAACGATCCTCAGTTCAGCTATGGCTCGGTGGTGTGGAAGGCGATCGGCAACATCATGAGCAAGATCGTGACCTCGCCGTTCCGCGCGCTGGGCAATCTGTTCGGCGTCAGCGGCGACAAGCTGGAGTCCATCGACTTCGATGCGGGCAGCGACACGGTGCTGCCGCCGGAGCGCGAGAAACTCAAGCAGGTGGCGCTGATCCTGGCCAAGAAGACGCAGCTGAAACTGTCCGTGCCGGGCCAGTACAGCGAACCGGTGGACGGCGCGGCCCTGCGCGCGCAAGCCTTGCGCCGCGTGGTGCTGGCGCGCGCCGACGTCAAGCTGGCCGCCGGCGAACAGCCGGGTCCGCTCGACATGGGTCAACGCAAAGTGCGCGGCGCCATGCGCGAGCTGTATGCCGAACGTTTCGGCGCGGCAGAACTGGACCAGCAGAAGAAGGCCGCCGAAGCCGCCGCCGGTCCTGCCGCTGGCGCTGCCACCGCCGATTCTGCGCAAAAGAAACTGCCCATGCTGCAACGCCTGGGCAAGCTGGTGCAGGGCGAGCCGCAAGTGGCGGACGCTACGGCCTTCTACGCCAGGCTGCAAGAGCGCCTGGAGCAGAAGCAGCCCTTGCCGGCGGACGCCTTGCCGCAACTGGGCGCCAGGCGTTCCGCCGCGATCCTGGCCGCGTTGAAAGGCGAGGGCGTCGACGCCGCCGCCGCGCACACCACCGCGCCGGAGCCGGTGGACGCCAGCGCCGGCAAGCCGATCGCCTTGAAACTCGGATTGTCGGCCAAATAAGATGAGCGACGAAAAAAAACACGCTGGCGGCAGCGCGCTGCTGGCCGGGTTTGCACTGCTGGCCAGCCAGCTGTCGCTGAACTTCGGCGCGGCGATCGCCAAGCACCTGTTCCCGCTGATCGGCGTGGAGGGCGTGACGGCGTATCGGGTCGGCATCGCGGCGGTGCTGATGCTGCTGATCTTTCGTCCGTGGCGCACGCCGCTGACGTGGGCGCAGGGCGTCAACGTGGCGATCTACGGCAGCGTGATCGGCCTGATGAACTTGCTGATCTACCGCTCCTTCGACCGCATCCCGCTGGGCATCGCGGTGGCGATCGAAGTGGCCGGGCCGTTGACGGTGGCGGTGCTGTCGTCGCGCCGGCCGCGCGATTTCGCCGCGGTCTGTCTGGCGATGCTGGGCTTGTATTTCCTGCTGCCGATACACGGCAAGGTCGACCAGCTCGATCCGGTCGGCGTGCTGTACGCGGCCGGCGCGGCGGTATGCTGGGCCTTGTACATTGTGTTCGGCAAGCGGGTGTCGGTGATGCATGGCGGACAGTCGGTGGCGTGGGCCATGCTGGCGGCCTCGCTGTTCATCGTGCCGATCGGCGGGTGGTACGGCGGCGCGGTGCTGCTGACGCCCAGCTATCTGCTGATCGGCCTGGCGATTGCGGTGATGTCGAGCGCCTTGCCGTACACGCTGGAGATGCTGTCGATGCGCACCTTGTCGTCGCGCACCTTCAGCATGTTCAGCAGCGGCGCGCCGGCGCTCAGCGCGCTGGCCGGTATGGTGGTGCTGGGCGAGCACCTGACCTTGACGCAATGGCTGGCCATCGCCAGCATCGTGCTGGCCTCGGCGCTGACCTCGTTGCGTTGAACCGTGTTGCGTTTGTGACTAGTTCGTGGCAGCATAGCCGCTTACTGGAGGAGTCACCCTATGCAAGTCGCCCGCGCACAACAACCGATCGCTGCCGCCACCGTCTCGCTGATCGCGTGGGTGTTGTGCGTCGCCGCCTTCCTGCCGCCGCTGAATAAATACATCCTGGACTCGGTGCCGCTGATGATTTTGGCCGGCGTCGGCATCGCTGTCAGCCTCATCCTGCACCTGGTGTTCATCGGCATGTCGGCCAAAGTGCTGGGCCGTTCGCCGGTGTTGTGGGTGCTGATTTGCCTGTGCCTGTTGCCGGTGGCGTCGATCGTCGGCCTGATTCTGTTCGAGTGGTTCAGCGACCAGGAAAAACAAGCCAGCGCATAAATTTACGCAAATAAGGGTATTGCAAAAAGCCTGAAGCTTCGGCTAGTATGGATCCCGATGCAACATTGCATCGACGTCGCTCGGACGGTTCCGGGCGCTTACGTGAGATATCCATGACTGACACCCAAGCTCCGCGCAGCTTTTCGCGCATCGATCGCCTGCCTCCCTACGTTTTCAATGTCACCGCCGAGCTCAAGCTGGCGGCCCGCCGTCGCGGCGAAGACATCATCGACATGTCGATGGGCAATCCCGATGGCGCCACGCCGGCGCACATCGTCGAGAAACTGGTCGACACCGTGCAACGTCCCGACACGCACGGCTACTCGGCCTCCAAGGGCATACCGCGTCTGCGGCGCGCGATCACCAAGTGGTACAAGAACCGCTACGACGTCGAGTTCGATCCCGATGCGGAAGCCATCGTCACCATCGGCTCCAAGGAAGGCCTGGCGCACCTGATGCTGGCGACGCTGGACCAGGGCGACACGGTGCTGGTGCCCAACCCCAGCTACCCGATCCACATCTGGGGCGCGGTGATCGCCGGCGCCAACATCCGCTCGGTGCGCATGACGCCCGGCGTCGATTTCTTCGACGAGCTGGAACGCGCGGTGCGCGAAAGCTATCCGAAACCGAAGATGATGATACTCGGCTTCCCGTCCAACCCGACCGCGCAATGCGTGGAGCTGGAGTTCTTCGAGCGCGTGGTGGCGCTGGCCAGGCAGCACAACATCCTGGTGGTGCACGACCTGGCTTACGCCGACATCACCTTCGACGGCTGGAAAGCGCCGTCCATCATGCAGGTGCCGGGCGCGCGCGAGGTGGCGGTGGAATTCTTCACCATGTCCAAGAGCTACAACATGGCGGGCTGGCGCATCGGCTTCATGGTCGGCAACAAGGAGCTGGTGTCGGCGCTGGCGCGCATCAAGAGCTATCACGACTACGGCAGCTTCACGCCGGTGCAGGTGGCGGCGATCGCCGCGCTGGAAGGCGACCAGAGCTGCGTCAGCGAGATCTGCGCGATGTACCAGAGCCGCCGCGACGTGCTGCACAAGGGTCTGTGCGAAGCCGGCTGGCCGGTGGACAAGCCGAAGGCGTCGATGTACATCTGGGCCCGCATCCCCGAGCAGTATCGCCACCTGGGTTCGCTGGAATTCTCCAAGCTGCTGCTGGCCGAGGCCAAGGTGTGCGTGTCGCCCGGCATCGGCTTCGGCGACTACGGCGACGAGTATGTGCGCTTCGCGCTGATTGAAAACGAAGCGCGCATCCGCCAGGGCCTCCGCGGCATCAAGGCCATGTTCCGCAAAGCCGAATAAATCTGCGTGGACCTTACGCCGCGTCAAACGGGATGTTTGACGCGGCGGCTACTGTGTTCCTGAATTCCTCCAGGAGCGCCCATCATGCCTTTCTCGTCCGTCAGCGACAGCACGCGTCGATTGCTCGACGCCGTCAGGAAACTCGAACTCACTTTGCAATCGGCCGGCCTGCCGCGCATCCTGGCGCGGCTGCCGGTGTGCTGGCTGTGCTGGCACTATTGCCGCATGCTGGACCAGAAGATCGTCCGCATCAAACGCATCGCCGGCAAGTTCGAACAGTGGCTGCCGACGATTCGCGCCTACTCGGGCGACGGCACGGCGAGGATGGAGCTGATCGACGTCGACCTCAGCATGCGCAACGATATCGAGATCACCAAGAACACCATGTGGGAGCTGCGCAGCTACTGCATCGACGTCGGCCGCATGTTCGAGCAGCTGGGCTACCAGTCGCCGGGGCTGCGCCGGCGGCAGGCGCTGTTCCTGCAGGTGTTGGAGAACTCGTGCGTAGCGGCCGGCACCATGCAGGCCGCGCTGGCCGAGCACGACAACACTGCGCTGGCCTTGCTGCGGGCGCGGCAGGTGACGCAACTTGTCGTCGGCGGCGAGGCGCCGGCCGTTTAACGGCCTTCCAGTCGAGCGCCAGCCGCGACTAGCCGCGCAGGCCCTGTCGCGGCTCACTTCCAGACCTTCGAACAGCTGTGCCCGTGCGGTGACGATCCCCGCGGCGGGCGCCTGCGTAAAAGCTTAGAAAATAATTAAAACCATAAGCAGGGGCTTACGGCGGCGCAAAATGCGCTTACCATAGCCCCAATATTTACCAGGAGATAGTCCGATGACCGAAACCCAGCGCGACATCCTCAGTGCCGGCTTTTCCCTGACCTTGATCGCGCTGGCGGCGTTTGTCATGCATCGCTTCTTCCTGCCGCTGATCTGGGCCGGCATCCTGTGCGTGGCGACGTGGCCGCTGTACCTGCGCATACGGGCGCGCTTCGGCCGCCACGACGTGCTGGCCGCCGCCGCGCTGACCTTGATCTGCGTGGCCGTTTTCATCGTGCCGGTGTCGCTCGGCGTGGCGCAGGCCGCCAGGCAGGCGCCGGAGCTGGCCAACTACATCGTCACCGCCAACACCGACGGCATACCGGTGCCGGCCTTCGTCCTGCAGCTGCCGATGGTCGGTGTATGGCTCCGCGACTGGTGGCAAGCCACGTTGAGCCAGCCGCATGGACTGTCGCACCTGCTGTCCGAGCGTGAAATCAATAGCCTGCATTCGGCCAGCGACATGATCAAGGTGGTCGGCGTCGGCTTCATGCACCGGCTGGTCGATTTCGGCCTGGCCTTCCTGTGCCTGTTCTTCTTCTACAAAGACGGCGAGGCGCTGAATCGCCAGATCACCGCCATCGGCAGCCATTGCTTCAGCGAGCAGCGCTGGGCGCGCTACGCTGAAAAAATCCCGACGGCGATCCGCGCCACCGTCAACGGCCTGGTGCTGGTGGGCCTGGCGGAAGGTGTGTTGATCGGCATCGGCTACGCGTTCGCCGGCCTGCCGTCACCGGCTCTGTGGGCGGCGGTGACAGGCATCCTGGCGATCATTCCATTTGGTGCGCCGATCGCTTTCGTCAGCGCGGCGGCGGTGCTGGTGTTCAATGGCGCCGTGCCGGCGGCCATCGCGGTCGCGGTATGGGGCACCATCGTGCTGTTCGTGGCGGATCACTTTGTACGGCCCGGCATGATCGGCAACGCCACGCGGTTGCCGTTCCTGGCCGTACTATTTGGTATCCTGGGCGGGGTTGAAACCCTGGGCCTGGTCGGACTGTTTATCGGTCCGGTTGTGATGGTTCTGTTTGTGACGCTTTGGTACGAGGCGAATCTGTTTGATGACGGTTCGCCAGTTGCCAAACCCAGGTGAGGAGCGCGAGCGAGGTCGCGGCATCGGCCGGCCTGTCTTGCGACTGGATCGGACAACTGGCACCGGCAACCATTAGTGCGCCTTCGACAGGATCAGCAGCCAGCGGCGGAACATCAGCACTTCCAGATGGCCTGCCTGTACGCCGGTGTCGCATTCCATGATCGGGTTGACCGCGTAGTAGCGCTTGCGAAAGTCACGGCACACCAGCACTTCGCGTTTGCCCATGCGTACCAGGAACGAGGTAGGCATATATTCGAGACCGAAGCGGGAACCAAAGCTGCTATTCAGTGTAGTCATGACATTTCCTTTGTGGGGAGTAGCGTTTAACGAGGAGTTCAGAATAGCATAACTACTGTATGAATAAACAGGTACTGTGTAAATAAACAGTAAATTCGTTTTTCCGTGGTTTTTCCACCAACTTGCACGGCTAGAAGCGTTGGAGCACCAAATTTTCACCAAATTCGTCCGTTTCATTGAAGCAAGATTGTCGCCGGGTGGCGAGTTCGGCCTGCACCTGACCGCCGGCCTGGCGCTGCTGGTGGCCGCCGCCGCGATTTTCAGCGAGCTGGCCGAGGATGTGATGGGCAAGGAGGCGATCACCGTGCTGGACATGCAGGTGGCGCACTGGTTCCATGCCCACGCCTTCGAGCCGCTGACCAGCTTCATGCTGGGCGTGTCGCTGGCGCATACGGGGTACGGGATGGTGTTGCTGGTGGCGGCGCTGGGCTGGTATTTCTGGCGCGTGCAGGCGCGCTACTGGTTGCTGGCGATGCTAGTGGCCGTGCCCAGCGGCGCGCTGTTGAACGTGGCGCTGAAGTATCACTTCCAGCGGGCCCGGCCGGCCTTCGAGGAACCGCTGGTGAGCTTGATGACCTACAGCTTCCCCAGCGGCCACACATCGGCCGCGACCTTGTTCTACGGCCTGCTGGCGAGCTATCTGGTGATGGCCCGCCCACACTGGCATGTGCGCTTGAGTACGGCGGTCGGCTGCGCCATGATGGTATTGTTGGTGGCGTTCAGCCGCGTCTATCTGGGCGCGCATTATCTGAGCGACGTGCTGGCGGCCATGGCCGAGAGCGTGGCGTGGCTGGCGGTCTGCATCACGGCGATCTCGACGCTGCGCCGGCGCCGCGAGGCCAGAACCTTATAAACTATTTCCGGGAGAACGCGCTGGACCGCATCATCGTCATCATCAACGCCGGCGCAGGGCTGGGCTATTGCGGCGGCTGGACCGCCGCGTTGGCGGAGAAATTCCGCCGCCACGGCGTCGAGCCGGACATCACGCTGGCCAGGAGCGGCGCGGAGATGATCGCGCGCGCCGAGCGGGCCTTGGCCGACGGCGCGCCGGTGGTGGTGGCGGGCGGCGGCGACGGCACCATCAACGCGGTGGCGTCGGTGCTGGTGGGCAGCGCGACGCGGCTGGGCGTGCTGCCGCTGGGCACGCTGAACCACTTCGCCAAGGACTTGAAGATACCGCTGGAGCTCGATGCGGCCGTGGCCAATGCGGTGCAGGGCAGGGTGTGCCTGGTGGACGTGGGCGAAGTGAACGGCCGCATCTTCCTCAACAACTCCGGCCTGGGCATCTATCCCGACATCGTGCGCGACCGCGAACAGCAGCAGCGCCATCTGGGCCGCAGCAAGTGGCCGGCGTTCGGACGCGCGGTGTTCGCGGCCTTGCGGCGCTTTCCGTTCATGAGCGTGCGGCTCAAGATCAATGGCGAAGAGCATCTGCGCCGTACGCCCTTCGTCTTCATCGGCAACAACGAATATTTGCAAGGCTTGACGCTGGGTGCGCGCTCGCGGCTCGATAGCGGTAATCTGTGCCTGTACGTGGCGCAGAAGCCGACCAGGCTGGGACTGCTGCGCTACGGGCTGCACGCCATGCTCGGCAAGCTGGGCGAGGCGCGCGATTTCGACGTGCTGTCGGCGCCGGAATTGATCATCGAAACGCGCCACCATCACATGCGGGTGGCCACCGACGGCGAAGTGTCGTTGATGAAGCCGCCGCTATGCTACCGCTCGCGGGCGGCGGCGTTGAGCGTCATCGTACCGGCCCAGGAGGGATAGCATGCGCACCATCGTTCATTTATCCGATCTGCATTTTGGCCGCGTCGACCAGGATCTGCTGCGGCCGCTGCAAGAGCTGGTCGCCAGCCTGACGCCGGACGTGGTGGTGGTGGCCGGCGATCTGACGCAGCGCGCCCGGACCGAGGAGTTCAAGGCGGCGCGGGCCTTCCTGGATACCTTGCCGGGGCCGCAGATCGTGGTGCCGGGCAATCACGACATCCCCTTGTACAACGTCGCCAGCCGCTTCCTGACGCCGCTGCGCAAGTACACCCGCTACGTCACGCTGGACCTGACGCCGGAATATGTGGATGAAGAGATCGCCGTACTGGGCATCAACACCGCGCGCTCGCTGACCTTCAAGGACGGTCGCATCAATCGCGAACAGATCGAGCAGATCCGCCGCCGCATGGGCGCGGTGGATCCGCGCCTGACGCGCATCATCGTCACCCACCACCCCTTCGATATGCCGGAGGCGCTCGACGAGAACGACCTGGTCAACCGCGCGCCGCTGGCGATGCGGGCGTTCGCCGAGTGCGGCGTCGATTTGCTGCTGGCCGGACATCTGCACGTCAGCCATGCGCACAACACGGCGCAGCGTTACGAGATCAGCGGCTACGCGGCCTTGATGGTGCAGGCGGGAACGGCGACCTCCACCCGCGGGCGGGGCGAAACGAATTCGTTCAACGTCATCCGCGTCGAGCACGACAAAGTGGAAGTGCAACGCCACAGCTGGGTGGAAGGCACCGGCGCCTTCGAACTGGCGCACACCGAGCGCTTCCAGCGCAGCTGCGGCGTCTGGACCCTCACCGCCGAAGCCTAAACCCGGTGGGGTCAAGTCTGACATTCGGACACGAGCTCAACCGTAATGCGTTATTACGGTTGAGCTCGTGTCCGAATGTCAGACTTGACCCCAGTGGTTAGAGCCAATAGTTCATGAAGCGGGCGGCGAATTCGCGCAGGCGGTCGGCCCAGGGGCGCCGGCGCCAGGCTTCCTGGGTGATCTGCACGGAGTCGCGCAGGTCTTCCTGGAAGGCGCGTTCCATCTCGCCGCCGAAGACGTCGCCCATAATGACCACGTTGAGCTCGCTGTTGTGCAGGAAGCTGCGGGTGTCGATGTTGGTCGAACCGACGGTCGACCAGTTGCCGTCGATGACGGCGGTCTTGGCGTGCAACACCGCCAGCTTCAGCTGGTGGATCTGGACGCCGCTGCCCAGCAGGTCGTCGTAGAAGGCGTGGCCGGCGTAGAACACCAGCCCGCTATCGGAGACGCCGGGCAGCACGATCTTGACGTCCACCCCGCGCCGCGCGGCCGCCATCAGCGCCTCCACCGTCTGCCGGTCCGGCACGAAGTAGGCCGAGGTGATGTGGATGCTCTGCTTCGCTTGCTGGATCGCCAGGTTGTAGGCCTTGTAGATCTCGAACTTGCCGCCGGGCTCGCTGCCCAGCACGCGCACCACCTTGTCGCCGGCGATCACCGGCCGCGGGAAGTAGTCGGCCTCGCTCAGGTCGTCCTTGTCCTGCGTCGCCCACTGGCGCACGAACAGCCACTGGAAGGCCTGCACCGCCGGCCCTTCGACCTTGATGTGGGTGTCGCGCCAGCCCACCTGCGACTTGTCGGTCGGCCTGGCGGCGGAGCGGAACAGCGAGCTCTTGGCATAGGTCGCGCTGATGTTGATGCCGCCGGTGAAGGCGATCTTGCCGTCGACGATCAGCACCTTGCGGTGGTCGCGGTTGTTGAGCTTCCAGCTTTCGCCGCTCAGCTTGGCGGGATTGACCGGATTGAATTCGATCAGGTGGATGCCGGCTTCGCGCATGCGCTTGAAGAACTCGGCCGGCACGCCCAGGGTGCCGACGCTGTCGTACAGGATGTTGACGACCACGCCTTGCCGCTGTTTTTCAATCAGCGCGTCGGCGAACTTCCGCCCCAGCTCGTCCTGGTCGAAGATATAGGTTTCCAGGTTGATGTTGTTGCGCGCGCCGTTGATGGCCTTGAGCATCTCGGCCATGGTCTGCGGACCGTCGAACAGCAAGGTGGTCTTGTTGCCGGCGATCAGGGGCACGCCGGTGGCGGCTTCCTCCAGCGCGGCTTGCGCCTGCATGTCCAGCGAGCCCTTCGGCCAGCGCTTGGCCAGCAAGGCCTTGCCGCGCTCGGCGCTCAGGTCGCCGTTGACGCCCGTGACGCTGGGCGCGGCGGCCGGATCGAGCCGGCCGCTCATCGCCGACACGTTGGGCAGCGACGCGCATGCGCCCAGCAAGCCCCAGCACATCAGGCAGAGGGGAAGCCAGCAACGCACGCGCGCGGTTTTCATTTGAGGGTCTTTTCAGGAGTGAGCGATTCATCGGGCGGCGCCAACTGCGCCGCTTCTTCCGCCGCCGAGCCGAACAGGAACGACACCGGCCCCTGGCGGAAACGCCGGCCCAGCGCCTTCACCAGCAGCCAGCCGTGCTTGAAGCGCACCTGGCGCGAACGCAGCGCCACCCACAACGCCAATCCGAAGCTGACCAGCAGGTTGACCGAGCCGATCGCCAGGAAGCCCGCGACCGAGGTCAACACTAGTTCCCAGGTGACATGGTAGTCCAGTCCGACCATCGCTGTCGCAAAGTTGGCGGACGAGAAGGTGACGTGGCGGATGTCCAGCGGCATGCCCAGCAGGAAGCCCAGCAGCGGCATCACGCCGAGCAGGATGCCGAAGAAGAAATTCCCCATCAGCCCGCCCAGGTTGTTCTCCATGTAGACGCCCAAACGGTCCAGGCGTTCCTGGCCCAGCAGCCAGCGCAGGCCGCGCAGCTGCGCGATGCGCTGCGCCCAGCGGGTGTACAGCGCCTTGTTGTCGTAGTAGCCCGAGATCAGGCCGGCCACGAACAGGCAGACGCCGGCGATGGCCGCATACACCAGCGTCGGTCCGTGGATCGGATCGATGTCGTGCAGCAGGTGCATGGCCTTCTCCGGCGACACCAGATGGTGGCCGGTGATCAGCGGCCAGGCCATGGCGATCAGCCAGGCGGTCGGGATGGCGGTGGCCAGGTTGCCCAGCACCGCCATGTTCTGCGTGCGGATCACCTTGTTGCACAGCTCGGCCATGCTGTCGATGTCGATGTTGCGGCCGTCCCTGCTGTGCAGGCCGGCGGCGATGCGCGAGGCCGTCATCGCCGGCTGCTTGGTGGCCACCGTGAAATGCAGCAGGTGGATGAACATGAAGCCCAGCGAATAGTTCATGCTGAACAGGAAGGCTTCCACCAGCGGCGCGGCGCGCAGGTAGGACATCAGGATCTTGAACAGCGCCATGAAGCCGATCACCAGGCCGGCGCCGGCCGAGGACACGAACATGCTGCCCAGTTCCTTGCGGCTGTCGGCCACATAGTGCTCGCCGGTGTGGCTGGCGTTTTCGGTGACGTTGCGCGCCAACAGGTCGATGTTGTCGCGCATCAGGTCGCGCACCATGTACTTGTTGTTGTGGGCTTCGATCAGCTCCAGCGCCATGCCGACGGCGGCGCCGCGGCGCGGGCTGGGCGGGCCTTCCTGCTGGTGCGGCGCGTGGGGCGCGGCCAGCAGCTTGAGGTCGGCCGGCGGCGTCACCGGCAGCGCGCCGCCGACGTCGACCAGGAACAGCAGCTTGCGCAGCCGGTCTATGCTTTGCGTCAAGGTCACCAGCAGGTAGGTCAGGGCGATGCTGGTGCCCTGGCTCAGCGCCTTCTTGCGGATCTTGGCGATCACCACGTCGCACTGGTCCAGCATCACCAGCAGGTGGCGGGCGTCTTCCAGCGGCACGTCGTCGCCGGCCAGCATGCGCTGGTAGCTGTCGAGATAGGCGTTGACCTCGTAGTTCTGCACCATGAAGGGCGACTCGTAGGCCTCGATCTCGGTATGGAAATTGGTCAGCTTGGGTTCCAGGCCGATCGCGCTGACGCGGTAAGACAGCGTGCGTATCGATTCGAGCAGGCCGGGCAGCATCAGGTTGGGGCCGGCGTCCGCCGCGTCATGCAGGCCGACCACGTCCACCAGGGCCAGCCAGTCGGCGGCCGGCACGGCGGCGATCCAGAGGTGGTCGGTGCGTTGGTAGACCACCTGGTCGAGCGCGTCGCTCAGGTAGATCTGGCCCAGCGCGGGCGGCAGGATGCGGTAGGCGATGCGGCGCTTGAGCTCGCTGAAGAAGCCGTCGTTCGACAGCACGCCGATCTCGGTGTACAGGCTGGCGTGGCGGCGGCTGGCCAGCAGCGTGCACGCGTAGCGGCGCAGGGCCAGCGCGTGCGCCGGATTGCCTTTCAACAGTTGGCACAGGGTGCGCACATTGGCGGTGGCGCGGGCGCCGTCGCTGGCGCGTTGGGGACGCAGGGTATTGAACAGCTCGACCATCAGGCCGATGTCGCTGCTGTCTGCGTCGATGCGTTCGAGGATCTCTAGCATGCGTAAGGCGGGCGGACCGCGTAGGGACAAAACCGCAGTATAGACGTATAAGTCTGGCAAGTATGTACGTTGGCGAACATTGGTTGTTCGCCAGGAAACCCAGCTAGCTGCAAAGCAAGATCTTGCGGGCCTGCTGGCGCAATTCGGCGCGGAAGTCGGGATGGGCGATGCCGATCAGCGCCTCGGCCCGCTGGTGGGCGGACTTGCCGCGCAACTGGGCCACGCCGTATTCGGTGACCACGTAGTTGACGTCGTTCTTGCCGGTGGTGACATGGGTGCCCGGCGTCAGCGTCGGCACGATGCGCGAGATCGTGCCCTCCCTGGCGGTCGACGGCAGCACGATGAAGGCCTTGCCGCCGCGCGAGCGGTTGGCGGCGCGCACGAAGTCGACCTGGCCGCCGGTGCCGGAATAGGGCAGGTGGGCCAGGCTCTCGGAGCCGCACTGGCCCAGCAGGTCGACCTGCAGGCTGGCGTTGATCGCCACCAGCTGGTTGTTCTGGCCGGCCAGGTAGGGATCGTTGGTGTAGCTGACCGGGTGTATTTCCAGCATCGGGTTGTGGTGCATGAAGTCGTACAGCTTGCGCGAGCCGAGCGCGAAGGTGGCCACCATGCGGCCCGGCAGCCAGGTCTTGCGGCTGTTGTTGACGGCGCCGGATTCGACCAGTTTCAAGATGCCGTCGCCGATCATCTCGGTGTGGACGCCCAGGTCGTGCTTGGCGGTCAGCTGCATCACCACCGCGTCGGGGATGCCGCCGTAGCCGATCTGCAGCGTCGAGCCGTCCTCGATCATCGCCGCCACGTGGCGGCCGATGGCTTCCTGCACCGGGCCGATCTTGGGCAGGCCGACTTCGATCACCGGCTCGCTGCTCTCCACCAGCGCCGTCACCTGCGAGATGTGGACGTGGCACTGGCCGTGCGCGTAGGGCACGTTGGGATTGACCTCCAGCACGATCGCGCGCGCCTCGTGGATGGCGGCCATGGTGTAGTCGGCGCCCAGGCTGAGCGCGAAATTGCCGTGCTCGTCCATCGGTGAGGCCAGCGAGAACACCACGTCGGCCGCCAGCTGCCCACGCTCGATCAGCGCCGGCAGCTCGGAAAAATAGGCCGGAACGAAATCCACCCAGCCCGCCTGGCCGGCCGCGCGCGAGGCGCCGCCGAAGAACAGCGCGAGGTGGCGCACGTGCTGGACGGTGTCGCAATCGAAGTAGGCGTATTTGCGCATCGCCAGGATTTGCGCCACCTTGACGTCGTGGAAGCGGGTGCGCTGCGCGGACAGCGCGTGCAGCAGCGCGGGCGGCTCGCCGGCGCCGCAGGGCACGATGATGGTGTCGCCGTCGCGCAGCAGGTCCAGTGCTTCGCCTGGGGTGCAACGCTTGCCGTCATACAGGGCCTGCATAGTGACCGCCTTTCGCATGGTGAAATGTCACTATAAACCAAGTAGCTGCAAAATATGTCGGAAACGTGGTCCTGCGCACAGAGGTGTTGCGCCCGCTGTCCTAGGATGAGGTCATGAAACCTAACCTCTACCTGCTGGCCTTGATCTATCCGCTGTCGGCGGTGGCGCAAACGGCGTCGCCGCCGCAGGTGTACGGCCTGCTCGACGCCGGCGTGGTGGCGGAACGGGGCTGCGGCGGCGATTGCGCGCGCACCCGGCTCGACAGCGGGATCGCGTCCGGCTCGCGGCTGGGCGTGCGCGGGCGCGAGGAGCTGGGCGGCGGCACGGCGGCGGTCTACACGCTGGAGGCGGGCATCCTCAACGATACCGGCGGTTCCGACCAGAATGGCAGGCTGTTCGGCCGCCAGGCCTATGTCGGGCTGGACGGGCCGCTGGGCATGGTCACGCTGGGCCGGCAGTACAACCTGCTGTACGAGACGCTGACCGACGTCGCCGATCCCTTCCACGGCGGCATGGCGGGCAGCGCGGCCAACCTGGTCGGCAGCACCATCCAGCGCTACGACAACACGATCAAATACCAGTCGCCGCGCAGCCGCGGCGGCTGGACCGGCGCGGCCATCTACAGCTTCGGCGAATCGCCCTACAACAGCAGGGTCAACCGCGCATACGGCGCCACCATCGGCTACGCCAACGGCGCCGCCACGCTGCGCATCACCCACCAGCGCAAGAACAACCTGCTCGACGCCAGCGGCACCACGCCGGCGGTCGACCAGTCGGCCAGCAACACGCTGGTGGCGGCCAACATCGATTTCGGCCGCTTCGTCGCCTATGCCGCGTACGGCCACAGCCGGGGCGACGGCAGCGCGCCGTGGGACATGACCAACCCCTACGGCGCGGTGGTGCAGAGCATGCCGTCCAACAATAGCCGCGATGTGCTGGTCGGCATCGCCGTGCCGATGGGCGCCACCACCTGGCTGGCGTCCTACATCCACAAGGACGACCGCAGCGGCGCCAACCGCGACGCCGACCAGTTCGCCGTCGGCGCCAGTTATGCGCTGTCGCGCCGCACCGACTTCTATGCCTCGTTCGCGCGCATCCAGAACCGCAACGGCGCCGGCTACACGGTCGGCAACGCCAGCGCGCCCGGCCGCGGCGACCGCGCCCTCACCGTCGGTCTGCGCCGCGCTTTCTGAACCGTGCTAAATTGCTTGTTTTAGCTATCATCGGGAACAAGCATGTATCTGACTTACTTCAACGGCGGCTGGTCCGAAGGCAATACCCCTTTGTTTGGCGCGATGGATCACAGCGTATGGCTGGGCTCGTCCGTGTTCGACGGCGCGCGCTCGATACGCGGCCACATGCCGGACCTGCGCCTGCACCTGCAACGCGTGATCACCTCGTCGGAACGGGTCGGCCTGGTGTGCCCGCTGAGCGTCGATGAAATGGAACAGCTGGTGCGGGAAGGCGTGGCCAAGTTCCCGGCCGAAGCCGAGCTGTATGTGCGGCCGCTGGTGTTCGGCACCGAGGGCCTGCTGGTGCCGCTGCCGGACAAGAGCGCCTTCGCGCTGACCCTGTTCGATGCGCCGATGCCGCCGTTCACCGGCTTCTCGGCCTGCCTGACGGCGCTGCGCCGTCCCGATCCATCGATGGCGCCGACCGACGCCAAGGCTTCGGCGCTGTACGCCAACACCAGCAAGGCGATCCGCGAAGCGCAGCAGCGCGGCTTTGACAACGCGGTGGTGTGCGACAACGCCGGCAACGTGGCCGAGTTCGCATCGGCCAATCTGTTCCTGGTCACGCCCGAAGGCAAGGTGGTGACGCCGGTGGCCAACGGCACCTTCTTGTCCGGCATCACCCGCGCGCGCGTGATCGCCCTGCTGGCGCAAGAGGGCGTCGCCGTCGAGGAACGCTCGGTGCGTCCCGAAGAGCTGGAGACGGCCGTCGAGATCTTCAACACCGGCAACTACGGCAAGGTCACGCCGTGCATCCGCTATGAGGCGCGCAGCCTGCCGGTGGGCCCGATCGCCACGCTGGCCTTCCAGCGCTACATGGCGTTCTCCGACCGCGAGTAATCAGTTCGACCGGGCCGGACAGGTGGCGCCCAGCCAGCGTCCGGTCGACTCCACCTGCACGTTCTGCTGCCGGCCGCTGGCCTCGCTGTGGATGTTCATGTTCATCAGATAGCCGCTGTCGCCGTGGTAGCGCAGTGTGCCGGTGCCGGTGGAGACCGGGTCGGTGCAGCTGAACGAGAGGTTCAGGCCGCCCGCCACCGGGTCGCTCTTCGAGCTGCACTTGCCCTTCTGATTCATCGGCAATTCTCTTTTCGCCGCCATCTCGGGCGTGACGCAGGCGGTGATGACCATGGCGCCGTCGCCGCCGGCCGTGGGCATGGAGGCGCCGTTCTGCTTCATCATCGCCTCGATCTGCGCGCGCTGCGCGGGTGGCATGGTGGCCAGCTGCTGGAGCGCCATGCTCATGGCCTGGTCGGTTTGCGCGCTGCCGGTCTTGACCTTGTTGCTCAGCTCCCACAAGCCGGGCTTGATGCTCTGGGCCGACGCCTGCGCGGCGGCCAGCATGGCCAGGGAAATTATCAGTCGTTTCATGTGCTCTCCTGAAAATGAAAAACGGCGCGCCACCGTTGGTGGAGCGCCGCTTCCAAGACTTGCCGAGGTGGCGCTACACGCCGCGTCCGCTAATCAGGCGCAGCAGCACCATGATGATAGCAATGACCAGCAGGATGTGGATAAAACCGCCTATGGTGTAGGAAGTGACCAGGCCAAGCAGCCACAGGATAAGCAAAACGACAGCGATGGTATAGAGCATGATTCTCTCCTCAGGTTGTTATGTGACGTCCATATTGGTCATCGATTGCGATCTCGAACCTGCAACCCTGTTGCCATGTTCGTATCTTGTAGCCATTATCTGCAATGCCGGATCGGCCCTCTGTACGGTATCGTACTTAAGGCCACGTCAAAAAATAACTTGACCGTTTTGGCTGTCCCGAAGCGGCGCGCTGCGGCGTTGCCAGCCGCTTGCAGTGCTCGCACTGCGGCGCGACTGGCGCCTTGCATCGCAACCGCTTAGGTCCGCCAAGACGTCCAATTTATTTTTCAACGTGTCCTAAGCTGAACGCAACTGGCCGTTGACGATCTTGACCTGGTCGCCCGAGCGCCATTGCGGCTGCGCCGACTGGTGCAGCACGCGCTTCTTGCCATTGTCCATGCGCACCACGATCTCCCAGCTGTGCGTGGTTTTCATATTGCCTTCGACCTGGTTGCCGGCCACTGCGCCGCCGACCGCGCCGGCCACGGTGGCCAGTTGGCGGCCGTGGCCGCTGCCGACCTGGTTGCCCAGCAGGCCGCCCAGGATGGCGCCGCCGGCCGCGCCCACGCCGCTACCCTGGCCGCGGTGTTCGATCGAACGCACCGACTCCACCACGCCGCAGCTGTTGCAGACGGCCGGCGCCGGTTGCGCGACCTGTTGCTGTGGCTGCGCCGGATATTGGCCCTGGGCCGGTGCGGCGTGGTTGGCTTGGCCGGCCGCTGACGATGGCTGCGACGGCAGCGGCTGTTCCGCCGGCGGCAGCGACGACAGCTGGCCCGGCATCGGCGCCGCGCCGGGCACGGTGGCGCTGGAAGTCGGCAGCCAGCCCATGATGGCGGCGCTGCCGACGCCGCAGAACAGCACCACCGCGACGGCGGCGATGACCATGATAGGGTGGAGCGAAGGCTTGTTGCTTGGGGTGTCCATGAGGTATGTCCTGTTATTGGTTGGAGTAATGCATTGCAGAGCAGATTTTCCCTTAAGCCTAGTCCTGCTTCCGTGCGTCACCGTACATACACGGCAAATCGCAGCCATTACGCTGCTTCCATGCATACCCATCCCTCCATTTTTTCCGACGACGACAGGGCGCAGACCAGGCCGGTGCTGAACCGCTTGTTGTCCGGCCTGCCGGACGACGATCGCGCCAGGCTGTTGGCGTTGTGCGACACGGTCCGGCTGGAAGCGGGCCAGGTGCTGTATGAGCCGGGCCAGACCGTCGACCATATTTACTTTCCGGTTGGCTGCCTGATCTCGCTGCTGGCGGTGGCCGAAGGCCGCATGACGCTGGAGGTGGGCTCGGTGGGGCAGGAGGGCATGATAGGCGCGTCGGTGGCGCTGGGCCACGGACAAGCGCTGGTGCGCGCCGTGGTGCAACGTGCCGGCCGCGCCAGCCGCATCGACGCGGCCGCCTTCCGCGCCGAGTTCAAGCGCACCGCCTCGCTGCAACGGCTGCTGTACCGCTACACCGACACCTTGCTGGCGCAGGCGATCCAGATCGCCGTGTGCAGCCGCTTCCACGTGCTGGAGGCGCGCCTGGCGCGTTCGCTGCTGATCACGCGCGACCGGCTGCAATCGGAGAAATTCCACCTGACCCACGAGTTCCTGGCGCATGCGCTGGGCGTGCGCCGCGTGGGCGTGACCAAGGCCGCCAGCGCGCTGCAGAACAAGAAGCTGATCAGCTACAGCCGGGGCAATATCGAGATCCTCGATTCGGCCGGGCTGGAAGCGGCGTCCTGCCGCTGCTACGAGCTGGTCAAGGACGACGGCGCCATCGGCATGGCCAACATCTTTCTGTGATGCGGAAAGACTATGGGGGTCAAGTCTGACATTCGGACACGAGCTCTGCCGTAGCATTTGCTACGGCAGAGCTCGTGTCCGAATGTCAGACTTGACCCCCGCGGAAGATTAACGCGGTGGCTTGCTGACCTGGTTGCCGATCACGCCGCCGACGGCTGCGCCGCCCACGGTGCCGACCGGGCTGCCGCCGGTCAGGACCGAGCCGGCGACCGCGCCGACGCCGGCGCCGATGGCGGTGTTCTTGTCCTGGTTGGACATGCCTGCGCATGCGCTCAGGCCCAAGGTGGCCGCCACGATGGCGACGGTCGATACCAGCTGTTTAATATTGTTCATGATTTTCTCCTTGCTACTGATTGAGGCGCGGCGGGGATTGCCCACACCAATGAATCAAGAGTACGCAAGAATTCGCATCGACTCCGTTCGGCAGCGCACATAGAAACGCGGCCAAGCTTAACGCCGCAGCGGCGCCTTGGGCGCCAGCGTCTTGCCCGGCGGCGGCGCCACCGGCTTGCCCCCTTGCTGCGCCAGCAGGGTGGCGCAGCCGGTGGTTTCGCCGGGACCGGCGTTGATCAGCGGCAGGATGGCCGCCACCGGCGCGACGACCGCCAGCGCCAGCGCGCCGCCGGCGCGCAAGGCCAGCACGCCCTTGTCGATGCTGATGTCCGGATCCTTGAAGGTGCCGCGCACGTAGATCGGCGCACGCAACGAAATGATGCGCACGCCCTTGGCGTCGGGCCGCATGGTCAGGTCCAGCTTCTCGTTGCCCAGGTTGACGGTGCCGGCGATGTCGATCTTGGCGTCCGAGGTGTCGACCACGAACAGGCGCGACCGCATCAGGCCGTTGGTCACGCCGAAGTCGGTCACCATGCAGTTGAGCTTGACCTGCTTGTCGCCGATCACCTTGGTCAGCACCACGTTGCCGATGTTCAGGCCCATCTCTTCCAGCAGCAGCTTGCTGACGCTGCCTTCGTTGATCACGCCTTTGAGCTCGCCGTTCGACGTCGCCAGCAGGCCGGCCACCGAATTGCCGGTGGCCGACAGCGAGATGTCGGCGTTGACCTCGCCCACCGTGGCCTGCATTTCCTCGATGCGCGGGAACAGCTGGCGCAGCTTGAGGTGGCGCGCGCCGGCCTTCAGTTCGGCGCGGATGGCGTTGGGGTTGAGCTTGCCGCTGCCGTCGAGCAGCACGGTGGAGGTGAAGCGGCCGCCGGCGATGTCGAAGTTCATCGGCGTCAGCGACAGCACGCCGTCCTGCATGGCGATCATGGTGTCGAGGTTGGCGATCGGCAGGTCCTTGTCGCGCGTGATGCGCTGGGCCTTGTAGCTGACCTTGGCGTCCAGCGCCGTCCAGCGCTCGGTCTTGAACGGCTCCACCGGCAGCACGCGGTCGCCCGGCTGCAGCGGCGCCACGCCGCGCGCCTGCTTGCTGGCGTTGGAGTCGGCGCCGATCAGCGGGCCCAGGTCGGAAAACTGCAGCAGCTTCGATTGCACCGCGCCGGTCAGCAGCGGCCGCGCCAGCGTCTGGCCGGACTGATATTCGAACTTGCCGCCGATGTCGGAATGGCCGACGCGTCCGCTGAACTGGTCGTAGGTCCAGCGGCTGGCGTGGGCGCCCAGGCTGGCCGTCAGGTGGCCCTCGGTGGCGAAGGGCGGGGTTTCCGGCAGCAGCACGCCGGTCAGGCCGTACAGCCGCGCCATGCTGGGGCCGGATACCTTGAGCCGCATGTCGAGCGCGGCCAGCGCGGACGGCTTGGTCAGCGTGCCGACCACGGCGATGCTGGTGCCGCCGACGTTGAGGTCGGCCGCCAGCGGGTAGGGCGTCGATTGCTGCTGCAGCGACAGCACGGCGCCGGCCTTGCCGCCGCCGGAGATGTTCTGCTTGTTCCACTTGCCGCGCATCTTCCACGCCACGCCGTAGGTCGGATCGGCGTTCAGCGTGTCGATCTCGGCGACCGCGTCCACGTGGGTCATGGCGTCGACGTAATGCACCGTGCCCTTGGTGAACACCACGCGCTGCAAGTCCAGCTGCCACGGCGACGGCTTGTCGGCCGGCTTGAAGGTCCAGTTGTTGCGGCCGTCCTCGTGACGCTGCAACAGCACCACCGGATTGTCGAAGCGCAGCAGCGGGATCGCCAGCTTGTGCTCCAGCAGCGGCAGCAGGTCGACCGAGAAGGAGAACTGGCTGACGCTGGTCATTTCCATCTGCGCCGGCCAGCCGGCCGGGTTGCCGACGTGGACGTCGCGCGCCACCAGGTGCGGCAGCGGCAGGTAGTCGCGCCAGGTACGGTCGGCATCGCTGTGGCCCTGGCGCTCCCAGGTCAGCGACAGCTCGCCGCGGATCGCGAACGGGCGGTCGATGGCTTCGCTGACTTTGTCGTTCAGCCATGGGCGCGCGCGGTTCCAGTCGTAATTGACCAGGACGATGACGGCGATGGCGGGCACGGCGACCAGGACGCCGGCGACGGCAAGTGCGATGCGGGTGCGGCGACGGAGCTGGGACATGACTGGCCTGTTTTCTTATTGGAGTGACGCTATTTTACTAGCCCGCAGCTGGCGTGCTATGTGCGGCACCGTACTGAGGCTGCATCGGCAAGGGCATATAACGTCAACCTACCGAATGATTTTCAAGGAGAAGAATAATGACCGCCATTCAAAACCGTCTCACCCTGTTGTGCGCCGTGGCCGCCGTCCTGGGCCTGAGCGCTTGCGCCAGCAATAAAACCCCGGCCACTGCCGACGTCGCCGTGTCACGCGCCGCCGTCGCCAACGCCACCAGCGCCGGCGCCGCCGACCTGGCCCCGGCGGAAATGCAATCGGCCCGCGAGAAACTGATGCGCGCCAACCAGGCGCTGGCCGCCAAGGACTACAAGGCCGCGCAGGACCTGGCCAACCAGGCCTCGGCCGACGCCCAACTGGCGCAAAGCAAAGCCAGTTCGAGCAAAGCCAGCATGGCGGCGGACGAGCTGCAGCAAAGCATCCGCGCCCTGCGTGAAGAACTGAACCGCAGCAACGCCACCAGCCAACAATAAGGAGCCCCGCCATGAAATCCCTCTACCTCGTTCCATCCGTGTTCGCCATGTCCATCATGTTCGCCGCGTGCAGCACCACGCCGACCACCACCAGCCTGCTCGATCAAACCCGCGGCGACTTCATGGCCGCGCAAAGCACGCCTTCGATCGCCAGCAACGCGCCGCTGGAATTCAAGGCCGCGTCCGATGCGCTGGACCGCGCCAATGCCGCCGCCGCGAAGAAGGAAAGCCTGGACGAGATCGACAAGCTGGCCTACCTCGCCAAGCAGAAGATCGCCACCGCGCGTGAAGTCGCCAAACAGAAACAGGCCGAGAACGAGATGGCCAACGCCGGCCGCCAGCGCGACGAGGTCCGCCTCGAAGCCCGCACCGCCGAAGCCAACCAGGCCAAGTCGCAAGCCAACCTGGCCAAGGCTGACGCCGACGCCGCCCGCGCCCAGGCCGACGCCGCCGCCAACAGCGCCCGCGACGAAGCGGCCAAGAACGCCGCGCTGCAACAGCAACTGGCCGACCTGAAAGCCAAGCAAACCGAACGCGGCCTGGTCATCACGCTGAGCGACGTGCTGTTCAACGTCGACCGCGCCGAGCTGAGCGCGGAAGGCATGCGCACCGCGCAGAAGATGGCCGACGTGCTGCTGCAGGAACCGCAAAGCGTGGTGCTGATCGAGGGCTTTACCGACAGCACCGGCAGCGCCGCGCATAACCTGGAGCTGTCGCAGCGCCGCGCCGAAGCGGTGCGCAACGCGCTGATCGGCCTGGGCGTCAAGAGCGACAAGATCGCCACCCGCGGCTATGGCGAAGCCTTCCCGGTCGCCAGCAACAGCGATGCCGGCAGCCGCCAGCTGAACCGCCGCGTCGAGATCGTGCTGTCGCAAAACGGCGCGCCGATCGCCACCCGTCATTAATTTTTTAAGGAATGCATATCATGGCTGAATCCACCCCCAGCGGCATCGACAAGGAAGCCATCCGCGCGGCCGCGCGCAACCTGCAGGATGGTCCGGTCACGGCCGGCTACCAGGGCGACCGCGCGGCCGTCCTCAAGATGCTCAACGACGCGCTGGCCACCGAGCTGGTCTGCATTCTGCGCTACAAGCGGCACTACTACACGGTCAGCGGCCGCGACAACGGTTCGGTCAAGGCCGAGTTCCTGCAGCACGCCATGGAAGAGCAGGAACACGCAGACTGGCTGGCTGAGCGTATCATCCAGTTGAATGGTCAGCCTGATTTCAATCCGGCAACATTGCTCGCACGTAGCCATGCCGAGTATGATGCATCTGACGATGTGCCATCGATGATCAAAGCCAACCTGATCGCCGAGCGTGTCGCCATTGAGTCGTACCGCCAGATGATCGAACAGATCGGCGCCACCGACCCGACCACGCGCCATTTGTTGATCAAGATCATGGCGGTGGAAGAGGAACACGCCGACGATATGCGCGATTTGCTGGGATAATGCTTTTTTTGCAGTTTGCTGTACAGTTTTCACTTCACACAACCATAACAGGAGCTCCATCATGCTGGAACAAAACATCAGTACCGTGAATAACGACGTGAAAACTCTGGTTAAGGATGCGCAAGCATTGTTCACCGCCGCCACCGCGCTGACCGGTGAAAAAGCCGAAGAACTGCGCGGCCGCGGCATGCGCGCGCTCGATACCGCGCTGGCCAAGGCCCACGAAGCCCAGCTCAGCGCGGTCGCCGCCAGCAAGGAAATGGCCAAGCAGGCGGATGTCTACGTCAAGGAAAACCCGTGGCGCTCGATCGCCGCCGCCGCCGGCGTCGGCCTGCTGATCGGTGTCATCATCGGCCGCAAGTAATCCATCGTGTCCGATGAGATGAACCGTCCGCCGGGCTTGATCGCGTCCTTGGGCAATATTGCCCGCAACAGCATCGGCCTGGTGCTGACCCGGCTGGAGCTGGCCGCGCTGGAACTGTCGCAGGTGCGCAATCACCTGCTGCAACTGGTGCTGGTGTTCGCGCTGGCCGTGGTGGCGGGTTGCTTCGCGCTGGCCTACGGCACGGTGACGATCGCCTACCTGGCCTGGGACGCGATCGGCTGGAAGATCCTGCCCATCATCACCGGCGTGTTCCTGCTGATCGCGATCGGCTTGATCCTGTACGCGCGCGGCCTGATACGCAGCGGCAAGCTGTCGATGCCGGCGACGATGGCGGAACTCAAGTCCGACCGCGACATGCTGTTGTAACCGGGAGAGCAGATGAGCAAACAAGCTGAACGCGCCGCCGTCGAGGCCGACATGCAGCGCCTGATCCGCGAAGGCGAGCTGTATCGCATCAAGGTGGTGCACGCCAAGGCGCTGGTCGGCAATGCCCTGCAGCCGGACGCCATGCTGCATGGCGCCGTCGAGCAGGCGATCGGCATGGCCCAGGCCCGCCTCGGCGGCCTGTTGCAGCCGGGCGGGCTGAGGAATGTCAACTTCAAGTCCTTGCTGCCGTATGCGCTGACGGTGGGCTCGTATATCGCCCGCAAGCGCCTGGTCAAGCCGGCTATGGGCGTGGCCCTGGCCGCCGGCCTCGGCATGGCGTGGCTGTTGCGGCGCAAACCCGAGCCGGAGCAGGAGTAGTCCCCAAACGCCGCAGCCGCGGCGTTTTTTATTGGAGTCACAGATGAGCAGTGCGAAACGCGAATTGAATCCCGAGCGCTTGCGCGTGGTCCTGGTGTTGCAGGGCGGCGGCGCGCTGGGGGCCTACCAGGCCGGGGTGTTCCAGGCGATGCACGAGCACGGCCTGGCGCCGGACTGGATCGTCGGCACCTCGATCGGCGCGATCAACGCCGCCATCCTGGCCGGCAATCCGCACGAGACCCGGCTGAGCCGCCTCAAGGAGTTCTGGGACGGCGTGGCCCACCGCGACAGCTACGACATGACGCGGGTGGCGGACCCGCAGCGGCGCTCCAACGTGTTGCTGCAAACCTGGGACACCGTGCTGCGCGGCGTGCCGGGCTTCTTCAAGCCACGCTTGATGAGCCTGTTCCCCATGGGGGCCGCGGTCGCGCCCGAGCAGGCCAGCTACTACGACACCAGCGAGCTGGGCGACACGCTCAAGCGCCTGATCGATTTCGACTACCTGAACGCGCCGGGCGGCATGCGGCTGACGGTCAACGCGCTCAAGGTCACCTGCGGCACCTTGCGCAGCTTCGACAACCGCGAGCAGACCTTGTGCGCCGACCATGTGCGCGCCAGCGGCGCCTTGCCGCCGGGCTTTCCGCCGGTGCGCATCGACGGCGACCTGTACTGGGACGGCGGCCTGTATTCCAACACCCCGCTGGAAACCGTGCTGGACGATAACGAGCATGTCGACACGCTGTGCTTCATGGTGGACTTGTGGAATGCCGACGGCCCGGAGCCGACCACGCTGGACGAGGTGCAGACGCGGCAGAAGGACGTGACCTTCGCCTCGCGCTCCGCGCGCCACTTGCAGGACTACGTCGCCAGGCACAAACTGAAGCAGAAGTTGCGCGCGCTGTACGCGGAGTTGCCGGAGCGGGCCGGGTCGGAGCAGGGCCGGCAGGATCTGGCCGGGCTGGGCGGCGACAGCACGCTGCACGTGGTGCGGCTGGCGTATGCGGGGCGCGACTGGAATATGGCGGCCAAGGATATCAACTTTTCCAAGGGTTCGATCGAATGGCGCTGGGAGCAGGGCTACCAGGATGCGCTGCGCGCCGTCACGGCGGCGGGCTGGTTGAGCTTTGTGGCGGACGACACGCCGCTGGTCGTGCACGAACTGCCGCCGTTGCGGCAGCCGGTGCACGAGCAGGCGGCGTAGGCCTTAGTGCGGGTGGTGCTGCGCGCGGATCTGCGCGGCGTTCGCCATGTCCTGCTGGTAGGTGGCGCGCGCCTCCTTCAGGCAGGCGCTGCGTTCGGCGGCCGGGCCTTGCTTGCAGGCGAGGTTGGCCTCGGCCAGCGCGGCGCCGATTTCCTTGCGCAGCGTGCGCAGCTGCGCGGCCGGGCTGGCGTCGTCCTGGTACCAGCGCGGCGGATCGCCCTTGGCGATCTCCGCCTTTTGCAACTGGACGTTCTGCGGCGGCGTGGTGTTGCTGCGCGCCTGGGCGGCGAAGGCGGCGCCCAGCAGCGCCGCGCCGATGATGAAGTGCTTGAAGTGAGCCATGATGTCCTCCAGTGACGTTACAGCCTGCCGGTCAGCAGCATGACCAGCAGGATCACCACCACCAGTCCGGTGATGCCGCTGGGCGCATAGCCCCAGCTGCGGCTGTGCGGCCAGGTCGGCAACGCGCCGATCAGTGCCAGGATCAGAATGATCAGAATGATGGTGCCCATAGAGTTCTCCTTGTTGAAAGCTTGACTGCCGGTGCGGCAAGATTAATAGCGATACACGCGGCCGTCGACCAGGCGCACGCGATTGCCGGCGCGCAGGTCGTAGACGCTGTCCTGGTTGACGATGCGGTAGTCGCCGTTGTCCATGCGCACGCTGATCTGGTATTGCTCGCGCGGCTGGTTGCGGTTTTCCTCTACCTTGTTGCCGACCACGGCGCCGCCGACTGCGCCGGCCACGGTGGCGGCGGTGCGGCCGCTGCCCGAGCCGACCTGGTTACCCAGCAGGGCGCCGACCAGGCCGCCCGCAACGGCGCCGGCGCCGCTGCTGCCGGATTTGGCCTGCACCACCTGGATCGATTCGATGGTGCCGTAGGAGGCGGTGTCCGCCGGGTTGCTGTAGCTGCCTGGTTGCTGCTGGCCGGTGCCGGCGCAGCCGCTCAGGACGGCGGTTGCTGCGATCAGCACGGCTGCTATGGTGGTCGAGTGTTTCATGTTGTCCTCCCGAAAATGTGTGATTCCAGAATAGACAGCGGTGCTGCCAGGGTCTGTGCGCTTCCGCACCCAGTTGGGCGATCTGCGGTCTGTGTACGGTACCGTACAGAGGTGGGCGGGGAAGGGGCGTAAAACCTCTACATCGGTTGCGGGACATCAAATTCCGCTGGCTGACAAACCACTGTTAATCACCCTCCAAGGAGAATGCTATGAAAATCGCACACAAAATCGCCACCGCCCTGTTCACCGTTTCGCTGCTGGCCACGGCCGGCTGCGCATCGACCTCGACCAAAGAAGGCACGGGCGAGTATGTCGACGATTCCGTCATCACCACCAAGGTCAAGGCCAGCATCTTCAACGAGCCTAGCCTGAAAACCACCGAAATCAATGTGGAAACCTTCAAGGGCACCGTGCAGCTGAGCGGCTTCGTCGCCCAGCCGGCCGATATCGCCAAGGCCGGCGAAGTGGCGCGTGGCGTCAAAGGCGTGACCGCCGTGAAGAACGACATCCGCGTCAAGTAAGTGTTACCTGCCGGCGCGGCAGGCCCATCCGGGTGTGCCGCGCCGGGAGTTTTTTGTGAGCCATCATGAGCCAGCTGCCTGCCGAACTTCCCCGCAACAACGCAGCGGCCGCCGATGGCGATCTGCCCCGCATTCCCCTGCACGTCAACGCCCGCGGCCTCGCGCTCGGCGTCATCGCCACCGTGGCGTTTGTCTATGCGCTGCAATGGTCGCGCAATTTCCTGGTGCCCTTATTACTCGGCATACTGTTCAGCTATATGCTCAGCCCCATCGTCTGCTGGCTGGAGCGCCGCCGCGTCCCGCGCGTGCTCGGCGCCACGCTGGTCACCGTCGCCATCCTGGGCGGCGCCTTCGTCGTGATCGACAAGGTGCAGGGCGAGTTCCAATCCATCGTCGAAGAGCTGCCCACCGTCAGCCATAAACTGTCGCGCCTGCTCACCGAGCGCATGCAGGGCGGCCCCAGCACCTTCCAGCGCATCCAGGCGGTGGCCACCGAATTGCAGCAGGCTACCGCCGGCGCGCAGGAGCGCCGCGCCGTGCGCAAGGCCGCGCCGTCGTCGGAGGGCGGCACGCTGCCGGTGATGGACTGGGTGTGGGCCGGCTCGATGGGCGTGATGGGCTTCCTCAGCCAGGCCACCATGGTGATCTTCCTGGTGTTCTTCCTGCTGCTGTCGGGCGACACCTTCAAGCGCAAGCTGGTCAAGCTGACCGGGCCGTCGCTGAGCAAGAAAAAAATTACCGTGCACATCCTGGAGGACATCAACTCGTCGATCCAGCAATACATGCTGATGCTGCTCGTCACCAACGGCCTGCTGGCCTTGCTGATGTGGGTGGCGCTGCGCTGGATCGGCCTGGAGAACGCCGGCGCCTGGGCCATCGTGGCCGGGCTGCTGCACCTGATGCCGTACTTCGGCCCCTTGCTGATCACGCTGGCCACCGGCGCGGTCGCCTTCATGCAATTCGAATCGCTGCAGATGAGCGTGCTGGTGATGGGCACTTCGCTGGCGGTCGCGACCTTGGTCGGCACCGTGGTGGCGACCTGGATGACGGGCCGCTTCGCCCGCATGAACGCGGCGGCGGTGTTCGTCAGCCTGCTGTTCTGGGGCTGGCTGTGGGGCGTGTACGGCCTGCTGCTGGGCGTGCCGCTGATCGTCATCGTCAAGGTGGTGGCCGAGCGTGTCGAAGGCATGGAAGTGGTGGCGGAATTGCTGGGCGAGTAGGCCGCTTCGGCGGCTGCATGATCGGCCTTGTTTCTATGCGCCGGTCGGCTAACATGAGCATTACCAACACCTTGAGGAGGGCGCCATGAGTCCAGAGCAAGACCGCCGCCAGCGACCGGGGACTTCGGAAACCGCAGGCTGGCACTCCCTTGAATTTATCGTGCGCCACGCGCTGGAAATGCAGCGCGACATCGGCACCGCCAACGCGGTGGAGTTTTTGCAGAGCATAGGCATCAGCCCGCAGGTGATCACCCGCGTGCTGGCGCCCGATGCGCAGGTGCGCGAGGCCGACCAGCTGGCGCTGGCCGAGTCGGTGCCGGTGGCCGAGCTGCCGGTCGCCACGCGGCGCGCCTATCTGCGGCGCACGCTGGTGTAATCTGTTGGATCTGTTGGGGTCAAGTCTGACATTCGGACACGAGCTCCACCGTAGGTAGGCCCTACGGTGGAGCTCGTGTCCGAATGTCAGACTTGACCCCAACCAGGTATTTCCCCAACGTGAACAGCGCGGCCGTGCCGGTCGCGCCTATCGTCACGTCGTGCCAGGACAGCCGGATGCGCGGCAGCATCTTGAAGATCACGCCGAACAGGGCGGCGATGACGACAAAGCCGAGGATGACATTGATGGCCGACAGCACCAGGCCGGCGTCGCGCCCCCTACGCGCCCCACAGGTTTTCCAGCAGGGTCAGCGCGGCGCTGACCACCAGCGACACCATCAGCAGGAAGGCCAGCACCAGCTGCAGCGCCTGCGGCCCGTAGAACCAGCCGGCGATGGCCAACACCAGCACCAGTATCGGCGCCATCGAGAACAGCGTGTAAAACGCCAACGCCGCGCCCCTGCTGCTGGCGCGGTGTTCCAACCATTGGGCGACTGTGCATCGCAGCACAGGGATTAAATTCGCTAAATTCGGCTACATCGGAAAAAAGCCCCGCTACCGGAGCGGGGCTGGTTCAGCTTACTGCACGCGACGTTCGATGGTGATCTGCTCGACTTCGACGCGACGGTTGGGTTCCAGGCACTTGATCAGGTCGGTGCGTTTCTGTTTCTTGTCGTCGCACTGCGCGACCGGATTGGATTCGCCCTTGCCCACGGCATTCAGGCGGTTGGCGGCGACGCCCTTGCTGACCAGGTAGTCCTTGACCGCGTTGGCGCGGCGCTCGGACAACTTGAGGTTGTACTTGTCGCTGCCGAGGCGGTCGGTGTAGCCGGAGATGACCACGTTGTCGATGCCGGAGTTGGCGTTCAGCACGTTGGCGATGTCGTCCAGCTTGGGTTGGCCGGCGGCCAGCTTGGCGCTGTCGAAGCCGAACAGCTCGGTCGCCGACATCGTCACTTTTTCAAAGCGTGCCGGCGGTGGCGGCGGCGCGATGACAGGCGCCGGTTGCGGCGCAGGCTCCATGGCGCGTGGCGGCGGTGGCGGCGGCGCCACCGGCGCAGGTTTTGGCGGCGCGTTGAAGGCGATGTTCAGGCCCACCGTTGCGTAGTAGTTGTTGCTCTTGCTGTTAGGGAACTCATTGCCGCGAATGAAGCCGTGCACGTTGCGGATGTCGGCCTGGATGGCGACCTGGTCGTTGATGTCGGCCTGGAAGCCCAGGCCGGCGCTCAGGTAGGGCGAAGTCTTGCTGCGCTGGCCGATAACGTTCAGGTTGGACTTGTCATGCTCGGCGCCGATACCGACCAGCAGGAAGGGACGGAAGGTCTTGCGGGAGAACATATACAGACCGTCCACGCCCAGCGTGTTCTGCTGGTAGCGCTGGCCGTTTTCACGGGAGCGGGCATAGGTGGTGCCGAGCTGCACATCCCAGTCCTGGTTGATGGCCTTGCCGAATTTGAGGCCGGCGCCGTAGCCGCGCTTGTCCACGCCGAAGTCCGAATCGGGCTTCATGGCGTTCAGGCTGGGCTGGATGTACCACGATGGATTGACGACCGCATCCTGGGCCAGGGCGGAAAACGACGCGCACAGCAGTGCGGCGGCGAGGGCGATTTTTTTAGCTTGGTTCACAGGTTTGCTCCCGATTTATTGATTGGATGTGTTTCATTGCCAGCAATGTTGAAGCACCGCTGTTGGACCGAAGATTAAGGATTTTGGTGCAGCTCTTCCGTGCGCTAGCGTACCTAAGATTGTGCTGTATCAAATTCGGCACAGTTCCCGAAACTTAGTTCCACACCCTTTGTCACACCTTAAGTGCCAAGGATGTTCCCTAATGTTCGTTGCCGCACAGACCAATGCGCTGCGAAAAGGCATTCTTGAGCCAGATGCAGAGAACGTAGCGAGATGCCCGCCGCCCGCCACGCCATCCGCTGCCACTAATCTCGGCAATTGTTATAAGGAGTGTTCCCATGCATGCAGTTAGACAACCTCAACATCTGGTCCAGAACGAGATGAAAGCCTCGCCGGAAATGCACGCCACCACAGCCAAGCTGATGCTGGTGGAACGTCCGGCCCCGGCGCCTCTGGACCGGAAGCCTGCGCTGTCGATGGCCTCTATCGAGCGGGTCCGCTCGACCTCGGCCACGCTGCGCCGCATCGAAAACATGCAAAAGCTGATCGGCGAATTGCAACTGCACGAAATGCTGGCCGATGAAATCGCCTGGTTCCTGAAGTTCTCGCCGTCCGGCGCCCGCAAATACATCCGCGACCTGCGCGAAGCCGGCGTGATCGAGCTGGCCCGCTATGTCGAAGGCACCGCCACCTACCTGGGCAAGGCGGTCTACCAGCTGACCCCCGACCCGGAGCGCGTCAGCGCCTTCCTGGCCGCCATCGTCCAGCCCAAGCGCGAAGGCGCGCCGCCGCGCAAGGAACGTCCCGGCCTGCGCGAACAGGCGATGGCCGGCAGCGGCCGCCACTTCCACATCCTGGCCGACGACACGCACTATGCGATCCGCGTCAACCGCGGCCCGGTGATGCGCGATCCGCTGGTGGCGGCGCTGTTCGGCTCGGCGCCGTCGATGCAGAAGGAAGAAACCGTCTGACCCTGCATGCGGCCGCAGGCTGCCGCACGCGCGTATGATGGAACGGCCGGGCATGCCCGGCTGTTTGCATATTGAAATGTCGACAAGGCCCCCCAACTAGCCTTGACTGGACCTCTCAACGGACGCGCGGCACATGGAAGCTTTGACCTGGATCGGCCTGACGGCGCTGTTGATCGCGCTGCCTTTTTACTACCCGCGCTGGCGTTTGCGGCGGGTGTTGGCGCAGCCCTTGCCGGCCGCGGCGCAGGCCATCCTGCAGCGCAACATCCCGGTCTACCGCCGCATGGCGCCCGATCTGCAGCAGCAGCTGCAGCGCATGGTGGTGCAGTTCCTGCACCAGAAAAAATTCATCGGCTGCGAAGGCCTGGAAGTGAGCGACGAGATCGCCGTCACCATCGCCGGCCAGGCTTGCCTGCTGTTGCTGAACCGCCCGTCCAAAGTGTATCCGGCCCTGCACACCATCCTGGTCTATCCCGGCGCCTTCGTGGCGCCGCGCGCCGAGGTCGGGCCGGGCGGGGTGGTCACGCCGGGCCAGCACAGCATGCTGGGCGAATCCTGGGACGACGGCCGCGTGATCCTGTCGTGGGACGACGTGCAGCGCGGCGCCGGCGACTGGACGGACGGGCACAACGTCGTGCTGCACGAATTCGCGCATCAGCTCGACAGCGAGTCGGGCCGCGCCAACGGCGCGCCCTACCTGGGCAATCCGGCCAGCTACCGCGAATGGTCGGAGGTGCTGGAGCGCGATTTCCAGAGCCTGCGCCACAGCGCCATGTACCGCCAGCACAGCGTGATGGACCATTACGGCGCCACCAATCCGGCCGAGTTCTTCGCCGTCGCCACCGAAACCTTCTTTGAAAAGCCGTACCAGATGGCCGAACGCCACGCCGAGCTGTACGCCGAATTCCTCAAGTACTACCGGGTCGATCCGCGCGCATGGATGGCGCCGCCGCCACCGCCGCCGCCCGAACCCGCTTACGAATGGGAACACCATCAATACCGGAACTAGTGCATAATCGATTCAGCCGCGCACGTTGATGCATGCCGTCCGCCTGCGCGATCTGCGCAGGACAGACGCTGTTGCGAGGCTATCAATATGCAATTTGACGAATTCGATTTTCTTTCCTCCGATGCCGCCGGCATGCCGGCCGCCGCGCCGGTGCCCGAGGCCGCATCGCCGCTGGTGCGCTTGCAGTACCTGGTCGACAACACGCCGGCCATCATCTATTGCACCGTGCCCAGCGGCGACTTCAAGATGACCTTCGTCAGCAACAATGCCTTGAACGTGCTGGGCTACCACCCCGCGCAGATGGTGGCCGATCCCAACTTCTGGTTCGACCACATCCATCCCGACGACGCCCCCAGCATCTTCTCCAGCCTGGCGCTGGTGTTCAGCGAGGGTCAGCGCGCCTACGAGTACCGCTTCCGCATCAGCGACGGCAGTTATCTGTGGATGCACGACACGCTGCGCCTGATCCGCGACGACAAGGGGGTGCCGCTGGAGGTGATCGGCTCGCTGACCGACATCACGGCGCGCAAGCGCATGGAGGAGACCCTGCAGGCCAAGGGCGTCGAGCAGCAGGCGCTGATCGGCGAACTGCGCAACGCCCACGAGCAATTGCTGCAATCGGAAAAAATGGCCTCGATCGGCCAGCTGGCGGCCGGCATCGCGCACGAGATCAACAACCCGGTCGGCTTCGTCAACTCGAACATGGGCTCGCTGAAGAACTATGTCGGCACCTTGCTCGGCGTGATCGAGCGCTACGAGCAGGCGGCCGCGCCGCATCCGGCGCTGGCGGCGCAGCTGGCGGCGCTGCGCCAGCAGGCCGACCTGGAGTTCCTCAAGGAAGACGTGACCGACCTGGTGCGCGAATCGATGGACGGCCTGAAGCGGGTCAAGGACATCGTCCAGGCGCTGAAGGATTTTTCCCACGTCGGCGAGACCGAGTGGCAGGTGGCCGACCTGCATCACGGCCTCGACAGCACGCTCAACATCGTCAGCAACGAGATCAAGTACAAGGCCCGGGTCGACAAGCAATACGGCACGCTGCCGCCGGTCACCTGCCTGGCCTCGCAGCTGAACCAGGTGTTCATGAACCTGCTGGTCAACGCCGCCCACTCGCTGCGCGAGCAGGGCGTGATCACGCTGCGCACCGGCGCCGCCGACGGCTGGGTGTGGATCGAGGTGGGCGACAACGGCTGCGGCATCGCGCCGGAAAACCTGAACCGCATCTTCGAACCGTTCTTCACCACCAAGCCGGTCGGCAGCGGCACCGGGCTGGGCCTGTCCTTGTCGTATGGGATCGTCAACCGCCACGGCGGCCGCATCGAGGTGGCCTCGGTGGTGGGACAGGGCACGCGCTTCACGGTGCACCTGCCGGTGCAGCCGGCGCAGGCCGCGGCGACCGTCTGAGCGCTACAGGATGACGGCGCCGTCGTCGTCGCGCTTGACGTCCAGCAGGCCCGGCTCCTCCGCCTCCAGCCGTTGCGCCTCCAGCTGCTGCGGCGTCAGCGGCGGTGGCGCCACCAGCGCCGCGCGCTGTTCCAGCGCCTGCCGCACGTTCTGCTCCAGCTCGGCGGCGTCCCATGGCTTGCTCATGAAGCGGAACGCCTGCGCCTGGTTGATGGCGCTCAGCACGGTGGTGTACTCGGTCGAGGCGCTGAGCATGATGCGCACCGTGTTGGGCGCCACGTCCCGCAGCGCCTGCAGCAACTCGCCGCCGGTCATCTGCGGCATGTTGTAGTCGCAGATGATCAGGTCGTAGTCGTTGTAGCAGATGCGCTTGAGCGCGTCGTAGGGATCGAGGCAGGTCTCGATCTGCGGCGGTGCGGCGCGAAACATTTGCGTCAAGGCGCGCTGCAAGGCGTGGAGCACGTTGATCTCGTCGTCGACCAGCAGGATCTTGCTCATCAGTCCCCCTTGGGGTTGCGGATCCAGATCGACAGCCGGCCGCCGCTCTTGGTCTCGAAGTCCTGCACCTGCTGGATCATGCGGGCGTCCAGCACGTGGTCGACCGACAGCAGCATCAGGCCGTCGCGGCTGACCAGGTCGCGCGCCAGCACCATGCCGGGCAGCAGCTCGCCGGACAGCACCTCGACCCCGGCGCCGACGTCGACGTCGCCGTCGATGATCTGGCGGAAGGCCGTCACCACGTTGGGATCGTAGCGCTTGCCGCTGGCGTCGAGGATCAGCGACTTGGCCTCATCCGGCCGCAGGTGGCGCTGCACCATCGCTCCCTGTTGCAGGTTGTAGTAGTCGGCCGCCAGCGCCAGGATGCGCGCGCCCAGCGGGATCGCCAGGCCGGCCAGGCCGTCCGGGAAACCGTTGCCGTCGAAGCGTTCCAGCTGGCCGCGCAGGATGGTGGCGCTGCCGCGCAAGTCTTCCAGCGGCATCAACAGCTCGGCGGCGCGCTGCGGATGCTTGCGGAACAGGCCCAGCGCCTCGCCTTTCAGCTGGGTCAGCGGGGTTTGCAGCAGCTCGTCGGAAAAGCCGATCTTGCCGATGTCGTGCAGCAGCGCGGCGATGAAGATTTCCTGGGTCGCGCGCGCGTCCAGCGCCAGCCGCTCGGCCAGCTGGCGCGCCAGCTCGGCCACCAGGCGCGCGTGGCCGGGCTGGTTGTGCGCGCGCAGTTCGATCATGCTGGAAAAAATCTTGATGGTGGTGACGAAGTTGCGCTTGAGCTTGCCGTTGGCGGCGGTGGTCGCCTCGTGCTCGGCCTTGAGCTGGCGGGTGCGCGCCTCGACCTTGGCTTCGAGGCTCTGGTTGAGCGTCTTCAGCTCCTCGTTCTGGCGCAGCGTCAGCGCTTCCAGCCGCTGCTTGTCCTGTTCCAGCAGGCGTCGCTCCAGCGCGTGGCGCACCACCAGCAGGATGTCGCCGTCTTCCCACGGCTTGGTGATGTAGCGGTAGATCTCGCCGCAGTTGATGGCGTCCTGGATCGACTGGATGTCGGAATAGCCGGTCAGCAGCAAGCGCATGGTGTCGGGCCAGCGCGCCCGCACCTGGGCCAGGAACTGGGCGCCATTCATTTCCGGCATGCGCATGTCGGAGATCACCAGGTCGACCTGCTCCTTCTCCAGCACCTCCAGGCCCAGCGCGCCGCTCTCGGCCAGCAGCACGCGGTAGCCGGCCGGGCGGAACAGGCGCCGCAGCGAGGACAGGATGTTGGGTTCGTCGTCCACGCACAGCACGGTGGCGATGGCGGCCGGCACCGCCGCGGCGGACAGCGCGCTGCTCATGGCTGCCCCTCGCCGGCCGCCTCGGGCTGGTGGATCGGCAAGCGTACGCGGAAGCGGGTGCCTTTGCCGAGTTCGGTTTCGACGTCGATCCGGCCGCCGTGCTTCTGCACGATGCCGTAGGCCAGCGACAGCCCCAGCCCGGTGCCCTTGCCGACCGCCTTGGTGGTGAAGAAGGGGTCGAAGATGCGCGACAGCGTGTCCGGCGCAATGCCGCTGCCGTTGTCGGCGACGTCGATCCACACGCAGTTGTCGCCGTCGGTGCCGGTGCGCACGGTGATGCGGCCGCGCTGCTCGCCGATGGCGTGGGCGGCGTTGACCACCAGGTTCATCACCACCTGGTTGATCTGCAGCGGCAGGCACTGGATGTCGGGAATGTCGCCGTACTCCTTGATCACGTCGGCCTTGTACTTGACCTCGTTGCCGACGATGTTGAGGGTGGAGTCGATGCCGCGGTGCAGATTGGACCAGACCCAGTCCTGGTTGGCGTCGACCCGCGAAAAGTCCTTCAGGTCCTGGACGATGTGGCGCACCCGCACGATGCCTTCGCGCGATTCGGCCATCAGCGCCGGAATGTCCTCGCGCAGGAAGGCCAGGTCGATCTGTTCGCGCCGCGCGCGCAGCGCGGCCGCGGCGGCCGGGGCGCCGATGTCGGCCTCGGCCTGCTGGTAGGCGTCGAGCATCTCGAACAGTTGGTCCAGGTAGGTTTGCAAGGTGGTGAAGTTGGAGAAGATGTAGCCGATCGGGTTGTTGATCTCATGCGCCACGCCGGCCGCCAGCTGGCCGATCGAGGCCAGCTTGTCGGCCTGCACCAGCTGCTGCTGGGCGCGCGACAGTTGGCTGTTCAACTCGGTCAACTCGAGGTTGCTGCGGCGCAGTTCGGCCTCGGCCAGGTGGCGCTGGCGGATGTCTTCCTGCAGCTGCTCGTTCATGTCGGCCAGCTGGGCGGTGCGCTTCTCGACCACGTGTTCCAGGTTGTCGTGGGCGCGCCGCAGCGCGTTCTCGGCCACGCGCCGCTCGGTGACGTCGCGCAGCGTCTCGATCGCGCCGACGATGCGGCCCTGGTGGTCGCGCAGCGGCGCCGCCGTGAAGTGCAGCCAGTGGCCGCTGGCGCCGATGTTGGGGAAGAAGTCCTCGGCCTCGTAGGCGCCGGGGATCAGCGCCGAGGCGCGGTACTTGCCGGGGTAGTGCTGTTCCAGCAACTGGTCGTCGCCGGCCACGATCAGGTCGGCCAGCACCGGGCGCTGCTTGGGATAGAAGGCTTGCCAGTGGTTGCTGGTGCCTATCATGGCCAGCTTGCTCCAGCCCAGCAGGTGCTCGCAGGCGCGGTTCCAGTGCGTGATCACGTGCCGGGTGTCGATCGCGAAGGTGGCCACCGGATGGCCGTCGAAGAATTCGGACAGCGCGATCGCGGCGTGCGCCGGCAGGTCGGCGTCCGGCGGCGCCACGGCCGCGGCGCTTGGGGGGGCGGGGGCGGCGGCGTTCATGTGGTCAGCATCTTGCACATGGTTTCGAACAGCTGTTCGGTCTCGGCGAACACGCCGGCCCAGGCGGCGTCGCTCAGGCCCAGCGCCTGCCACGCGGCCAGCGACAGCGGCGGCACCTGGTCGTCCTGCTGGCCCGACAGGTCGAGCGCGTGGGCCAGGATGTTGGCCACGTAGATCACGCTCGACAGCGTGGCCGGTCCGCCTTCGCCGGCGCGGTGGTGGTCGGCCACGGCGGCCTGGATGGGCGGCGGGAACTTCCAGTGCTTGGCCAGCGCGCTGCCGACGCTGGCGTGGTCGATGCCGAACACGGCCAGCTGGGCCGGCGCGGCGCTGCAGTCGTGCTGGCGGCGGTAGTCGTGCACGCGGCGGTAGTCGTCGGGGAAGCGGGTGGCCAGCACCAGCGTGCCGAGGTCGTGCAGCAGGCCGGCGGTGAAGGCGGTGTCCGGGTTGACCCGCACGTGCGGCGCCAGCACGCGCGCGCACACCGCGCTGGCGATCGAGTGGCGCCAGAAGGCCGGGAAGTCGAACTGGTTGCCGGGCGCCGGCTTGAAGCTGTCGGTCACCGAGCAGGCCGTCACCAGCGTGCGGATGGCGTGGAAGCCCAGCACCGAGATCGCCTGCTGGATCGAGGTGACCTTGGACGGCATGCCGTAGAACGAGGAGTTGGCCAGGCGCAGTGTCTTGGCGGTGAGCGCCTGGTCGAGCGTGATCTTGGCGGCCAGCGCGTGGGTGTCGATGTCGTCCTGGTCCATGCTGGCCAGCAGTTCGTTGACCACCGCCGGCAGCGACGGCAGGTCGCGCACCGCCTTGATGATGTCGTCGGCGGTCATGCGGCCGGTCCTTCGCGGTAGGCGCGCAGGCGTTGCAGCAGCACGGCGCCGCCGTCGCTGTCGACGCTGTGGCGGAACAAGTGCGCCAGCCGTTCCAGCTGCAGCGCGCGGGCGCGCGCCAGCGCGGCCGGATCGGGGGCGTCGGCCTCGGCCCAGACCACGCAGCGCTCGATGCCGCGCCGGCGCAGCGAGGCCAGCGTGGCGGTGGTCAGCGTGGCGTCCTGCGGCAGCAGCACGCCGCCGTGGGCGTCCAGCAGGGCGGCGGCCAGGGTCATGCCTTCGACGGCCTGCTCCAGGCCGATTTCAATGCGGTGGGCGGTAACGGTCATCGGTTGCTCTCCACGATGCTAAGGGTGATCAGGCTGCCGCGCGAAGCCGAGTGCTCGCCCATCGGGTAGCTCATCACGGCATAGCGCTGGCCGTCGATGTCGGCCAGGTGGTGGTGGTGGGGCTGGCCGGCGTCGGCCGGGAACAGCTCGGGCAGCACGTGGCAGGCCTCGTTGCCGAGCAGCGCGCCGCTGTGGCGGAACAGGCCGGCGGCGGCGCCGTTGATGAAGGCGATCATGCCGGCGTCGTCCATGCCGATCACCGCCAGCGGCAGGTGTTGCAGCAACTCGCGCGCGACGCTCAGGCTGATTTCGTCGCGGCTGATCTGGCGCTGCTTTTCCTGCAGCAGCTGTTCCATGCGGCGGTTGGCGGCCGCCAGCTCCAGGTTGGCGCTGCGCACTTCCAGGTGCAGGCGCTGGTTGTCGTCGGCGATTTCCTTGACCCGGAAGGCGTCGGCGATGTGGCCGCGCAGCTGCTCGTCCTCCCACGGCTTGGTCAGGAACTTGTAGATCGCCCCTTCGTTGACGGCGTCGGTCACCGATTGCAGCTCGGTGTAGCCGGACAACATGATGCGTATGGTGTCCGGCACCAGCGCCCTGGCCTTGCGCAGGAAGTCGGCGCCCAGCATGCCGGGCATGCGCTGGTCGGAGACGATGACGTCGACCGGATGCTCGGCCAGCACGGCCAGGCCCTGCGGGCCGTCGTTGGCGGTGTAGATCTGGTACTGGTCGCCGCGCAGCAGGCGCTTGAGCGCGGCCAGGATGTTGGGCTCGTCGTCCACCAGCAGCAGGCGGCGCGGCGGCCGGTGCATGCGCAGCAGGTGCTCCGGCAGCGCGCGGCCGCTGGCCAGCAGCAGGTGCAGCTCGCTCGAGGCCAGCGGCGGCGCGAAGAAATAGCCCTGGATCTGGTCGCACATATTGCGACGCAGGAAGTCGCACTGGGCCTCCGTCTCCACGCCCTCGGCCACCACCTTCATGCCCAGGTTGTGGCCCATGGCGATGATGCTCTTGGCCATGGCGGCGTCGTGGCTGTCGGCCACCACGTTGCGGATGAAATCGGCGTCGATCTTGATGGCGTCGAAGGGATAGCGTTTCAGGCTGCTGAGCGAGCCGTGGCCGCTGCCGAAGTCGTCCAGGGTCAGGTTCAGGCCGCGCGTCTTGAAGCCGGCCAGCACGTCGTCGCAGGCGGCGCCCGCTTCGTTGAGCGCGGTTTCGGTGATTTCCAAGGTCAGCGCGGCGGGGGTGATGGCGTAGTCGTCCAGCATGGCGGCGACGGCGGCGCCGAAGCCGGGGTCGCGGAACTGGCTGGGCGCGACATTGATCGCCACCCGCAAGTGGTTCTGGCCGCCGCGCCGCCAGGCTTGCAGGTCGCCGCAGGCGCGCCGCAGCACCCAGTGGCCGATGGCGGCGGTCATGCCGGCCGCCTCGGCCTGCGGCAGGAAGGCCTGGGCCGACAGCAGGCCGCGTTGCGGATGTTGCCAGCGCACCAGCGCCTCCAGGCTGACCACGGCGCCGCTCTGCAAGTCCACCAGCGGCTGGTACAGCAGGCACAGCTCGTCCTGCGCCAGCGCCTGTTCCAGCGCGATGAGAAACGGCTGGTCCGGTGCGACCATCGCGGGTGGGACAGCGTGCGTTGGCGTGGCTGCATGCATGGGTGCGCCTAGCGAATTGATAGTTTCTACAAATTGAAAACCCGATTCGATTATAAGGCCACACCCGTTTTGTTGCGTGTGCGCGCGCCGTCTTTTTTTGCCGCGCGCCGATTTGCCCGCGGGTGTTGCTTATTGGGGACTAAGCCAGCGCTGGCGGCAATTTTGGGTATGATAGTCGCTACAATAAAAAAACCTGGCACCCGTCGGACTAACGCGTTTTGATAGGGGGATGCGGCAATGGCACAGGCATGGGTAGTGCTCACTCGTCCAGACGGCCGCGATGTGGCGGCGCCGTCCGAAGCGCAGATGGCGGCGGTGCTGGCGGATGTCTACAGCGGCAAGAGCGCCGGCCCGGACGGCGGCCCCGGCAGCGCCGTGCTGCGTTTCGGCTACGACGACGGCTTGATGTACGAAGTCGAGGTGTCCGCCGGCGGCGGGGTGCGCTTTGCCGAATGGTCGGACCGCGATTGCGAAATCGCGCTGGCCGGCCCGCGCGTGATGACGGCGCTGGCGCAGGCCGACGCGCTGCAACTGTGGCGCCTGCTGGCGCAGCGGCAGGTGGCCAGGATCCGCAGCCAGCCCTGGCTGGAGGCCGGTTGAAGCGGGCGATGGCGTTCAGCGGCGGCGTTGTTCCTGGCGCGTCTGGCAGCTGATGCACAGCCGCGCTTCCGGCCGCGCGTCCAGGCGCGAGTAGCCGATCAGCTCGCCACAACTCTCGCACAATCCATAACTGTGGTCGTCGAATTTGGCCAGCGCGTGGCGCACGATGTGCAGCTGGCGCGCGGTGTGCTCGGCCGCCTCGTGCACCAGCGCGTTGAGGGTGCGCTGGCTGGCGTTGTCGGCCGGCGACGCTTCGGCCTCGTGCGGCGGCGGCGCGCGCACGTCGGCGCTGCGGTCGAGATCGTCCGCCAGTTGGCTCAGCAGGCCGGCGCGCGCGCGCTCCAGCCGCGTCTGCAAGGCCGCCCATTGATTGTCGTCGAGTCCATTCATGCCGCGTACTCCTTACGGCATTGGACCCGCGCGGCGCGATTTTGTTCGATTCAGGGCGGCGCGGCCAGCGCGTCCAGGTGGTGCTTGAGCTTTTCCAGCGGCGAGACCAGCCGTTCCGGCTTGCCGCCGGCGATCGCCGCGCCCAGCGACAGCAGCTCGGCGCTCAGGTCGACCAGGTCCTTGACCTGGTCGATGCGGGCGACGGCGTCCTGGGCGCGGCGGGTCTGCGCCAGCAGCTGCTGCTGGGCGCCGCCCAGGCCGGCGGCGGCCAGCTTGGCGCTGTCCAGGTACAGGCTGTTGGCGCGCTGGCGCAGCTGCACTTCGTTCTCGAACAGCGCTTGCGCCGTGCCCTGCGTCATGGCGGGCGCGCCGCCCGGGGCCCGCTTGCGCAGGGCGCGCATCAGTTGCGCGTGCAATGCGTCGGCGCTGGCGGACAGGCTGTCGCCCAGCGCTTCGATATCGTGCTGATCGGTCATGATGACTCCTTGCCGGGTTTATTTTTGCGGGATCTGGCTGAGCAGCGCGCGGTGGCTCTGCTCGATGGCGGCCAGGCTGTTTTGCGCCAGCGTGTTGCGCAGGCCGAACAGGCGGTACTCGGCCCGCCGCTGCTGCTGCTGGGCCTTGGCCAGCGCCAGCAGCAGGCGGTCGCGGCGGCTGTCGAGGTAGGGGATTTCGGTCTCCAGCATGCCGAGCACGATGCTCTCCTCGTTGTCGCCGGTCTTGCCGTACAGGCGCAGCAGGGTGCGCATGGCGCCCAGCAGTTCCTGCATGGGCTGGTGGCCGTCGCGCATCAGTTCCTGCACCGCGGCTTCCTGCGCCGGCCGGGTGAGGGCGCGCGCCAGCAGGCGGGTCAGGCCGGCGTAGGCGTTGACGTGGCGGTCGTCGAGGCCGTTGTCGGGCCAGGCCTTGATGCCGCCGCTCATGGCCTTGACCTGGTCCTCGAGGTCGTACTGGTGGTCGCCGGCCAGCTGGCCCAGGGCACGCATATAGGCTTGCACGCCGGCTTGCAGCTTGACGAAATCGTCGCAGGCGGCCTGGCGCTGGCTGTCGAGCTGGCGCTCGCGGGCGTCGGCGGCGGGGTTCAGGAACGGTTGTTCGCGCTGGTAGGTGTGGCGGTAGCGCTCGGTCAATTCATGGTAGGCGCCCAGCTTGGGCGACTGGGCGGCGAAGGCGCGTACCTCCGCCATCCGGGGCGTGCTGCTGGCGCAACCGCCCAGCAGGGCCAATAATCCGAGGATCAGCAATGCACGGGTGAGTTTCATGGGGCGCTCCACGAGGTGTGTAGGTATTTTTGCCCCGGCCGCAGATCTCCGTGTTGCGAATGCGCAGATCAGGTGGCCAGCGCCTGGCGCCAGCCGAGGCCGGCCATGGTGTCGCCGGCCGGGATGTATTCGCAGCCCAGCCAGCCGTGGTAGCCGATGGCGTCGATGTGGCGGAACAGGTGGCGGTAGTTGATCTCGCCGGTGCCCGGCTCGTGGCGGCCCGGGGTGTCGGCGATCTGCATGTGCTTGATCATCGGCAGGTGGGCGCGGATCGTGTTGCTCAGTTCGCCCTCCATGCGCTGCATGTGATAGATGTCGTATTGCAGGAACAGGTTCGTGCTGCCGGTTTCGGCGATGATGTCCAGCGCCTGCTGGCTGTGGTGGAGGAAGTAGTCCGGCATGTCGTAGTGGTTGATCGGTTCGATCAGCAGCTCGATGCCGTGCGGCGCCAGCGCGGCGGCGGCATAGCGCAGGTTGTCGACGTAGGTGGCGTGGGCGCGCTCCGGCGCCACGCCGGCCGGCAGCTTGCCGGCCATGCAGTGCAGGCGGGGCGCGCCCAGTTCGGTCGCGTATTCCAGCGCGCTTTGCACGCCGGCGCGGAACTCGTCCCGGCGGCGCGGATCGCAGGCCATGCCGCGGTCGCCCGCGTTCCAGTCGCCGCAGGGCAGGTTGAACAGCACCAGTTGCAGCTGGTGGCGGCGCAGGCGCTCGGCCAGCTGCTCGGCCTCGTAGGCGTAGGGGAACAGGAATTCGACGCCGTCGAAGCCGGCCTCGCGGGCCAGCGCGAAGCGTTCCAGGAAGGGCGCTTCGTTGAACAGCATGGACAGGTTGGCGGCGAATTTGGGCATGGCAGGATCCGAGAAATAGCTGGCAGCCGCTATCGTACCCGCAAATAACAAAACCACCTGCGCTGAACGCGATCTTGAGCGCGTTCAGGCTGGTGGAATTTTGGAGCTGCTTATCGGCCGCGGCCGCCGGAGCGGTGCTGGGCTGCCGAGCGCGGTGCGCTGGTGCCGGTGCGTGGACCGCCGCCGGCCGGCGCGCCGGGCGCGCGTGGCTTGCCGCCGCCGTTGCCGCCACCGCCGCCAGCAGGCTTGGCGCCGGCTGCCGCAGGTTTGCCGCGTCCGCCGCCGCCGTTGCGGCCGCCGCCACCGCCGCCGCCGTTGCGATGGCCTGGGCCGCCGCTGCGCAGTTGCACTGGCTGTGGACGCGCGTTCAGGTCCGGCTCGAAGCCAGGGATCACTTCACGCGGCAGGGTTTGCTTGATCAGCTTTTCGATATCCTTCAGCATGTCGTGCTCGTCCACGCAGACCAGCGATACCGCTTCGCCGGTGGCGCCGGCGCGGCCGGTACGGCCGATGCGGTGCACATAGTCTTCAGGAATGTTCGGCAGGTCGTAGTTGACCACGTGCGGCAGCTGGTCGATGTCGATCCCGCGCGCGGCGATGTCGGTGGCGACCAGCACTTGCAGCTTGTTGTCCTTGAACTCGGACAGCGCCTTGGTGCGCGCCGACTGGCTCTTGTTGCCGTGGATCGCCATCGCGCCGATGCCGTCGCCGCCCAGCTGTTCAACCAGCTTGTTGGCGCCGTGCTTGGTGCGGGTGAACACCAGCACCTGCGACCAGTTGTTCGATTTGATCAGGTGCGACAGCATCGGATGCTTCTTGTCGCGGTCGACCGGGTGGATCATCTGGGCGATCACTTCGACCGCCGAATTGCGGCGCGCCACTTCGATCATGGCCGGCTTGTTCAGCAGGCCGTCGGCCAGCGCCTTGATCTCGTCCGAGAAGGTGGCCGAGAACAGCAGGTTCTGGCGCTTGGGCGGCAGCGCGGCCAGCACTTTCTTGATGTCGCGGATGAAGCCCATGTCCAGCATGCGGTCGGCTTCGTCCAGGATCAGGATTTCCACGTGCGACAGGTTGACGGTGCGCTGTTCCATGTGGTCCAGCAGGCGGCCGGGGGTGGCGACCAGGATGTCGACGCCGTGCTTGAGCTGCTTGATCTGCGGGTTGATGCCGACGCCGCCGAAGATCACGGTGGAGTTCAGCTTGGTGTACTTGCCGTAGATGCGCACGCTTTCCTCGACCTGGGCCGCGAGTTCGCGGGTCGGGGTCAGGATCAGCGCGCGGATCGGGCGGGCGGTGGTGTTGCTGGTGATCGCCGCGCCCTTGGCGTCGGTCGACAGGCGGTGCAGGATAGGCAGGGTGAAGCCGGCGGTTTTGCCGGTGCCGGTTTGTGCGCCTGCCAGCAAGTCGCCGCCATTCAGGACAGCAGGGATCGCCTGTTGCTGGATAGGGGTGGGCGAGGTGTAGCCGGCTTCGGTAACAGCGCGGACGATAGCGTCGGACAAACCGAGGGTAGAGAATGACATGATGACTTTTTGTTAAGATAGGCCTGTCGCGTTCAAGGCGCCAGTCGCAGGCAATCAGAGTGAATGACACTGCGGCTAAAGGACTGGTCAGAATGCCGCAGGCCCGAGTATAACAGCTAAGCCGAGCATTTGTTTCAATTAGGAAATGAAAAGACCCCTGTGCGCATAAGACGGCCTTGGCCGCCTTATGCGCACAGGGGATTTTTTTTGTAACAAAAGGTTAATTATGCCTTCGGTTGCTCGCCGAACGGCGACAGCAGGCCGACCATCTGGCTGAAGATTTTCGGGCTGGCGGCGATGATGTCGCCCTTGTACAGATAATCGGATTCGCCGCTGAACTCGCCGACGATGCCGCCCGATTCGGTCACCATCAAGGCGCCGGCGGCGATATCCCAAGGCTTCAGGCCTTTTTCATAGAAACCGTCCAGGCGGCCGGCGGCCACGTAGGCCAGGTCCAGCGCGGCGCTGCCCGGGCGGCGCACGCCGTGGCAGCGTTCGGCCATGATGCCGTACATCTTCAGGTATTCGTCCAGCGCCTTGGCGTTGCCGGCCACGTAGCCGGTCGACAGCAGCGCGTTGGCGATGCGGTCCAGCTTGGTGACGCGGATGCGTTTGTCGTTCAGGTAGGCGCCGGCGCCCTTGGTGGCGGTGAACAGGTCGTTGCGCACCGGGTCGTAGATGACGGCCTGGGTGATCACGCCGCGCTGCGACAGCGCGATCGAGATCGAGTATTGCGGGAAGCCGTGCATGAAGTTGGTGGTGCCATCGAGCGGGTCGATGATCCAGGTGTATTCAGTCTCGTCGTTGGCGTTCTTGGACGGGCCCGACTCTTCGCACAGGAAGGCGTGGTCGGGATAAGCTTTGGACAGCACCTCGACGATGGCCTGTTCGGCCGCCTGGTCGACGTCGGTGACGAAGTCCTTGTGGTTTTTCTCGGTGACGATAACGCGGTCGAGGTCGAACGACGCGCGGTTGATGACGGCGGCGGCGCGGCGGGCGGCTTTGATCGCCGTGTTGAGCATTGGGTGCATGTAAGCTTTTCCGTTAAAAGAACGCTAACGCCCACCGGGGGCTGAGTGCCTGACAAAACCGTAGCGGGCTGCGCGGTAGGTTTGGTCATGCACTCTCAGCCTGCCTGGCAGCACGAAAGGGTACAAGAGTGAATTAAAGAGCGGAGCGGCGGCGACAGGGTGAAATCCCGGGGAATTTGTGTATCGATACCGCGCAATAGCGCTATTTTAAATGAACCTGCCTGAAATCAACACCAATCTTTTTAAACAGCCGCGATTTATTCCGGTCGCAAGCCGCCGCCCGGCGTCAAACCGGCTTGCCCGGCAGGGCGCCGCCGCCGGCGCGCGCCGGCCGCGCTCGGTTGTACAGCCCCAGCAGCCAGTCGCGCGTGGCGTCGGACAGCCCTTGCTCCAGATAATGGTGGGAGAGGGCGGCGATCGACAGCGCCGACACCGTGGTGAGGAACACATGGCCCCAGGAATGGGTGACGCGCTCCAGGTCCAGGCTGATCAGGCAGCGGGTGACGAGGTGCTGGGTGGTGGTGTGGGTCAGGTACAGCGAGAACGAGATGGTGCCCAGCCAGACCAGCAGCCGCGGCGGGACGATGTTCACGGTCTTGCTGCAGATCGCGAGCAGCAGGAACATGAGCGCCAATGGCCAGCCCCATTTCAGCGGGCCGTGGAAATCGCTGACGCCGGCGTAGGCGAACCAGAGCGGGAATGCGACGGCCAGCGCGATCAAATGCCAGCAGACGGCGGCATTTTTGATGCGCACCAGTTTGTTCTGGTAGATCAGGGCGATCAGGACGCCGGCCAGGAACTCCAGCACCATGGGGTTGGTCATCAGGTTCAGGTAGCCCAGGCGATATTGCAGATGGTCCATCGCGTCCAGCGCCAACCCGCGCTGCGCAAACGGCAGCGCCACCACCGTCAGCAGCAGCCATCCGGTCAGGACGGCCCAGCGCAGGCGCTTGAACAGCAGGCAGATGGCGAACACCAGATAGAAGTACATTTCGAACTCAAGCGTCCATCCCAGCGGCAGCGCCAGGTCGAAATACAAGGGCTTGGATGGATCGGCCGGGATCATGGCCAGGCTTTTCGCGAGTATGATCCAGTTGCCCGGCGAGCTGAAATAGTTGAAGCTGTAGGCGACCGCCACGAACATCAGGGTGACCACCGCGTAGGGCGGCCAGATGCGGGCGAAGCGCTTGATGGCGAAGTTGATCGAATAAGCCAGGCTCCCGTCCGAGCGCGAGGTGGTGTACACCATGATGAAGCCGCTGATGATGAAGAATAAATCGACCCCCATCGCGCCCGGACGGAACAGCGTTTCCGCCAGCGGATACTGGTCGGTGCCGAACAGGAAATTCCTGGCGTGGGTGAATACGACCAGCATGACGGCTATGCCCCGCAGCGACTGCAGCCAGTCGAGTTTGTTTTCATGAGCCATGACGATGTTGCATTAATGTAAGGCCGCGCATTATATAGGAGATTATCTTTCTAGAAAGATAAGACGCCCGGCGGGCCGCCGGCTGCGTTAAAATTCGCCGCTGTCCCTGCGTGCAACCTGGTGTTATCCCCTCATGAACCTGTCCCCCATCAATCCCCATCTGTTCAAACAGCTGCGATTCATCCTGGTCGAGACCAGCCGCGCCGGCAATATCGGCGCCGTGGCGCGGGCCATGAAAACCATGGGTTTCAGCGACCTGGTGCTGGTGACGCCCCGTTTCGAGCACGCGCTGCAAGACCCGGAGGCGGTGGCCTTCGCCAGCGGCGCCGGCGACATCCTGGCCGGCGCGCGGGTGGTCGGCAGCATGGCCGAGGCGTTGGACGGCGTCAACTTCGCCGCCGCCGTCTCGGCCCGGCTGCGCGAGTATTCGCCGCCGGTGCTGACCCCGCGCGAGGTGGCGGGGCAGATGGCGGCCCAGCCGGAGTTGCACGCGGCCCTGATCTTCGGCAACGAACGCTTCGGCCTGCCGAACGAGATCGTCGAGAAGTGTCATGTGTTGATTAATATTCCAGCCAACCCGGACTACTCGTCGCTGAACCTGTCGCAGGCGGCGCAGGTGCTGGCCTACGAATGCCGGATGGCGGTGCTGGACGGCGCGCCGCCGTCGATGAACACGCGCCAACCCGGCGGCGACGCCAACGAGATCGGCTTCCAGGGCGAGGCCGCCAGCGCCGCGCAGATCGAGGGCATGTACCAGCACCTGGAGCAGTCGCTGGTGGAGATCGGTTTTCTAGACGCCGGCAATCCGCGCAAGCTGATGCCGCGCCTCAAGCGCATGTTCGCCCGCGCCCAGCTGGAGACCGAGGAAGTCAACATCCTGCGCGGCATCGCCCGCCACATGGTGGGCAAGCGCAAGGATTGAAGCATCGAGCGCCCGGATGGCTAGCTGAGACTAAGCGTTGGGCCGGGTGAGCGCGCAATGAAGCTGGTGGTGGCCGGCGACAGCATCTTGCCGGGCTTTGAGTCCGCCAGCGCCACCATCCAGTTCAACGCGCTGAACCAGGCACCGGGCAAAGTCCTGTTGGATGGCAAGCCGGTGCAGGCGCCGGCAAGAGCGAGCAAGCGCCGCGCGGCCTGTTCCTGCAGCAGTACGTCGCGCCGGCCGGCGTCAAGGACGCGAGGTTGACCACCCAGTTCGAAGCGACCGACGCGCGCCGCATGTTTCCCTGCCGGGACGAGCCGGCCTTCCGCGCCGTGTTCAAGCTCAGCGCGACGACCCCGGCGCACCAATGGTTCGGCGACCTGGTCACAATGGGCTGGTGGGGCGAGCTGTGGCGCAACGAAAGCTTCGCTTCGTGGATGGCGGCCAAGCAGACCGACCTGCGCAATCCAGGCTGGCGCTGGTGGGAACGCCAGGACGAACGCAAGGAAGGCGCGCTGCGCGCCGATGCGCGCGCCACCTCCCACGCCATCCTGCAACATGTGAGCGGCGAGCTGGAGGCCATCAGCGCCTTCGATCCGGCCATCACCTGCAGACGAGATTCCCAAGCAGGCCGACCTGGTGCGCGTCGACCTGGTGGACGGGCTGGCCGAGCACCATCCGCAACTGGCCTGGTCTATCTTCACCGGCAACAGCGAGCGCCTGCTGGCGCCGCACCAGCCTTTCGGTCCGATGATCCTGGCGCAATACAGCCCGGAAACGCCCTGGCGCGCGGCGCCGCTCGGCCAGGCGGACGCCTGGATCAAGACGCGGGTGCCGGCCGACCTGCCGCCCAAGCCGGGGGCGCGGCATGGAAGTGGCGCGCTTCAAGCTGGCCGGGAAGGCCAGGTTGGTCAAGGCCACCGACGCCTGCCTGGGCGGCAAGATGGCGCGCGCGGAATAGACGTCGCCCTCTATTTTTTGCGAGCAAGGTTCTGCGGCCGTTCACGTACACTAGCTGGATTAAAAAAACGAGACGGACGGAGACATGAGCACCCGCAGATCTTTCCTCAAGATCGGCGCGGCCGCTGCGATTACCCTCGCAGTCGGCGGCGCCATCTATCGCCTGGCGAACCCGCCGGCGCTGCCCCATCCCTTCACGCTGGACGGCGACGCCAAGGCGGTGCTGGCCGCCATCGTGCCGGTCATGCTGGGCCCGGTATTGCCGGCTGAAGCCGGCGCGCGCGCGGCGGCGCTGGACGGCGCCATGGCGCGCACCTTGGCCGCCATCCACGGCCTGCCGCTGGGTACGCAAAAAGAAGTGCAGGACCTGTTCGGCCTGCTGGCGCTGGCGCCCGCGCGGCGCTGGCTGGCCGGCGTCTCCGGCAGTTGGGAGCAGGCCGCGCCGCAGGAGGTCGCCGCCTTCCTGGAAAGCTGGCGCCAGCATCGCCTCGACGCGCTGCAAACGGCCTACCTGGCCTTGCATGATTTGATCCTCGGCCCGTGGTATGCGGAGCCGTCGTCGTGGGCCGCGATCGGCTATCCCGGTCCGCTGAAGGAGCTGCAGAAATGAGCAACACCAATATCCCTATCGCCGCCGCCATGGGCCCGATAGCCGACCCGATCCGGGCCGGGCTGGCCGCCGGCTGGCGCGTCACCGACTGCGCGCGGCTGGACGCCGACCTGACGCTGGAGGCCGACGTGATCATCGTCGGCAGCGGCGCCGGCGGCGGCGTCAGCGCCGAGATCCTGGCGCTGTCCGGCCTGCGCGTGCTGATCGTCGAGGAGGGCGCGCTGCGCTCCTCGTCCGACTTCAACATGAAGGAGGCCGAAGCCTATCCGCAGCTGTACCAGGAATCGGCGGCGCGCAAGACGCGCGACAAGGGCATCAACATCCTGCAGGGCCGCACCGTCGGCGGCACCACCACCGTCAACTGGACCAGCAGCTTCCGCACGCCCGACATCACGCTGGCGTATTGGACCAGACAGTTCGGCTTGAAGGACTACACGCCGGAACAACTGGCGCCGTGGTTCGGCATGATGGAGCAGCGCCTCAACATCAGCGACTGGGCCGCCGCGCCCAACGAAAACAACGACCTGCTGCGCCGCGGCGCCGCCAAGCTCGGCATCCCGACCGGGCTGATACGGCGCAACGTCAACGGTTGCTGGAACCTGGGCTATTGCGGCATGGGTTGCCCGACCAACGCCAAGCAGTCGATGCTGGTCACCACCATCCCGGGCGCGCTGACCCGGGGCGCGACCCTGCTGACGCGCGCGCGCGCCGAGCGCTTCGTCATCAAGGGCGACCAGGTGGCCCAGCTCGATTGCGTGGCGCTGGACGACGCCGGCCAGCTGGCGACCGGACGCCGCATCACGCTGCGCGCCAGACACTACATCGTCGCCGGCGGCGCCATCAATTCGCCGGCGCTGCTGCTGCGCTCGGGCGCGCCCGATCCGCACGGCCTGCTGGGCAAGCGCACCTTCCTGCATCCGGTGGTGATCTCGGCCGGCACCTTCGGGCAGCGGGTGGACGGCTACGCCGGCGCGCCGCAGACGGTGTACTCCGACCACTTCCTGCACGACCAGCCGATCGACGGGCCGATCGGCTACAAGCTGGAAGTGCCGCCGCTGCATCCGCTGCTGCTGGCGACCACCACCGCCGGCTTCGGCGCCCAGCACGCCGGCGACATGGCGCAGTTCCCGCACAAGCAGGCGATCCTGGCGCTGCTGCGCGACGGCTTCCACGCCGACGCGCCCGGCGGCAGCGTGGCGCTCGACAGCCGCGGCGCGCCGGTGCTCGATTATCCGATCAGCGACTTCGTGTGGGACGGCGCGCGCCGCGCCTTCCTGACGATGGCCGAGATCCAGTTCGCCGCCGGCGCCCAGGACGTGTCGCCGGTGCACGAGTCGGCGCCGCGCTACACCAGCTGGGCCCAGGCCAAGGCCGGCATCGCCGCGCTGCCGCTCAAGCTGCTGGCGACGCGGGTGGTGTCGGCCCACGTGATGGGCGGCTGCACCATGTCGGACGATGAACGCCAGGGCGTGTGCGGCGCCGACGGCCGCTATCACGGCCTGGCCAACCTGTCGGTGTACGACGGCTCGCTGTTCCCGACCTCGATCGGCGCCAATCCGCAGCTGTCGATCTTCGGCGTGGTGGCGCGGCTGGCCAGCGGCCTGGCGCAGCGGCTGACCGGCAAGCCGGCGGCCCGGCCGCAGCGCGCCTGATCCTGGCGGCGGGGGTATGATGGCGGCATGATCAAACGCTGGATTATCCTGTTGTTGGCAGTGCAAGCCGGCGCCGCGCTGGCGCTGGCGGCCGTTTTGCACCAGCTGTGGCGGCCGGCCTGGCCCGCTTCGCTCCAGCCATCGCTGCACGCGCCGCTGACGGCGCTGGCCTGCCTCGCCGTCGGCCTGGCGGCGGTGCTGCTGGTGCGGATGGCGCTGTCGCTCAACAACTTCCTGCTCAGTTCGCGCGCCGGCAAGGGCGATCCGACGCCGGCCGCGCATGCGCTCAATCCGGCCAGCGCCGCCGGCCTGTTCCTGCATGAATTCGGCGCCTCGATGCTGGCCACGAGCTACTACATGCTGCGCCCGCTCGGCATGCAATTGCAGCCCAATGCGCGCGGCCTGCCGGTGTTGCTGATCCACGGCTACGCCTGCAACAGCGGCTACTGGCGGCCGCTGAGCGCGCAACTGGCGCGGGCCGGCATCAGCCATTACGGCATCGACCTGGAACCGCCGGGCGCCTCGATCGACGCCTACGCGCCGCAGGTGCAGGCCGCCATCGAACGGCTGTGCGCGGCCACTGGCAGCAAGCAAGTCATCATCGTCGGCCACAGCATGGGCGGACTGGTGGCGCGCGCCTGGTTGCGCCGCTACGGCGCGGCCGCGGTGGCGCGCGTGATCACGCTGGGTACGCCGCACCATGGCACCGCGCTGGCCCACCTCGGACCGGGCGGCAACGCCGCGCAAATGCGCTACCGCAGCGATTGGCTGGCGGCGCTGGCGGCGTCTGAGGCTAATTTGCAACGGAGCCTGTTCAGCTCTATCTATTCTGTCCATGACAACATCGTCGCGCCGCAGGATTCCGGCGCGTTGCCGGGGGCCCGCAACCTGGTTTTCGGCGCCGTAGGCCATGTGGCGCTGGGGCGCCACCCGCTTATTCTGCGTTGTGCCCTGGAAGAAATCGCAGCCGTCGGCGGATTGTGATTTTGTGTGAATATTCGCGTTGCTACTTACTGTATGTTTATTGTTGATGCCGCCCCGTTTGCGCCACGGCCGTGTGGCGCACCGCGGCGGCGTCGAGTTGCGCACGCCGTTGAACGCGATCATCGGTTTTGCAGGTACTATGTAGATGACGTTGCATGGGCCAATAAATGATGACCAGGAAAAACAACTGCGGACCGTGCAAGGCAGCGCCCGACATCTGCTATCCTTGATCAACGACTTGCCGGAGCTGGCCCCACGGGACTGGGCCCGCCCTGAGCCAGCGTCCGGCGGCGCTGCCGCGCGGCGAGATCTTGCTTGAAAGTGAATCTGGCGTCGGGCGCATCTTCACCCCGGCGCTACCGCTGGAACGATGAATAAGGGGAGCTCAACGTGTCGGCACGTATCCTGATCATAGAAGACAATGCCACCAACATGGAGTTGATGGTGTATCTGTTGCGCGCCTTCGGCTACCAGCCCTTGTCGGCCAGCGATGGCGAAGCCGGCGTCGCCGCGGCGCGGCGGGAAGTGCCGGACCTGATCATCTGCGACGTCCACCTGCCCAAGCTGGACGGCTACGGCGTGGTGGCCGCGCTCAAGGCCGATCCCGCGCTCAAACACATTCCGACGCTGGCGGTGACGGCGCTGGCGATGGCCGGCGACCGCGAGAAACTGCTGGAGGCCGGCTTCGACGGCTACATCGGCAAGCCGGTCGAGCCGGACAGCTTCGTCAAGCAAATCGAGTCTTTCTTGACCGGGGCAGTGTCGACCCCGCCTAAAAACGACATCGCCACCATCCTGATCGTCGACGACCACGTACTGAACCGCGAATTCCTGATGACGCTGCTGGGCTACGGCGGCCACCGGCTGCTGGAGGCGGCCAACGGCGCCGAGGGCCTGACCATGGTGCGGGCCGAGAAGCCCGACCTGGTGATCTCCGACATCCTGATGCCGAACATGGACGGCTACGAGTTCGTCACCCGCCTGCACAGCGATCCGCAGACGGCCGACGTGCCGGTGATCTTCTACACCGCCACCTACCGCGAGCGCGAGGCGATGGCGGTGGCGCAGTCCTGCGGCGTGCGTTGGGTGCTGCCCAAGCCGTCCGATCCGGAGGTGATCCTGCGCACCGTGCACGAGGCGCTGGGCCTGGCCGAAGTGGCCGAGGACGAGCAACTGCCGTCGTTCGCGCCGGAGCCGCCGCAGGAAGGACGCTTCCACAACATCGACGACAAGGTGGCCGAATACCTGGGCGAGCTGGAATCGAGCAGCCAGCTGCTGTCCAAGTTCGCCCACGAGACCGACGAGGCGGCGCCGGAAAACCTGACGCGCATGACGCAGCGCTTGACCAGTTCACTGTCCAGCCTGCAGGCGGTGAGCCTGCGGCTGACCGCGCTGATCGAGCTGGGCATCGAACTGGGCGCCGAACGCGATCCCGGCGCGCTGGTGGAGATCGGCTGCCGGGTGGCGCAGAATATCTGCGTCTCCAAGTACGCCTGCATCGGCGTGCTGGAGCCGGGCGCGGCCGAGCTGTCCTACTTCGCCAGCTGCGGCGCCGGCGTGCCGGCCCGGCAGATCGCCTTGGCGCCGCGCGCCGGCGTGCTGCGCGGCCTGCTGGAACAGCGCCAGGCCTGCCGCATCAACGACCTGAGCGGCGACCCGGCCGGCATCGGCCTGCCGGCCAGCCATCCGCCGGTGCATTCCTTCCTCGGCGTGCCGATCGCCTCGCGCGAGCGCATCCACGGCTGGCTGTACCTGGTCGACAAGCTGGGCGCCGACGGCTTTTCCGAGGTCGACGAGCGCGTGGCCGCCACGGTGGCCGCGCAGATTTCGGTGGCCTACGAAAACCTGCTGCTGTACGACGAGATCAAGCGCCACCACGCCCAGCTGACCTTGGACATGAACGCCCGCATCCGCCTCGACGAAGACCTGCGCCGCTTCCGGCTGGCGATGGACGCCACCGCCGACGCCATCTTCCTGGTCGACCGCGCCGGCATGTGCTTTGTCGACGTCAACGTCACCGCCTGCCGCATGCTGGGCTACGAGCGCGAGGACTTCCTCAAGGTCGGCCCCAACAAGTCCGTCGAGGGCGAGCTGAACCGCCTGGAGGAGCTGTACGACAAGCTGCTGGCCGGCGACCAGAGCGGCGCCATGACCGAGTTGCTGCTGTACCGCAAGGACGGCTCGCCGCTGTCGGTGGAAGTGCAGCGGCGCACCCTGCGTTCCGGTCCCAGCTGGATCCTGGTGGCGGTGGCGCGCGACATCACCGAGCGCAAGGAGGCCGAGCAGCGCCTGCTCAAGCTGGCCCACTTCGATACGCTGACCGGCCTGCCCAACCGCAGCCAGTTCTACGATTCGCTGAGCCACTCGCTGCGCCAGGCCAACGATCACAAATGGTCGCTGGCGGTGCTGTTCCTCGACGTCGACCGCTTCAAGAACGTCAACGACACCTTGGGCCACACCATCGGCGACGAGCTGCTGCGGCAGTTCTCCAGCCGGCTGGTCGACTGCCTGCGGGTGCGCGACACCATCGGCCGCTTCGGCGGCGACGAGTTCGCCGCCATCCTGATGCTGCCCGAGGGCGCGCAGAACGCCATCGCCGTGGTCGACAAGATCCGCGAATCGATGCGGCGGCCGTTCGACCTCAAGGGCCATGAAGTGACGGTCACGGCCAGCATCGGCATCTCGGTCTACCCGGACGACGGCGCCGATCCCGACACGCTGATCCAGTACGCCGACACCGCCATGTACCGCGCCAAGGAAGCCGGGCGCGACGCGTTCCGCTTCTTCACCTCGGAGATGAACGCGCAATCGCTGGCGCGGCTGGACCTGGAGAACGCGCTGCGGCGCGCCATCGACAACGAGGAATTCGTGCTGCACTTCCAGCCCAAGGTCCACATCGGCACCGGCCGCATCAGCGGCGCCGAGGCGCTGATCCGCTGGAAACGGCCGGGCCACGGCATGGTGTCGCCGGCGCTGTTCATCCCCATCCTGGAAGAGACCGGCCTGATCGTTCGGGTCGGCACCTGGGTGCTGCACGAGGCTTGCCGCAAGATCGCGCTGTGGGGCAAGTCGGGCGTGGGCGCGGTGCACCTGTCGGTCAACGTCTCGGGCATCCAGTTCTTCGTCGGCGGCCTGGAGGAGGAGGTGCTGAAGGCGATCAAGGAGCACGACATCGCGCCCGAACTGCTGGAGCTGGAGCTGACCGAAAGCTCGCTGATGTCCAACGCGGAAGAAACCATCACCGTGTTGCAGAACCTGAAGGCGCTGGGCATCCAGATCTCGATCGACGATTTCGGCACCGGCTATTCCTCGCTGGCCTACCTGAAGCGCTTCCCGATCGACAAGCTGAAGATCGACATCGCCTTCGTGCGCGAAGTGACCAGCAACCCGGACGACGCCGCCATCGTGCTGGCCATCATCAACATGGCGCACAGCATGAAGCTGGAGGTGATCGCCGAGGGCGTGGAAAAGGATGCGCAACTGGCCTACCTGCGCCGCCACGGCTGCGACGAGATGCAGGGCTATTACTTCAGCCGTCCGCTGCCGGAGGACGACTTCGAGATGATGTTGCGCGAGGGCCGCTTCCTGCAGGCGCCGGCCGATGACAACGTGGTCGAACAGCAGACCCTGCTGATCGTCGACGACGACGCCTTCATGCTCGACGTGCTGACCGATTTCCTGTCGCAGGACGGCTACCGCATCCTGACCGCGCAGACCGCGGCCGAAGGTTTCGACATCCTGGCGCAGAACCGGGTGCAGGTGATCCTGTGCGACCAGTGCATGCCTTTGATGAGCGGCACCGAGTTCATGGAGCGCGTCAAGAACCTGGCGCCGGACACCTTCCGCATCATGCTGTCGGCCTACGCCGACCTGACGCCGATCATGGCCGCGATCAACCACGGCGCCATCGACCGCTTCTACACCAAGCCGTGGAAGGGCGCGGTGCTGCGCGAGAACATCCGCGAAGGCTTCCGCCTGCATGCTCAGGTGCACGGCGGCCACGCGCCGGCGCTGCCGGTGCAGCCGGTCACCGCGGACATCAGGGAGTGAGTTTGGGCCTGCTCGATTTTTTCAGGTCCACGCCAACCCAAGAGAAATTTGCCCGACTGGCCCTGCAGGCCTTCGCCGACAGCGGCCACGCCGGACCGCTCAGCTATGACGCCGGCGAATTCCAGCTGGTCGGCGGCGGCGCCGGGATCTACAACCTGCACAACGCCTACCGCGATTACTGCGAGGCCAGCCGCAAACAGCGGCCCGCAGTGCTGGCCCACTACATCCTCAGCATGCAGGCGCCGACCTTGCCGGCCACCTTTGCCGCGGCGCGCGCCGGCCTGCGCCCGGTGCTGCGCGGGCGCTCCATGCTCGAATACATGCGGCTGATGTGCGCCGACCAGCGCGAGCCGCAAGCGTTCAAGCGGGGCGCGGCGCCGTTCAGCGCGGACAGCGTGCTGCTGCTGGCCTACGACAACCCGCATTCGATCCAGACGCTGTCGCACACCGCGCTGGCGGATTGGGGCGTGTCCTTCGAGCAGGCGCTGTCGGCCGCGCTCGACAACCTGCGCGACATGACGGTGGCGAACTTCGTGCCGGTGGCGCCCGGCGTGCTGCTGGCGGCCTGGGACGATTCCTATGAAACCTCGCGCATCCTGCTGGCCGACCTGTTTTTCCGGCTCGAGGTGGGCGGCGACCCGGTGGTCATGATCCCGACCCGCAGCCGGCTGCTGGTGGCCTCGTCCAACGACAGCGCGGCGCAGCTGGCCATGCTGGCGCTGTCGCGCGGCTATGCCGGCGACGAGGGGCGCAGCATTTCGGCGCTGATGTACCGCTTCGAGCAGGGCCGGGCGGTGGAATACCTGCCGGCGGACGCCGAGGTGCGGGCCGAGCTGGCGCAACTGAAAAAAATCTACCTGGCCGACGACTACGCCTCGCAAAAGCAGCTGCTGGACAAAGCCAACGCCCAGAACGAGGTCGACATCTTCGTCGCCACCTGCCAGCTGGTGCAGAAGAAAGATGGCGGACGCCTGATCAGCTACGGGGTCTGGACCGAGGGCGTCGACACGCTGCTGCCGGAGGTGGACCTGGTGGCGCTGGTGCGGCCCGACGATGGCCGCGAACACGGCGCCGGCGCCCCCAAGCTGGTGGCCTGGGACGAGCTGCGCGCCAGCATCGACGAGCTGACGCACAGCGTCGAGGGCTACCCGGCCCGCTACCGCCTGCGCAACTTCCCCAGCCAGGACCAGTTCGACGCGCTGACGGCGCGCGATTTCTGAACGGCGGCGTCACGCCAGAACAACGCATAGACTAGCCCAGCAGCAAAAATCTGGCTTACTATCGAGCTTGTGATGGTCGAGTTCGAGGTTGAAGATGCGCATGATGTCCAGTTTGTCCCTATTGCTGCTGGTCGCCGGCCTGGCGTCCGCCGCGCCGGACGGGTCTGCGCTGAAGATCTACGGCATGGACAGCAAGCCGATCAGCTACACCGACAGCGGCCAGCCGGCCGGCCTGGCGGTCGAGCTGGTGCGCCGCATCCAGGAGCGGCTGGGCCGGCACGACCCGATCGACATCGTGCCGTGGGCGCGGGCCCAGACCTTGGCCGAGGCCGTCCCGAACGTGATGTTGCTGACGGTGGTGCGCACCCCGGAGCGCGAGCGCCAGATGCAGTTCGTCGGCCCGATCTTCACCTCGCGCGTGGTGGCGTACGTGGTCAAGGGGCGGCTGGCCGAATTGCAGCGGCGCGATCCCGGCCTGTACCGGTCGCACGCCGGCGTGCGGCGCGGCAGCGTCTTCATCAACATGGCGCGCGGGCTGGGCTACAACGTCACCGACGAAACCAACACTTCCGAGATCGCCGCCAAGATGCTGATGAGCGGGCGCTTCGACCTGTGGTTCGACGGCGAGGAGCTGATGCCCGGCGCCATGGAGCGGGCCGGCCACCGCCCGGACCAGATCGAGGTGGCGCTGCGGCTGGGCACGGCCGAGGTGTATTTCGCCTTTTCCAACGGCACCTCGAAAGCGCTGGTCGAGGCCTGGGCCGGCGCGCTGCGCGAGCTCAAGCGGGACGGCAGCCTGCTGAAAATCCAGCGCAAGTGGCTGGCCACGCCGCCCGAGCATTAGAAAACGTGCTCTAGTTTTGCCGACTACAATCGACCATCGGCAATGCACACTTGGGAAGTTCACATGGCAAAGAAGTTGAAGCGGAATGAAGACCAGCAAACCGCGGAAGTCGTACGCATGTCCTCGCAGCAGATCTGGCAGGCCGGCCTGAGCGCCTTCGCCAAGGCGCAGGAAGAGGAGGGCAAGTTCTTTTCCATGCAGCTGTTCGAGGAGCGCGTGCTGCGCGCGCTGAGCTCGATCGGCGTGCCGACCGCCGGCGACGTGGCGGCGCTGAACCGGCGCATCGACCAGCTGACCCTGCAGGTGGCCGCGCTGCGCGCGGCGGAAAAGCTGAAGAATGGCCGGCGATAGGCCGGTTTGGCCGCAACTTGCGGCATCAGCCCGGCATGTGCGCGTAAAAGCACGCACGGATGTTTCTAAGATAGTCTCATCGGTGTTATGCTTGCAGGAGAATAAACAGAGGTTTCCTTGCTATGCTACAAAAAGCACCCCGCCGTACCCGCGAACGCATACTCGAACTGTCGCTGCGTTTGTTTAATGAATTCGGCGAACCCAACATCACCACCACGGTGATCGCCGAAGAGATGAATATCTCGCCGGGGAATCTGTACTACCATTTCCGCAACAAGGACGACATCGTCAACTCGATCTTCGTCCAGTTCGAAGCCGAGATCGAGCGCATCCTGACCGTGCCCAACGGCCGCCGCTCGAACATCGAGGACGTGTGGCTGTACCTGCACCTGATGTTCGAACTGATCTGGCGCTACCGCTTCTTCTACCGCGACCTCAACGACCTGCTGTCGCGCAACCGCAAGCTGGAGCTGCACTTCAAGCAGATCCTGGCGCACAAGATCAAGGTCGCCAAACAGCTGTGCGAAGACCTGCGCAGCGAAAAATCGCTGGAAGCCTCCGACAACGCCATCGACGCCATGGCCACCAATATGGTGGTGGTGGCGACTTATTGGCTGTCCTACGAATACGTGCGCAATCCGCGCAAATACAGCGAACAGCAATCGATGGCAGACGCGCTGGCGCGCGGCTGCTACCAGGTGCTGTCGCAGATCGGTCCCTACCTGCGCAACGAAACCAGTTTGCTGTTCCAGAAACTGTCCGAAGAATACCTGAAGAAGCTCAAGTAAGCTGACGGAGACTGCCATGGCATGGAACCCCTTTCCGTACCCCGATCCCGCCTACCTGTACACGCCGGCCAGCCTGGAAGCAGCCTGGCCGGTGCTGCATGGCGGCGACCAGGAGCCGTTCCCGGTCAACCCCTTGCTGGTGCAGGCCTGGATCGCCTTCCATGCCGGCGAGTTCGAGCGGGCCGCGCGGCTGGGCCTGGACGTCGGCGTGAACGGCTACTCGGTGGCGCACAAGGCCATCTGCATCTACGCGCACTACCTGGAGCTGAGCCCGCAAAAAAAGCTGGCCACCTTCGAATGCGTGGCCGAGCGCTGCGAGCGGCAGCAGCTGGAGCAACCCCATAATTCGTCCGGCTACTACTGGCATGCGTATGCGCTGGGCCAGTATTCGCAGGGGATTTCGGTGGTCAAGGCGCTGGCGCAGGGCCTGGGCGCCAAGGTGCGCAACAGCCTGGACACCTCGATCCGGCTGGCGCCGCTGCGCTCCGACGCGCACATCGCGCTGGGCGTCTACCACGCCGAGATCCTCGACAAGGTGGGCGCCATGATCGGCGGCCTGACCTACGGCGTGAAACGGGAAGAATGTTATAAACAGTTTCAGGCCGCGCTGGCGCTGGCGCCGGAGTCGGCGATCGCCCGGGTCCGCTATGCGCGCGCGATGATGATGTTGGAAGGTAAAAGGAAGCAGGCCGAAGCGATCAGCCTGTGCGAGCAAGCCGCCCGCTGCGCCATCCACGATGCGATGGAACGGCTCGATGCGGACGCGGCCAAACGAGAACTGGTAGAGGAAAAACAGTAGTGAAAGCTATTTGCGTGTATTGCGGCGCCAACGCCGGTGTCAATCCCGTGTATGCCGAAGCGGCCCGCGCCCTGGGCCGGGCCCTGGTGGCGGACAACCTGTCGCTGGTCTACGGCGGCGGCAATGTGGGCCTGATGGGCATCATCGCCGATGAAGTGCTGCGCATGGGCGGCGAAGTGACGGGCGTGATCCCGACCGCGCTGGTCGAGCGGGAAGTGGGCCACACCGGCCTGACGCGCCAGTTCATCGTCAAGGACATGCACGAGCGCAAGGCCATGATGGCCGAGCTGGCCGATGGCTTCATCGCCATGCCGGGCGGCATGGGCACGCTGGAAGAATTGTTTGAAATGCTGACCTGGTCGCAGCTGGGCATCCACGCCAAGCCGATCGGGCTGTTGAACGTGGACGGCTTCTATGACGGCTTGAGCGGCTTCATCCAGCACGCCAGCGCGCAGGGTTTCATCCGTCCGCAGCACGCGGCGCTGATGATGTCGGCGCCGGAACCCCAGGCCCTGCTGCAACTGCTGAAGGCCTAGCCCGCGCGGCTGCTCAGGTCCACAGGCGGGGCGCGCCGGTATCGAGGTGGGTCAGGTACAGGCGCAGGTCGAACTCGTACTGGTGGTAGTTCGGCTCCATGTAGGTGCACAGCTTGTAGAACGCCTTGTCGTGCTGTTTTTCCTTCACGTGCGCCAGTTCGTGGACCGCGATCATGGTCAGGAATTCCTGCGGCACTTCCTTGAACATGGTCGCCACGCGGATCTCGTGCTTGGCCTTCAGTTTGCCGCCCTGCACGCGCGAGATCGAGGTGTGCAGGCCCAGCGCGTGATTGATCACGTGGATCTTGCTGTCGTACCCGACCTTGTTAATCGGCTCGGCGTTGCGCAAATGTTCATTTTTCAAATCTTGCACATACTGGTAAAGTGCCTTGTCGGTGCGCAGGTCGTGCGCCTTGCTGTAGCGTTTGAGCAGCACTTCGCCCAGACGGTTCTGGGCCAGGAGTTGCGATACTTGCTGCTGGGTTTGCTCGGAATAGGCGCTGAGGTACTTCAGGGAGGACATGTTGGGCACGGCTGGAAAGAATCGAGGCGTGAATGTACCACACCCGGCCGTCCTCCCCATCTTTGGAGGGAGTTCATATGCAGGTAACGCGTATCGTGACCAATATCGCCACGGTGGACATCGAAGCCGCCAAGGCCTTCTACTCCGGCGTGCTGGGCCTGGCGGTCGTCATGGACCACGGCTGGATCGTGACGCTGGCCGGCGCCGGGCAGGCCGCGGCGCAGATCAGTTTTGCGTCCGAGGGCGGATCGGGCACGCCGGTGCCCGACCTGTCGATCGAGGTGGACGACCTGGATGAAGTCCACCGGCGGCTGGTGGCCGCGCGGCTGGCGCTCGAATACGGCCCGGTCAACGAGCCGTGGGGCGTGCGGCGATTGTTCGTGCGCGATCCGTTCGGCCGCCTGCTGAATATCCTGTCGCACGACTAGCCCAGCTGTTGTTCGATGGAGCGGGTCCTGGCGGTGATCGTGGCGCCGGTGTGCAGCGCGGCTTTTTTTTCGATCAACATGATCAGGCATTCCTGTTCCGCCACCGGGTTGTGGCGCACGCCTTTCGGCACGACATAGCGGCGTCGTGGCTATGTCTGGCCAGCGAGCCCGGTAGCTTGGCGGCCTTGACATAACTATCGTCGAGTTTGGCGATCACGCGATCGCCTTGAGCCTGGCCAGTTGGGCGTCCGTCGCCGCCGCGTCGGCGCCCGTATGCCGCGGCTTGACAGTAGGCTTCGACCAGGTCGATACCATCGTATGGCGGGCCGTGCCTCAACCAGTCCAAGCCCTGAGGCGGCGGACCCAGTGTGCCCGAGGACGCTGGCCATAGCCCGTATAGTCATTTCGGCATAGCGCAGCATCCCGCACATCGCTATATAATCGAGTTTATTGCGATACTCTTACTTGAAGGAAAAATGATGTTGAAACTCGGGGTGGCGTTGGTGTTGGCGGCGGCGGGCGCTTCGGCGTCGGCGACGGATATCACGGTGTCGGCCGCGGCCAGCCTGACCAATGCCTTCAAGGAAATCGGCGCCGCCTACGAGAAAGAGCATGCGGGCGACAAGGTGCAGTTCAACTTCGCCGCCTCCGATCCGCTGGTGCAGCAGATCGCCAAGGGCGCGCCGGTCGACGTGTTCGCTTCCGCCGACCAGGATGCGATGGACAAGGCCGACAGCCTGAAATTGCTGGCCGCCGGCAGCCGCAAGAATTTCGCCAGCAATACCCTGGTGCTGATCGCGCCGGTCGCCGCCACCTTGCCGATCAAGGGCATCGCCGATCTGCAGCAGGCCGCCGTCACCCGCGTGACGATGGGCAACCCGGCCAGCGTGCCGGTCGGCCGCTATGCCAGGCAAGCGCTGGAGCAGGCCAGGCTGTGGACCGCCGTCGAGCCCAAGGCCATCTTCGGCACCTCGGTGCGCCAGAGCCTGGACTACGTGGCGCGCGGCGAGGTCGATGCCGGCTTCGTCTACGCCACCGATGCCGCCGTGATGAAGGACAAGGTCAAGGTGATCGCCACCGTGCCGACCGCAACCCCGGTCAGCTACCCGATCGCGGTGATCGCGGCCGCTCCGCAGGCCGCCGCCGGCCACCGGTTCGCCGACTACGTGCGCTCGTCCAGCGGCCAGGCGATCCTGGCCAAGTACGGCTTCGGCCGTCCGTAAGCGGTGGACGTGCTGCTCGCCGAACCGGCCTGGATCGCGCTGCGCCTGTCGCTGAAGGTGGCGTGCTGGGCGACGCTGGTGGACCTGGTGTTCGGCGTGGCGCTGGGCTATCTGCTGGCGCGCAAGCGCTTCCCGGGGCGCGAGCTGCTGGATGCGCTGCTGACCTTGCCGATGGTGATGCCGCCCACCGTGCTCGGCTACTACCTGCTGGTGCTGATCGGCCGGCACGGCGTGATCGGCGCGTGGTTGCAGCAGACGTTCGGCATCAACCTGATTTTCACCTGGCAGGCGGCGGTGATCGCGGCGGCCGTGGTGGCGTTTCCGCTGGTGCTCAAGGGCGCGCGGGCGGCGTTTGAAACGGTCGACACGCAGCTGGAACAGGCCGCCAGGGTGCTGGGCATCTCGCCGTTCGGCGTGTTCTTGCGCGTGACCCTGCCGCTGGCCTGGCGCGGCGTGCTGGGCGGCGCCTTGCTGGCGTTCGCGCGCTCGATGGGCGAGTTCGGCGCGACGCTGATGGTGGCCGGCAGCATCCCCGGCAAGACGCAGACGCTGTCGATCGCCGTGTACGAGGCGGTGCAGGCCGGGCAGGACGACAGCGCCAACCTGCTGGTGATCATTACTTCCGTGGTCTGCATCGTGGTGCTGATCGCGGCCAACAAACTGACGCCCAACCGCAACCCGCAGGCCTGAGTATGCAAATCGATATCGACATCGCCAAGACCCTGCGTTCCGGCGCGCGCACTTTTGAATTGCGCGCGCGGCTGGCGTCGGACAGCCGGCGCATCGTCGTCTACGGGCCGTCGGGCGCGGGCAAGAGCTTGCTGCTGAAGGCGGTGGCCGGGCTGATGACGCCCGACAGCGGCCGCATCGAGGTGGCCGGCCGCAGCCTGTTCGACAGCGGCAACGGTATCGACCTGCCGCCGCAGCGGCGGCAACTGGCCTATCTGTTCCAGGATTACGCGCTGTTCCCGCATCTGAATGTACGGCAGAACATCGCCTTCGGCTTGCGGCGCGGCTGGCGCAATCCGCTGGCGGGCGTGGATGGCGCGGCGCTCCGCCACTGGCTGCGGGCGTTCGAGCTGGAGCATGTGGCCCACCAGTTGCCGCATCAACTGTCCGGCGGCCAGCGGCAGCGGGTGGCGCTGGCGCGCGCGCTGGCGCCGGAGCCGGCGGCGCTGCTGCTCGACGAGCCGTTCGCGGCGCTGGACCCCGGCCTGCGCGAGCGCATGCGCGCCGAACTGGACACGCTGCAACGCCGCCTGAACATTCCGATGATACTGATCACCCACGACCCCGAGGACGTGCGCGCTTTCGGCGAGCACGTGCTGCGCATGGAAAATGGTAGCATGGCCGACGTCAAGGACCTGGAGCTAGTCGAGCGCGATGAAGCCTGAAGAACACGCAATGGCATTGCAGGGCAATGTATGGCTGACCGTCGGCGGTCAGAAGCTGGGCGGGCAGGACCGGATGGCGCTGCTGGCGGCCATCGCCGAACAGGGGTCGATCACGGCCGCGGCCAAGGTGGTCGGCATGAGCTACAAGGGCGCGTGGGACGCCATCGAAGCGATGAACAACCTGGCCGGCGAGCCGCTGCTGGAACGCGCGGCGGGCGGCAAGGGCGGCGGCGGCACACGGCTGACGCCGCGCGGCGCGCAGCTGGTGGAAAATTTCCGTAAAATCGACGAAGAGCACCGCAAGTTCGTGGCGCACCTGAGCAGCCAGTCGCACGCGCTGGCCGACGATTTTCTATTGATACAAAGGATGAAGATGAAGACCAGCGCGCGCAACCAGTTCAGCGGCAAAGTGGTGGCGCTGAAAGAGGGCGCGGTGAACGACGAGGTGACGCTGGAAGTCGTCGGTGGGGTACACATCGTCGCCACCATCACGCGCGACAGCTGCGACAGCCTGAGCCTGGTCGTCGGCGCCGAAGCCTTCGCGCTGGTCAAGGCCTCGTCGGTGATCGTGGTGACGGACATGGGCGCGGCCCGGTTTTCCGCCCGCAACCGCTTGTCCGGCACGATCACGCGGGTGCAGGTGGGCGCCGTCAACACCGAGGTCAGCATCGAATTGCCGGGCGGCGGCGCGATCGCCGCCATCGTCACCCGCGACAGCGGCGAAACGCTGGCGCTGGAGGTCGGCATGACCGCCACCGCCATCTTCAAGGCGTCCAGCGTCATCCTCGGCACGCCGGGCTGATCACGACTCGAACTGGGCGAAGCGGGCCGGCGTGACACCCAGGATGCGGCGGAACAGCGCGATAAAACTGCTGACGCTGTCATAACCCAGGCTGAGCGCCACCGTCGTCACCGAGGCGCCGCCGTTCAGCAACTCCATGCCCTTTTGCAGCCTCGCCACCTGGCGCCATTCCACCAGCGACATGCCGGTCTGGTGGCGGAAGTGGCGCGTCAGGCTGCGGCGCGACCAGCCCAGTTTGGCGGCCCATTCGTCGAGGTCGGTCTCGTCGGCCGGATTGTCGGCGATCGCCGCCGCCATCGCCTGCAGGCGCGGATGGCTGGGCATGGTCAGGTGCAGCGGTTCTTCGTCGGCCGCGCGGACTTCGTCCAGGAACACCGTCATCAGCCGTCGTCCGGCGGCGTCGGCCGGCATGCCGCCGGGCCAGGCGACCATGCGTTCGAGCAGCGACGCCGCCAGCGGCGACATGCGCATCACGCGCGACCGCTGCGGCAGGTCGGCGCACAGCGAGGGCGTCAGATGGATGGTGTAGCCGGCCAGGCCCGGCTTGAAGGTGCTGGCGTAGGCGCTGGCGCCGTGCGGCATATTCGGCGGTATCCAGCCCAGCCGGCCGCGCGGCAGCACCTGCCGCACGTCGCCGGCCTCGACCACGATCACGCCTTGCAGCGGAATATACAGCTGGCCTTCCGGATGGTGATGCACCAGCTTGATGTCGCCGGTGCTGTGGTCGGCGTGCTGCGCGGCCACCATGATCGGCATCTCGTCCGTCAGCCGTTTGTCGCCATAGTAGTTGCTACCCATATTTTGGCCCGATTGCGATATTACTTGTCTGTCGCCAGTTAGTCAGGAGTTGAGTTCTCTGGCAATCTAGGACTTTAGCTTATAGCAAGGAATCGGCATGACTGCAATCGATACGGAAGAAGTGCTGGCGCTGCTGCGCGAGGCCGGCGCCGATCTGTGCGAGACCTTTTGGCGCCATGAGCCGGTGTTGGAAGTGGACGAGATGATGACGGCGTTGCGCCGCATCGACGGCGCCGCCAACGCCGGGCTGAAGCGGGCGTTGGGCCGCCTGCATCCCGCCATCGGCTGGCTGGAAGACCCGCTGGGCGACAGCGTGGCGGAAGATGCAGAAAGCGCCGCCCTGGCCGCGCGCGGCGAATACTGGATCTGCGACGCCATCGACGGCGCGGCGCAGTTCCTGCGCGCGATACCGAGCTGGTCCATGTCGCTGACGCTGATGCGCGAGGGCGTGCCGGTGTTCGGCGCCATCTTCGACGCCGTGCATGACGAAATGTTCCATGCGGTCTGGGGCCACGGCGCCTATCGTAACGGCGAGCAGATCCGCGTCAACGGCCGCGCCAGCCACTACCAGGGCATCGTCGCCACCAGCCAGCCGCCGTTTGCCGGCCGCGACCGGCGCGCGGTGCGCCAGGCCGGCGCCGCGCTGAGCGCCATGCTGCCGGACGTGGCGGCGGTGCGCAGCCCGGGCGCGACCTCGTTGCAACTGGCGTATGTCGCGTGCGGCCGCCTCGATGGATACTGGCAATTCGGCGCCGACGGTTTCAATTGCATCGGTGGCGCGCTGCTGGTGCGCGAGGCCGGCGGCCAGGCGACCCAGGTCGACGGCAAACCCTATGGCCTGGGGGCGCTCAGCATGGCCGCCGCGGCGCCCGGTGCGCATGCCTCCATGCTGCTGCGCTTGCAGCAAGCGCTGGAGGCGCGGGCGCCCGGGCGTCGGGATTAGCGCCCGGCGACCTTGCCCCCCTGCTGGCTGCCTCCCTTGGAAGATTGTTCGGACCCGGCGCCGCGCGTGCCGTTGGCGGCGTTTTTCTCGGCGTTGGCGCGGGCCGCGGACTGCCGGCTTTCCCCACCTTTGCGGCCGATCTGCGCCATGTGCTCGCGGTCGCGGCTGACCGCCTCGCCGCCTTTCTGGCCGGCCCGGCGCGCTTCTTCCGAATCGAATTCATGGGCCGTGCCTTTTTGGTGGGCCGCCTGTCCGCCCTTGCTGGCAATGGCGCGCTGGGTTGCTTCGTCCATCGCCGCAAAGCCGCGTTTGGCCGCGCCTTTCGGCTTGCTTTGATCGTTACCTGAATTACTGGCCATAAGACCTCCTCATGAGTGTTATGAAATTCCGTCAGGGTTCCCCGAGCAGCCAGCCCTGAAGCCGGCTGCTCTGCATGGTTAGAGAATCAAGATTGACGAAAGTTCCACAAAGAAGGCGCTTCAAAATGACCGTGGCGTTGTTGCAGCTCCTTGCCGTGCAGGCGCACTGTCTTCGTTTTCGCTGCGCCTTCGGCGCAGCCGCCTAGCCACGCTCATTTTGAAGCGCCTTCTACAACAGGGGCGATTAATGGCGCAGTTCGCTCGCCATCTGGTACTTGGACATCTGCTCGGCGGTGCGCGCAGTCTGTTCCGAGGCCTGGTGCATGATTTCCTCGGCGACGTCGGTGGCGGCGCGGCGCACCGCCGGCATGTGGGTGGCGGCCGTTTGCGCCAGGCTGGAGTTGGCGCGGCTGAGGATCTCGACCAGGTGGTGCTGGTAGTTTTGCAGCGCGCCCCAGCCCGGCGTCAACTGGGTGCCGACGGCGGAGCCCAGTTGCGCCGCGTCCTTGCTGGCCATTAGCCGTTGGAAGTTGGCGCCGAATTCGGCGATCAGGTCGCGACCCAGTTGCAGGTTCAGTTCGCTCAAGCTTTGCAGGGCTTCGAGCGCGCGCCGGGTCAGGTCGGTGTACAGCGTAATCTGGATGTCGATGTGCGATTTGATCGCGGGGGGAATGGGTTGGGCGAACATGATGCGTCCTCGTCGTGATCCTTCAATGAAAAACGCCGGACTTGCGGCCCGGCGGTGTGTGCAGCCGAAGGATAGACGCGGCCAGCGCTAAAAAAGTTCCCCGAATTTATTCGGCGGCCACCTGCAGCACCAGCTTGCCGAAGTTCTTCCCTTCAAACAGCATGTTCAGTGCTTGCGGGAAGTGCTCCAGGCCTTGCACGATGTCTTCCTTGCTCTTGACCTTGCCTTCTTTCATCCACTGGCCCAACGCGGCGATGCCCAGGTGGTAGCGCTCGGCGTAGTCGAACACGACGATGCCTTCCATGCGTGCGCGGTTCACCAGCAATGACAGGTAGTTGGCCGGGCCTTTGATCGGCGTGGTGTTGTTGTACTGCGAGATGGCGCCGCAGATGACGATGCGCGCCTTCAGGTTGATGCGGGTGAGCACGGTGTCGAGGATGTCGCCGCCGACGTTGTCGAAGTAGACGTCGACGCCGTTCGGGCAGTGTTCCTTCAGGCCGTCCTTGACCGAACCACCCTTGTAGTCGATGCAGGCGTCGAAGCCCAGCTGCTTGACCACGAAGTCGCACTTGTCCTTGCCGCCGGCGATGCCGACCACGCGGCAGCCCAGCTGTTTGGCCACCTGGCCGACGGTCTGGCCGACCGCGCCGGCCGCGCCGGACACCACCACCGTCTCGCCGGCTTTCGGCTGGCCCGATTCGATCAGGCCGAAGTAGGCCGTCATGCCGGGCATGCCCAGCGTGTTGAGGTAGGTCGGCAGCGGCGCCAGTTTGGCGTCGACCTTGCGGAAGCCGTGGCGCTTGTCGCCGGCCGGGCCGACCCAGTAGCGCTGCACGCCGGTGCCGCCCTGCACGTGGTCGCCGACGGCGAAGTCGGGCGACTTCGAGGCCACCACCACGCCGACCCCGCCGGCCCGCATCACCTCGCCGATGGCGACCGGCGCGATGTAGGATTTGCCTTCGTTCATCCAGCCGCGCATGGCCGGATCGAGCGACAGGTACAGCACTTTGACCACGACTTCGCCCTCGGCCGGCTCGCGCACCGGCTCGCTCACTTGCTGCCAGTCGCTGTCCTTGACCATGCCGACCGGACGGGCCGCCAGGCGGAATTGAAGATTTGTCTCGTTGATAGTCATTTTGTATCCTCAAAGAAGAGTGTGACGGTCAATATATCTTAAATTGAACGATCGTGCTATTTTTACGGTGTATGCCCAGCCGTGCGACAATACCGGCCTTGTTAGACCTATAACGATGGTGGATATGAGCAATCCCGAATACATTTTGACACTCTCTTGCCTGGACCAGCGCGGTATCGTTCATCGCGTGTCGGGCTTCCTGGCCGACCACGGCTGCAACATCATCGACTCGGCCCAGTTCGGCGATGGCGAGTCGAAGCTGTTCTTCATGCGCGTGCACTTCGCGCTGGAAGACCGCAACGTCAACGACGACCTGCTGCGCGCCGACTTCGGCCTGCTGGGCGCCGAGATGAAGCTCGACTGGGAGCTGCGCGACGCCCACTACAAGCCGCGCGTGATGTTGATGGTGTCGAAGATCGGCCACTGCCTCAACGATTTGCTGTTCCGCTACAAGAGCGGCTTGCTGCCGGTGGAAATTCCTGCCATCGTGTCCAACCACATGGACTTCTACCAGCTGGCGGCCAGCTACAATATTCCGTTCCACCACCTGCCGCTGGCCACTGGCGCGTCGCAGCAAGCCAAGCTGGCGCAGGAAGGCAAGATCATCGAGCTGATGAACTCGCACGAGATCGACCTGGTGGTGCTGGCGCGTTACATGCAGATCCTGTCGCCCGGCCTGTGCACGGCGTTGAAAGGGAAGGCGATCAATATCCACCATTCCTTCCTGCCGAGCTTCAAGGGCGCCAAGCCGTATGCGCAGGCGCACCACCGCGGCGTCAAGCTGATCGGCGCCACCGCCCACTTCGTCACCGGCGACCTGGACGAAGGTCCGATCATCGAGCAGGACGTCGAGCGCGTCGACCATTCGATGGACGCGGACACGCTGTCCGCCATCGGCCGCGACGTCGAGTGCGTGGTGCTGGCGCGCGCCGTGAAATGGTTTGTCGAACACCGCATTTTGCAGAACGGCGACAAAACTGTCGTCTTCAAATAAAACTAAAGAGATTCACCGATGGCCCTCAAAGCAACAATTTACAAAGCCGACTTGCAGATCGCGGACATGGACCGCAATTTCTACGAGACCCAGTCGCTGACCCTGGCGCGTCACCCGTCCGAAACCGACGAGCGCATGATGGTGCGCCTGATCGCCTTCGCGATCCACGCCAACGAAGCGCTGACCTTCACCAAAGGCCTGTTCGACGTCGAAGAGCCGGACCTGTGGCAGAAGGACCTGACCGGCGCGATCCAGTTGTGGATCGAAGTGGGCCAGCCGGACGAGAAGGTGATCCTGAAGGCCAGCGGCCGTTCGGAGCACGTCTACGTCTACAGCTACGCCGCCACCAGCCACATCTGGTGGAAGGCGCTGGCCAACAAGGTCGAGCGTTGCAAGAACCTGACCGTGATCAACCTCGACGCCGACGCCGCCGAGCAGCTGTCCAAGATGGCCCAGCGCAGCATGCAGCTGCAGTGCACGATCCAGGACGGCCAGATCTGGCTGACCGACGGCGTCACCACGGTTGAAGTCGGCCGCGAGACCTTCAAGGGCGAGCGTTGATATAATCGCTTGATGAACAAAATCCTTTCCGCATTGCTGCTGGCGGCGGTCTGCCCGCCGGCCCAGGCCCAGCTCGAAGTACGCGACGCCTGGATACGCGCCACCGTGCCGTCGGCCAGGTCGACCGGCGTGTTCATGCAGCTCAAGTCCATGCGGGGCGGGCAGCTGGTGGAAGTGCGCTCCGGCGTGGCGGGCGTGGTGGAGATCCATCGCATGGAGATGGATGGCCAGATGATGAAGATGCACGCCGTGCCGTCGCTGGACTTGCCGGCCGGGCAGAGCGTGGACCTGGCGTCCGGCGGCTACCATGTGATGCTGATGGATTTGAAGCGGCAGTTGAAGCAAGGCGAGACCGTGCCGGTCACGCTGGTGATCCGCAAGAAGGGCAAGCAGACCGAAACCGTCGTCGTCGACGTGACGGTCAAACCGCTGACGTACACACCACCGAAAGGGCAGTGATGAAAACGACTTCCACCATGCTGGCGCTGGCTTTCTCTGCTGCGATGCTGGCGCCTGCGGCACAGGCGCACGTAACGCTGGAACAATCCACCGGCCTGGCCGGCAGTTTCCAGAAGCTGACCTTCCGCGTCGGCCACGGTTGCGACGGCACTGCCACCAAAGGCTTGACCGTGTCGCTGCCGGAGGGTGTCAGCAACGCCAAGCCCATGCCCAAGGCGGGCTGGAAGACCAACGTCGGCACCAATGGCGGCGTGCAGGAAATCAGCTGGAAGGGCGGTCCGCTGCCGGATGCTTATTTCGACGAGTTCGTGGTGCAGGTCAAGCTGGGCGCACAGCCGGGCAAGCTGTACTTCCGCATCGTGCAGCAGTGCGACAAGGTCAGCGTGGCCTGGGACGAGATCCCCGGCGACAGCGGCGTCAAACTGAAGGCGCCGGCGCCGGTGCTGGAAGTCCTGCCGGCGCCGGCCGGCACGGCGCAACACCAGCATTGAGCTGAGGCCGCGCGGTCTTACTTGACGACCGCGCCGCCCTTCATGACCCACCGGACGCTTTCCAGCGTCTTCACATCTTTCAACGGCTCGCCGTCGACCGCGATCAGGTCGGCGAATTTGCCCGCCTCGATAGTGCCCACCTTGTCGGTCCAGCCCAGCAGCTCGCTGGCGTTGAGCGTGGCCGCGCGGATCGCCTGGATCGGCGTCATGCCCAGTTTGACCAGCGTGCCGAACTCGCGCGCGTTCAGGCCGTGCGGATAGACGCCGGCGTCGGTGCCGAAGGCGACCTGCACGCCGGCCTTGATGGCGCGGGCGACGTTCAGGCGCGCGGTCGGCAACACCACCTTGGCTTTGTCCAGCAGCGGCGGCGGCAGCTTGATCGCCTCGGCGTTGTCGATCAGCCAGTCGCCCAGGTAGACCGTCGGCACCAGCCAGGTCTTGTGTTCTTTCATCAGCTTGATGCCTTCGTCGTCGATGTAGGAACCGTGCTCGATCGAGTCGATGCCGGCCAGCACCGCCAGTTTGATGCCGTCGCCGCCGTGCGCGTGGGCGGCGGCTTTGCGGCCGAGACGGTGGGCGTCGCCGATGATGGCCTTCAATTCTTCCTGCGTGTATTGCGAGGTGCGCGGATCGTCGCCGAAGGACAGCACGCCGCCGGTGGCGCAGATCTTGATGACGTCGGCGCCGTACTTGATGTTGCGGCGCGTGACCTTGAGCGCTTCGGCGGCGCCGTCGGCCACGCCCAGGCTGGTGATCTTGTATTCGGGGGCGTGCATGGTGTCGTCGCAGTGGCCGCCGGTGATGCTCAGTGGCGGACCGGAGGCGGCGATGCGCGGGCCGGGCACGTCGCCGTCGTTGATGGCGTCGCGCAGGCCGATGTCGGCATAGCCGTCGGCGCCGACGTCGCGCACCGTGGTGAAGCCGGCCTGCAGCGTCAGGCGGGCGTTCTTGGCGCCGGTCAACGTCGCGCGCGGCACCGATTTGGCGACGATGGAGTAGCCGGAGTCCTGCGGGTCGCCGGTCAGGTGGGTGTGCATGTCGATCAGGCCGGGCAGCAGGGTCTTGTTGCCGAGGTCGATGACCTGGGCGCCGTCCGGGATCGCCAGCTTGCTGCCGGCGGCGGTGATGCGTTCGCCGCTGACCAGCACCACGGCGTTGTCGATCAGCGCGCCGCTGCGCACGTCGAGCATGTGGGCGGCCTTGATGGCGGTGACGGCGGGCGGGGCGGCGCAGGCGGCGGAGCAGGCCAGCAGCAACAGCGGCAGCATGTAGGCGCGGCGGACGGACATGGCGATAACGTTCAAGCGGATCTCCTGGTGGTGAGGTTCTTCTTCGTTTTATGCGCATCGGATTGATGCGGGCCAAACGGCGCCCGCCTAGCGTACCCGCGTCTTCAGGCGGGCGCTACAATTTTTTGGATGAACACCCGTAGCGATACGCTTTACCGTCAACTCTTCGCGCATCCCGAAATCGTGCGGGATTTGCTGGCCGGCTTTTTGCCGGCCGATTGGGCCAGGACGCTGGAGGTGGGCGTCTTCGAGCGCGTCAACGCCAGCTATGTCAGCGACAGCGGCAAGCAGCGCCATCAGGATATGGTGTGGCGGGCGAAGGTTGGCGGCGAGTGGGTCTACGTCTACATCCTGCTGGAATTCCAGGCCCGCTCCGACCACTGGATGGCTTTGCGCATGCAGGTTTATGTCGGCTTGCTACTTCAGGACCTGGTCTCCCAGCACCGGCTGACGCAGGGCGGCAAGTTGCCGCCGGTGTTGCCGATCGTTCTGTATCACGGCCGTAGGCCTTGGCGCGCCAGCAGGGAGTTGGCCGAATTGATGTTGCCGCCGCCAGATGGCTTGGAGGACTACCAGCCGCGCCAGCTTTTCATGTTGATAGACCAGTATCGCCAGATGAATCTGGGTGACCCTGCCAACATTTTGGGTATTTTGTTCCGATTGCTGCGGTCGAAGACCAATAAGGAAATGCTGTTGGCCTTGAACGATTTTGCCGAACGCATGAAGGCGCCTGATGTCGCAAGGGTGCGTGACAGTTTGAGGCGCTGGGTACGCACGACCTTGCAGGATGAATTTGACGAAGCTACTATGAACTCCGGGGAGGAGCCAGCGATGCTATTCAATCGGCGATACAAGACCTACGAGGCCTTGCTTGAAGATGAGGCGATCAAGCGTGGTCGCCGCAAGGGGTTGAGAGAAGGGCGCCGTATAGGGGTGCAGCTAGGAATGCTAGAAGGCATGCAGCAAGGCATGCAGCAAGGGCGACAAGAGGGCGAACACGTGGCGCTGAAAAGTGTTTTGCAAGCGCTGCTGGATCGGCGAGATACGTCACTCCCCGCAGAGGTTGCCGAAAAAGTGGACCATGCCGACGCAGCCCAACTCAGCGCGTGGATCCAGGCGCTGATTGATGGCCACGAGCCGGCTCAGGTTTTTACTGCGGCGAACCACCGAGCCGCTTGATGGTGCCCGAGCCCATCACGCTCTTGGTCAGCTGCGGATCGCCGTAGTAGGTGATGTCGCCCGAACCGGCCACGCTCAGGTTCAGCGTCTGCTTGGCCCACACCGTCGCCTGGCCCGAGCCGCCGATGCTGACCGTGACGTCGCGCGCCGCCAGCTGCCCGGCCTGCACCCGTCCCGAGCCGCCGATCGACACCTGCAGCCGCTCGACGTTGCCGCTGGCCTTCAGGTTGCCGCTGCCGCCCAGCGCGATCGCCACCGATTCGCTCTCCAGGTTGCGCACATTGATCGAGCCGGAGCCGCCGACGTCGAACGTCAGGCTCTCGCCGCGCAGCTTGTCGGCCTCGACCGAGCCGGAACCGGCCACCGCGATTTTCTCGATCGAACGCGCCTGCACCACGATCTTCATCGTGCGCGACTCCAGGTTGACGTCCTTGCGGGTCGGCCGGATGCGCAAGGTGCCGTTGTCGACCACGGTCTCGATCAGCGCCTGCAAATTGTCGTCGGTCTCGATGCTGATGCCTTCGGTGTTGCCGATGCGGATCTCGACATTGCCGCTGATGCTGCTCGCCAGCGAGGTGAAATGGCCGATCTCGCGGTTCTGCTTGACGATCTTGCCGCTGCCCTGCACCCGCTCGCCGTGGAACCAGCTGAGCGGACCGGCCACGGCCAAGCCGGCCGGCGCGGCGACGGCCAGCAGGCCGGCGGACAGGAACAGGACGCGCAGCGCGCTACGGACGGATGGATTTGCCATGATGATCTCCTAGTGATGGTGGTTACGGCTCTTGAGGTTGGATACTACGGACTCGTCCCCGCGCACGAAACCCGGCTGCGACAGATTGCAGCCAGCGCGGCACAGAATGCAGCAGCCGGGTACCAGAGCGCGTCCGGCGGCGGGGGCGGGGCCGGCATGAGGTATCATTCGGGCTATCCCGCAACACCGTACGCTGCAACGCAGCACTTATTGGACTTACATGCTTATCATCACCATCAAACAGGGCAAGGAAAAGAGCCTGCTGGCCGGCGACCCCTGGATCTATGCCTCCGCGGTAGAAAAAATCGAGGGCAAGCCGCAGGAAAAGAACAAGCCGGGCGCCACCGCCACGGTGCAGACCTCGTCGCGCCAGTTCATCGGCCGCGCCGCCTACAACGCCAAGTCGCAGATCTGCGCCCGCATCTGGACCTACAAGGAAGACGAACCGGTTGACCACGCGCTGATCAAGCGCCGCGTCAAGGCCGCCATCGCCAAGCGCGCCGCCAGCGTGCGCGCGGCCGGTCCCAACGACCTGGTGCCGGTGGTGCGCGGCGACGAGGACGGCCTGTCCGGCCTGCTGGTCGACAGCTGGGGCGGCGTCCAGGGCTATTTGATCTGCCAGTTCCAGTCGGCCGGGGTCGAGGCCTGGAAAGTGGCCATCGTGCAGGCGCTGCTGGCGGAAACCGGTTGTCCGAATGTCTACGAACGCTGCGACGACCTGATCCGCAAAGGCGAGGGCTTGCCGATCTTTTATCGCGCGCTGGCCGGCGAGGAACCGCCCGACCACGTGGTGGTCACCGAGGGCAAACAACGCTACAGCATGGACTTGCGCACCGGCTTCAAGTATCCGAAGGTCCGCAGCTGAAAAAATTTCGATGCTGCAATTTTTCTCTTATAATCGTTCGCGGAGCAACACCGACCCCACGGAGATCAGAGTACAGATGGAAAATTACCAGTCGTCGCAAATTCGCACCCTGACTTACATCGAAAACGAAGACCACCCGGTCTTCGGCACGCTAGTCGAGCAGATCCTGCATCTGCTGAATTCCAAGCTGATCTTCAGCGACATCCTGATCCACCAGAACAGTCCGTTGTTGCTGCGCCAGCCGAAAGGGCTGGTGGCGGTGACCGATTCGCCGATCACGCGCGAAGAGCTGCAAGAGTTCTTCGAAGTGGTCGAGCCGAACTGGTCCGAGCGCATCCAGGACCGCGCCTTCGACCGCGCGGTGGACCTGCACACGGCGCGCATCCGCGCCAACTGCTTCAGCTTCCAGGGCAAGAAGCGGCTCGGCTGCGTGATCCGCCGCTTTCCGAAGGAGCCGATGGTGCTCAGCCAGCTGGGCCTGCGCCAGGCCGAGCAGAACTTCGCCAAGCTCACCAGCGGGCTGGTGTTGATCATCGGCGACACTTGCCAGGGCAAGTCGACCACCATCGCCGCCATGCTCGACGAGATCAACAAGCACCGCTCCGGCCACATCATCACGATTGAAGATCCGGTCGAGACGCTGATCCCGCAGCGCCAGTGCGTCATCACCCAGCGCGAAGTGGGCTTCGACGGCGACGTCGAGAGCTTCTACCTGGGCGCGCTGGACGCGCTGCGCGAGCGGCCGGACGTGATCGTCATCGGCGAGATCCGCGACGCCCAGACGGCGCAGGAGGCGCTGGCGCTGGCCGAATCGGGCCCGCTGGTGCTGGCCTCGCTGCACGCGCGTTCGACCGAGCTGGGCTTGCAGAAGATGGTGCGCCTGCTGGGCAATGCCGAACCGCAGTCGCAGGCGCTGGCGCACGCGCTGCGCGGCGTGCTGTGCCAGGCGCTGCTGCCGTCGGTGGACGGCGACCGCTACCACCTGGCCACCGAGTGCCTGACCTCGAATCCGGACGTGGTCAACATGATCGCCACCGGCCAGGTGTCGGCGCTGCGCAACTGGATGGAAAACAAACCGGGCGAAGGTTGTCATACGATGAACGCCTCGCTGCGCGCCTTGCTGGCCGCAGGCAAGGTCAGCGTGGAAGACGCGCGCAACGCGACGACCGACCGCATCGGCTTCGCTGAACACTACTAGCGGATACTTGGGAGGGCGACATGAAACGGACATGGACCATCATTGGCGTTGCCGATGTCGCCCGAAGTTTTCAGTGGTACCAGTCACTGTTTGGTCAAGCGGCGACAGCTCCCGCGCACGAGTATTTCGGGCAGCTGGTGGATGCCGATGGCACTGTCCTGCTTTGCCTGCATCAGTGGGGCGCCCACGACCATCCGACACTGACCAGTCCTGAACATGCGCAGCCTGGCAATGGCTTGCTGCTGTTCTTCCGGGTGGATGACTTCGATGAGGCGCTGCTGCGCGCGCGCGGGCTGGCCGTCGGGCTGGCGGAGGAGCCGCATCTGAACCCGGCCACAGGCACCAGGGAATTCGCGCTGCGCGACCTTGACGGCTATTACGTGATGGTCAGCGAGCTCGCCCCGGCTTGACGCACAATTTTAATGAGAAGTTATGAAGCACAAATTATTCCTTTTTGATCTGGACGATACGCTGTTGGATTTTAAAGCGTCCGAAAAGCTTTCTTTCGTCAGCACCATGCGGGAACTGGGGTTGCACGATGGCGTGGATGGGATTTTCCACCAATACCAGGCGATCAATGTGGAGCTGTGGCGGCGCTTCGAGACGGGCGCTGTCACCAAGGACTTTTTGAAAGTGGAGCGCTTTCGCCAGACCTTCCAGGCAAACGACATCGAGCTCGATCCGGAACTGGCAAGCAGCCTTTATCTAGAGTCGCTGCCGGATACCGTGGTCCTCATCGATGGCGCCAAACTGATTTGCGAGACGCTCTCCGCGATAGGCGAGGTGGGCATCATCACCAACGGTGTCGAATCTATCCAGAACCGCCGCATCGCCAGCTCGGGGCTGGCCGGATGCATTTCCTTCGTCGCCACCTCCGAGGCGTGCGGCTACGCCAAGCCGGATGTGCGTTTCTTCGAATATGCCGCCAGGATGGCTGCATCTTTCGCCAAGGACGAGGCGATCATCATTGGGGACCGGCTGGACGCCGACATCCTCGGCGCCAACCGCTACGGCATCGAGAGCTGCTGGTTCAACCCCGACCGCCTGGCAAACGCATCGGTAGCAATACCCGACTACGAAGTCGCCAGCCTGCACGACATCATGTCGTTGCTAAATACCACCGGGGTCAAGTCTGACATTCGGACACGAGCCCTGCTGTAGGAGCCTCTTTCGGACGAGGTCGTGTCCGAATGTCAGACTTGACCCCCGTGTTTTAGTCCAATGGAATCGCGCGGTAGCGGTTGACGTCGTTGCCGTTGACCGGTGGTGCGTTGTTGCCCCAGGCGCTGCGCAGATAGGATACGACCTGCGCCACTTCGGTATCGTTTAATACGTGGCCGAACGGCGGCATGCCGTACGGACGCGGATTGCCTGCCGTGCCGGGCGCGAAGCCGCCGTTGAGGACGATGCGGATCGGGTTGACCGCCTGCTCCATCGTCAATGCGCGATTGCCGGCCAGCGGCGGGTAGCCGGGCGGCAGTCCGGCGCCGCCGGCGCCGTGGCAATCCACGCAGTGTTTCTCGTACAGCTTGGCGCCGGCCGCCAGGTAGGCCATCGCCTCGGCGCCTTTGTCGCGCTCGAACTCGGATTTATTGCCGTCGCCCGGCAGCGCTTTCAGGTAGGTCGCCATGGCGTTGATGTCGCTGTCGCTCAGGTGTTGCAGGCTTTGCTGCACCACTTCCGCCATCGGCCCGAACACCGTCGCGCGCGGCGAGACGCCGGTCTTCAGCAGTTGCGCGATGTGCGGCTGCATCCATTCCCCCAGCCCCGCCTCGGCACCGGAATTGAGCGACGGCGCGTACCAGCCCAGCACCGGGATCAGGCCGCCGGACAGGCCTTCGCCGTCGCTCGCGCCCAGCGTGTTGCGCGCGCTGTGGCAGGCGCTGCAATGGCCCAGGCCCTGCACCAGGTAGGCGCCGCGATTCCAGTCCACCGATTGCTTGCTGTCTGCGCGGAATACGGCGGGCTTGAAGTACAGCGCGCGCCACGCGGCCAGCATGAATTGCTGGTTGTACGGGAAGCGCAGTTCATGCGGCCGGTTGGCCTGCGCCACCGCCGGCACCGACTGGAAGTAGGCGTACAACGCGTCCGCATCGTCGCGCGTGATGCGGGTGTAGTTGGTGTAGGGGAAGGCCGGGTACAGCAGGCGGCCATCCTTCGATTTGCCGTTGTGCAGCGCATGCCAGAAATCATCGGCGCTCCAGCCGCCGATGCCGTTGGCCTTGTCGGAGGTGATGTTGGGCGAGATGACGCTGCCGAACGGCGTTTGCAGCGCGCGTCCGCCCGCGTATTGCGCGCCGCCGCGCACGGTGTGGCAAGCCATGCAGTCGCCGGCCTTGGCCAGATAGGCGCCGCGCGCGACCTTCTCGGCTGGCGCCAGTGTCGCGGTGACGGTCGGCGCCGGCCCGGCATCGTCGGAGCCGCCGAACAACACCCACAGGATGCCGGCCAGCAGCAGCGCGATAACGGTATAAATAATTTTCTTCATGTGCGTGCCCTCAAGGTGCTGGCACGCTGCCGCAGTTCAGCGGCAGGGGCATGGCGATGTTGTCGGCCGGCCGGGCGGCGGCGTCCGGCGTTTGCTTGCTGAGCCAGCCGGAGACGGCGGCGATGTCGGTCTCGGACAGTCGGTTGGCGATCTCCGCCATGCAGTCCGGCGCGGCGGCGCGGCGCACCTTGTTCTTCCATGCGCCGAACTGGGCGTTGACGTAGTCGCTGGGCAGGCCGATCAGGCCGGGTATCGCCGGCGCCACGCCGGTCAGCGCGCTGCCGTGGCAGGCAATGCAGGCCGGGATCTTCCTGGCCGGGTCGCCTTGCTGCACCAGCGCCTGGCCGCGCGCCAGGGCGGCGCTGCCGGCGTTCGCGCCGCTGCCGGCCTGCGCCGGCGGGTAGGGCGGGTGCTGCCGCGAGAAGTAGTCGGCGATCTCGCGCAGGTAGGCGTCCGGCAGGTGGTCGACCATATAGGTCATCATCGGGTAATGGCGCCGGCCTTCGCGGAAATTCACCAGCTGGTTGTACAGGTAGCCGGCCGGCTTGCCGGCGATGCGCGGGAAGAAGGCGTCGCCGCGCTCCTTGACGGCGTGGCAGGCGGTGCAGGCGGCCACGCGTTGTTCCAGGGTGTCGGGCAGCGTGGCGGGCGCGGCGGCCAGAGATGACAGGCAGCGGCCGGCCAAAGCCAGCGCGGCGCACGCGCGCACGACGTATGAGGTAGACATGCCATTCCTTGAGGTCGTAGCTATCTGGCAAGTATACCAGATAGCAGGCCTAAAGCGGCTTGGGCGGACGCGGAAGTTTGACCGCTTTCATCGGCGGCAGCTTGTTGCCGGCGGCGATGTAGTGGCGGTAGACGCGCAAGGCCACCTGGGCGTCGTCGGCCGCGTACAGGATCTGCTTTTCGTTCAAACGCGGCAGCGCCCAATTGGTGGTCGAGATCTTCTTGGATTTCTGCAGCTTCTGGCCGAAGAACTTGGCGACGGCGGTCTTGGCGCCGAGGTCGTTGCGCTGTCCCGGCGTGCGCAGCGCCACCGACAGGTCGACCACGCCGGCCGCCCGGATCGCCAGCTTGGCGTGCAGGCGCTTGACGTCGTCGGACAGGCCGAAGCCCAGCTTTAACAAGGCCGGCGTTTCCAGCACCGCCTGCAGCACCTCGAGGATGGCCGCGGACGTGCTGTGGCCGATCTGGAACAGATAGGCCTGGTGATCGGTGGCGAACTGGATCAGGTGCGGACCGGTCGAGGTCTCGCCCTTGGTGAAGGTCGGCTTCGATTCGGTATCGAAGCCGATGGCGTCGGTGGCCAGCAGGGCATCGCGCGCGGCGACGGCTTGCTCGGCCGTGGTGACTAGCCGCACGTCGGCGATGCGTATCCCCACGTAGGGCGGAAGCTCGGCCTCCGCCTGGACTGCGAGCTGCTGGGTATCCAACTGAGCCAACTTAGCCCTTGCGCGAGAACTTCGCGGTCAGCTGGTTCAGCTTGTCGACGCGCACGCGGGCCGCTTCTTCGGCCGCAGCCGCGTCGCGTTCCGCTTTCTTGCGTTCGGCTTCTTTCTTGAAGCGGTCCTGCAAGACCTGGGTGGCGTGGGCGCGGTGGGTGTCGGTCACGTCGGCGCCGGGCGTGCCGTCCAGATCGTGACGCACCTTGGCTTTTTCCATGACCTTCAGGTAGCGCAGCGAACCGGTATGGATGCCGAGCGCGGTACGCATGGTCTTGCGGTCCAGTTCGGGCATCACGGCGAGGATCTGCTTGTCGATACCGATCGACAAAGGCAGGAAATCGCGGAAGGCCGGGAATTGGGTTTGCAATTGTTTCAACAAGCTGCGCGGGGTCAGAGCCGCAGGTGCCGCGGTGGCGGCGGAGGCTGCGGGCTCGATTGCCGGCGCCTGAGGGGTGAGGCTAGTGTTCATCGACTTCATAGTTTAAGCAAGAGGCGTCAGCATATCATGGGCACTACGGGATTGCAGTGCCTTTTAGGCCATGATGCAAAAATGACCATGACGCCATCATACGCCCCTTGGGCGCGGAAGGTGCGTTCGCACGCCAAAACATGTATAATGCGAGACGCACCTTTGCAGGACGGTGCGTTTCAGTTTGGTACAGGATGCGATTTGGACGGTCTGACAAGAGTGTGTAGCCCTTGTTATATGGTTTTAGGATGTCGGATATGGGTACTATCAATTATCCTGATGTCTCGCTATACGGCATACTTTGCCCTCTCCCTATTCTTCACTGAAAAGAGAAACAAGCCCGTTGTTGGACGCGGGCTTTTTTTATTCCGCAGATAATCGTCAGCTAAATTACAACATTTCCATCTGTGCGCACCGGTAACGGTCGGCGCTGGCCATGGCAATTGTATTTTCTGGCGAATACGCATTGAGAGATATTTAATGACAAAAACGCCGAAAACTTTAACGTTGTCCGTCAAGGCCGCCCGTACCAGCTCCGCTCCGCTGGTGGTGCCTAAGACGACTCTATCTTATGTGATCGATAATGCGCAAGAGGCAGCGAGCAAAGTAACGGTAGTCAAAAAGAAAACGCGCCTGAGCGCCGCGGCCGAAGCGGTCCAGGCGGAAGCCCAGGTGGCGGTGCAGCACGCTGACGCGTCCGACACCCCGGTCAAGACCGTCAAGGTGGCGCGCAAGAGCGCCGTGCTGCCGGCCGCCGAAACCGGCGCGCCAGTGGTGGTGGTCAAGGCCGCGCCGAAATCCAAGCTGGTCAAGGCCGTCAAGGCCGAGCCTGCTCCGGTCGTCATCGTGACCGCCGGCCCGGCCGTCAGCCAGGTGACCGACGCCGCCACGCTGGCCTCGATCGACACCTCCGGCTACCTGCTGCCTAGCGTCAAGGTGCCGGGCCGCCGCGGCCGCAAGCCGTCCGAATTCACGCCGGAAAACGACGAAGTCGCGGCACTGAACGCGGTCGAGCGCGCCGAGCTGAAGGCCGTCTCCAAGGCCCGCGAGCGCAAAGCCAAGGGCGGCGCCGCCGACCTGCTGGGCGTGGACTCGAAGAGCACCGCCGAAGAACTGGAGCGCCGCCGCACCCAGATCAAGAACCTGATCAACATGGGCAAGGAGCGCGGCTTCCTGACCTACGCCGAGATCAATGACCAACTGCCGGAAAACATTGTCGACCCGGAAGCGATCGAAGGCATCATCGCCACCTTCAACGACATGGGCATCGCCATCTACGAGCGCGCGCCGGAAGCCGATTCGCTGCTGCTGACCGACAGCGTCGCCACCGTGACCTCCGACGACGAAGTGGAAGCGGCCGCCGCGACGGCGCTGTCGACGGTCGATTCCGACTTCGGCCGCACCACCGACCCGGTCCGCATGTACATGCGTGAAATGGGCGCCGTGGCGCTGCTGACGCGCGAGGGCGAGATCGAGATCGCCAAGCGTATCGAAGGCGGCCTGAAGGACATGATCCAGGCCATCTCCGCCTGCCCGACCACGATCGCCGAGATCGTCGCGCTGGCCGCCAAGATCGAAGCCGACGAGCTGAAGGTCGATGAAGTGGTGGACGGCTTCGTCGACCTGAACGAGTCGAACAACGCGCCGGCCGTTGCGGCCGCGCCGGCTGCCGCGTCGGACGACGACGAAGAAGAGGAAGAGGAAGTCGAGGAAGAAGACGGCGACGCCAACGGCGGCGCGGCGGGCTTCTCGACCGAGCAACTGGCGCAGCTGAAAAAAGCCGCGCTGGAAAAGTTCGACGTCATCTCGACCCAGTACGAAAAAATGCGCAAGGCCGCCGGCGGCTACGGCTCCAAGGCTTATGTGTCGGCGCAGGAAGCGATTTCGGCCGAACTGCTGGGCATCCGCTTCACCGCCAAGGTGGTCGAGAAGCTGTGCGACACGCTGCGCGGCCAGATGGAAGAAGTGCGCCACATCGAGCGCGCCGTGCTGGAACTGTGCGTGAACAAATGCGGCATGCCGCGCGCCCACTTCATCAAGGTCTTCCCAGGCAATGAATGCGACCTGGACTGGGTCGACGGCGAAGTCGACAGCGCCTATCCGTACAGCGCCATCCTGGGCCGTAACGTGCCGGCGGTGAAAGAGCTGCAAAAGAAGATGATCGACCTGCAAGCCCGCGTGGCCTTGCCGCTGGCCGACCTGCGCAAGATTAACAAGCAGATGGCCGCCGGCGAAAAACGCGCGCGCCAGGCCAAGCGTGAAATGACGGTCGCCAACTTGCGTCTGGTGATTTCGATCGCCAAGAAGTATATCAACCGCGGCCTGCAATTCCTCGACTTGATCCAGGAAGGCAATATCGGCCTGTTGAAGGCGGTTGACAAGTTCGAATACCGCCGCGGCTACAAGTTCTCGACCTATGCGACCTGGTGGATCCGTCAGGCGATCACCCGTTCGATCGCCGACATGGCCCGCACCATCCGCGTGCCGGTGCACATGATCGAAACGATCAACAAGATGAATCGCATCTCGCGCCAGATCATGCAGGAAACCGGCAGCGAGCCGGACCTGGCGACCCTGGCGGTCAAGATGGAAATGCCGGAAAACAAAGTCCGCGAAATCATGAAGATCGCCAAAGAGCCGATCTCGATGGAAACGCCGATGGGCGAGGACGGCGATTCGCAGCTGGGCGACTTCATCGAAGACAACACCACGCTGGCGCCGTTGGACGCCGCGCTGCACGCCTCGATGCGCAACGTCATCAAGGAAGTGCTGGACTCGCTGACCCCGCGCGAAGCCAAGGTGCTGCGCATGCGCTACGGCGTGGAAATGTCGAACGACCACACGCTGGAAGAAGTGGGCAAGCAGTTCGACGTGACCCGCGAGCGTATCCGCCAGATCGAAGCGAAGGCCATGAGCAAGCTGCGCCAGCCGTCGCGCTCGGACAAGCTGAAGACTTTCCTGACGCAGAACTAAGCGTCGACGGGATAAAAAGAAGGGAGGCCATGTGCCTCCCTTTTTTTGTGTCTACAGCTTGACCGGCGGGGCTTTCTTGGCGGCCTCGATGGCGTCCTGTTTTTCCTTTGCGGCAGCGGCGGCGATCGGCATCAGGTTCTTGACGGCCATGTCGAAGTCGACGATCGTCACGCTGATGGCCGTGGCCCAGGTGGAATCGCCGACGATGGCTACCGTAACGGACTTGTCGCATTTGAGCATCTTGTCCATCAACAGGGCATGGGCGAAGGTCAGGCTGGCGTTGCGCGCGAAGCATTCGAATTCGGGCTTGCCGGTCTTGGTGTGGACCCAGTGCATGTCGCCAGACTTGCCTTCGTTGGCCGGCAGCTGGCCATACTTTTCCTGCAATTGCTTGCGCAGCTCTTCGTTCAACACCTTTTGCTCGAACACCTCGGCGGTGCGCTCGATCATGACCGCGCGACCATCCATGGGGCCGTAGGAGACGGTGACGCGCGAACGCTTGGGCGCGTCCGGAATGGAGTAGGCGACATTGTCGGGGCGCGCCGCATAGACCGAGTCCGCCGGGCGAATGTGCGTGCGGGAGGGCTTGTAGCCGCCGGCAAACAGTACTTTTTCAACCTGTTGCTGGGTATCGCCGATCTTGATGCCGATGGTTTCCAGCGATTTCGGCAGGTCCGCGGCGTGTGCTGCGCCGGCCAGGGTGGCGGCGATCAGCGCGGCCAGTAATTGTCGGTTCATGACAGTCCCATAGATGTTTGATTTTCGGTAAAGATATGATAACTGCAATTTTAGTGTAGCAAGGTCTGGAATCTGTTGTCAAACGCGCTTTTATGATCGCATTGCAATACACTGGCGGCATCCCATAAACTGGCGCGACTCCCAGATGATCAAATCAATTTTTCTCAGCCTGGTCCTGGCTGGCGCATCGATGCCGGCGGGCGCGGCGGCGGTCGACGTCGCCGCCGGCATCCAGATGGCGCAGATCGATTTCGATGCGTATCATGCGCTGCTGCTTGAGCGTTGCAAGGCGCTGGCGCCGGACGCGGTCGATGGCTTGACGGCCGCGTTGGCGCAATGGAAAGAGCAGAACGCCGATGCGCTGGTGATCCTGCGCCAACTCTACAAGGCGCAGTTGATACAGCTGAAGCGCGCGCAGCAGCCGGATGTGACCGATGCGGAAGTCGATGCACACGTCGCCGCGGTGCTGGGTATCTTCAATGCGAACCTGAAGGAAAGAGTGGCCGGCGTGCCCGCCGCCGAGGCCAGGGCGTCGTGCGAGGGCGAGTACGCCAACAACCTGCTGAATCGGCCCGCCATGGACTTCAACGTTTTACTGAAACGGATGACGCTGGGGCGTTGACCTGGGCTTCGTCGACCACGTCCATGGCGATGGCCTTGGCCTGGTGGCCGCCGGCCTTCATTTCATCGGCGGTCGCTTGCGCCGCCTCCAGGTTCAGTCAAAGTCAGGCGCAGAAACGCGCCGCCCTGGTCCTGGTTGCCCATCTCCAGCACGGCGCCGATGCGCGCCGCGCGTTCGCGCATGCCGACCAGGCCCCAGTGGCCGCTACGTCCGCCTTGCGCCAGCGTGTCCGCCGCGATGCCCTTGCCGTTGTCGCGCACCAGCAGCGTCAGCCGCCTGGCGCCGTAGTCCAGCTCGACCACGATCTCGCTCGCCTGCGCGTGGCGGAAGGCGTTGCAGATGGCTTCGCGGCCGATGGAAAACACTTCGTCGGCGGTGATGACGGGCAGGGTGTAGGGTGCGCCTTGTTGCTCAAGCCGGAAACCGGCCGACAGTCCCGCCGCCAGCCGCTGGCCGAAACGATCCAGCGATTGTCCCAGCGTTTCATCGTCGCGCAGCGGCGAGCGCAGGCCGCGCACTTCGTCGCGGCCCTCGATCAGCGCCTGCTCGATGTAGCCGATGCCGCGCTCCATGGCGGCGCGCGCCGGCAGCGCCGGCGGCACCTGCTCCATCGCCAGCTGCATCATCAGGATGGTGCCTTGCGCCTCTTGCAGGAAGGTGTCGTGCAGCGCGCGGGCGATGCGCTCGCGCTCGCCCAGGCGCTCGACGTGGCGCGCTTCGATCAGGCGCGCCATCTGCGCCAGCCGCCAGCGCCAGGCCAGCGTCAGCGCCGCCGCCAGCGCCAGCGCGCACAGCAGCTTGAACCACAGGCTCTGCACGAAGGTCGGCGGGATCGTCACCGCCAGCGTGGCGCCGTCGGTGTTCCACACGCCGTCCTTGTTGGCGGCGATCACCTGGAAGCGGTACTGGCCCGGCCCCAGGTTGGTGTAGAAGGCTTCGCGCCGGCCGCCGGCCGACTGCCAATCGCGGTCGATGCCGTCGAGCCGGTAGCGGAAGGCGAGCCGTCCCGGCATGGCCAGGCCGAGCGCGCTGAAAGTGAGGTGCAGATTGTTCGCCCCTTGCGGCAAGGTCAGCGGCGCGTCCACCGGATAGGCTTTGCCGTTGCTCTCCACGGCGCGGAGCTCCACCGGCGGCGGCGTGGCGTCGCGGCCGATACGGCCCGGCGTGATCAGCATGGCGCCGCGGTGGCTCGACAGCCAGAGCTGGCCGTTGCCGGCTTCCACCATCGATGGAAACGGCCCGGTCGGCTGGACCGCGCCGGTCAGGCCGTCGTCGACGCCCAGCAGTTCGTAGCCGACCGCGGCGCCGTTGCGCAGGAAGCCGGCCAGCTGCGCGGCCGGGATGCGGAAGGCGCCGTCATGGCCGTGCAGCCACAGCTCGCCGGCCGCCGTCTCCACCAGGCCGCTGATGCCGCGCAGCTCACGGCCGTCGGCCAGCCGCAGCGGCACGAAGCGCCGGCCGTCGTACAGAGCGGCGCCCAGTTCGCCCGCCACCCACAGGTGGCCGTTGCGCTCGAACAGGCTCTGCACGTTGCCGATGGCCAGGCCCTGGGCCGCACCCAGCACGCCGACGTCGGCGCCGTCGACCAGCGCGATGCGGTTGCCGACATAGCCTATCCAGACCCGGCCGCGCTGGTCCGCCCGCATCGTCAGCACCCGCGCGGCCGGCAAGCGGGCGTCGTCGACGCGGCTCCAGCGGCCGGCGCGATGGCGGTAGATGCCCAGGTTGACGTAGCTGGCCCACCAGTCGCCGCCGCCGTCCTGGGCCAGTGCGCGCATCTTCAGGGCGTCGCGCAGCGCGGCCGGCGGCGCTGCGATCAACTGGCCGCCCTGCGGGCCGGGCAGCCAGATGCCCTGGTCGGTGGCGAGCGCCGCGCGGCCGTCGCGCGTGCTGGTGGCGGTGGCGACGGCATGCGGCGCATGCGCGTATTGGCGGCCGCCGGCGTCCAGCAGCCAGGCGTCGGCGTTGTCGTTGCTGACCCAGACCTTGCCGTCGCGCTCGGCATGCAGCGTCGGCGTGGCGATCTCCAGATGGCTGGGCAGCGGCGTCACGCGGTTGCGGCGGAACTGGTCCAGGCCATTGACGGTGCCGATCCAGATAGTGCCGTCGCGGTCTTCGAAAAAGGTTTGCGGGTTCATGCCGCTCAGGCCTTGCTCTTGCGTGACGCGCTGGCGCGGATCGGGAAACACATCCGGCAGCATGCGCTCGACCCGGTCCTCGCTCAGCAGCCACATGGTGCCGGCGCGGTCGAACCACATGCCGCTGCCTGGCAGGTCGGGGCGGGGCGGCGGGCCGCCGGCCGGCGGCCGCTGCGACAGTTTGTAGTGGGCGTCGTTGCCGTTGGAGGCCCACACGGTGCCGTCCGGCGCGGCCGCCAGCGACGCCACCCGGATGTTGGCGGGACTGGCGACGTGGTAGCGCTGGTCTCCCTGGGGGCGGTAGTAGACCGCCTGGGCGCTCGACACCCACTGCGTGCCGGCGCGGTCGAACAGCACGTGCCAGACCGCCTTGGGGCCGGGGGCGAAGCCGCTGTCGGCGCCGATCCGCACCCAGCGTCCGCCGTTCAGCCAGGCCAGGCCGTTGGCGGTGCTGACCCACATGGTGCCGTCCGGCGCGCGGCGGAAGCAGTAGGTGGCGCCGGGCGGGAAGCCGTCGGCGGCGCCGTAGTGGCGCACCTTGCCGTCCTTGAACACGCTGGCGCCGCCGAAGCGGTAGCCGACCCACAGGGCGCCGTCCGGCGCGGTGTACAGGGGCAGCACGATGGTCGACAGCAGCCGATGGTCGCCGACCTGGTCGCGCCGTTCGAAGGTGGCGCCGTCAAAGCGGTACAGGCCGGTCGGCGTCGACAGCCACAGCCAGCCGTCGCGGGTCTGGGTGATGGCCTGGATTTGCGCCGGCGCGCCGTGGGCGGCGGTCCAGGCGCGATGGCTGTAATCGCTCAGCAGGCGTGCGTGTTCGGCCGCGACGGCCGGGCGCGACAGCGCCAGCAGCACGGCGCAGGCCAGCAGCCAGCGGCTGCGCAAGATAACGGTCATGGGGCGCAGCATACCATCCAGCGGCAGTACCTTGCATCCGCTAGGCGGCAGAGGGCTTGCCCGGCAAGCTCATGCGCAGCACGGTGCCGGCGCCGGGCAGCTGCGCCACCGCCAGCTCGCCGCCGAAGTCGGCCAGGCGGGCGCGGATGGCGCCCAGGTCGAGCGCGTCGCGCGGCGATTGCTGCTCGGGCAGGCCGTCGCCGCTGACGATGATGGACAACTGTTCCGGCCGCAGATTGAGCGTGGCCTGCACGCTGCTCGTGCCGGCCTGGTCGCACAGATAGCCCAGCGCCGCCAGCACGATGCCGTACAGGCCGGTGATCTGGCGCGGGTCCAGCGCCGCGCTGTCGTCCAGCAGCTCCAGCCGGCAGCGCAGGCCGTTGCGCCGCGCCAGTTGCTGCATCTGCCATTCGATGGCGGCCGACAGGCCCAGCTCCAGCGTGCTGGGATGCAGTTCGTTGATCAGCTCGCGCACCGCGACGATGCTGGCGTCGAGCGTGCTCAGCGCTTGTGCGGCGCGCTGATGCAGCAGCGGCTGGCGCGCGTGGGTGCGCCGGTGCAGCGCGGTCACGTCCAGCTTGAGCGCCAGCAGGTTTTGCGCCAGGTCGTCGTGCACTTCCTGGGCGATGCGGCGGCGTTCGCTTTCCTTGACCGTGTGCTCGTGCTTGGACAAGGTCCGCATCTCCTGCAGCGACGACTGCAGCCGGCTTTCCGAGCGCTTGCGCTCGGTAATGTCGACGCACATGGCGATCAGCAGCTTGGGCTGGCCATGCTGGTCGTAGGTCGGTTGCTTGTGGGTTTGCAGCCAGCGGTTTTCGCCCAGGCCGGCATGCCACAGCTCTTCCTCGTAGACGACGTGCTTGCCGCTCTCGAAGGCCAGGCGGTCGTGTTCCAGGAAGTAGGCGGTTTGCTCGGCGGGGAAGAAGGCGGCGCCGTCGTTGCCGCGCATGGCGTCGAAGGGGATGCCCCACAGCGCCTCGCAGGCCGGGTTCATCAGCACGACGCGCGATTGCGCATCCTTGATGAACAGGGCCAGCGGCATGACGGCGACGATGTTGTGCAGTTCGTCGTTCGGCCCAGCAAAGCCTATGTCGGCCTGAATCTGGGAGAGCATCGTCTCTATGGCGGTTGTTCCCAGCGATTCGATCAGGCTTTTCATGGAGGCGTAGGGGAGTGGTCGGTATTTGTATTTTAATGTTGCTTTGGCCGCTAGCCTTGCGCGCGCTTGCGCTCGGTGATGTCGATGCACATGGCGATCAGCAGCTTGGGCTGGCCCTGCTGGTCGTAGGTGGCTTGCTTGTGGGTTTCCAGCCAGCGGTTTTGGCCCAGGCCGGCATGCCACAGCTCTTCTTCGTAGACGGTGTACTCGCCGGTTTCGAAGGCGATGCGGTCGTGTTTCAGGAAATAGGCGGTTTGCTCGGCAGGGAAGAAGGCGGCGCCGTCGTTGCCGCGCATGGCCTCGAACGGGATGCCCCACAGCGCCTCGCAGGCCGGGTTCATCAGCAAGACCCGCGATTGCGCGTCCTTGATGAACAAGGCCGCCGGCATGGCGGCGATGAGCTGGCGCAGTTCGCCGTCGGGCGCTGCATTGCCGATCTCGGCTTTGATCCGGCTGAACATGCTGTCAATTTCCGATTTCCCCAACGAGTCGATCAGGTTTGTCATGGCGGTCCCAGGTGGTGGTCTTGTTTATATTGTAATGCTATTTAGACCAGTTTGATCAATCCTTAAGGAAATAAAAAAACCTGCCGCATCGACGACGGGGTTGGCGTCGTCGATGCGGCAGGTTGGGGGCGATGTTGTCGGGCGGTTTAGCCGGTGTTGCGCAGGCCGGCGGCGACGCCGTTGATCGACAGGTGGATGCCGCGATGGACCCGTTCGTCGGCCTTGCCCGGCTCGCTCGACAGCGCGCGATGGCGCTTGATCAGCTCCACCTGCAAGTGGTTCAGCGGATCGAGGTAGGCGAAGCGGTTCTGGATCGAACGCGCCAGCAGCGGGTTGCCGGCCAGGCGCTCGGTGGCGCCGGTGATGCGTTGCAGGATGGCCAGCGTGCTCGCGTGCTCGTCGGTGATGCGCTTGAAGATGCGCTCGCGCAGTTCCTTGTCCTGCACCAGCTCGGCGTAGCGCGAGGCGATCGCCAGGTCGGTCTTGGCCAGCACCATGTCCATGTTCGACAGCAGGGTGGCGAAGAACGGCCATTGCTGGAACATCGCTTGCAGCTGGGCCAGGCGCTCGGCCTGCTCGCCGTCGGCGATCCAGGCGCCGATGGCGCTGCCGAAGCCGTACCAGCCCGGCAGCAGCAAACGGCACTGGCCCCACGAGAAGCCCCATGGAATCGCCCGCAGGTCTTCGATGCGCTTGGTCGACTTGCGCGAGGCCGGGCGCGAACCGAGGTTCAGCTCGGCGATCTCGGCGATCGGCGTGGCGGCGAAGAAGTAGTCGGTGAAGCCCGGGGTTTCATAGACCAGGTTGCGGTAGGCCTGGTAGGCGCGGTCGGAAATCTCGGCCATCACGGCCTCGAACTGGCGCAGCTGGGCCAGGTGCGCGCTGTCGGCCGACTGCGGCATCAGGCTCGCCTCCAGCGTGGCGGCGACCAGCAGCTCCAGGTTGCGGCGGCCGATGTCCTTGTTGGAGAACTTGGAGGCGATGATCTCGCCCTGTTCGGTCAGGCGGATCTGGCCGTTGACGGTGCCGTGCGGCTGCGCCAGGATGGCCTCGTACGACGGACCGCCGCCGCGGCCGACGGTGCCGCCGCGGCCGTGGAACAGGCGCAGCTTGACGCCGGCCTTTTCAAACACCGTCACCAGGTGGGTCTCGGCCTTGTACAGCTCCCAGTTGGAGGTCAGGAAACCGCCGTCCTTGTTGGAGTCCGAGTAGCCCAGCATGACTTCCTGGATCTGGCCCTGTTTGGCGATCAAGGCCTTGACCAGCGGGATCGCCATCACGGCTTCCATGATGCCGGCCGCGCGCTGCAGGTCGGGGATGGTTTCGAACAGCGGAATCACCATCAGGTCCAGCTCTTGCTCGGCGATGCGCAGCAAGCCCATTTCCTTTTGCAGCAGCAGCACTTCCAGCAGGTCGGACACGGTCTCGGTGTGCGAGATGATGTAGTTGCGGATGGCGCGGGCGCCGTACAGCGTGCGGATCTGGCGCGCCGCGCGCAGCACGCCCAGCTCGGAGTCGGTCTCGGCCGAGTAGGCGATGTAGGGCGAATACAGCAGGCGCGGCTGCGACAGCTCGCTCAGCAGCAGCGCCACTTTGGCGTCCTCGTCCAGCGACGAGTAGTCCGGCTGGCCGCCGGCCTTGACGAACAGCTCGGCCAGCACGCGCTCGTGGATGTCCGACGATTGGCGCATGTCGAGCGAGGCCAGGTGGAAGCCGAAGATGTCGGCCGCGCGCTTCAGGGTCGACAGGCGCGGCTGCACCAGCACGGCGCCGTGGTTGGCGTTGAGCGAGTCGATCAGCACTTGCAGGTCGGCCGAGAATCCGGCGGCGGTCGAATAGGGTTCGGCGTGGCCCACTTCCTTGCGCAGGATGTTGGTCGCGCCCAGCGCGCGGGCGCTGCTGGCCAGGCGGGCGTAGATGCCGATCAGGGCGCGGCGGTACGGTTCGTCGGCGCGGTGGTCGGAGGTGTCCGGCGACTGGTCGGCCAGCGCCTGCAGCTGCGGGCTGCAGGCGATCATCAGCGTCGACACCGACAGTTCGGCGCCCAGCGTGTGCGTTTCTTCCAGGTAGAAATCGAGGATGGTGGTGGCCTGGCGCGTCAGCGCGTGCTGCATGGTGCCGCCGTTGACGTTGGGGTTGCCGTCGCGGTCGCCGCCGATCCAGCTGCCCATCTGCACGTAGGGCGCGGTGATGGCCTTGGCTTCGCCGTCGCCGTCGCCATAGTGGGCGGCGATGTCGGACTCGATGTCGTCGTACAGGCCCGGCAGCTCGCGCAGGAAGGTGATGCGGTAGTAGGACAGGGCGTTTTCGATCTCGTCGGCCACGGTCAGCTTGGAGTAGCGCAGCATGCGGGTCTGCCACAGCGTGGCGACGCGGGCGCGCAACAGGTGCATGTTGGCGGCCTGTTCCTTCGGCGTCAGCGGCAGGTCGCGCTCGGCCAGCAGGCGGGCGATATCGTGTTCCGCATCAAGGATCGACTTGCGCTGCACCTCGGTCGGGTGGGCCGTCAGCACCGGGGCGATCAGCGCGTCCTGGAAGAAGGTGGCCACGGTTTCCTGGCTGACGCCGGCTTCCTTGAGCTTGCCCAGGGCGAAGTTGACGCTGCCTTGCTGCGGCTTGGAGCCGGCCAGCAGGTGGGCGCGGCGGCGGCGGATGTGGTGCTGGTCTTCCGCGATATTGGCCAGGTGCGAGAAGTACGAGAACGCGCGCACCACGGAAATGGTCTGCTCGCGCGTCAGGATCTTCAGCATGCCGTCCAGTTCCTTGGCGGCGCCGGCGTCGGCCTCGCGGCGGAACCGCACCGCCGTCTGGCGGATGGTTTCGACCACGGCGTAGACTTCTTCGCCTTCCTGGTCGCGCAGCACGTCGCCCAGCAGGCGGCCTAGCAGGCGGATGTCTTCTTTAAGTGGCGCGTCTTTGTCTGCGCCAGGTTGTTCAGCCGTTTGATCGTTCGTTGCACTAGATTGGTTTGCCATGAGATAAGCCGCAAAGATGTGAAAAGTCGGTGCAAAGGCTTGTGGCCCGGTTCTGCAAGAAGGTGAGCGTGATAAAATTTGTGATCTTAAACACGCGCGTGTGACTGGCCTGCGCCGGTTAGCGCCCGCTACAGCGAAAGAACTGGTTTTGAAAATATCGGAATTACTACAAAATCCTCCGTCCACCTTGGTGATCGCGTCGCGTGAAAGCCGGCTTGCCATGTGGCAGGCCGAGCATGTACGGGCGCGCTTGGCATTATTATATCCGCAGTGCGATATTAAAATTGTAGGAATGTCGACAAAAGGCGACCAAATTCTTGATCGCACCCTGTCCAAGGTGGGCGGCAAGGGCCTGTTTGTCAAGGAACTTGAGGTCGCCATGGCCGAAGGCCGCGCCGACCTGGCCGTGCACTCGCTCAAGGACGTGCCGATGGAGTTGCCGGAAGGTTTCGCCCTGGCCGCGGTGCTGGAGCGCGAGGATCCGCGCGACGCCTTCGTCTCCAACGACTACGCCTCGCTGGCCGAGTTGCCGGCCGGCGCCGTGGTCGGCACCAGCAGCCTGCGCCGCCAGTCGCTGATCGCGGCGCGCTACCCGCAACTGGTGATCAAACCGTTGCGCGGCAACCTCGACACCCGCCTGGGCAAGCTCGATCGCGGCGACTACGCGGCCATCATCCTGGCGGCCGCCGGCCTCAAGCGCCTGGGCCTGCCGCAGCGCATCCGCGCGCTGCTGGACCCGGCCGACAGCCTGCCGGCCGCCGGCCAGGGCGCGATGGCGATCGAGATCGCGCTGCGCGACGACGGCGTCGACCTGATGGCGTTGCTGGCGCCGCTGAACCACGAAGCCACCGCCCAGGCCGTGACGGCCGAGCGCAAGGTGTCCAAGGTGTTCGGCGGCAGCTGCCAGGTGCCGCTGGCGGCCTTCGCCACGGTGGCAGACGGCCAGATGCATCTGCGCGCGATGGTCGCCACGCCGGACGGCGCCCGCATGGCCAGCGCCGAAGTGCGCGGCGCCGCCGCCGATCCGGAAGCGCTGGGCCAGCAGGTCGCCGAGCTGCTGCGCGCGCAGGACGCGGTCGACATCCTGGCGTCCTGCCTGAGCGAAGCCGCCCAGGCCGACGCCGACGCCCGTTCGGCCACGCTGGCCGGCGCCGCGCCGGCCGCCGACGCTTGACCAGCGGATGACCGGCGCCGTCGTCATCACCCGTCCCCTGGCGCAAGCCTTGCCGTTGGCGGCCCGCGTTAGCGCGCTGGGCCGCCGGGTGGCGTTGTTGCCGCTGCTGGAAATCGAAGCCTTGCCCGAGCCGGCCGCCTTGCTGGCCGCGCTGGCGAAGCTGTGCGCGCCGCAGCCGGGCTACACGATGGTGGCCTTCGTCTCGCCCAACGCCATCGACGCCGCCTTCGCCCATATCAAACAGTGGCCGGCCGGCGTCAAGCTGGCGGTGCTGGGGGAGGGCAGCCGCGCCGCCCTGGCCGCGCATGGCGTGACGCCGGCGACGGTCGATATCGTCAGCCCGGCCGACAGCGCCCACAGCGATTCCGAACACTTGCTGCAAACGCTGGACCTGGCCGCGCTGCGCGGCCAGCCGGTGCTGATCGTGCGCGGCGAAAGCGGCCGCGAGCTGATGGCCGACGGCCTGCGCGCGGCCGGCGCCGTGGTCGACGTGGTGCCGGCCTACCGCCGCTCGGTGCCGCGCCTGACGCCGCAGCTGGCCACGACCTTGCGCGATTTGCTGGCGCAGCAAAATGACTGGATCATCACCAGTTCCGAAGCCCTGCGCGGGCTGTGCGATCTGCTGGCCCAACTGGACGCTCAGCATGCTGATGCGACGCAGCAGAGTTGCGTTGTATTGATGCAACAACAGCATTTGATCATTCCGCACGCCCGAATTGCCGAAACGGCAAACAATTTAGGGTTTTCCCGTCTGACGCTCACCGGATCAGGCGACGAACGCCTGCTGGCCGCGTTACAATCACGCCTATGAACGATTTGCCTACCTTACCCGATCCTGTCGTCTCCGCCGGCGCCGCCGCCGAGACCCCGCCTGCGGCCAAGCCGCAGTCTGAGCCCAGCCTGCTCGAAACCGTGCAACAGCCGCAGATGCTGCTGGTCGGTATCGTCGTGCTGGCCATTTTGCTGGCCGGTCAATCCTGGTCCTCGCACAACCAGGTGCGCAACCTGCGCGAAGAAATGGCGCGCCGCCTGCAGAAGGGCGACGCCAGCAATGCCGAAACCGGCACCTTGGCGCGCGCGGTGCAGGAGACCAGCAAGGAGCTGCAAGGCAAGGTCGCCCTGTTGGAAAGCAAGCAGCAGGAAGCGCAGAGCCAGCAACTGGCGCTGGAGCAGCTGTACCAGGACCTGTCCAAGAACCGCGACGAGTGGGCGCTGACCGAGATCGAACAAGTGCTGTCGACCGCCAGCCAGCAGCTGCAACTGGCCGGCAACGTGCCGGGCGCGCTGATCGCGCTGCAAAACGCCGACCGCAGCCTGTCGCGTTCGGACAAGCCGCAATTCATCACCATCCGCCGCGCCATCGCCAAGGACACGGAAAAGCTGAAGGCCTTGCCGAGCGTCGATTCGGTGGGCATGGCGCTGCGCCTGGACAATGTGATCGCGCAGATCGATACGCTGCCGATGCTGTCGGACGAAAAGCCGACCTTGCCGGCGCCGCCGGAAAAGAAGGCCAAGGCCAAGCCGGCCGTGGGCAAGGGCGGCAAGCCTGAGCCGGTCGAGCAGACCAGCCCGTGGCTGCAAGCGCTGCAAGACACCTGGAACGGCTGGAGCAGCGAGATGTGGACCGACGTGCGCCAGCTGATCCGCGTACGCAGCGTGACCACGCCGGATGCGCTGATGCTGTCGCCGAGCCAGGCTTACTTCCTGCGCGAGAACCTCAAACTGCGCCTGTTGAACGCGCGCATGGCCCTGTTGTCGCGCAACGAGACGGCCTTCCGCGCCGACCTGATCGCGGCGCAGGAAGCGCTGGTCAAGTATTTCGACGTCCGCGCCAAATCGACGCAGACCGTGCAGACGCTGCTGCGCCAGGTGCAAACCAGCAATCTGGCGATCGAAATGCCGACGCTGTCGGACAGCCTGAACGCTGTGCGCAACTACAAAGCGAAGCCATAGTCATGCGTTTATTTCTCTGGATAGTCGCTTTGATGGCTGCCGCCATCGGTATCGCCGTGACGGCGCGTTTTAATCCGGGCAATGTGGTGTTGTTCTACCCGCCGCACCGGATCGACCTGTCGCTGAATTTCTTCGTGGTGCTGGAAGTGGCGCTGTTCGCCTTCCTGTACCTCGTGATCCGCGCCTTCCGCGCGACCATCAGCATGCCGCGCAAAGTGGCGGCCTACCGTCAGCGCAAGCGCGAACGCGACGGCAACAAGGGCTTGCGCGAAGCGCTGAAGGCCTTGTTTGAAGGCCGCTTCGGCCATGCTGAAAAGGCCGCCTTGCGCGCCTCGGAGCTGGAGGAAAACGCCGGCGTGGCCGCGCTGATCGGCGCCCGCGCCGCGCACCGCATGCGCCAGGGCGCGCGCCGCGACCACTGGCTGGCCAAGCTGAGCGACGACAACGCGATGAAGACCGCGCGCCTGATGACGATGACCGAACTGCTGGTCGACGACCATCAGCCGGAGCAGGCCTTGGCGGCGGTGCGCGAGCTGAACGCCAGCGGCACCCGCCACATCCACGCCTTGCAATGGTCGTTGAAGGCGCAGCAGCAAGCCAAGAACTGGCCGGAAGTGCTGCGTCTGGTGCGTTCGCTGGACAAGCACCGCGCGCTGCATCCGGCGCTGTCGTCGCGCCTGCGCGAGCTGGCCTATGACGACATGCTGTCCGACAGCGGCCACGATGCGGAATCGCTGCAGCGGGTCTGGTCGACCGTGCCGGGCGCCGACCGCATCAAGCCTTACGTGGCCTGCCGCGCCGCCACCGCGCTCAATGCGCGCGGGCTGCACGACGAGGCGCGCCTGGTGGCGGAAGAATCGCTGGCCGCCGACTGGGACGACCGCGTGGTGCGGGCCTACCGCGAAGCGGCGGCGCCGGCCGGCTCGGCGGCCTTGCTGCTGCAGATCGAGCACTGCGAAAACTGGATACACACCCGGCCGACCGACGCCGAGCTGGCGTTGACCTTGGGTTCGCTGTGCCTGAAGCAGAAATTGTGGGGCAAGGCGCAGCGCTTCCTGGAGCAGGCCCTGTCCGACGCCGCCGACCCGCGCATGGTGCGCGAATCCCACCTGAAGCTGGCGCAAATGCACGAAGCGCTGGCCCAGCCGGAAGAAGCCGCCAACCACTACCGCCAGTGCGCGCTGGCCAGCATCCTGTAATTCCCGCTAACCCGTCCTCGCGACGGGTTTTTTGCGTTCAGGACTGATCATCATCCGTTTGGTTTTCGGAACGCGGTTTGCCAGTCTCAAGAAACACCCAGATTGAAACTCCCAGTCCGACAATCATTGCGATGACAGTGACGACGTGGATCAAGTTCATTTCTCCCTCATTTTCGGAAGATAGTAAAACGCTACCACGCCCAGTACCATAGACGCGGTAGAGAAGCTAATGCTGATAAAGAACATCAAGCTCGGGTCGATCAAGCGAGGATCGTGCTCTGCAACGACGTTGAGCGCGCAGAGCGCCCCGTATAGGGTGATGAATAGCAGCGATATGCTATTGAGTATGCTTTTCATGCCAGCCCTTTTTATTGATGCGTGTTCCAGCTCATTGACGACTGAAATATGCAGCACCAATCAGTTTAGGCGAATCGTCGGGTTTCGCTATTGAGTCCGCTCAGTCTGCGCAACAAGCCCGGAGCGCAGCTTGGTGCTGCCTTTCGTAGGCGTTGTATGGGTTTTTATGTTGGGTAGTACCGTTTCAGCAGCATGTTGATGGCGGCGGTCATGCCCAGCATCGCCGCCGCGTGCAGGCCGGACGCCGCCAGCAGCAGCGTCTGCGAACCCGCCACCGCCACCTCGCGCACGGTGCCGTCGCTGCCGCACAGCGGAACCAGCATCGGCGCCAGCATCAGGCCGGCGCCGTGCACGGCCGTCATCAAGGCGGCCGAGGCGGCGTGGCCGGCCGCAATGGGCGCCATGACCTGCAGCGCCTGTTTATGCCTGTGCATGGCAGCACGCCGCCGCAGCCGGCGCGGCCTGGTAACGGTCGTGGTGACGCACCCATGCCATCGTATAGGGCAGGTCTTCCTCGTGGCGGCCCAGCGGGGTCAGGTCGAGGAAGTTATAGGTGTGCATCATCACCTCCACGCCGCGGCCGTAGGTCGAGTAGCTGTGGTAGACCACGCCGTCGTCATCCTTGTAGAACACGCTGACGCCGGGCATGTCGGGGTTTTTCATCGGCTGGCGCTGGTAGTTGTAATCGACTTTGCCGCTGGCCAGCTCGTCGGGCCGGAAGCTGACGTGGAAGTCGTAGTTGAAATCGCCTTCCCCCGACGACACCCAATTGAAGCGCCAGCCCATGCGATGGCGGAAGCGCTCGATGTCGGCCAGCGCCGCGCGCGAGACGGCGATGAACGTCACGTCGCGCTGCTCCAGGTGGGCGAGGGCGCCGTCGGTATGGTCCGCCATATAAGAGCAGTGGCTGCATCCCTGTTCGGCGCCCGGCGTGAACATGAAGTGCTGCACCATCAGCTGGCGCCGGCCGTCGAACAGCTCGGCCAGCGTGCGCTGGCCCTGCGGCGTGTCGAACACATAGTTTTTTTCAACCCGCACCCACGGCAGCGCCCGGCGTTCGCGCGCGACCTGGTCCTGCATGCAGGTCAATTCCTTCTCGCGCGCCAGCAAGTTCTGGCGTTGCCGCAGCCATCGTGCGGGCGAGACGACGGTGTGGCTCAAGGTTTCGGTAGTACTGGTCATGGTTGCCTCCTGTAGACGCGCCTCGGATCGGCGCTGCAGGACAACTCTATGCCTTCGGCGGTGGCGCAGGGAGTAACAAGATTGTCGTGAAACCGGCCAGGCCGAGGCCAGCGTCGCGAATCCCAACTGACGCTGGCGCAACCACTACCAATTCCTTATTGCTTAACGCCGAAGGCGGCAAAAGCACCGGCTATTCCGGGATCAAGTGCCAATGCGGCCTGGATGTCGGCGCTGCCCTCCTTGTGCCTGCCGCGCCTGTGCTGCGCGATACCGCGACCGAACAGCGAGTAGGACATTGCCGGCCGCATGGTCAGTGCAGTGTCGTAGGCGGCGACCGCGGCGTCGTAGCTGCCCATCCGAAGCAATACGAAACCTTTGCTGTCGAAGGCCTGGACGTGTTGAGGCTCCTTCAGCAGTGCCGCGTTGCAGTTGTCCAGTGCGGTTTGTAGCGCGACGTTGTGGGTCGCGAGATACCAACAGATGTTGTTCATATCCGTTGCTGTGCCGGTGATATCTCTGGCGGTATCAAAGTCCGCCTTGGCGGTTGTCAGCTGCCCCAGTTTGGCGTATGCGATGCCGCGTGCAAGCAGATGGTTGGCGCGTTCGGCGCTAGCTGACGGGGTATCCGCCAAGATTGCTGTGTAGGTGTCGACTGCCGCCGTATAGTTATGCGTATCGTATTCAAGCTCGCCACGCAGCTTCAGTGCCGCGCTTGCGCGCGGATTCATGGCCAGCGCGGCGCGAATGGCGGTTTGCCGGCCGGGGGTATCGGATTTGGGCAGAAGTTCTACGCGCGTCAGGTGCAGTGCGATATCGGGTGCAACTTTGAGACCGCGATCCAGCGCGGCGAACGCTGCCTTGGGTTGATGCAACCAGGCATAGATGTACGCGGCCTTGACGTAGCTTTGCGGCTCGTTGGGAATTGCTGCGATCAAAGCCGCAGCTTGCTCGGCTGCCTTATCCACATCGCCTCTTGCACGATGGATGCGCGCCAGCAGGGGATATGCTCCCGGAACCTCGCCAGGGGCCAGGCGAATCGCTTGCTCGGCATCGGTGCGAGCCTGTTCGTACTGGTGATCGCCTTCATAGGCCAAACCGCGTCGATAATAGGAAAAAGCGTCGCTGGAATCCAGTTGGATGGCGCGGGTGAAGTCGGCCAATGCATCGGTATAGTGTTTGTCCCGCAGCGCGAGCAAACCTCTTGCCCGGTAGCCCACCGGATTCGCCTTGTTAAGCGACACCGCCTTTTCGCTGTCCTGCTTCGCCAGTTGATAATCTTCATTCCAGAAATTGGCTATCGCGCGATCGGCGTAGGCCATATCGCTTTTCGGATCGCGTTCAATTGCTCGGGTAAAGGTGGCGATGGCTTGCGAAGTGTTGCCTTCATTCAGTTGCTTAGTGCCGATGTCGATCAGGTTGACGGCGTCGACGCTGGCGGCGACCGACGGTGCGGCGGGACTGCCGCTATCGCTGCCGGTATGGCTGGCGCAGCGGGCCAATCCCAGGATCAGCCAGAAAACCAGCCAGCCCCAGTTGAAACTGCTGCTTTGTTTTTCATAGGATGTCTCCACGGGTTTGCGGCGGCCAATGAAAGCCAGCTTGCGCCGCCAGCCGGGGATCTGCCCATTCAGTTCGCGCCAATGCACGGCGGTGGGGACATTGACGATCAACGCCAGCCAGTCCGGGAAGCGGGCGATCATGGTTTCCAGCGTGCTGGCATGCTTCAGCAGCTCGCTGGTGCTGGGTTTCGCCGGCTCGCGCAGGCGTAGAACCAGTTGACGTTGCTGGTACTGCTCGGTTTCAGTCTGCAGCTCGTACATGGTGCGCTGGTCGATGGCGGCGTCAAGCTGAGCACCGGCCTGGCCCAGGCTGAGTACGCGGCGCCGGTCCTGGTCCCAATCGAATACCTTGATCGCGGCCACCAGCAGCGCTTCGTGCCCTGGCTGCCAGCCTGCGGCCAGCAGGTGCGCCACGTTGTGCTCGTAGATGTCGCGGGCAAGAATACTGACTAGCCGGTCGTCTGCCAGACCGGCGCGCAATTCGCGCTCCCAGACTGCGGCATCGATGATGGGCCGTTCGCCGGACAAAGTGTGGCAACGGACCATGAATTCGGCGAACACTTCGCCGCCTTGCGTCGCATGATCGACGGCGGCTTCGTGCTGCGCCGAAGCTGTGCCGGCGCTTGCCACAGTTTCTGTGGCGGCGAGCGGCGGTGCGATGGCTGCAGCGCCGGCGGGATACGGCTGTTCGATGTCGTCGGCCGCCGTATGGCGTGACCACATCAGTGCTACCTCATAGGCTTCGCGCAGGCTCTGAAAACCGGCGGCGTCGTTTTCCTGATCGATCAGTTTGAGTTCGCGCGCATAAGCGCGCCGGATACTGCGCTCGTCGGCGTCGTCGGGAAGGTCCAGGCGTTGAAGGAAGAAATGGCGATTGTCCATGGATGCTTGCTGGTCCTGTTACGCGGGATCGGAGTGCGGCACGGTGAAGCTGTCGCGCTCCATGTCGTTGAGCAAGGTCTCGAATTGCTTGCGTACGGGTTCGATATGGCGCTTGTCCTGGGTTTCCAGCGCCTGCTCGAAGGCCAGGATCTGCGCGCCGAACCATTCGCGCTGGCCGCCGCGCAGTTGCTGGTACAGGCGCTCGGCACTGGCTAGCAGCGTGCGGTGTTCGATGCGGTCGCGCGGATGAATCTTCAGCTCGGACAGGGCGATGAAACGCGCGGCGATCTCCACTTCGGTCAGCATGCCGGGATTACCTTCGATGACCAGGGTATGCGCTTCCTGGGTTTTGACGATGGTGGCGGCCACTTGCAGCAAGCCGTTGACGTCGTAGGTAAAGCGGACATCGATGCCGCTGTCGTCGCGCGCCAGGCCGGGCAGGGGGATCTTCAGGCAGCCAAGGTGGATGTTGTCGCGCGCCATGCGCGCTTCGCCCTGGTAGACGTTCAGCGATAATTGCTTTTGCCGTTCAGTGACGGGGAAGTAGCGCTTGACGCGGCTGACGGGCACCGGAGTGTTGCGTTCGATGATGGGATCGAAGTGGCCGGAGGAGAAGCTGCTGTCGCGCAGTTCCATGGCGACTTCAATGCCCAGCGAGTAGGGGGCCACGTCCGTCATCACGACTTCGTCCAATGCCGCGTCGCGCATCTTCAGGCCGGCCTGCACCGCCGCGCCAAGGGCCACCACTTCATCGGGGTTGATATCGCAAGCCGGGAAGCGGCCGAACATGCGCGCCACCAGTCGTCGCACCATCGGCATGCGGGTGGCGCCGCCCGCCAGCACGACATTGTCCAGCTCTGCGGTGCGCAGGTTGGCGTCGCGCAGCGCGCGTTCGACCGGATCACGCAGTCGCCGCAGCAAGCCTTCACAGATGCGTTCCAGCGTCGCTTCGTCGATGTCCAGCGCATAGTCGATGTCGTTGTGGCTCAGGCGTATCGATGCGCTGGTGCTTTCGCTCAGCGCGCGCTTGGCCGCCTCGGCTTGGGCGGCAAGGCGCTGCATGAAGTAGTGATCGCTTTTCAGGCTGGCGGGAAGCTTGTTGTGGACGAAGAAATGGTCGATCAGGCAGCGCATGAAATCTTCACCGCCCAGCATATTGTCGCCGGCCGAGGCACGCACTTCCATCACGCCCTCGAACAGGTCGAGCACGGAGACGTCAAAGGTGCCGCCCCCCAGGTCAAACACCAGGAACTTGGTTTCGGTGTCGCGCAGATGGATGCCATAAGCCAGCGCAGCAGCAGTTGGCTCATTTAGCAGACGTTCCACGCGCAGGCCGGCCAGTTGCCCTGCGGCGCGGGTGGCTTTGCGCTGGGCATCGGAAAAATACGCGGGCACCGTGATGATGGCCTCGGTTACCGGATGGCCAAGCGCCGCTTCGGCATCTTCCTTCAGCGCGCGCAGAATCAGGGCTGACAATTCTTCGGGCCGAAACTCGCGCGTGCCCAGCCGCACGGTCTTGTCGCTGCCCATGTAGCGCTTGAAGACGGCGGCGGTGCGGTCGGGATGGGTTTGCAGGCGTTCGCGGGCGGCGCGTCCGACCAGGATGCTACCGTCTTCGTCGACGCTGACACATGACGGCGTCAATACGTCACCCAGAGTGTTGGGGATGAGCCGGGACGCCCCGTTTTCCCACACTGCGATCAGGCTGTTGGTGGTGCCAAGGTCGATGCCGACGATCATGCTGTTCTCATTTTTGCAAAAAAAGAAAAATTTTACCAGAAAAACAATTTCCGATTGTCAATCTTTGTGGTGGCTTCGGCATGGCATGGCCGGTTTTGCAGTGCTGCGCCGCACAAGCGGGCTGTACTTCGCTATAATTACGCGGTTAAACATTTGCCAGCACTTACGAGGAAAAACCCATGAGCTTGAATAAAGTATCTTCCGGCCGCGATCTGCCGAACGATTTCAACGTCATCATCGAAATCCCGATGAACGCCGATCCGATCAAGTATGAAGTTGACAAGGAATCGGGCGCGATCTTCGTCGATCGTTTCATGGGCACCGCCATGCACTACCCATGCAACTACGGCTACGTGCCGAACACCCTGTCCGCAGACGGCGACCCGGTCGATGTGCTGGTCATCACCCCGTTCCCGCTGATCCCAGGCGTGGTGGTGCGCTGCCGTCCTGTCGGCGTGCTGAAGATGACCGACGAAGCCGGTGAAGACGCCAAAGTGCTGGCCGTGCCGGTCGACAAAGTACTGTCGATCTACAGCCACTGGCAGAAGCCGGAAGACCTGAACGAACTGCGCCTGCGCCAGATCCAGCACTTCTTCGAGCACTACAAAGACCTGGAAAAAGGCAAATGGGTCAAGATCGACGGCTGGTACGGTCCGGACGAAGCCAAGGAAGAGATCCTGAGCGGCGTCGCCGCTTACAAGAAAGAAAACGGCATCGCGTAATTCGCGCAGTCTAAAACAAGAAAGCCCCGAGCGTCAGCGCCAGGGGCTTTTTTTTATCCGCGCGGCGCGCCGGTGGCCGCTTCGGCCTCGCGCCGCAAACGCGACATGTATTGCGGCGTGATGCCCAGGTAGGACGCGATCGCGCGCTGCGAGATGCGCGCCTCCAGCCCCGGATACTCTTCGCGGAACGCCGCCAGCCGCTCGTGGGCCGAGGTTTCGCCATTGGTGTAGGCGCGCTGGGCCAGCGTCTGCAGGCCGTGCATGGCGATGTTCAGATGGTAATGCTGCATCACCTCGTGCTGCGCCCGCAGCTCGCAGGAACGCTTCCAGTCCAGCGTGAAACCGTGGATCGGCGTCTCCGCGATCAGGAACTGCACCGCAGGTTGGCCGGTTTCACCGCTGATCAAGTCGGTCAGCGTGGTGGCCGATTCGCCCTCGCGATAGAAACGCAAAGTCACTTCGATGCCGTCGCGGTTGAAGAAGCCGCTGCGCACCACGCCGCTGCTGATCCAGTACACCTGGGTCGCCGGCACGCCTGCGCGCTGCATGTACTCCCCCTTGCGGACGTGGAAAGGCTTGGCGATCGCCGCCAATAAATCGGTTACGTTGCTATAGGACTCATCGCTGACGTCGATCCGTTTCATCGTGGCGGACTTGAACCGCTCACGTTGTCTAATAAAATCTGCATTCATGCTTGGCTTGCCACGTTCCTGATAAAACCCTACAAAGGGGCACAGAGTATAGGCCCGTTTGAAATTGCTGTGAAGCAAACTGGTTTCATCCTCGCATAGATAGTTGGTATCGCTACCATTCTACTCTGAAGCCGCTGAAATGGCTTTGAACGGAACGTGCTCGGCCAGCTCGTCGATGTAGTCGTTCATGGCGGCGGTTTCGTCGCGCAGGAAGTCGGCGATGGCGCCGGCGAAGCGCGGGTCGGCCACCCAATGGGCCGACCAGGTCGGCGTCGGCACCAGTCCGCGCGACATCTTGTGCACGCCCTGGGCGCCGCCCTCGAAGCGGGCGATGCCGTGGCGGATGCAGTAATCGATCGACTGCACGTAGCAGGTTTCGAAGTGCAGGCCGGAGACGAATTCCAGCGTGCCCCAGTAGCGGCCGTACATGATGCCGCCGCCCACCAGGTTCAGCGCGGCCGCCACCGGCGCGTCGCCGCGCCTGGCCAGCACCATCATCATGCTGTCCGGCGTGTCGCGCAGGATGCGTTCGAAGAATGCCAGCGACAAATACGGCTTGGAGTAGTGCGCGTGGTAGGTCGACACGTAGCAGTCGTAGAAGAAACCCAGCACCTCGGCGGTGATCTGCGCGCCGGCCAGGTGCTCGAAGACGATGCCCGCATCCAGCACGCGGCGCCGGTCCTGGCGGATCTTCTTGCGCTTCTCCATCTTCATGCTGGCCAGGAAGGCTTCGAAATCCGCATAGCCGGGATTGTCCCAATGGAATTGCACGCCTTCGCGCAGCATGAAGCCGGCGTCGGCCAGCGCCTGCTTGTCCTGCTGGTCGGGGAACAGGATGTGCAGCGACGAGGTGCCCAGCTGGCGCGCCACCTGCAAGGCGGCACGCGCCAGCAACCGCCGGTCTTCTTGCGTATGGGCCAGCAAGCGGCTGCCGGTCACCGGCGTGAACGGCACCGCCGACAGCAGCTTGGGGTAGTACTCGATGCCGTTGCGGTGGAAGGCGTCGGCCCAGGCGTGGTCGAACACATACTCGCCACGGCTGTGATCCTTCAGGTATAGCGGCATGGCGCCGGCCAGCACCTCGTCGCGATGCAGCACCAGGTAGCGCGGGCTCCAGCCGGTGTCGGGAGAAGCGCAGCCGCTCTCGTGCAACGCGTGCAGGAAGCTGTGGCTGAGCGTCGGATTGTCGCCGGCCAGCGCCTGCCATTGCGCCGGGTCCACGCCGTCCAGTGAGTCGATGATGGTAAATACTGCGTCTGACACGCCTGCCTCCGGCCTTTGATGTTGGCGCAAGTCTAGCCTATCTGAGGCCGGTCTGTTGGCGGCGGCCCGGCTGTCCCCGTGCGATAATTCGATTTTGCATGTCCCTTGTGCTCGCGAAAGACTACACATGACCTCGAATTTCCTGAATCTGTACACCCACGATTTCGCCCGCGTCGCCATCGCCGCGCCCATTTGCCGGATCGCCGACCCCGCCTACAACGCCCTGCAGACCATCGCCCTGGCCGAACAGGCCGCCGCACAAGGCGCGGCGCTGGTGGCTTTCCCCGAGCTGGGCCTGTCGGCCTACACCTGCGACGACCTGTTCCACCAGCGCGCCTTGCTCGATGGTTGTCTCGATGCGCTCGACAGCGTCGTCGCCGCCTCGCTGCAATGGAAGCTGGCGCTGGTGGTCGGCGTGCCGCTGCGCGTCGAGCATCAGCTGTACAACTGCGCGGTGGTGATCGCCAACGGCCAGATCCAGGGCGTGGTGCCGAAGAGCTATCTGCCCAACTACGGCGAGTTCTACGACGTGCGCCAGTTCAGCAGCGGCGACTACGCGGTCGCCACCGAGATCGACCTGCTGGGCGAGCGCGTGCAGTTCGGTTCCGGCCTGCTGTTCGAAGTGGCCGACATGCCGCTGTTCAAATTCCACGTCGAGATCTGCGAAGACGTGTGGGTGCCGATTCCGCCGTCGTCGTTCGCGGCGCTGGCCGGCGCCACCGTGCTGGTCAACCTGTCGGCGTCGAACGCCCTGGTCGGCAAGGCCGGCTACCGCAACCAGCTGGTGTCGCAACAATCGGCGCGCTGCATCTCCGCCTACCTGTACACCTCGGCCGGCACCGGCGAATCGACCACCGACCTGGCCTGGGACGGGCAGGGCGTGATCTGCGAGAACGGCGAGATGCTGGCCGAGTCCAAGCGCTTCAGCGACGACGCCACGCTGACCTTTGCCGACATCGACCTGGAGCGCCTGTCGCGCGAGCGCATGCGCATGAACACCTTCGCGCAATCGGTGCAGCGCCACGCGGGCGAAGTGAACAAGTTCCGCACCGTGTTCTTCGAACTGGAGATCGGCCGTGACGAACCGCTGGCGCTGAAGCGCTGCATCGAACGCTTCCCTTACGTGCCGGCCGATGCGCGCCGCCGCGACGAGCGCTGCAACGAGGTCTACAACATACAGGTGCAGGCGCTGGCGCAGCGCCTCACCTCCAGCAACATCAAGAAGATCGTCATCGGCATTTCCGGCGGCCTCGATTCGACCCACGCGCTGCTGGTGTGCGCGCGCGTGATGGACAAGCTGAACCTGCCGCGCGCCAATATCCTGGCCTACACCATGCCCGGCTTCGCCACCAGCGACCGCACGCTGACGCAGGCGCACGCGCTGATGAAGCTGGTCGGCTGCTCGGCGCAGGAAATCGACATCCGCCCGAGCTGCATCCAGATGCTGAAGGACTTGAACCATCCGTATTCGGAAGGGCAGGCGCAGTACGACATCACCTTCGAAAACGTGCAGGCCGGCGAGCGCACCAACCACCTGTTCCGCCTGGCCAACCACCACCACGCCATCGTCTGCGGCACCGGCGACCTGAGCGAGCTGGCGCTGGGCTGGTGCACCTACGGCGTCGGCGACCACATGTCGCACTACAACGTCAACGCCAGCGTGCCGAAGACGTTGATCTCGCACCTGGTGCGCTGGGTCGCCGAGTCCGGCGTGATCGGCCGCAACGACGCGCAAGTGCTGCTCGACATCCTCGGCACCGAGATCAGCCCCGAGCTCGTGCCGGGCACGGCGGACGGCCAGCCGGAGCAGCGCACCGAAAGCACCATCGGTCCTTACGAGCTGCAAGACTTCAACCTGTACTATGTGCTGCGCTTCGGCTTCCGTCCGTCCAAGGTCGCCTTCCTGTCGCTGACCGCCTGGCAGGACAAGGAGAAGGGCCGCTGGCCGGATGGCGACCACGTCACCCGCAACCAGTATGGCCTGGCCGCGATCAAGAAAAACCTGGGCATCTTCCTGGACCGCTTCTTCCGCACCAGCCAGTTCAAGCGCAGCTGCGTGCCGAATGCACCGAAGGTGGGCAGCGGTGGTTCGCTGTCGCCGCGCGGCGACTGGCGCGCGCCAAGCGATGCGCAAAGCGTTGTATGGCTGGAAGAATTACGCTCCATTCCGGTGCAAGAAGCGGGGAATTGACAGGTATTCGCATACGTTGATGGACAGCGTGTGCGCGTCGATTACAATACAAAGTAATCGCTCGCGGCTCGCCCGACACCAGATTTTCGTTTGAAACAAAATAAGGAGAAGTCATGAAACAGATTACCGCTGTGATCAAGCCGTTCAAATTGGACGAGGTGCGCGAAGCACTGGCCGAAGTGAATGTCACCGGCCTGACCGTTACCGAAGTCAAAGGCTTCGGCCGCCAGAAAGGCCACACCGAACTGTATCGTGGCGCCGAGTACGTGGTTGACTTCCTGCCGAAAGTGAAAGTCGAAGTCGTGGTCGACGACGGCGTGGCCGAGCAGGTGGTGGACGCCATCATCAAGGCCGCCCGCACCGGCAAGATCGGCGACGGCAAGATCTTCGTGCAGAACGTCGAGCAAGTCATCCGCATCCGTACCGGTGAGACCGGCGCAGAAGCCGTGTAATGCCACTGTTGGTTCGGCATCAAAAATGCCGCCAGCCTGAACGCGCTCAAGTTCGCGCTCAGCGCAGGCGGCATTTTTTTTGTATAGCGATGGTTGGTTATATTAGTTCGAGTACCCTGCGTCGATTAGTAATATAGACCCACTGTCCACTGGAACTCGTGACATGACCACTCGCACACTCGCCGCACCGTCGCCGTTCACGGTCGCCGCAAACCCGGGCACCGCGCCCAACGTCTATCCTGCCGGCGCAACCCGCTACGACACCGCAACAGCCACGTGATCTTCCGCGGCCAGGACCAGAACACCCATCTGCACCGCAGCGGCACTTACGGTACGCTCGATGCTTCGGAGTACTACACCAGCACCTGGAATACCAAACCGGACGCCTACAACGGAGCGATCGGCACGCCACGCCGACCTGGGCGTCTACGGCCAGACCGACTTCCGCACGCCCAACCTGGACAAGCTGGCCGGGCAGGGCGTGCGCTTCACGCAGGCTTATGCCAACTCAGCCGTGTGCTCGGCCACGCGCTTTGCGTCGATCGCCGGCGCTTCCGACATCCTCGGCCTGCCGCGCACGCATCCAACCTTGCCGTCGCTGCTGAAGAAGCAGGGCTACGGCATGGCGCTGATCGGCAAGTGGCACCTGGGCTACCTGCCGACCTTCGGCCCGCCGCATACCGATTCGACACCAAAGAGGTCTTTGTTCTGTTGTTGGCCGGCGTTTATTGACGGTGCCGATGACGTTGATATGCATTTCGGCGATGACCAAGGCGGAGCTGATGTTCGGATTGGCCAGGCGGCCAGAGGCAACCCGGTTGCGGATGGTGGTGCAAGAATTCCTACGGCGTGTCGACGTGCTTCCCTGGGATGGCGACGCGGCGGAACAATATGGTGTGGTTCGGGCAATAATGACGGCAAAGGGCAAGTTTTTGGCGCCGCTCGATTTGCTGATTGCGAGCCATACCCTCGTCAAGGATGCCATCCTGGTCACGAGCGATCATGCCTTCGCTGAAGTCCCTAAGCTGCGGGTCGAGGACTGGACCCGCTAGCATTTTCGTGAAGGACTATTTTTTAGTGGCGTAGGTATAGAAGAAATCGTCGTCGCGCTCCCAACCTTCGGCTTCATAGAGCGCTTGCGCTGTCGTGTTTGTATTGGAGGTTGATAGCGCAAGGCGAATTGCCCCGACCGTGCGCGCGAAATCGGCGGCGGCTGTCAGCAGCTTGGCGCCCACGCCTTTGCGGCGTCCCAGTTCATTGACGAACAGGTCGTTCAGGACGTAGATCCGCCCCAGCGAAACGCTGGAGAAGCTCGGATACAGTTGCGTAAAGCCGATAGGCTCCGATCCGTCGTGCGCGATAAACAGTATCGACTCGCCGTTGCCGAATCGGTCGATAAGAAATTTCTTTGCTGCGGCGACGTCGCTTTCGCGGCCGTAGAACTGGCGGTAGCCATCGAATAAAACGGACAGTGCGTCAATATCAGTGAGTGCGGCCTGACGAATACTCATTGTGCTCATGCGGGTTCCATACCAAAAGTAAAATTATTCGGTTGTCGTGTCTTTTGCGCCCCGAAATCCCAGACCGCCGGAGCGGTCCTTGGAGGGGGCATCAGCAAGTACTTCTCGTGATCATTCAGCTTTCACTGGCACGACGACATCGCAGACGCTGAAATCCGCTTTTTTCTGCTGCCTGATCTTGTCGATGAGGGCGCTCAGGGCTTGGCCTGTCATGACGCTTACCTTGGGTCGTTCGGATGCCGGCAGGTCCGCCAGCAAGCGCACCGACTGCATCAGGTCCGGCTTGGCGGGCGGCTCTCCCTGCTGCAGCGCCAGCAGCACATCCATGCCGACCACCACGCGTCCAATCACGGAGTAGGTGTGGTCCAGGCGGCGACTTGGCGCCAGCATGAAATAGAACTCGCTGTTTGCCGAATCCAGCTGCTCGTCGCGCCCCATTCCCATGACGCCGGCGCAATGGGCGCCCCAGGCAATCCGGGCTTGCTGGTCCGCAAGAATCGGAATGGACTGAAACGGCACGCTACCCAGGAAACCGCTGCCGACATCGTTGGCATTGCTGGCCCAGACTTCGATGGCCTTGCGCTGATGCTTGAAGGTCATCTCGGGCGCCAGGTTCGGATAGGCCGTCTTGCCGCCATCCTTGTTGTTTGGATTGCCGGTCTGCGCCACGAAATTTGCGATGACGCGATGGAACTGCAAGCCGTCGTAGGTTTTTTCGCGCGTCAGCATCTTCACCCGGTCGATGGATTTGGGCGCCATGTCCGGCCGCATCTCGATGATCATGCGACCCTTGCTGGTGTCGATGACGAGCGTGTTTTCCGGATCGAGCGCGCGCCAGGTTGGCTGAGCGTGGCAGATGGGACTAAGGCCGGCGACCAGGAGCCAAGCGATAATGCCGGGTTTGCAAAATAGTCCCATGGATGTCTGCTCTTTCGAAGGTGATCAGTTCTTGTGGTAGTGGAGGTGCAGCTCGAATTTCCAAGTCACCAGCCGCAGCACGGTGATGCAGGCGGCGCTGGCCCACAGCGCGAAGTCGTCGGAGACGTCGGTGTACTGCAGGCCGATGTACATCCAGCAGCCGAAGAAGGCACAGATGGCGTAGGGTTTGCCGTCGCGGAAGACCATCGGTACTTCGTTGCAGACGATGTCGCGCAGCACGCCGCCGAAGATGCCGGTGATGACGCCCATCATCGAGGCGATGAACAGCGGCATGTGCGCGGCCTGCGCCTGCGACACGCCGGCCACGGCGAACAGCCCGAGGCCGATGGCGTCGGCCACCACGATCAGGCGTTCGGACAAAATCTGGCGCAGGGTGCGCATCAGCGGCGCGGCCACCAGCGCCAGGATGAAGATCAGGATCGCGTATTCCTGGTGCAGCACCCAGAACAGCGGTCTTCGGTCGAGCAGGATGTCGCGCAGCGTGCCGCCGCCGAACGCGGTGATGAAGGCCACCGTGAACACGCCCACCACGTCCATGCGCTTGCGGCGCGCTTCAACAAAGCCGGAGAACGCGCCCACCAGAATCGCGACAATCTCGATGACGGTGATCAGGGAAACGTGCGGGACAGGGACGTGCTTCATGTAGGCTTATGGACAAAGTGATGATGCCATAGGTTAACATGACAAACCGACCACGTGTCATGATTCTGATGCCTGGCGCGGTTGACGGCTATGCAGGCCGTCGTTGCGCGCTCAACTGCGTCACCAGGCGCTCGACGTGTGACTCTGCCGCCACAATCGACTCTGACAGCCGCGCGTCGCCGAATTCGTCGAACTCGATGGCCGCCCCATGCACGTCGGTGATGCCGATATAGCCCAGCGCCGTGGTGATCGACGGTTCCACGTGGTTCATGTGGGCGATGCGCTGGTCCTTGCCATAGCCGTAGTCGCCGCGCGAGCTGAGGATGACGAACGATTTGCGCTGCTGGTCCAGCAGCGGCCAGTAGGGCGCGCCGGCGCGGCTGCGGTCGAAGCCGAAGGTCCGGCCCACGCGCACGATGTTGTCGATGTAGGCCTTGAACTGCGCCGGCACGTTGAAGTTGTACATCGGCACGCCCGCGACGACCAGGTCGGCCGCGCACAACTCGTCGATCAGTTGGTCGCTTTCTTCCAGCACCGCGTGCATCCACGGCAGGCGCTGCTCGGGTTTGGTAAAGGCGGCATGGATCCAGTCGCCGGTCACGTGCTGCGGCGGAAGGGCGCCCAGGTCGCGATAGATCACGGTGTCGTCGGGATGCGCGGCTTGCCAGCGGGCGACGAAGCGCGATGTCAGGCGCCGGGTATGGGAGCCGAACGGCTGGTTTGCGGAATTGCCGGGGCGGGCGCTGGAGTCGAGGTGTAGGAGTGTGGTCATGATATGGATGCGGTATGCTCGCGGGTTGTCGAGCAATGACTATAGGTCCCGCTGCCGTGCCCGACAAACCAGCTGAATTGATGCCAGACGAATTGGATTCACTCGAGGACAACCATGTTTCGTGCTTTACCGCTTATCGCGCTGCGTACCTTTGAATCCTCTGCGCGCCACCTGAGCTTCAAGCTGGCGGCCGACGAACTGGCGGTGACGCCGGGCGCGGTGTCGCACCAGGTGCGGACGCTGGAGGAATGGCTGGGCGTGGCGCTGTTCGACCGCCTGCCGCGCGGCGTGCGGTTGACGCCCAAGGGCGAGACGCTGTTCCACTCGCTGCACTCGGCGCTGGCCGACCTGGCGCAAGTGACCAACAGCCTGCGCGAGGTACCGGTGGCCGGCCGCCTGACAGTGACCACGCCCTCGTCGTTTGCCGCGCTGTGGCTGGTTCCCCGCCTGGACCGGTTCTACGCCAGGCATCCGGAAGTCAATCTGCGGTTGGACACATCGACCGCAACCATCGATCTGCAGCAGGACGCCAGCGTCGACGTTGCGATCCGCTACGGCGGCGGCCCGTATCCGGATTTGTACAGCCCGGGCGGCATGGCCGAGACGTTTGGCGTCTACGGCGCGCCGGGCAGGGTGGATGAGTTGATGGAGCATGCGGCGCCGTCGCTGATCTCGGTCCACTGGGCCAAGTCCACGCTGTACCGCGACAGCTGGCGCGCATGGTGCGACGCGGCCGGCAAGGACTGGCTGCCTGGCTTGGCGCTGAGGGAGTATGCGGAGGAAATGTATGCGCTGCAGGCGGCGATCGCCGGGCAGGGGCTGGTGATGGCCAGCTCCATCCTGGTTGCCGATACAGAGCAGAGGGGCTTGTTGAAGGCCGCGCGGCCGGACGTGCAGATCGCCGGCGGCGCCTACACCGTGTTGTGCGTGCCGGGCCGGGAACGGCATCCGCCGGTGCAGGCCTTCTTCGACTGGCTGCGCAGCGAGTGGGCAGCCGTCGCGTCTTAGCGCTGGACTTGCAACGCGGCGCGCAGCAACACGATCAACGCGCCTTCGCCGCCTTCGGACGGGCGCGCCTGGCAGAAGGCCACGACTTCTTCCTTCTGCACCAGCCAGCTGTGCACCATGGACTTGAGTACCGGCTCCTGGCTCCTGGAGCCAAAGCCGCGGCCATGAATCACGCACACGCAACGGTGGTTGCGCATGGCCGACTTGCGCAGGAAATCGCCGATGGCGTCGCGCGCATCGTCGCGGCGCAGGCCGTGCAGGTCCAGCTCGTCCTGCACCGGCCAGTGGCCCTTGCGCATCTTCTTCACCACGTCCGGGCCGACGCCGGGCGCGGCGTAGTTCAGCGCCGGATCTTCTTCCAGGTAATGATCGACTTCAAACAGGTCGGACAGCGATTCGCGCAGCACTGCCGCATCGTCCTCGGCCTGGGTCAGCTTGCGGGCCGGCGCGGCGGCCACGGACGCCGTCGTCGGCAGCTGCGGCACGTAGCGGTCCGACACAGGCATGCGCTTGACGCCGCCCACGCTGGACTGGAAGATATTCGCTTCCACTGCCTGTACCTTTTCCCGCTTGACGCGTTCCGCCTCGGCGGCGGCGCGCGTGTCGGCCTGCTCCTTGAGCTGCTTGGCCAGCGATTTCAGGTCGGCGAAGTCTTTCAGTCCCACGGTATTACTCCTGGCCTTCGAGGTAGCGCTGGGCGTCCAGCGCGGCCATGCAGCCGGTGCCGGCGCTGGTGATGGCTTGACGGTAGATGTGATCCTGGACGTCGCCGGCGGCGAACACGCCCGGTACGCTGGTCGCGGTGGCCATGCCTTCGGTGCCGGTCCTGGTCTTGATGTAACCGTTGTGCATGTCCAGCTGGCCTTCGAAGATGCCAGTGTTCGGCTTGTGGCCGATGGCGATGAACAGGCCGTGCACGGTCAGCTCGCTGACGGCGTTGCTGTCGGTCGAGGCGATCTTGATGCCGGTCACGCCGCTGTCGTCGCCCAAGACTTCCTGCAGCGTGTGGTTGTACTTGATGACGATCTTGCCTTCGGCGACCTTGGCGTTCAGGCGGTCGATCAGGATGGCTTCGGCGCGGAACTTGTCGCGGCGATGGATCAGCGTCACTTTGGTGGCGATGTTGGACAGGTACAGCGCTTCCTCGACGGCGGTGTTGCCGCCGCCGACCACGGCCACTTCCTGGCCACGGTAGAAGAAACCATCGCAGGTGGCGCAGGCGGACACGCCTTTGCCCATGAACGCCTGTTCCGACGGCAGGCCCAGGTACTGTGCCGAGGCGCCGGTCGAGATGATCAGCGTATCGCAGGTGTACTCGTGGCTGTCGCCGATCAGGCGGATCGGTTTCTCTTGCAGCTTGACGGTGTGGATATGGTCGAACACGATGTCAGTATTGAAACGTTCCGCGTGTTGCAGGAAGCGTTGCATCAGGTCCGGGCCTTGCACGCCCATCGGGTCCGCCGGCCAGTTTTCCACGTCGGTGGTGGTCATCAGCTGGCCGCCCTGCTCGACGCCGGTGACCAACATCGGCTTCAGATTGGCGCGGGCGGCGTAGATGGCGGCGCTGTAGCCGGCAGGGCCGGAGCCAAGGATCAATACACGAGCGTGTTTAGTTGTGGTCATGGAAGGCTTCTTAATATGTTGGATTAATCCGAATTTGGGGGCATTTAATGTGACGGCAAGGGCGGCGGCAGGGCAGCCGCTATTGCATTCACAAAGGCAATACAAGATTATAGTGCAAGCAGCGCATCAGGATGAATCGTCGGGCCGGTTGGGGCCCATATGCCTTAGAATAGCCATATCTGAATATTTCCTGACCGATAAGATTGCAACACCTTTATACCTATGAGCAGTAAAAAAGTTCAGGAACGCATGCCAAAAGCCTCTTCCGCCGGATCTTCCGCCTATACCCGCACCCCAACCGAACGCCAGCCCCTGCCCAATCGGCTGGTGCGGCTGCTGTCCGAGGCGCGCTGGCTGGCGCTGGCCGTGCTCGGCCTGTATTTCGTACTGATCCTCATCAGCTACAACAAATTGGACCCCGGCTGGTCCCATGAAACGCTGGTGCCTAAAGTGCACAATCTCGGCGGGCGCGCTGGCGCCTGGCTGTCCGACTTGCTGTTGTATATCTTCGGTTTTTCGGCCTGGTGGTGGGCGTTCTGCCTGCTGCGCATCGTCTGGCTCGGTTATCGCCGGCTGACGCAGAAATATGTGTTGTCCAAGGAGCCCGATCCGGAACACGCGCAGGAACCGTTGATACGCGGAATAGGCTTCGTGCTGCTGTTTATCGGCAGCGTCGGGCTGGAATACCTGCGCATGTACTCGCTGCACGCGCAGCTGCCGCGCGCGCCGGGCGGCGTGCTGGGGCAGTTGATCGGCCATTCGGCCCACGTGGCGTTCGGCTTCACCGGCGCGACCTTGCTGCTGTTGCTGCTGTTCGGCCTGGGCCTGAGCCTGTTCTTCCACGTCTCGTGGCTGAGCCTGGCCGAGCGCATCGGCGGCGGCATCGAGCTGATGATCGACTGGTTCATCCAGCGCTACCAGTACCGCGAAGACCGCCGCCAGGGCGAGGTCGCGGCCGTCAAGCGCGAGGAAGTGGTGGTCATCGAGCGCGCCAAGCATGTGGAGAAACATGTGGTGGCGGCGCCGGTCAAGATCGAGCCGCAGGTGGTTGCCGTGGTCAAGTCCGAGCGCGTGGAGAAGGAACGCCAGGCCAACCTGTTCCAGGATTTGAGCGGCGACAGCCGCCTGCCGGCCCTGTCGCTGCTGGACGAGGCGGCCGAGGTGCAGGAAACCGTGTCGATCGAAACGCTGGAATTCACCAGCCGCCTGATCGAGAAGAAGCTGTCCGACTTCGGCGTCGAAGCCAAGGTGGTGGCGGCCTATCCGGGTCCGGTGGTCACGCGCTACGAGATCGAACCGGCCACCGGCGTCAAGGGCAGCCAGATCGTCGGCCTGGCGCGCGATCTGGCGCGTTCGCTGTCGCTGACGTCGATCCGGGTGGTCGAGACCATTCCGGGCAAGAACTACATGGCGCTGGAGCTGCCGAATCCGAAGCGCCAGATCGTGCGCCTGAGCGAGATCGTCGGTTCCAAGGTCTACAACGACAATCCTTCGCCGCTGACCGTGGCGCTGGGCAAGGACATCGCCGGCAAGGCGGTGGTGGCCGACTTGGCCAAGATGCCGCACTTGCTGGTCGCCGGTACCACCGGTTCGGGTAAATCGGTGGGCATCAACGCCACCATCCTGTCGCTGCTGTACAAGTCCGACCCGGCCGACGTGCGCATGATCCTGATCGATCCGAAGATGCTGGAGATGTCGGTGTACGAAGGCATTCCGCACCTGCTGGCGCCGGTGGTGACCGATATGCGCCAGGCCGGCCACGCGCTGAACTGGGCGGTCAACGAGATGGAGCGCCGCTACAAGCTGATGTCCAAGCTGGGCGTGCGTAACCTGGCCGGCTACAACGCCAAGATCGCCGAAGCCAAGAAGAAGGAAGAACACATCCCGAATCCGTTCAGCCTGACGCCGGATTCGCCGGAACCGCTGGATAAACTGCCGACCATCGTCATCATCATCGACGAGCTGGCCGACCTGATGATGGTGGTCGGCAAAAAGGTGGAAGAGCTGATTGCCCGTATCGCGCAAAAAGCCCGTGCCGCCGGCCTGCACTTGATTCTGGCGACGCAGCGCCCATCTGTAGACGTGATCACCGGCCTGATCAAGGCCAACATCCCGACCCGTATCGCCTTCCAGGTATCGTCGAAGATCGACTCGCGCACCATTCTGGACCAGATGGGCGCGGAAGCGCTGCTCGGCATGGGCGACATGCTGTACATGCCGCCGGGCACCGGTCTGCCGGTGCGGGTGCACGGCGCGTTCGTCTCGGATGACGAGGTGCACCGCGTGGTCAAGCACCTGAAGACCACGGGTGAACCGAACTATATTGAAGGCATCCTCGAAGGCGGCACGCTGGAAGGCGAAGCCGGCGGCGATGCCGTGGCGGGCGAGGCTGGCGGCGAAGCCGATCCGATGTACGACCAGGCGGTGCAGGTGGTGTTGAAGAACCGCCGCGCCTCGATCTCGCTGGTGCAGCGCCATCTGCGCATCGGTTACAACCGCGCGGCGCGCTTGCTGGAACAAATGGAAAATAGCGGAGTGGTCTCCGCCATGCAGTCGAACGGCAACCGCGACATTCTGGTGCCGGCTGCCAGTGCGGAATAAAATAGGATAAATCGTATGATGCGTTTCAAAAATATCGTGGTGCTGGGCGCCGGCCTGCTGGCCGTGGCGTTGGCCCAGGCCGGCGCGCTGGAGCAGTTCAAATCCTTCGTCGCCTCGACCAAGGCCGCCAAGGGCGAGTTCACCCAGAAGCAAGTGAAGAACACCAACGGCGAAGCGCCCAAGGCTTCCAATATCGCCACCGGCACCTTCGTGTTCGCCCGTCCGGGCAAGTTCATCTGGACTTACGTCAAGCCCTACGACCAGGTGCTGCAAGCCGATGGCGACCAGTTGTTTATCTTCGACAAGGACCTGAACCAGGTCACCGTGAAGAAGCTGGGCGATGCGCTGGGCTCGTCGCCTGCCGCCATCCTGTTCGGCAGCAACGACCTGGAAAAGAACTTCACGCTGTCGGAAGCGGGCAGCAAGGAAGGCCTGGAATGGCTGAAGGCCGTGCCGAAAGCCAAGGACACCAGCTTCGAACAAATCACCATCGGCCTGCGCAACGGCTTGCCGGAAGCGATGGAGCTGAAGGACTCGTTCGGCCAGACTTCGGTGCTGTCGTTCCGCAAGATCGAAAAAAATCCGGCGCTGACTGCGACGAGTTTTAAGTTCGTCATGCCGAAGGGCGCCGACGTATTCAATAATAACTAGCAGCCTGCTGTCGCGGGTGTCGACGCCGCAGCTGCGACGCTGCGGCGTTTTTCCATTTAGAGATCATGGCAGACTTATTTTCCACCGAACCGCGCCAGCCGCTGGCCGAGGCCCTGCGGCCCAAGACGCTTGACGACGTCATCGGCCAGCATCACCTGCTGGGGCCGGGCAGGCCGCTGCGCCTGGCGTTTGAGTCGGGCCAGCCGCATTCGATGATCTTGTGGGGCCCGCCGGGCGTGGGCAAGACCACGCTGGCGCGGCTGACCGCCAACGCCTACGAGTGCGAGTTCATCGCCTTGTCGGCGGTGTTCTCCGGCGTGAAGGACATCCGCGCCGCGATGGAGCAAGCCCAGCACAACCTTGACATGGGCAAGCACACCATCCTGTTCGTCGACGAGATCCACCGCTTCAACAAATCGCAGCAGGACGCCTTGCTGCCGTACGCCGAATCCGGCCTGGTGACGCTGATCGGCGCCACCACCGAGAATCCTTCGTTCGAAGTCAACTCGGCGCTGCTGTCGCGTTCGCAGGTCTATGTGCTGCATTCCTTCGACGACGCCGAGCTGCGCCAGCTGGTCGACAAGGCCCGCGCCAAGGTGCTGACGCATCTGGAGTTCGACGAAGCGGCGATCGACACCTTGATCGGCTACGCCGACGGCGACGGCCGCCGCCTGCTGAACCTGCTGGAGCAGACCAGCACCGCCGCCAACGCCGCCAAGACCAACCAGATCACGCCGGAGTTCATCCAGAACGCGCTGACCTTGAACGCGCGCCGCTTCGACAAGGGCGGCGACAATTTCTACGACCAGATCTCGGCGCTGCACAAATCGGTGCGCGGCTCGAATCCGGACGCCGCGCTGTACTGGCTGTGCCGCATGCTCGACGGCGGCGCCGACGCCAAATACCTGTCGCGCCGCATCGTCCGCATGGCGTGGGAAGACATCGGCCTGGCCGATCCGCGCGCGATGCAGATGGCCAACGACGCCGCCGCCACCTTCGAGCGCCTCGGTTCGCCGGAAGGCGAGCTGGCGCTGGGGCAGGCGGTGATCTACCTGGCCATCGCCGCCAAGAGCAACGCCGGCTACAACGCCTTCAACCAGGCCATGGCCTTCGTCAAGAAGGACAAGTCGCGCGAAGTGCCGGTCCACCTGCGCAACGCGCCGACCAAGCTGATGAAGGAACTGGGCTACGGTCACGAATACCGCTACGCCCACGACGAGCCGCACGCCTATGCGGCCGGCGAAACCTACTTGCCCGACGACATGCGCGAGCCCGGCTGGTACCAGCCGGTCGCGCGCGGCCTGGAAAGCAAGATCGCCGACAAGATGGCCTTCCTGCGCAAGCTGGACGAGGATGCCGGCAAGCTTTGACGCCGCGGAGGTCGCAATTTCGTTGTTTCATGGCAACGGAATCGGTGCGAGCATCGACAGGCGTAATATACTGGTAACACATAGTGCCGCCGAGCTCCCGCGCGCAACGATGGCTAGTCCATTCGATCCGCAGTGTCCTGACGGACTTGCAACTCGGGAGTTCTCATGCGGCCTCCATTTGGCTTCTTCCTCAGCTTTAAGTTCAAGATCACCGCCCTGGTGATCGCGCTGGTGCTGGCCGCGGGCATCGGCACGGGCGGCATTTCCCTGCTCATTGCGGAGGCGGAACTGCGGCAGGTGATCGCGCGCCAGGAGTTGTCGCTGCTGACCAGCGCGGCCGCCTTGATCGACAGCGACCTGCAGGACAAGCGGCAGCTGCTGCGCCTGCTGGCCGAGCAGTTCCAGGCGCACGAACTGACGCTGGACCAGGTGCAGCAGGAGCTGGAAACCCATGAAACCCTGCGCGAGGAGTTTTTCAATGTCTCCGCCTTCGACGCCAGCGGCAAGCTGATCGCCAGCCTGCGCGACCGCAACGCCAAGCGCATCAACATCTCCGACCGTAAATACTTCCAGGAGACCTTGCGGGTCAAGGAGGGCGTGATCTCGGCGCCGTTCAAGAGCGTGCTCTCGGGCAAACCGGTGTTCGTGCTGACCCAGCCCCTGCGCGATTCCAGCGGCAAGATCGTCTGCGTGCTGCTGGGCGCGATCGACCTGCTACGGCCGTCCTTCTCCGCGCAGATCGACTCGCTGCGTTCCAGCTCCGAGGGCTATCTGTTCATCGTCACCGACGACGGCGTGATCGTTCATCACCCCAATAAAAAACTGCTGTTGGAAAAGGGCGACGACGGTGTCGGCACCATACTGGAGGCTGCCTTGCAGGGCGGCGAAGGCTGGCAGGACGGCATCCTCGACGATGGCGTGCCGGTGCTGCTGGTGCATAAGCATCTGCACGAGGCGGCGTGGACCATCGCCTTGTCGTATCCGTTGGAAAGCGCTTTCGCGCCCATGCGCAGCGTGCGGCTGCGCGCCTTTGTCGGGGCAGCGTTGCTGACCGGGTTGGCCGGACTGTTCGGCTGGGCGATCACCAAGAAGCTGCTGCTGCCGCTGGGCCGGCTGCAGCGGCATGTGGAGGACATCAGCGCCGGCAAGGCCAGCATCGAGGTGTTCGACGTCGACCGGGGCGACGAGTTCGGCCACCTCAGCCGGGCGTTCTATGCGCTATCCCAAAGCCGCGCGCGCGCCGAGCTGGAGCTGCACCGCCTGGCCACCACCGATGTGCTGACCGGCATCGGCAACCGCCGCATGTTCGACGATTTCCTGCCCAAGGCGCTGGCGCGGGCCGCGCGCGCCGGCCAGCAGGTGGGACTGGCCTTCCTGGATATCGACCACTTCAAGGAGATCAACGACACGCTGGGCCACGCCGCCGGCGACCAGGTGCTGGTGGAGTTCGCCCGGCGCCTGACGGCCTCGGTGCGCACCACGGATACCGTGGCGCGCCTGGCCGGCGATGAATTCGTGATCGTGTTCGAGCAGTTGGCCTCGAATACCGAAATCGATGTGCTGGGGCGGAAGATCGTCGAGGCCATGCACGAACCCTTCGCGTGCGGCGCGACGCAGCGCCGGGTCACGGCCAGCATCGGCATTGCGCTGACCACCAGTCCGACGGTGACGGTCGACGACGTCATGCGGGCGGCGGACCAGGCGCTGTATGGCGTCAAGGCTGCCGGGCGCAATGGCTTTGCGGTGAACCAGGTCGGCGCCGAGCGCGTTTTGCGGGTGCGGCACCCCGGCCGATGATTTCGATCGGGTCCAGATGTTGTAAGATGACGGATTGTGGAAGCGGTAAGCGAGGAGCAGCATGCGGCAGGTGACCAAGGTTGACGGCATCGAAGTCTATATCGAAGGCGAGGGCACCGAGACCATCGTGATGATACACGGCTGGCCGGACACCTACCGCGTGTGGGATGCCCAGGTCGAAGAACTCAAGCATCGCTACCGTTGCGTGCGCTTTACCTTGCCGGGCTTCGACATCAGCAAGCCGCGCCGCGCCTATTCGCTCGACGCCACCATCCGCCTGATTTCCTACATCGTCAACAGCGTGAACCAGAAGCAGAAGGTGATCCTGATGCTGCACGACTGGGGCTGCATGTTCGGCTACGAATACTATATGCGCAACAAGCAGGCCGTTTCGGCCATCATCGGCGTCGACATCGGCGACGCGCAGTCGAAGGCGGTGCGGGACTCGCGCACCCTGTCGCAGAAAATGATGGTCAAAGGCTACCAGGGCACGCTGGCGCTGGCCTGGGCGATCGGCGGGCCGATCGGCAACATGATGACGCGCTACATGGCGCGCGTGCTGCGCGTGCCGTCGCCGCGGGAATACATCAGCGTCAAGATGAACTTCCCGTACTACATCATGGCCGCCGGCGAGGCCGGTTCCTACCGCAATATGGCGCGCTTCGTGCCGCAGGTGCCGATGCTGTTCATCTACGGCGCCCGCAAGCCTTTCATGTTCCATTCCGACGGGTGGGCCGACAAGCTGGAGGCGAAAGAAGGCTGCAAGGTGGTGGGCTTCAACACCGACCACTGGCCGATGCTGCGCCAGCCCGAGCGCTTCAATGAAGTGGTGCTGGGCTGGCTGGAAAAGCCGGCCGACAACGACGAGGCCGCCGAGCAGGACGCGGCGGCCTGACCTTCTATCAGCGCAGCTTGATCGGCTTCAGGTAGGGCGCGAACGGCGGCGGCGGCAGCTGGGCCGAGGCATAGGCCTGGCGGAAGCATTCGGCCTTGCTGTTTTCGACGTCGGTGGTGCTGCGGATGACCTTGCCTGCGGCGTCCAGCGTCAACACGATCACCACCGGATACTTGGATTTGTCGTGGCAGTTGCCGCGCTCGTCCAACTTGTTCGAGTTGTTGAAGTTGATCGACACTTCCTCGTACTTGCTGGCCTTATCGTTCGGGAACTGGGCGTTGAACTTGGCCATCTCGCCGGCGAAGGCCGGGTTGGCCGGCGGCGGTGCTTCGTCCTTGGGCGGGCCGCCCAGCGTCGAGCAACCGGCGGCGATCATCATGACGGCGCCGGCGGCGGCTATTTTCAGGAATGGCTGGTTCAAATTATTCTCCTCGGGGTCTGTACTGTTGATACATCGTACATAGTCCGGGAATAGCATGGCGCACGATTAGTTGCGTAGGTGAAATCCTACAATCCCCACCCCTGCAGCGCCGAGGCGAACCGGGCCTGGAACGCCGCCCAGCCCTGCGGCACGTCGATGGCGGCCGGCAGGCGCACCCGCACCGCGCGGGGGCCGACCGCGTCGATCAAGGTCAGGCCGTCGTTCGGCACTTCGAAGGTCTGGCCCTGGCGCAGCATGAAGTCGGTATGTTCGCCGTAGGCGGTGATCCAGGCGGTGCCGGCCAGGCATTCGATGTGCCGGCCCGCCGCGCCGGCGATGCGCAATGGGTGATTCTCCGACAGGCTGTATTCGGCCTGTCCCTGTGTCAGTGCGAGTAGTTCCGGTTTCATGGCGGCTCCTGGCGTGGTGATTCGTGCAACCAGAATACGCAGCGGCGGCCGACCATAACAGATGCAACAAATCGAAATTGTGACCATCACAATGGCGTTTGGACTAAACTGTCATGGTCGAAATTTGCGCTCGCTGTACCTGTCGCCGTTGGGCGGGGCGGGGCCACAATAGCCGGATGTCCCATCAACTCACACTCTACGAAAACCTGGCCAACGAACTGGGCGGGCTGATCGCCAGCCGCGTGTTCGCGCCGGGCGACCGGCTGCCGTCGATCCGCCATCTGGCGCAGCAGAAGCGGCTGTCCGTCAGCACCGTGATGCAGGCGCTGCGGCTGATGGAGGATCGCGGCCTGGTCGACGCCAAGCCGCAGGCGGGCTACTACGTGCGCCATCGCCCGCGCCCGCTGATGACGGCGGTGATGACCGAAACCGAGCATTTGCAGGAACCGGCCTATGTCGGCATCAACAACCTGCTGATGCGGGTGCTGAGGGCCAACGAGGACCCCGGCCTGGTGCAGATGGGCTCGGCCTGGCCGCTGCAGGAACTGCTGCCGATGAAGCGCATGCAGAAAACCGTGGCCGCCGTGGCCCGGCGCGATCCCAGCCTGTTGAGCACGGTCAGCTGCTACGACACCAACCATCCCGAGTTCATCCGCCAGATCGCCCGCCGCGCGCTGGACTGGGGCCATCTGGAGCTGAACGAGATCGTCGTCACCGGTTCCTGCACCGAGGCGCTCAGCCTGTGCCTGCGCGCGGTGGCCAAGGCCGGCGACACCATCGCGATCGAGTCGGCCACCTATTTCGTGCTGCTGCAATTGATCGAGTCGCTGGGCATGAAGGCGCTGGAGATCCCCACCCATCCGAAGACCGGCCCGTCGATCGACGCGCTGGAGCTGGCGATGAACGCCGGCCTGGTGCAGGCGGTGCTGCTGATCCCGAACGCCAATAATCCGCTCGGCTGCATCATGCCGGAGGCGAACAAGCAGCGGCTGGCCAAGCTGCTGTCGCAGCACGATATCCCGCTGATCGAGGACGATGTCTACGGCGACCTGTGCTTCACGCCGGAGCGGCCGTGGCCGGTCAAGGCCTACGACACCAGCGGCCACGTGATGCTGTGTGCATCGTTTTCCAAGGCCATCAGTCCCGGTTCGCGGGTCGGCTACGTGGTGGCGGGGCGCTATGCGCAGGACATCGTGGTGCAGAAGATGATCTCCAGCGGCGCCACCAGCCACTTCTTCCAGGCGGTGCTGGCCGATTTCCTGACCGGCAGCGCCTATGAGAACCAGGTGCGCAAGATGCGGCGCGCGCTGTCGCAGCGCATCGCCCGCATGTCGGACGCGATCTGCGAGACTTTCCCCCATCAATGCACGGTGTCCGAGCCGCAGGGCGGCTTCGTGGTGTGGGTCAGCCTGCCGGAGCAGGTCGACGCGCTGGCCCTGCACGGCGACGCCGTGGCGGCCGGGGTGGCGTCGATGCCGGGGCAGTTGTTCTCCGCCACGGGCAAGTTCCGCAACTATCTGCGCCTCAATTGCGGCAATCCGTGGGGGCCGCGCACCCAGGCCGCCATCGCTACGTTGGGCCAGCTGGTGCACCGGCATGCGGACCAGCCGGTGGCGCTGCGCAGCGCCGCCTGAGCTGTTCGTTTCCTACCCGTTTTTTGCACTTCAGGCGCCGTTTCCGGCGCTTCGTCGCATCCCGATGGCGACGCAGGGAGCCTTTAGGTACAGTACAACCATACCAAGCAGCGTTACCAGACAACGCGCAACCAACCACCTGAAGGAATACATCATGAACATCGCTAAAAACATGGAAATCATCTTCGTCGCCGCTACCGTACTGGCCGCCGCCACGAGTTTCGCCACCGCCGCCGACACCGCTGTCGCCCCGGTCGCCCCAGCCGCCAAAGTCGCCGTTTCGACCGCCAAAATGCAAGTCGTGACCGTGACCGCCAAGCGCCTGACCGCCGCCGAAAAAGCCGCACTGTAATCGCCGCAGCCGGCGGGCTGTTCAAAACTCGCAGGGAAGTGGCATCCTCTTGGTACAATTGACGTTTTCGATACAACGGCACTTGTTCCCATGATTGATATCCAACTTCTCCGTAAAGATATAGCCAACGTCGCCGCGCGCCTGGCGACCCGCAAGTTCCAGCTCGACGTGGACGGTTTCAACGCCCTCGAAGCCGAACGCAAAGCGATCCAGACGCGCACCGAAGAGCTGCAGGGCAAGCGCAACTCGCAGTCCAAGCTGATCGGCATGATGAAGGGCAAGGGCGAAGACACCACCGCGCTGATGGCGGAAGTGGCCGGCCTGGGCGACGAGCTCAAAGCCAACGAAACGGCACTGTCGGCAGTGCAGGCCAAGCTGGGCGATTTCATGCAGGCGATCCCCAACGTACCGCACGAATCGGTCCCGGTCGGCACGGATGAAAGCGGCAACGTCGAAGTGCGCAAGGTCGGCACCCCGCGCACTTTTGAATTCGAAGTCAAGGATCACGTCGATGTCGGCTCCCCGCTGGGCCTGGATTTCGATGTGGCGACCAAGCTGACCGGCTCGCGCTTCTCGGTCATGAAAGGCGGCATCGCCCGTCTGCACCGCGCGCTGGCGCAGTTCATGCTGAACACCCACACCGACGAGCACGGCTACACCGAGTGCTACACCCCGTACATGGTCAACGCCGATTCGCTGCGCGGCACCGGCCAGCTGCCGAAGTTTGAAGCCGACCTGTTCTCGGTGAAAAAAGGCGGCGCGGAAGGCGAGGGCGAGAACTTCTACCTGATCCCGACGTCGGAAGTCACGCTGACCAACCTGGTGCGCGACGAGATCGTGGCGGCCGACACGCTGCCGCTGAAGATGACCGCGCACACCCCGTGCTTCCGCTCGGAAGCGGGCAGCTACGGCCGCGACACCCGCGGCATGATCCGCCAGCACCAGTTCGACAAGGTCGAGATGGTGCAGGTGGTGCATCCGGACACCTCGTACGCGGTGCTGGACGAAATGGTCGGCCATGCGGAAACCATCTTGCAGCGCCTGGGCCTGCCGTACCGCGTGATGTCGCTGTGCACCGGCGACATGGGCTTCGGCGCCACCAAGACCTACGACCTGGAAGTGTGGCTGCCGGCGCAGAACACCTATCGTGAAATCTCGTCGCTGTCGAATTGCGAAGCCTTCCAGGCGCGCCGCATGCAGGCGCGCTTCCGCAACGCCCAGGGCAAGCCGGAACTGCTGCACACGCTCAACGGTTCGGGCCTGGCGGTGGGCCGCACCCTGGTCGCGGTGCTGGAGAATTACCAGCAGGCCGACGGCTCGGTGGAGATCCCGTCGGTACTGCGTCCGTACATGGGTGGATTGACTCACCTGAAGGCGTAAAATAGCCCTTCCTTTTTCCCGACGGCCTGCTATAATCTTGCCTTCTCGCAGCAGCAGGTGGGAAAACGGAGAGGTGGCAGAGTGGTCGAATGTACTTGACTCGAAATCAAGCGTACGTTAAATCGTACCGTGGGTTCGAATCCCACCCTCTCCGCCACAAAACGCTGCTGTAAGAAAAATGTACCACCAGGAGAGGTGGCAGAGTGGTCGAATGTACTTGACTCGAAATCAAGCGTACGTTAAATCGTACCGTGGGTTCGAATCCCAACCCTCTCCGCCATGAATAGCAGTAGAGAAAAAAGCTTCCGGGAGGAAGCTTTTTTTTCGTCCAGATTTTTTGCTGCCGTGCGACGCAGCGAAAATAGCAACGCCATGATCGCCGCAGTCACGCGCACCATCTTGGCCGTCCTCATCGTCTCCCAGCAGACCGATAGGATCGGTTAAGCGTCGCCGCAACACTTCTTGTACTTCTTGCCGCTGCCGCAAGGGCAGGGGTCGTTGCGGCCGACTTTCGGGCCTTTCGGCGGATGCCAGTAGGCGTTGATCTGGATCACCGACGGCGTCACCGCGTCGGCCCATGACGCGCCTTCGCGCCGGAACGGCGCCAGCCATTCCGGATGGGCCGCTTGCAACGGCGCCCAGGCCGCCGCATCCACCTGCATGCCGGCGGCGAAACCTTCGCACCACTGCTCGGGACCCCAGTTGCCGCCGCATTCGTAGATGGGCTCGAAACTGGCGGGATCCTTGCTCATCCAGGTTTGCATGTAGTGGTAGTGGCGCAGCGCCAGCGGCTCGGCGGCGGGATTTTTCAAGGCCGCCGGCAGCCAGCCTTCCGGCGCCGGTTTGGTCGGGCCGATGACGATGGCGGTCAGGAATCCTTCCAGCCAGGATACGTCCTGCAGCGCGTCCAGCGCATCGTATTCGTCGTCGTTCAGTGGCGTGTGTTGCATGGTGGGGATCTCGTAGTCTGTGTGAGCCGACATTCTACGCACCAATCATGCGGCCATGTTTGCGACTTTGGCAATATGATGGGTGCCTATGCCTACAAAGGAGCAGACATGAAACCAATAAAAATGCTGGCCGCGGCCACTTTGCTGATGAGCGCCATGCTGGCCCAGGCCGCGGCTCCCGGCGCCGCGCCGGACGCCGCCCGGGTCAAGGCCGCGCACGACCTGCTGGCGTCCATGCAGGCCGAGAAGATGATGCGCACCACCGCCGGCATGAGCAAGTACCCCAGCCCGGCCCAGCGCGAGCTGATGATGGCCAAGCTCGACAAGGTTCCGGCCGAAACCATCTACAGTCGCCTGGCGCTGCCGGTGGCGCGCCTGCTCAGCACCGAGGCGGCGGTCGAGATGACCCACTACTACCAGTCCAGCTATGGCCAAAAGGTGCTGACCGAGACCTACAACGGCCCGGCGCGCCTGTATCCGGTCGATCCGACGCCGAACGCCAAGGAAAAGGCCGAGCTGAAGAAACCGGCCTTCGTCAAGGCCAACCAGGAATTCAAGGCCGCCGAGCAGGCCATCCATCACGAAGCCTTCCTGCTGGTCGCCGAGATCAACAAGGGTAAATAGTTTATTTCGTTTTCGGCGGCGCCGGCTGGCGCGGGGGCGTCTCGACTATCAGCACATGCTTGTCGACGGCGCCCGATTTTTCCTGCTTGACCACCTGCACGGCGACGGGCCGGTTGTCCTGCACCGAACGCGGACGTGTTGGAACCAGCATCTTCTTCCCCTGAGTGATTGTGGTTGGAGTGGCAAATGGGTATGTCCCTACTTTTTGCAAGTTGTTTAATAGTAAAAAGTATTGGATACTCCAGCTTTCACTTTTGAAGGAAGTTCGATGTTGAAGAAACTCGCTCTGGTCGTCGCCCTGTTGCCGTTGGCCGCGCAGGCGTCCAACCTGCCGGATTATCCCTTCATCCACGTCAGCGGCGAAGGCTTCATGTCGGTGATGCCGGACTTGGGCGAGATCGATTTCGACATCAGCGCCTTCGACGCCGACACCAACGCCGCCGTGGCCGTGGTGCAGGCCCGCGTGGCGGAAGTGCAGGCCTTGCTGGCCGAGCAGGGCGGCGAGACCGGCAAGGACGCCGGGGCCGACGTCAGCTTCCGCGACCTGCGCAAGGAAATGCGCAAGTCCGCCAATCCCGATCCGAACGCGCCGCCCGAGTATGAGATCCGCAGCGCGGTACACGTCGTCGTGCGCAACCTGGGCAACTGGCGCGCCATCATGCAGGGCCTGCTGGGCAAACCGAATATCGATCACCTGAGCACCAGCTTCGGCCGGACCGACCGCCTCCAGACCGAGCAGGAACTGACCGCCGTCGCGATCAAGGATGCGCAGCGGCGCGCCGAGGGCATGGCGGCCGGCTTCGGCAAGAAAGTGGGGGCGGTGACGGCCATCTCGTCGGGCCAGCTGCGCAACCTGACCAACGCCGTCGGCCTGCTGCCGGTGGACTTCTACAACAATCGTCGCGGCAGCAATGCCTCGCCGGCGGAGAAGGACTTCCTGTCGATCCAGTCGCTGCAATGGACACAGACCGTGGACGTGATCTTCCGCATCAAATGAAAGCCTTGCTCGATTGCCTGCCGCGAGGCGTCGACAATGCCGCCTGCCGCGACTTCATAGAGAGCACGCCTTTGGCGTCGTGGCTGCCGGTGCTCGACCATCTGCGCCGGGAGTTTGGCCTGGCGGACGGTCCGTGGCAGAAAATCCCGCAAGGATCGAACGCCTTGTTCGACCTGAGGGCGGAGGTGATCGTCAAGCTGGTGCCGCCCAACTGGCGCCGGCAGGGCGACAAGGAGGTGCTGATTGCCCCGCTGTTGGAGGGCAAGCTGTCGGTGCGAACGCCCGGTTTGATCGGCAGCGGCGAAGTCGACGACTGGGTGTTCGTCGTCTCGACCCGCCTGGACGGCGTGGTGCTGGCGGACGTGTGGCCGACGCTGGCGCTTGAACAGAAACGGGCGATCATGCTGCAGACTGGGCAACTGTTGCGCGAATTGCGCGCCGTGGCGTTCGACGACGAGATTGCGATCAAGGTGGATTGGCCGTCGTATGTGCGGGGCCTGGTGGACGGCTGCCTGGCGCGGCATCAACGCCGGCAGATGCCGCAGGGCTTGCTGGACCAGGTGCTGCCGTATCTCGCGGCGGCGCAGGACTTTGCGCCACAGGGCGCGGCGCGCTTCATGCATATGGACGTACATCCGTGGAACTTGCTGGCGAAGCAGGAAGCGGGCGGCTGGAAGCTGACCGGCCTGCTTGATTTCGGCGATGCGATCGTCGGCAACAGCGACCGCTTCGAGCTGTTGACGCCGATGATCTTCATGGCGCAAGGCGACCCGGTGCTGCTCAAGGCGCTGCTCGACTCGTACGGCGCGCCAGGCGACATCAGTCCGTCCACCTTGCAGCGCCAGTTAACGGCATGCATGCTGGTCAGGCCGGACTCCGACGTCCTGTTCTGCATGGGGCAAGTCCCGTCCAGCGGTCCGCGCGACAACTGGGAACAGATCGCCGCGCAGATCTTTCCCATAGAACACCGGGGTCAAGTCTGACATTCGGACACGAGCTCTGCCGTAAGCAAGGGCACGGCAGAGCTCGTGTCCGAATGTCAGACTTGACCCCCGGTGGTGAAGCGACGGCCGGCGTGCGGCAACGCACGCTGGACGGCGATCCGCCACTTGTTTATCCGCCGTTTCTCCTAATCTGCCTCTTGAACAGCTTATTTCCACTTCAAGGAGGAATGCCCCATGAACATTCGCGCCCACACCACGCCCGAGCCCGATATGCCGCCGCCGCAGCCGGAAAAAGATCCGCCGCCGGACAATATGCCGCTGCCCGACCAGGCGCCTATCGAAGAGCCGCAACCCAAGCAAGCGCCGATCAAAACCTGACCGTGTTACCCCGTGAGAAAGTGTGATAGTTGTTGCTCAATGGATACATATTTTAAACTTTGTGCTGAGCGTCACATTGGGGTAATCAAAGAGTTTCTATAATTAAGTCATGTCATCGATTCACCCTCTCACGGAGAGCATCATGGGCAATTCCTTACACAATAAAATCTACCTCGGCCGTCGTAGCGTCGCCTTCAGTGCGAAGCGTGTTCAAGCCCTGATTTGTGTAGCGGCATTTGCCACCATTGGCCTGATCTGGCTGGCGATACGAGCGTTTTGAGCCACACTTTATTCTCGTTTTGAGGCGGCCATGCCGCCTCCGATCGCGTATCGGAGGCGTCGGGACGGTGCATTGTCTTGCCGTCGCTGCGCCGGGCGCGTACCATGAGGGCCGCAGCAGTCTCTTATGGATAAAATGGCAATGAAGAACGAGAAATTAACGCAAGACGAATACAACGCACTTGATGAAGTGAAGCGCGGCATCAAGGGCGAGCGCGTCAGCGCCTGCGTCGGCCGCAACACCAAGCGCCTGACCGGCATCAAGCTGTTCACGATCGCCAAGAACGGCCGCATTTCGCTCACCGACAAGGGCGAGGAAATCTTGTTCCTGCGCCGTTGCGTGCTGGGCTTGCGCGCCGTCGAAGCCGATCCGGCCAGCGTCATCGACGCCGACGTCGCCCAGTTCCTCGGCAAGAAGTCGCATATCGTGCCGCGCGCCGAAGGCGGCTACGATATCAGCGACAAGGGCCGGGAATCGCTGGCCGATATCGCCAGGCAAGGCTTGTAAAACAAAAAAACGCTCCTCCGGGGCGTTTTTTTTGCGTTAATGTAGAGGCATTAAAACAAGAAGAGACCGCCAGCCGCCATGAAAGCGCATACGCTGCAGAAATTCCGTAAACTGTTCGGCGTACTCGTTGCGGCGGTGGCTGCGGTGCTGTTGCTGGTCTCCCTGTTCGTCGCCCATGTGCTGCAAGTGAGCCAGGCGCGCTACTACGCCAACGCGGCCGAGACGGCGCACAACCTGTCGGTCTCGCTGGAAAACTTCCTGCACTCCCATTTCGAAGAGGTCGACCTGGCGATGCGCCGCGCCGGCGTCGAGTTCCGCGCCATGCATGCGTCCGGGCACTTCGATGACGAGAAGTTCGGCGCCTACCTGCGCACGCTGCGCGAACGCATGCCGAACGCGCAGGCGGTGCGCGGCGCCGACGCCGCCGGCCGCGTGATCTACGGCGAACAGGTCGATCCGGCCCATCCGCAAACCGTGATCGACCGCGAATTCTTCCAGCGCGCCAAGGTCGAACATGAGCTGATCATCGGCGTGCCGGTCAAGTCGCGCATCAGCGGCGAGTGGGTACTGCCGCTGGTCTACCCGCTGGCCATGGCGGACGGCAGTTTCGGCGGCACCGCCTACGCGCTGATGAACAGCTCGCGCCTGACCGAGCTGTTCTCGTCGCTGAACGTCGGCGCCAACGGCTCGATCGTGCTGCTGGACGACCGCCGCCGCGTACTGCACCGCCATCCGCTGGCCGACAACATGGCGATCGGCAGCACCATCGAGGTGACGCCGCAAACCCGGGCCATCCTGGACGGCAAGCAAAAGGGCGATACCTACAACATCGTCAGCGGGCGCGACAACCGCGAGCGCACGGTCAGCCTGGAGCGCGTCGGCGCCTATCCGATCTATGTGGTGGTCGGGCTGGCCAGCGAGGATTTCCTGGCGCCGTGGCGCAAGGAGGTGCGCAACGCCATCCTGTTCCTGGCCGTGCTGGCGGCCATCGCGGCGGCGCTGCTGGCGGGCGTCTGGTATTTGATGCGCAAGCAATACCAGTCGGTGCTGCAACTGGTGGAGGCCGACCGCGCGCTGCAAGCGTCGATGGTGCGGTTGACGGCGTCGGAATCGCGCTGGCGCTCGCTGACCGAGGGCCTGCCGCAAATGGTGTGGACCGTGACGCCGCAGATCCGCCTCGATTTCATGAGCCACCACTGGGAGCGTTTCAGCGGCGTGCCGTCGGCGCTGCTGATCGAGGCGGGCGACTGGGCGCCGCTGCTGCACCCGGACGACCGCCCGGCATTGCAGGCCGAGTGGCGGCGCGCCAGGGCCGCCGGCGACGCCTTCCGCTGCGATTGCCGGCTGCGCCGCGCCGACGGCGCCTGGCGCATCTTCGACAACCACGCCTTGCCGCAGAAGGACGGCGACGGCGCCGTGCTGGGCTGGGTGGGCAGCAGCACCGACCACACCGAGGCGCGCGCCGCGCACGACGCGCTGCTGCTGGCGAAGGAGGAGGCCGACAAGGCCGGCCGCGCCAAGTCCGAGTTCGTCGCCAACATGAGCCATGAGATCCGCTCGCCGATGAACGCCGTGCTGGGCATGCTGCAACTGCTGCAGCAAACCGAAATGAGCGAACGCCAGCAGGACTATGCCGCCAAGGCCCAGGCGGCCGCCAGCGCCTTGCTGGGACTGCTCAACGACATCCTCGATTTTTCCAAGGTGGAGGCCGGCAAGCTGGCGCTCGACCCGCATCCGTTCCGGCTCGACAAACTGTGGCGCGACCTGGCGGTGATCCTGTCGGCCAACGTCGGCGGTAAGAATATCGAAGTGCTGTTCCGCATCGATCCGCAACTGCCGGCGCTGGTGGTGGGCGACGCCTTGCGCCTGCAGCAGATCCTGCTCAACCTGGCCGGCAATGCCATCAAGTTCACCGAGCAGGGCGAGGTGGTGCTGTCGGCGCGGCTGCTGGCGCGCGGCGCCAACACGCTGTCGGTGGCGTTCGCCATCCACGACAGCGGCATCGGCATCTCGGCGGAGCAAAGCCGGCGCATCTTCGAAGGCTTTTCGCAGGCCGAGGCCTCGACCGCGCGCCGCTTCGGCGGCACCGGCCTGGGCCTGGCGATCAGCCAGCGCCTGGTGCGCCTGATGGGCGGCGAACTGAGCGTGACCAGCGAACTGGGCAAGGGCAGCGTGTTCGCGTTCACTATCGATTGCGGCGTGACGGCCACGCCGGCCGAAGCGCTCGGCCTGGCGCCGTCGTCGCCGGAGCACGGCTTGTTGAAGGACCTGGCCTGCCTGGTGGTGGACGACAACCCGGTGGCGCGCATGGTGCTGAGCGAAATGGCGACCTCGTTCGGCTGGCAGGTCGACGTGGCCGAGGGCGGCCGCGAGGCGCTGGCCGCCGTGAGCGGGCGCATGGCCGAGCGGCGCGCCTACGACGTGGTGTTCATCGACTGGCGCATGCCAGCCTTCGACGGCTGGGAAACCAGCTGCGAGATCCGTAAGCTGGCGCCGCACGGCAAGCTGCCGCTGATCGTCATGGTGACCGCGCACGACCGCGAACTGCTGGCGCAGCGCCACCTGGAGTTGGAACCGGTGCTGGACGGCTTCGTGGTCAAGCCGGTCACGGCGTCGATGCTGTTCGACGCGGTGGCCGATGCGCGCATGGAAAAGCGGGCGCCGCTGGCGGCGGTGGCGCTGCCGTCGCTGCGCCGGCTGGAGGGCCTGCATCTGCTGCTGGTGGACGACAATCCCGCCAACCAGCAAGTCGCCAGCGAACTGCTGGGCAACGACGGCGCGGAAGTCGAGGTGGCCAGTTCCGGCCAGATAGCGCTGGCCGCCGTTTCGCGCCCCGGCCCCTTGCCGGACCTGATCCTGATGGACATCCAGATGCCGGAGATGGACGGCTATGAAGCGACCTTGGCGATCCAGCGCAGGCTGGGCGCGCAGGCGCCGCCCATCGTGGCGATGACGGCCAACGCCATGCCGTCCGACCGCGTCGCCGCGCTGGATGCGGGCATGGTCGATCACATCGGCAAGCCTTTCGACCTGGTGCAGTTGATTGCGGTGATACGCAAGCACGCGCGGCGCGGGCGCGCGCCGGTGGAGGCGGCCATTGAGACCGCTGCCGACGATACGGCCGGCGCGGCGCCGCTGGCGGCGGCCGGCATCAACAGCGCCGCCGCGCTGAAACGGCTGGGCGGCCTGCATTCGGTGTATCTGATGGCGTTGCGGAGTTTCGCGGCGGAGGCGGGCAATATGGCGGCCCAGCTGCAAGCGGCTTGCGCGGACCGGAATCTCGACGAGGCGCTGCCTTTGCTGCATACGCTGAGGGGCCTGGCCGGCACCGTGGGCGCCGACCGTCTGTCCGGCCTGGCGCACCTGGCCGAGCAGGCGCTGAAGGTGGATGCCAGCGCCGCCGCCTGGGACCAGCTGGCGCTGGTGGTCGACGCCATCCCCGACACTGCGGACGACGTCGAACAACTGGCGCGCCAGCTGGATCCGGCCGGCGCCGTTCCCTGACCTGGCTTAACGAGGCTGGAAACCGTCCGCGCTGATTTGCAGCTCGGTCACTTCACCGTAGGTCTTGGCGATCTCGCGGATGGCGTCGGCTTTCCCCACCAGCACCGTCTGCAGATTCTTGCGCGGGAAGTGCTTGTCCACCAGCGCCTTGGCGCGTTCCGGCGTCAGGCTGTCGACATCCTTCATGAAGTTGTCGATCTGCTCGCGGCCGACCTTGGACGCATACATATCGCCCAGCAAACCGGCCAGCTGCTCGCCGGTCTCATAGCGCGGCGGGAACTGGCCCTTGACGTAGGCCTTGGCCGATTCCAGCGTCGGCTGGTCGATGCCCTTGTCCCACAAACGCTGGTAGGTCTTGTGCGCCAACGCCAGCGCCGCTTCGGTCTTGGGCAGCGCGGTGAAGCTGGAGATGGCGAAGGTGCCGGTCTGCGACAAGGTGGCGAACTCGCTGCGGGCGCCGTAGGTCAGCCCCGAGTTGACGCGCAGCTCGTCGTTCAGCCACGAGGTGAAGCGGCCGCCGACGATGGTGTTGAGCACTTGCAGCGGCACGTAGTCCGGGTCGTTGCGGGCGATGCCGACGCCGCCGATCAGGAAGGTGGTCTCGATCGCATCCGGCTTGTTGACCAGCCACACGCGCGCCTTGTCGGCCTGTACCTTGCCGTTGTCCTGCTGCGGCAGCGCCGGGCCGCTGGCCTGCCACGCGCCGAACAGCGACTCGATCTGCTTGCGCATCTCGGCCGCCTGGAAATCGCCGACCACGATGATGGCGGCGTTGTCCGGACGGTAGTAATGCTGGTAGTAACCCTGCACGTCAGCCTGCTTGAGCGCGCTGACACTGCTGACCGTGCCGCTGGCCGGGATCGCATACGGCGCCTCGCCGAACAGCATGGCGCGGTAGTAATTGGCCACCACATTGCGCGGCGCTTCCTTGGCCTGCTTCAGGCCGTTGACCTTGCGGTCGCGCAGCTTGGTCAGCTCGGCTTCGTCGAAGCTCGGTTGCTGGATGATCTCGGCAAACAGCGGCAGCAGCGCGGCGCTGTCGGCGCGCGCGAAGTTGGCTTGCACGGTGCTGGCCTCGGTGCCGGCGCCGCCGGCCAGGCGGGCGCCGCGGAAGTCGAACGCCTGGTCGATGGCGGTCTTGTTGTGGGCTTTGCTGCCCAGCAGCAGGGCGTCGCCGGTCAGGTTGGACAGGCCCGGCTGCTTGGCGTCGTTGACGGCGCCGGCCTTGACCACGGCGCGCACCGAGATCAGCGGCACTTCATGGCGCTCCATCAGGTACACGGTCAGGCCGTTGGGCAGGGTGACGGTGTCGAACGCCGGCAGGCGGAAATCTGCGGCGCCGGCCAGCGGCGCGGCGCCGATGGCGGCCAGCACGGCGGCGGCCATTACGGTTGCGTTGATGCTCACTTTGATGCTCATGTAATCAATCCTCCTTCGCAGCCAGCACGCCGACGGTGCGCTGCGATTTTTTCAGGTATTTGGCGGCGACGGCCTGGATATCGGCGGTCGTCAATTTTTCGTAGGCGGCCGGGGCGTCGAACATTTTCTTGTAGTCGCCGAAGAACACCTCGTAGTTGCCCAGCTGCTGGGCCTTGCCGTTGATGGTTTCCTGTTCGCGGTACAGGTTGAGCAGCTTCTGGTTCTTGACCTTTTGCAGCTCGTCCGCCGTCACGCCGTGCTTGACCACGTTGTCGACTTCGGCCAGCAGGGCTTTTTCCAGCTGCGCCGGTTCGGTCTTGGCGGTGGCCACGGCCGACAGGTACAGCAGGCCCGGATCGAAGCCGTCCATGCTGCTGGCGCTGACCTGGGTGGCCAGCTGCTGCTCGACCAGCGTCTTGTACAGGCGCGAGGTCTTGCCGTCGCCCAGTATGCTTTGCAGCACTTCCAGCGCGTAGAAGTCGGCGCTGTTGGCGGCCGGGACCTTGTAGGCCACCACCAGGTTGGCCGAGGTGGCCGATTCCTTGGCGACGAACACACGGCGTTCGCCTTTCTGTTCAGGCTCCACGGTGCGCACCGCCGGCGGCAGCGCGCGTTTCGGGATGCCGCCGAAGTACTTGGTGGCCAGCTTCCTGACGTCGTCGGTCTTGACGTCGCCGACGATCACCGACACCGCGTTGTTGGGCGCGTAGTAGGTGGTGAAGTAGCGTTGCAGGTCGTCCTGGGTCCAGGCCTTGATGTCCGATTCATGGCCGATCACCGGCCACGAGTACGGGTGGGCCTGGAAGGCGACGCCGTTGATCTCCTCGCGCAGCGCGCGGATGTTGGAGTTCTCCAGGCCGGTGCTGCGCTCGGACAGCACCACGCCGCGCTCGCTGGCCACCATTTTCGGGTCGATCGTCAGGTGGGCGATGCGGTCGCTTTCCAGCGTGAAGATGGTCTCCAGCGACGAGGCCGGGAACCAGTCCTGGTAGACCGTCAGGTCGTTGCTGGTGTAGGCGTTGTTGGAGCCGCCGCGGGCTTCCATGGTGCGGTCGAACATTTTCGGGCCGAAGTTTTTCGAGCCGTTGAACATCATGTGTTCGAAGAAGTGCGACAGGCCGGTGGTGCCGGGCGTCTCATTGCGCGAGCCGACCTTCCAGAACGTGTACATATTGGCGTTGGGGATGGTGTGCGATTCGAGCACGATGAACTTCATGCCGTTGGCCAGCGTGAAGGTGTGCACCTCGTCGGCCGTGACGGCCTGGGCGGTGGCGGCCGCGCCGAGCATGATGCCGGCGGCCAGGACTTTCCATTTCATGAGTGCTCCTCTATACGTGAAGCGCAAAGCATACGATAAACTTAGTTGGTTTTGATAACTATTTGCGAATGACAAGCTTAGCGGATAGCATGGAGAAAACAACTAGGGAGTATGCAATGGAAAAACCGATGAGCTGGACCGCGCACGAACTGAGCATGACCGTCCTGATGACCCCGGACATGGCCAATTTCTCCGGCAATGTCCACGGCGGCACCATCCTCAAATACCTGGACAGCGTGGCCTACGCCTGCGCCAGCCGCTATTCGGGCAGCTATGTGGTGACGCTGTCGGTGGACCAGGTGATGTTCCTGCAACCGATACACGTGGGCGAACTGGTGACGTTTTTGGCGTCGATTAACTACACCGGCCGCACCTCGATGGAGGTCGGCATCCGCGTGGTGACGGAAAACATTCAACAGCGTCTGGTGCGGCACGCCAATAGCTGCTACTTTACGATGGTGGCGGTCGATGAGAGCCGCAAACCGGTCGAGGTGCCGCCGCTGGCGCCGGAAACCGAAGAGCAGAAACAGCGCTGGGACCAGGCCCTGCTGCGTAAGCAGGCCCGTCAAATGGTGCATGGAGCTCGCAAGGCCTGAGGAGGCTGTATGGAAATGAAACGCATCAATGCCGGCAAGCTGCGCGCGATCGGGTACGATGCGCGCGATCGCATGCTGCGGGTGGAGTTCGACGACGGCCGCGCCATCGATTATTCGGGCGTGGGCAACGAGGTGTGGCGCAAGTTGTCGACATCGGCCGCCGCCTGGAGCTATTATCGCGATCATATCGAGGATGAATTCACCGGCCGGCGCGACGTGGTGCGCAAGCCCACCAGCCGCGCCGACCTGGAAGACCTGTTCAAGCCGCCCGGCGGCGACGCCACTTAACCTGCACCGTACTTATGCTCACTGAAAACGTCCTGGAAAGTCCTGCGGAATTGTCCGACCAACTGGCCTATGTGGTCAGGATCTCGCCGGTGCATGGCCGGGGCGTGTTCGCCAACCGCGATATCGCCGTCAGCGAATGCGTGATCGAATACACCGGCCGCGAGATCCCGTGGTCGGTGGCGCTGGAGCGCGCGGCCGAGCAGGACATGCCGCACAACCACACCTTCTTCTTCAGCCTGGCCAACGGCAACGTCATCGACGGCGGCGACCAGGGCAACGAGGCGCGCTACATCAACCACTCGTGCGAGCCCAACTGCCAGGCCATCGAGGACGAGGGCCGCATCTACATCTATGCGCTGCACGACATCAGGTGCGGCGAAGAGCTCAGCTATTCCTATCCGCTGATCTACGATGGCCGCCACACGCCGGCCATCAAGCGTTCCTTCGCCTGCCGCTGCGGCGCGCCGGGCTGCACCGGCACCATGCTGGCGCCCAAGAAGCGGCGCCGCAAGCCGAAGGGACCTGAACAGGCATCGCATGATTGATTATTGGAGCGTGGCGGGCCGGCTGGTGATTGCGATGCTGTTCGGTTGCGTCATCGGACTGGAGCGCAACCTGCGCGGCAAGCCCACCGGCATGAAGACGCTGGGCCTGGTGGCGCTGGGTGCGGCGCTGGTCACCACGGCCAGCATGGAGTTCGCCTCGGTGTCCGGCGAATTCAGCCATGATGCGCTGAGCCGGGCCATCCAGGGCGTCATCACCGGCATCGGTTTCCTCGGCGCCGGCGTGATTGTGTTCCATCATGAGTCGTCGAAGATCAAGGGGTTGACCACCGCCGCCTCGATCTGGGTGACGGCCGGCATCGGCATCATCTGCGGCATGGGCGCGTGGCAAATCGCCGGCATCGGCCTGATCCTGGTGCTGCTGCTGTTTTTCCTGGGCCAGCCGCTGGAGCGCATGCTGCACCGCCGTTGGATGGGCATGAGCGAGAAGGAGCGGGCCGAGATCGACTTGCATGAAGAATAGCTTTAGCCATCGCTTTTAAATCGGGCGTAAAGCAGTTGTTGATTGCTGTATGTCAAAAGGGGAATCCACGACAGTGACATGATCGCCAACCTGAGCGGCACATCCGTGGTGGCAGTCGAGAAGGAAAGACTGCTGCCTTGCCGGGGGGGCGATTGTGGAACGCGACAATGATTTCTTCAGCTTCATGGGCCAGGCCAAGGAACTGGTGGCCAGCAACCGGCCGCTGCGCCTGCGGCTGGATCTGCCGGGAGGCGTCAACGACGACATGCTGCTGCCGCAGCGGGTGTTCGGCTCGGAGACCTTGTGCGGCGGCATCGAGTATCGCGTGCTGTGTGTATCGGCCGACGCGTACCTGCCGCTGAAGCAAATGATCGCCGTGCCGGCCGCGCTGGAGTTCGTCACCGACATCGGAGAGTTGCGCAGCGTCTGCGGCATCGTCACCGAGGCCAGCTCGGGCGACAGCGACGGCGGCCTGGCCAGCTATCAACTGGTTATCCGCGACGCGCTGGCGATACTGGAAAAGCGCACCAACACGCGCGTGTTCCGCCACATGGACGAGGTGGAGATCGTCCAGCGCATCCTGAATGAATGGCGGCATAAGAATTCCACGCTCGGCGTCTGCTTCAAGCATGAGCTGGACGAGTGCTTCGAACTGCGTGAATATCCTCAGCGCGAATTCACCATGCAGCACAACGAATCGGACGCGGCTTTCATCCGGCGCCTGCTGAAGCGGCGCGGCATCGGCTGGTATGTGCGCGCCGAAGGCGGCAAGTACCCGGTGCATACGCTGGTGCTGTTCAACAACGCCGACATGCTGCGCCAGAACGCCGCCGGCACCATCCGCTATCACCGCGACGCTGCGACCGAGCAGCGCGACACGATCACCTCCTGGAACGCGGTGCGCAGCCTGCAACCGGGCACGGTGACGCGGCATAGCTGGGACTATCGCAACTCGCAAGGCCGCGACTTCATGATGATGGACATCGGCAGCGGCGTGAACCAGGGCATGAGCGGCAACGAGCTGGCCGCGAGCCTGGACGACTATCAAATCCTCGCGCCACATGCGGGGAGCGACAACGAGGACCTATGCCGTCTGGGCAGGCTGCGTATGCAGCGGCATGACTATGAAACGAAATGCTTCCACGGCGAAGGCAGCGTGCGCGATCTGTGCGCAGGGGAGTACTTCACGCTGGCGGGGCATCCGGAGGTGGATGGGCATCCGGCTCAGGAGCGGGATTTCGTCGTCACGGCCTTGCAGGTGAACGCGCAGAACAACCTGCCCAAGGCGCTGGCGGCGCGCGTGGAGCGCTTGTTCGCCCGCAGCCGCTGGATGCAGGGCGCGCAGGAGTTGCAGATGCAAAGGGATGTGGCGGACAAGGTGGCATCGGGACCGCTGCGCATGCATATCCAGTTCACGGCGGTGCGGCGCGGGGTGATCATCGTGCCGGCTTACGATCCGCGCACGGACCTGCCGCAGGCGCTGATGCAGAGCGCGATCGTTGTTGGGCCGAAAGGGGAGGAGGTCCACTGCGACCAGATGGGGCGGGTGAAGATTCGCTTCCCCGGCACCCGCGCGGCGGACCACGAGCAAGCCTCCAACGCCGGCGCATCCGATACCCAGACTGATTCCGCCTGGGTACGCGTGGCCTCGAACTGGGCGGGCAACGGCCCCGGCAGCCTTGAACAATGCGGCAACATCGGCCTGCCGCGCATCGGCACCGAGGTGTTGGTCAGCTTCCTCGGCGGAGACCCGGACAAGCCGGTGATCGTGGGCCAGCTCTACAACCAGCAAGCGCAGCCGCCAGCCCTCAGCAACGCAGACAACCTTCCTGGAAACCGCTACCTTTCCGGCATTAAAAGTCGTGAGGTGAAGGGGACGCGCGCGAATCAACTTCGTCTCGATGACACTCAGGGACAGATCAGTGCCCAGTTGGCTAGTGATCACGGTGCGACACAGCTTAATTTAGGCTTCCTTACTCAACCTAAGGTGGATGGCTACGGTGATCCACGAGGGGAAGGCGCAGAGCTGCGCAGTGAAAATGCGATATCGATTCGTGGAGCACAAGGCATTTTGATCAATGCTAGTGAGCGAGGAGATCCAGGTGGGCGTTTGTTGAGTCGGGCAGAGCTTATCCGTAGCGCGGAACTGGCCAGGCAAGTCGCCGGCGAACTGGCTACTCTCGCCGAGAAACATGCAGAGGATCCGACAGCGAGTCCAGAACTGACCAAGTTAGTGGATCGAATTAATAATTGGGATGGTGGCCGCTCAGGTAGTAGCGGTTCTGTCTCACAAAGCGGAGAACCTATTGTTGCCGTATGCGCCACGGCTGGGACTTTTGTCGGCAGCGAAAGTGCGTTGACACTCTCGGCGAGGTCGTCGTTAGACATGACTAGTGCCGAAGATGTTCAGATAGCGGGCGGCGCAAACCTTTTCCTTCGTGCTGCTCGTGGCGTTAGCATGTTCGCCTTCAAATTAGGCATCAAACTCATCGCTGCCAGCGGCAACATTCGCATTCAATCACAGGATGGCGATGTTGAGATCACTTCATTGAAGCGCATAAAGCTGATTGCAAATGAAGGTATCGAGTTTCAATCACCGACGGTCAAACTGGTCGCTCAGGGGTGTCAGGTCAATTATGGTGGCGGCGCTATAACTCAGCAGAGTAGTGGTGTGCATACGATCAAGTCATCAAAATTCATCCATGAGAGTGGAGGGGATGGTTTCCCTGAAAACTTACACCTCCCTAAAACGGACGTCGAACATGACCAGCATGTGCTTGTAACTGACCTCATTACCGACCAGCCGCTTGCCGGCCGCCGCTACCGCATTACGTTGGAGGATGGCCAAATATTCGAAGGTACAACCGACAAGGAAGGACTAACGGATAAGTTTAGTTCCAAAACGGCTTTTGCAAAATACCAGATCGAGCTTTTGGATTGAGGAGGCAAGATGCCAAACCAATTAGGTGTCCAAGCGGGAATAAATGGCGTCAGAGCAGAAGGATGCTGTACTCCGAAGGAGGACCAGCTTCCGCAGAAGATGAGCGTTCCACCAAGGAAAGTCATACCCATCATCTTTCTGCCTGGAATTATGGGGTCCAATCTTCGGATGAGTGCGGAGCGTCAAGCGAGGCTTAGAAAATCCAACAATATCGCCTGGAGGCCAGATCGTACTGGAGAGGCCCTTGCAATGGTCAATGCCAACGCGGCAAGGAGACAGCTCCAACTCGACCCATTGGAGACAGAGGTCGATATATATGATCCCACGACTAACCCGACAGGGGATAGTAAAGAGACGGCCGCGAAGCGTCATGACCTGGGAAACATTAGAGTCAAGTTGAACCCAGGAGTCAAGTCGCCGCTATTGACTGACGATCCAATTGGAGCACCGAACCCCAAAACTAAAGAAATGAAAGCTAAAGAGCGAGGGTGGGGCGAAGTGTACTTTGGCAGCTATAGGGAAATTTTAGAAGTTTGCGAAGAGGCGTTCAATCAACCTTGGCTTACGACTCATTGGGCCAAGATATTTGGTAAAAATCCGACGGAATGGGGAGCGGTGTCGCAGCCAGCATTAAAGGCTTTAGTGGAGAAAGAGCATAAAGATGCCGTCGCTGGTTGCTGGTTTCCTGTCCATGCTATGGGTTACAACTGGCTGCAATCTAGTGGAATTTCGGCAAAAATTTTGAGTGGAAGAATTAGAGAGCTAATTAAAAAATATCAGGCGCAGACGTATCAATGTGAAAAAGTAATATTGATGACCCATTCGATGGGTGGATTGGTTGCACGGGCATTGATCCATCCAAAAGTGGGCGGTTTGGGGGCTGAAGTATTGGGTATTGTGCATGGTGTTATGCCGGCAATCGGTGCACCTGCCGCATATAAACGCATGCGCTCCGGTTTCGAAGAGGCTTTTGGCGGCCTTGACCCTGCGCCTAAAGTGCTGGGAAATTTCGGCTCGGAAGTGACTGCAGTGCTGGGTAACGCACAAGGCGGTCTTGAACTATTGCCGAATAAGGTTTATGGAAACGGATGGCTTGAGATAAGACAGAACGGAACACTATTGCATAGTCTTCCAAAGTCAAACAACCCGTACAGTGAAATTTATAGATTACGTGGGAAGTGGTTCAATCTTCTGCGGGAGGATTGGCTTAATCCTGCTGAGCTTCCTGACTGTGGTTTTGATAATACATGTGATTTATTACGAGGTGCGGAAGAGTTTCATGATGCTATTCGTGATGCGTATCACTCACTTAGCTATGCCCATTACGGAGCCGATCCGGCAAGGCAGTCTTGGGAACGGGTGGTTTGGAATTTGGACAAGAAGAAAAATTCTGCCAGTTGGCAAGATTTACTTATTGTTACCGACAGTGGACATGGCGTCCTGGAATTAAATAAGACTGGCGAGGTCCCTGAAGCAAGTATTGGCTATTCAATTGATGGTGTCGAAGCGGGTTCTCCTAGTATTCCGGGTGCACTTGGCGTTTCGTTGGGTAAAAGCTCTGGCCCAGGTGATCAAACCGTTCCTTTACGTTCAGCTGAAAATCAACTTCAAAGTGGAAAATTTCAAGGAGTTTTTCAACAACAGGGCTATGAACACCAATCCAGCTACAGCGATATGCGTGCTGTTCAATCAACTCTATATAGTTTAAGTAGAATAATAAGTACGATGAAATGGAGTTGACATGCTTAAATTAACCAAGGCTCCATATCGCAACATAGTTCTAATTTTTACGGCCTTTCTATTTTCATTATTTTTTCTTACTTTCCTAAAGAAAGCAAATGGAGATAACATGCTACCGACATCTTCGCGCATTAATCAGCTTTTCGAAAAAACCAAGACGATTTGCGTGGGCAGGTTCCTGATAGATGTTCCACAGGAGTCGGAAGTAGTTTACGGCCCCACTTATCTTCCTTGGCAAATCACTGCCTATCCAGGTAAGGGCGATAGTATTGATATGATCGTCGCCGAACGGCTAAGCGAACTGGACGCGGAAAAGGCATGGGCGAGTGGCCCCTTGGCCGATGAAGACTCTTCCGTAGGTAAGATGCTCAACGGGACAATGCCGAGTCAAAAAATCATCTTCGGTGTTAGCAAAGGAAGTAGCCGCATCTATAGAATTGACTCATATGTAAAGGTGAACGGTGATTTGTTCATTCAAAAAGCTAATCCGATTTCTTCAAAAAGGGACGCGACCGTACGTGGACTAAACGCTATTGCTGCATCGCTTCGTTCAAGAGGGGAACTTGAAATTCCTACGCAACCGGGCGTATGCATTGAAGCTGGATTTGTCAGTGATTCCGACATTTCAGGTCCTGAGGCGTTAAACATAGGAGTCAGGCTGTCTGAATTCCCTGATGTGCACCTTTCGCTTTCTGTCACAAAGAAAAATGTTCGTGTGGAGTCCGATGCGTTGGAACCTCGGTTGCGGCAAGCTGAGGAGACAGCAAGTCATTCGGGAAATGCAGCGTGGTACTCGCACATCAAAACACTTCGTCGTGGACGGCGTCAAATTGGCAAGTGGCATGGCTTTGAAATGCTGGCGCGGAAGCCTGCGCAGGCAGAGGAAGGGGAGTCGCACGAGTTCGTATTTGTGAGTCAGGGCGAACCTAAAAATTCATTGTTGCCTGTTCTCGAAATTGAGTTCCACACCGGCGTCAAAGAAAACCGTATCGGCGGGACCAAGCCAAGCGTCAGTGACGATGAAGCAGTCGCCATATGGGATAGGCTCACCACATCCATCCGCGTTCGCCCCACAGTTGCTCAGTGACGGGTGTTAGTTTAACGTCGAGGAAGTCTATATGCCAAACGTCATCCGCGTCGGCGATCCTACATCGCACGGCGGCAGTGTCCTTAGCAGCAGCGTCGCCCATTTTACTGTTGAGGGAAAATCTGTCGTCGTCGTTGGCGACAAATGCAGTTGCCCCATCAATGGCCATCAGAATTGCACGGTTGCGAGTGGCAGCGCGACTCATACGGTGAATGGCAAGGCGGTAGCGTATGACGGTGATAAGACCTCGTGCGGTGCGACGCTTATGTCGACGATCGCTACTTTCTCGTCGAGTTGACTTTGTTCCATTTTTATGTGGCTCATCGTTCCGAACGGAATTTTCAAAGCAATGTCCTGCGGTCACATTCAAGGCTCTTATATTGCAATTGGCTGCGGCAGCAGATTCCTGCCCTCGACCAGCATCTGCTCGAAGGCCGCCACCGGCACCGGCTGGCTGAAGTAATAGCCCTGGATCTCATCGCAGCCGTTGCGCCGCAGGTAGTCCAGCTGCGCCTCGCTCTCCACGCCTTCCGCGATCACCCGCAGCTTGAGGTTGTGCGCCAGCGCGATGATCGACACCACGATGGCCGCCTCGTCGTCGGCGCCGATGTCGCTGACGAAGGAGCGGTCTATCTTCAGCACATCGATCGGGAACTTGCGCAGGTAGGAGAAGCTGGAGTATCCCGTGCCGAAATCGTCGATCGACAAGGCCAGCCCCAGCGCCTTGAGCTTGTGCAGCAACTCCACCGCCAGCGCCACGTCGTTCATGAACAGGCCCTCGGTCAGCTCGATGTCCAGGCAGGACGGCGGCAAGCCGGTCTGCTCCAGCACCTCCGCGATCGACGCCAGCAGGTTGGGCTCGCCGAACTGGCGCGGCGACAGGTTGACCGCGATCCGCAGCGGCCCATGCCCGGCATCCTGCCAGGCCTTGGCCTGCGCGCAGGCGGTGGCCAGCACCCAGGCGCCGATCGGCACGATCAGGCCGGTCTCCTCGGCCAGGCCAATGAAGCGGTGGGGCGTCACCATGCCCAGCTCGGGATGCTGCCAGCGGATCAGCGCCTCCATGCCGACGATGCGGCCGCTGCGCAGGTCCACCTGCGGCTGGTAGTGCAGCACGAACTCGTCGCGCTCGAGCGCGCTGCGCAGCGCGGTCTCGATGCGCACCCGCTCCAGCGCTTCCTCGTTCATGGCCGGCTGGTAGAACTGCGTATTGTTGCGGCCCAGCTTCTTGGCGCGGTACATGGCGATGTCCGCGTGTTCGATCAGGCGCTGCGCCGGCGTGCCGTCCGGATCGTAGATCGCCACGCCGATCGAGCAGGTGACGAAGAACTCCTTCCCCTCCAGCAGCACCGGCTGCGCCACCGCCCGCATGATGCGGTGCGTGATGTCCAGCGACAGCGCCTCGTCCGGGTATTCGGTCAGGATGGCGACGAATTCGTCGCCGGACAGGCGCGCCACGGTATCGCTCTCGCGCACGCTGTCCTGCAGCCGTTGGGCCACGGTCTTGAGCAGCAGGTCGCCGGCCTTGTGGCCCAGGCTGTCGTTGACGAACTTGAAGCGGTCGAGGTCGATCAGCATCACCCACAGCGGGATGCCGCTGCGGTTGGCGAAGGCGGCCGCCTGCGTCAGCCGGTCTTGCAGCAGCACGCGGTTGGGCAGGCCGGTCAGCACGTCGTGGTGGGCGATGTGGTGGATGCGCTGCTCGGACAGCTTGCGCTCGGTGATGTCGGTGCCGGTGCCGCGATAGCCCTTGAACCCGCCGTCCTTGTCGAACAGCGGTTCGCCGCTGATGCTGAACCAGTGCTGCTGGCCGTCGGTGCCGGGCAGCGCGTAGTCGAAGTTGAGGAAGGGCAGGTGGGCTTCCAGCAGCGCGATATGGTCCTGGCCCCAGCGCGCCTGCAACATTTGCGGATGGTGTTCCCAGCGCGTCTTGCCGATGAAGCTGTCCGGGTCCTGCTTGCCCTTGTCGAAGAAGCCGCCGGTGATGCTGGTGAAGCGGAATTGCGCATCCTGCTCCCAATACCAGTCGGACGACAGCGCCAGCAGGCGGCGGAAGCGCAGCTCGCTTTCCTGCAAGGCCTCCTCGGTGCGCTTGCGGGCGGCGACGTCTTCGTTCAGCAGCTCATTGCTCAATTGCAGGGCGCGGGTGCGCTCCTCGACCAGCCCCTGCACCCGCACCGAGCGGCGCGCCAGCGAGTTGACGAAGGCCGCCGTCAACAGCGAGAACAGCAGGCCGCCGATCGAGGTCGACAGCGAACCCAGGTGGCTGGCCAGGAAGGGCCGCGGCAGCGGCGTCACCTGCACGTGCCAGGCCTTGCCGGCCGCGCTGAAGGTGCTGGTGTAGAGGTCGTGGTAGTCGAAGGCCAGCCAGCGCTGCAAGGGCTTGGCGGCCGCCGTCTGCTCGTCCGGCTGGCCGAGGCTGAAGATCAGGTTGTCCGGCCGGACGTCGTCGCCGACGTAGACCCGCACCACCAGCGAGGCGTCGTCCAGCAGGTCGGCGCCATGCAGGATTTTGTGGATCAGGTCGGTGGAACGGATGACGGCGCCGGTATTGCCTATCCAGGCCGCGCGCCGCTGCGCCGCCGTGGCCGTTTGCGCGCCGGGGCGGTAGACCGGCATCAGCAGCACGAAGCCCTTCTGGTTGCCGCGTTCCTGTTGCAGCCGCAGCAGCGGCGTGGCCATGATGGCGCCGGCCGCCACGGCCTGGTTGATGATGTTGGACATCGGCCCCAGCGACATCACGTCCAGTCCGAACGCCGCCTCGTTGCCTTGCAGCGGTTCCAGATAGTCGACGATCGCATGCTGCGGCCGCGACGACAGCGGCAGGTGGCCGCCGTCGAACATGCTGTAGCCGGGATATTGGTTTTGCAGCGCGGCCGTATAACGGCCTGCCTCTTCGTCGTTCAGCACGCGGTGGTAGTTGAAAGCTTGCACAAAAGGATAACGCGCCAGCAGCGGCCGGGTGAAGTCGCCGAACTGTTCGCGGTTGACCGGGCCCACCGATTTGATCAGGTCGTTGAGGATGGTGACCAGTTCCAGTGTGTCGTCCAGGCCGCGGCGGATGGCGGCCGCCCGTACCTGCGCGCGCTGCTGGAAACTGAGTTCCATCTTGCCGTATTCCAGCGCGCTGACCGCCACGAACAGCATGCCGGTGACCGCCATCCCGGTGACCAGTGTCAGCGTCGCGGCCAGCGAGAACGGCGGTGGCTTGGGGAACAGCGGCATGCGGCGCTTTCTGGGTGGGGACGGCAGGGCTTGCAGTTGAATCTAGTGTGTCATAACTCATGCCTTTGCGACAGTTATTTGGGCCGTTGGCACTGGTTAGATTGTCTTATGCAAGCCACGGTCCGGGGCTGGATTGATGTTATATTGCCATGTCCCCGGCCCTGCAGGAGCACCGACCATGAAAGCCGCTCATGTCGTCACCCGCCGCAGCTTTCTGGCGCAGATCGCCCGTCGCGGCGGCGCCGCGGCCGCGTTCGCCGCGCTCGACGCCTTGGGCTGCGCCAGCCTGGCCTGGGGCGAGGACCTGGCCTACCGGGGGCCGCCGGCGCTGCCCGGCGGACTGGGCAGGGGCAAGCGCGTCGCCATCCTCGGCGCCGGCGTGGCCGGGCTGACGGCGGCCTACCAGCTGGGCAAGGCCGGTTTCGCGTGCACGGTGCTGGAGGCGCGCCATCGTCCCGGCGGCCGCAGCTGGACCATCCGCGGCGGCGACCGTTTCGAGCAGAGCGACGGCGTGCAGCAGGCGCGCTGGCCCAAGGCGCCGCATCTCTACCTCAATCCCGGTCCGGCGCGCATCTCGCACCACCACCGCGCGGTGCTGGGCTATTGCCGCGAGTTCGGCGTGCCGCTGGAAATCATGATGAACGACGATCGCGCCGCCTTGCTGCAGGACGACGGCGCCTTCGGCGGCAAGCCGGTGCAGGCGCGCCAGGTGCTGGGCGACACGCGCGGCCATTTCGGCGAGCTGCTGGGCAAGGCTGTCTCCACCGGCAGGCTGGACCAGGAACTGAGCCGGCAAGATCGGGAGCGCCTGCTCGGCGCCATCGCCAGCTTCGGCGATTTGCAGCGCGACGGCCGTTACACCGGCAGCGCGCGCAGCGGCTACAGCGCCACGCCGGCGCCGGGCCGGCCGCACGGCGCGGTGCGCGCGCCGCTGCCGCTGGACGAGCTGTTGCGGGCCGACTTCTGGCAGTTCAAGGCGACCTTCGCCGAAGACTTCGACCAGGCCGGCACCATGCTGCAACCGGTGGGCGGCATGGACCGCTTTCCGATGGCGTTCGCCAAGCGGGTAGGGCAGGTGATCCGCTACGACACGCTGGTCGACGAAATCCGCAAGACGGCGCAGGGCGCGCGCGTGGTCTGCCGTCGCGGCGGCGGCGCCCGCACCGTGATCGACAGCGATTATGTGATCTGCACCCTGCCGCTGTCGGTGTTGCGCGGCATCCCCAACGATTTCGCGCCGGCCTACCGGCAAGCCATCGCCGAGGTCGAGTATGCGCGCTCGGCCAAGACCGCCTTCTACGCGCCGCGCCGCTTCTGGGAGCAGGACGACGGCATCTACGGCGGCCTGTCGTGGACCAGCCGCGACGTCACGCAAATCCTCTATCCCTCGCAAGGTATCGGCCAGGCCGACGGCGTGCTGGTCGGCTCCTACAGCTTCGGCGCTTTTCCCGGCGACGACATGGGCCAGTTCCCGCTGGCCGAGCGCATCGAGAAGGCGCTGGCGGCGGGCGAGGCGATCCACCCCGGCTACCGCCGCATGGTGCGCGACGGCGTCAATATCGCCTGGCCCAAGGTGCCGTACAGCCTGGGCTCCTGGGCCGAGTGGAAGCCGGAGCAGTACGACACCGTCTACCAGTTGCTGCAACAGCCGGACGGCCCGATCTACTTCGCCGGCGAGTACCTGGGCTACCTCAGTTCGTGGCAGGAGGGCGCGGTGCTGTCGGCCCACCACGTGATCGAACAATTGGCGGCGCGGGTGCGCGCCTGATTTTTTCCTGAAAGGTTGAACATGAAATTGATCCCTGCCGTTTCTCTGCTGCTGGCCGCGCTGGTCGCCTTGCCGGCCGCCGCCCAGCTCAAAGTCCAGCACCTGCAGAGCGCCGACAGCGGCATCGCCAGCGCCGTGTGGGCCGGCGACACGCTGTACGTCTCGGGCAAGTTGGCCAGGTCGTTCGACGGCGACACCAAGGCGCAGACGGCCGACGTGCTCAGGCAGTTCGAGACCACGCTGCGCGAGCAGGGCCTGGGCATGGGCGACGTGGTGCAGATGCGGGTCTACCTGGTGGCGGACGCCGCCGGCAAGCTGGATTTCGCCGGCATGAACGAAGCCTACAAGGATTACTTCGGCACGCCGGCCCAGCCCAACAAGCCGGCCCGCGCCACGGTGCAGGTGGCGGCGCTGGTGGTGCCCAAGGCGCTGGTGGAGATCGAAGTGGTGGCGGTGCGCGGCCTGCCGGTCAAAAAATAGGCGGCTGGATCAAGCCGGGCCGCCCCAGCGCAGGCGCAGCACGATCCAGTGCGCCAGCAGCCGGTTGAACAGGGAGAAGCCGAGGCCGTGGCTGCGCGCCACCCTTTGCTGCATGGCCAGCGCCGGCGACGGCTTGCCGCCCTTGACCGCGAACAGGATGCGGTTGTTGCCGGCGATGCCGCGGAACCAGCAGATGCGGCCCTGGAAGGTCTCGCGCAGGCGCCGCAGCATGGGGCCGTACTGCGGATCGTAGCTGAAGATATTGGCCACCATCACGCCGCCGGGCCGCAGCGCGCGGCGGCAGTCGGCGTAGAAGGCGGCGCTGCCCAGCGCCGGCGGCAGGCCTTCGGCGTCGAAGCCGTCCACCAGCAGCACGTCGGCGGCGCCGGCCAGGCCGGCCATGTATTCGGTGGCGTCGGCCTGGATGATGCGGAAACGCGCGTTGTCGCCCGGTATGGCGAACTGCTCGCGCAGCGCGATCACGTCGGCGCGCAGCTCGAGCACGGTGATGCGGCTGTGCGGCAGGTAGCGGTAGCAGAACTTGGCCAGCGAGCCGCCGCCCAGTCCGACCATGACGATGTGCTCCGGCCTGGGATGGAACAGCACGAAACACATCATCGCGCGCGCATAGCTGAGCACCAGCTCGTCCGGCCGCGACAGCCGCATCTCGCTCTGGACCATGCCGGGCTGGAATTCGAGCGAGCGCTTGTCGCCGCGCGTATGCACTTGCGGCAGGTGGGAAGACGGGGGGACGGTCATATTGTGGATTTGCAAGGTCAATTTATAGTAGCATGCCGGCCAGTAAGCCACATTGCATTTACAGAAGCAACATTTGTAGGTACATTGGCGATAGCATAGGCCAGCCCCTCCCGGCGGCCCCCTTGGAGACAGAGACGATGTTTTTAGACCACCCAACGCTTACCGCCACCAACAGCTTCACCGAACCTGACCGCATGGAGCGCCTGCTGCGCGTGTATGGCTACGTGGCGGCGCTGGCCGACGTGGCCGGCAAGCCGGCCTTTATCGAAAAAGTCAGCCAGCTGCACGACCACAAGGGCACGCTGATCGTGTTCTGGCACGACGCCCCGACCGACGACGAGAAAGCCTATTTCTCCCAGGCCTGGGCCAGCAAGATGGGCGACGGCAGCACCAACGTCGAGCACGAGGTCTGACCCGCCGCAGGTCATGGATATAAAAACCTTGGTACTGGCGCTGGCGCTGGGCAATCTGAGCCTGTGCGCGGCGCTGTTCTTTTTTGAGCAGCAGCGGCGCCGCGACGGCCTGCCGTCGGCCGCCGCCACCTGGGGCATGGCCAAGCAGTGCCAGGCCGTGGCCTGGGGCCTGCTGTTCCTGCGCGGCACCCTGCCGGACTTCCTGACCATCCCCTTCGCCAACGCCTTGCTGTTCGCCGGCTTCGCGCTGGACGCCTCGGCCCTGTGGGAGCAGGCCGGGCGCCGCGTGTGGCGGCGCTTTCTGCTGCCGGCGCTGGGCGCGGCGATCGGCGTGTTCACCGGCGCCTGGCTGCTGGAGCTGCCGGCCGCCGAACGCATCGCCATCGCCTCGCTGAGCATCGGTTTCTTCTTCATCGCCGGCGCCGCCGCGCTGGGCCGCGGCTGGAGCGCCGCCAGCTTGCTGCGGCGCTACCTGGTGCTGTCCGCGCTGCTGCTGGCGCTGGCCGTGATGGCGCGCGGCCTGCTGACGGCGCTGTTGCCGGACGGCCGGGGCTGGGTCAGCCCGGCCATCATCCAGGGCGTCGGCATCGCCGCGCTGTACCTGATGATGCTGAGCAACGCTTTCGGCTACCTGCTGCTGACCCGTGAGCGGCAACAGGCCGAGCTGGCGCGGCTGGAGGTGGTCGACGCCCTGACCGACGTGCCCAACCGGCGCGGCTTCTACCAGACGCTGACGCCGTGGATCGCGCTGGCGCGCCGGCCCGGCATGCCGACCTCGCTGATCGTCCTGAACCTCGACCATTTCAAGCGCGTCAACGACAACTACGGCCATCCGGTGGGCGACCTGGTGCTCAAGGCCATGGTCGACGTCTGCAAAAAACAACTGCGCGACAGCGACCTGATGGGCCGGCTGGGCGGCGCCGAATTCGCCATCCAGCTGCCGCGCACCTCGCTGGAGGATGCGCTGACGGTGGCCGAACGCATCCGCAACGCCGTCGCCGCGCAGCCGGTGAAGGCGGAAAAAGCCGTCATCAACATGACCGCCAGCCTGGGCGTGACCACCATCCGCGCCGACGACAGCACCGTCAGCCTGTTCAAGCGCGCCGACGAGGCGCTGCAGCAGGCCAAGCAGGCCGGCCGCAACCGCGTGGTCGAAGCGCAAACCGGCGCCGGAACGCTGGAAGCCTGAATTGCTACACCGCTGTCATCAGCAGGTAACAAACTGCGCCTATCGTGATTATAATCATGTAAATCGTTTAGTTTGATTCACCCGCGAGCCTTCGTTGCCGTTTGCCGAGAGAGGCTTCCAAATATGTACGCAGCAGTAGATCTGGGTTCCAACAGTTTTCGCCTTCACATCGGCAAGCATGACGGGGAGGCGATCCGCGTCCTGAAGTCCGTGCGCGAGCCGATCCGCCTGGCCGCAGGGCTGGACGACAAGGGCAACCTGACCCCCGCCGCCATGCAGACCGCGCTGGCCTGCCTGAAAAACTTCCGCACCGTGCTGGCCGCCTACCAGCTCGATGGCGTGCGCGTGGTGGCCACGTCGGCCATGCGGGTGGCGCGCAATTCGGCCGCCTTCCTGCCCGAAGCCGAACTGGCGATCGGCTATCCGATCGAAATCATCTCCGGCGAAGAGGAGGGGCGCCTGATCTACATGGGCGTGGCCAACGCGCTGGCGCTGGCGGGCGAACGGCGGCTGGTGATCGACATCGGCGGCGGCTCCACCGAGTTGATACTGGGGCGCGGCCAGGAAATCGAACGGGTCGAATCGTTCAGCGTCGGCACGGTCAAGCAAAGCCTGTCGTTCTTCATCGGCGGCCGGGTCGACGCCGCCTCCTACGAGGCGGCCATCCTGTCGGCGCGCAGCCATTTCGAGGACGCGGCGCCGCCTTACCATCCGCAGTTCTGGAAGCAGTGCTACGGCTCCTCCGGCACCGCCCGCACCATCGCCGACATCATCGTCAAGAACGGCATCGGCCGCGAAGTCAATATCGACACGCTCAACGCGCTCAAACAGCGCTTCATCGAATTCGGTCACGTCAGCCGGATCGAGATGGCCGGCCTGCGCCCGGACCGCGCCGGCACCATCATCGGCGGCCTGGCGATCCTGATCGGCCTGGTGCACGAGCTGGATATCCCGGTGGTGAACCCGATCGAGGCCGGCCTGCGCATGGGGGTGATGTGGGACTTGCACCTGCGTTCGACCAAGCGTGACCGCCGCGAACAATCGGTGCAGGCCTGCCTGCTCAGGTTCCATTGCGACGAGCGGCGCGCCAACCGCGTGGCCGACGACGCGCTGGCCCTGTACATGCAGACCAAGCCGGCCGGCGAGCAGTACTCGCGCCACCTGTACTGGAGCGCGCTGCTGCACGAGATGGGCATGGTGGTGTCGCACACCGGCTACCACAAGCACGCCGCCTACATGATCGAGAACGCCGACCTGCCGGGCTTCACGGCGCGCGAGCAGAAGACCATGGCGCGCCTGATCTCCGCCCACAAGGGCAACCTGCGCAAGGTGGCCGACGCGCTGGCGGAGCCGGACTTCGTCAAGGCGGTGGTGGCGCTGCGGCTGGCGGTGCTGTTCATGCACTCGCGCATGGACATCGACTTCACGCTGATCAAGCTGCGCATGAAAAACCGCATCGAGCTGGAAATCCGCCGCGAATGGATAGGCGACCATCCAACCCTGTCCTACTGGCTGGAGAAGGAACAGGAGCAATGGGATGAAGTTGGGGTAGACTTCAGCATACGCACCATCGGCTAAACTCTGGGGAGGGCTATGACGAAGGACCGCATCTATCGCAGCTGGACGGGCGTTTGTGCGTTGCTGGCGTTGTCGGTGGTGGCGCCGGCCGGCGCCGCCGGCAAGCAGGAAACCGTGACCCTGTGCTTCGAGCAGCAGGACGTGCGCCCATGGCGCACCGAGCAGGGTGGCGGCCTGAATTTCGCGTTGCTCAAGATGGTCGAACAGCGGCTCGACCTGCGCTTCGATTACCAGAGCATTCCATGGAAACGCTGCCTGGCCGAACTCAAGGCCAACGCCGTCGACGGCGCCTTCGCCGTCAGCTACAAGCCGGACCGGCGCGAACTGGGCGAATACCCCGGCGGCCAGCAGGTCGACGCCAGCAAACGCATGCATATCGATAGCTACGTCGTGGTGCGCAAAAAAGGCAGCAAGGTCGAATGGGACGGCAAGAGCTTCCGCAACCTCGATGGCGCCATCGGCTTCCAGCTTGGCTACTCGGTGGGCGACGTGCTGCGCGCGCAGAATGTCGAGGTGGACGAGGGCAGCCAGCGCGCCGACGAACTGGCGCGCAAAGTGATCGCCGGCCGGGTGGCGGCGGCGGCGATCGGCGGCAGCGACGCCCACGGCCTGATGAACGGGCCGTTGGCGCCGCAGCTGGAGGAGCTACCCATCCCCATCATCGAAAAGCCCTATTTCCTGATCCTGTCGCACGGCATGCTGGCGGCGCGGCCGCAACTGGCGGAGCGCATCTGGCACGCCATCGAGGACGCCCGCAACAGCGCGGCCTACCGCAAGCTGGCAGCGGCCGAAGGAGTCCGTCATTGATGCGCTGGATCCGGTGCGCAATCCTGCGCTGAACGGCGGCGGCCCGCTGGCGCGCCTGCGCCGCGCGTGGCGCCGCAACATCCTGCTGCGGCTGGGCTTTGGCATCTTCGTGGCGGTGGCCGTGTCCACCGCCATCTACACCACCTACGTGATGCAGACGCTCAGGAGCGAGGCCGAACAAAATGTCCGCGAACGCGCCGAACGGCTGGCGGCGGTGCTGTCGCAGGCGCTGGCGCGGCCGCTGTTCGACATCAACGGCGCGGCCGTCTCCAGCGTGGTCGACGCCTCCGGCGCCACGCCGGAAGTGCTGGTGCTGCGGGTGCTGGCGCCCAACGGCGCGGAGCTGGCCAGCTATGTCTCGCCGCTGCGCGAACCGGTGGCGGCGATCAAGGTGCATCGCGACATCAGCTTCACCGACGCCCGCCGCAGCTATCCGGTCGGCTCGATCGACCTGGCCTTCTCGCGCCAGCAGATCGACCAGGACCTGCGGCGCCAGATCTACAACACGGTGGCCGCCAACCTGCTGCTGGCGCTGGCTATCGTGCTGTCGATCCTGGTGGTCGGGCGGCGCGCGGCGCGGCCGTTCGCCGACATCCAGACCGGCCTGGAAAAGCTGACGCGCGGCGAGACCGACATCAAGCTGTCCGGCATCGGCCGCGAAGACCAGGTGGGCCGCCTGTCCGGCGCCGTGCTGCGCTTTCGCGACACCTTGACCCGGCTGCGCGACGCCGAGCAGGAACTGCGCGAATTGAACAGCGACCTGGAACTGCGCATCGCCGCCCGCACCGGGGAGCTGACCAGCTCCATGCAGCAGCTGGGCGACAGCCAGGCCAAGCTGCAAACCATCCTCGACACCGCGCTCGATGCGGTGGTGCGCATGGACCTGGCGGGCCGCATCGTCGGCTGGAACGCGCAGGCCGAGCAGATCTTCGGCTGGAGCCGCGACGAGGCGCTGGGGCTGGAGCTGGACAAGACCATCATCCCGGCGCGCTACCGCTACGACCACCGGCGCGGCATGCAGCGCTACCTGGCCGGCGGCGCCGCCCCGGTGCTCGATGCGCGCATCGAGGTGGTGGCCTTGCGCCGCAACGGCGATGAGTTCCCGATCGAGCTGGCGATCACCCAGGTCAGGTCGGAAGGGCAGGACAGCTACGAGTTCTGCGCCTTCATCCGCGACATCAGCGACCGCCGCGAGCGCGAGCAAAAGCTGGTCAACGCCAACGTGGCGGCGGAGGCGGCCAATATCGCCAAGTCCGAGTTCCTGGCCAATATGAGCCACGAGATCCGCACGCCGATGAGCGCCGTGATCGGCATGGCCTACCTGGCGCTGCGCACCGAGATGTCGCCCAAGCAGCACGACTACATCAGCAAGATCCATCGCGCCGCCTTGTCGCTGCTGGGCATCATCAACGACATCCTGGATTTCTCGAAGATCGAGGCGGGGCGGCTGGAGGTGGAGGCGATCCCGTTCGCATTGGAGGATGTGCTGGCCCATGTCTCCAGCGTGACGGCGCAGCGCGCCGCCGACAAGCACCTGCGCTACCTGGTCTCGACCGCGCCCGAGGTGCCGCGCTATCTGGTGGGCGACCCGCTGCGCCTGGGCCAGGTGCTGGTCAACCTGGCCAACAACGCGGTCAAGTTCACCGCCGAGGGCGAGCTGGAATTGCGCTGCGTAGCCACTCATATCGACGCCAGTGAAGGCAAGGCCACGCTGCGCTTCACGGTGCGCGACACCGGCATCGGCATGAGCCAGCAGCAGAAGGCGAAGCTGTTCCACGCCTTCAGCCAGGCCAACGGTTCGACCACGCGCCACTACGGCGGCACCGGACTGGGACTGTCGATCTCGCAGCAACTGGTGCGACTGATGGGCGGACGCATCGAGGTCGAGAGCGAGCCGGATCAGGGCGCGAGCTTCCATTTCGAGCTTCAGTTCACGTTGTCCGACGTGGCGGCGGTGGCGGTGCAGGCGGCCGTGCACCAGGGGCCGGTGGGCGACCTGATGCTGCAGGCTTCGCCGGGCCGGGCGGCGCGCGTGCTGCTGGCCGAGGATAGCCCGGACAACCAGGACGTGACGGTGGAGCTGCTGGAGTTGCAGGGCATCGTGGTCGACGTGGTGGCCAACGGCCGCGAGGCGCTGGACCGCTTGCAGGCCGCCGTTCCCGGCAGCTACGACCTGGTGCTGATGGACCTGGGCATGCCGGTGATGAACGGCCACGAAGCCACGCGCCTGCTGCGCCAGGACAGCCGTTTCAGCGAGCTGCCGGTGGTCGCGCTGACCTCCCACGCGCTGGCCGGCGTGGAGGCGCGCTGCATGGAAGAGGGCATGCAGGACTACATCACCAAACCGGTCGATCCGCAGCGCCTGTACGGCGTGCTGTCGCGCTGGCTGGGGGTGTCGATGAAGACGATCCCGCCGCTGCCGCCGCGCGCCGATGCCGGTCAGGTCGATCCGCAACTGGCGCTGGCCGAACTGTGCGCGCTGCTGGCGGACTTCAGCGGCGACAGCGTGGATTATTTCGGCAGCGTGCAGGCATCGCTGGCGACGCTGCTGCCGCCGGTGACGATGACCCGTCTGGGCAGCCATATGATGCATTATGAATTCGAGGCCGCCGGAAAACTGCTGGCGGCGGTCGTGCAAGAACTGGAGAAGCCATGAACGGAAAAATCAGCCGGCCGACTATCCTGATTGTCGACGACACGCCGGACAATATCACGCTGCTGTCCAATCTTCTGAAGGACAAGTACAACACCAAGGTCGCGACCAGCGGCGCCACGGCGCTGCAGATCGTCGCGGCCTCGCCGGTGGACCTGATCCTGCTCGACATCATGATGCCGGACATGGACGGCTTCGAGACTTGCCGCCGGCTCAAGGCCGATGCGCACAGCAGTGCCATTCCGGTGCTGTTCCTGACGGCTAAAAGCCAGTCCGAGGACGAGGCCAGGGGACTGGCTTTGGGCGCTGTAGATTTCTTACGCAAACCCGTCAATCCCGACGTTTTGTTTGCCCGCGTCGCTCTGCATTTGCGCTAGGACAAGCAAAAAAACTGTAAATGATATATATTGTTTATATTGTTGATTAATAAATGGAGTTGGTATGAACAAGTCTGTCAATGGCGTGCTGAATGGTAAAGAACCGGTGCTGCCGAAAAAACCTGTTGTGAAAGCGCCTGCCAAAGCTGCCGCCAAGCCGGTGGCCAAGGCCGCGGTCAAGCCAGCCGCGCCGAAAGCCGCCGCCAAGCCAGTCGCAGCGAAGGCCGTACCTAAAGCCGCCGCCAAGCCAGCCGCCGCCAAGGCCGCGCCGAAAGCAGCACCTAAAGCAGCACCTAAAGCAGCACCTAAAGCAGCACCTAAGGCCGCCGCCAAGCCCGCGCCCAAAGCAGCCGCCAAGCCAGCCGCCAAGCCGGCCCCTAAGGCAGCGCCCAAGGCCGCCGTCAAGCCAGCGCCTAAAGCCGCGGCAGTCAAGCCGGCGCCGGTGGATGCCAACAAGGACAAAACCCGCAAGGAAAAACTGGTGCGCGACAGCTTCACCATGCCGGAGCAGGAATATGCGGTGCTCGGCCAGGTCAAGAAGGCCTGCCTGAAAGCCGGTTTCGAAATCAAGAAGAGCGAATTGCTGCGTATCGGCGTGGCCCTGATCAGCCAGATCGACCTTGCCACGCTGCAAAATGTGCTGGCAGGCCTGCCGCAACTGAAGACCGGCCGTCCAAAGAAAGCCTAATTAAAAAACAACACTTCGGCTCATGTCACGGAACTGACACCACGATGTCATTTTCTTGAAGTATTCGACCGTTACGCTTGCTTCGTCTCCCACAGAAAGGATGAAGCATGCAAACTTCGATCATACAAGCCGACGTGCGGGCAGCGTCCGGTAAGCTGGTACTCAGTATGGCAAGCACACCGGAAGAGCTGCGCGAGGTACAGCGCCTGCGCTACAAGGTGTTCATCGAAACAATGGGATTGAGTTCGCTGGTCCGCGAAGATGGACTGGACAGCGACGAATTCGACGAACACTGCGATCACCTGATCGTGCGTGATTCGAGCACGCTCAAGGTGGTGGGCACCTACCGCCTGCTGAGCGCTGCGCGCGCCCGCAAGCTGGGCCGTGTCTACGCCGAGGGCGAGTTCGACCTGGGCCGCCTGAACAACCTGCGCGGCCGCATGGTGGAGGCGGGCCGTGCCTGCATCCATCCCGACTACCGTGGCGGCAGCGTCATCATGCTGCTGTGGTCCGGCCTGGCCGAATACATGCGCCGCGAGAACTGCGATTACCTGGCCGGCTGCGCCAGCATCAGCCTGGCCGATGGCGGCCACAATGCGGTCGCCGTCTACCAGTCGCTGATCGGCGCCCACCTGGCGCCGTCCGAGTATCGCGTGACCCCGCACCTGCCGTTCCCGTTCTCGAAACTGGAAGCCGCCCAGAAGCCGCAAGTACCGCCGCTGCTGAAGGGTTACGTGCGTTCGGGCGCCTGGATTTGCGGCGAACCGGCCTGGGATCCCGATTTCGAAAGCGCCGACCTGTTCCTGCTGCTGCCGCTGGCCAACCTGGACGGCCGCTACGCCCGCCACTACGGCGTGGCTGGCGAACAGCTGGCTGCCTGAGGCAGGCCCGCCCCGTGTAGAATAAGCCGTTGTGCTTATTCTGCGGGGCGGCGATGAAGTTTGAAACAGGGACGGAACGAACCGGATCGCAGGAGCGGTCCGTGTTGCGCCGTCGCGGCCCGGCGGCGCACGACGCCAGCCGCAGCACCGACCGCGTGGCCGAGGAACTCCCGGTGGCGCTGGTCGTCAATGGCATTTCGCATGCGGTCATGATGGTCACGCCGCGCGAGCTGGAAGCGTTCGCGCTCGGCTTCGCATTGACCGAGGGCCTGGTCGGCAAGGCCGCCGACGTCTTCGATATCGAACTGCGGGAACACGCGCGCAGCTTCGAGGTCGCCCTCACCATCGCTCAGGAAGATTTCATGCAGCTCAAGCAGCAGCGCCGCTCGTTGGCCGGCCGCAGCGGTTGCGGCGTGTGCGGCGTCGAGAGCCTGGAGCTGCTCGATCTGCAGCCCGAGCGCATCGCCGCGGCGGCGCTGCACGACGCGGATGCGCTGTCGCCGGCCATCGCGCGCGCGGCGGCGCAACTGGGCGCGCACCAGCAGCTGATGCACGCCACCGGCGGCGTGCACGCCGCCGCCTGGTGCGCGGCGGACGGCGCCGTACTGCGGGTGTGCGAGGACGTCGGCCGCCACAACGCGCTCGATAAACTGATCGGCCACCTGGCGCGCGACGGCGTGGACATGCGGCGCGGTTTCGTGTTCATGTCCAGCCGCGCCAGTTATGAGCTGGTGCGCAAGGCGGCGCGCATGCACATACCGATGCTGGCGACCATTTCCGCCCCCAGCACGCTGGCGATCGACATCGCCGCCGAGGCGGGCATCAAGCTGGTCAGTTTTTGCCGCCACGACGGCTGCGTCGAATATACGTAATTATTCGGCCGACGACTGCTCGGCCGATAGTTGCAACAGCACCGGGATCGATTTCGAGGTCGGCGTGCCGGCGCCGTCGGCGGTGCTGTGCAGCGGGACCAGGCCGTTGGTCTCCGGGAAGTAGGAGCCCAGGCAGCCGCGCGGGATGTCGTATTCCACCAGCAGGAAGCGGTCGGCGCGGCGTTCCACGCCGTCGTCCCACACGCTGACCAGGTCGACCCACTGGCCGTTGCGCATGCCCAGCAGCGCCAGGTCCGCCGGGTTGATGAACACCACGCGGCGCAGGCCGAACACGCCGCGATAGCGGTCGTCCATGCCGTAGATGGTGGTGTTGTACTGGTCGTGCGACCGGGCCGTCATCAGCGTCATCAAACGCTCGCCGTGCAGCGCGCGGGCGCGGTGGATGGGGGTGTCGGTGTCGACCGCGTGCGGCACGAACTGCGCCTTGCCGCTGGCGGTGCGCCATTCGCGCTCGCGCGAGGCCACCTTCAGATGGAAGCCGCCCGGCTTGGCCACGCGCGCGTTGAAGTCGTGGAAATCGTCGAAGACCTGTTCGATGGCGTCGCGGATGCGGGCGTAATCGCCGCCGTAGCCCAGCCAGTCCAGCTTGGCGCTGCCCAGCGTGGCGTGCGCCATGCGGGCGGCGATCATGGTCTCGGACAGCAGGTTGGCGGAGGCCGGCGTGTTCATGCCGTAGGACATGTGGACCATGCTCATCGAATCCTCCACCGTCACGCCCTGCGGCACGCCGGCCTGCAGGTCGATCTCGGTGCGGCCCAGGGTCGGCAGGATCAGCGCGTCCTTGCCGTGCACCAGATGGCTGCGATTGAGTTTGGTGGCCACGTGCACCGTCAGGTCGCAGGCGCGCAGGGCGGCCAAGGTCAGCGGCGTGTCCGGCGTCGCCATCGCGAAGTTGCCGCCCATGCCGAAGAAGACTTTCACTTTCCCGTCCAGCATGGCCTGGATGCTGGCCACCGTGTCGTAGCCGTGCGCGCGCGGCGGCTCGAACGCGAACACCCGCTGCAAGCGGTCGAGGAAGGCCTGGGTCGGCTGTTCTTCGATGCCCATGGTGCGGTCGCCCTGCACGTTGGAGTGGCCGCGCACCGGGCACAGGCCGGCGCCGAGGCGGCCGATGTTCCCGCGCATCATCATCAGGTTGGACAGCATCTGGATCGTCGCCACCGCGCCCTTGTGCTGGGTCAGGCCCATGCCCCAGGTGCAGATGACTTTCTGGCCTTTGATGTAGATCTCGGTCAGCTCGTCGATCTGCGCGCGCGGCACGCCGGATTCGGCCAGCAGCTGGTCCCAGTCCTGGGCGCGCAAATCCTGTTCGAAGGCTGCGTAGCCGCTGGTGTGGGCGGCGATGAACTCGCGGTCCAGCAACGAGGCCTGGCCGGCGGCCAGCGCGGCGTCGTCGCGTTCGACCAGGCGCTTGGCGACGGCCTTGATCAGCGCGAAGTCGCCGCTCAGTTTCGGTTGCACGAACATGCCGCAGATGCTGGTGCTGGAATTGGTCAGCATCTCCAGCGCGTGCGCCGGGCTGGTGAAGCGTTCCAGGCCGCGCTCGCGCAGCGGGTTGATCGAGACGATGGTGGCGCCGCGTTTGGCGCAGTCGCGCAGTTCGCCCAGCATGCGCGGGTGGTTGGTGGCCGGGTTCTGGCCGAAGATCAGCAGCGTGTCGGCGTGTTCGAAATCCTCCAGCGTGACCGTGCCCTTGCCGACGCCGACCGTGCCAGGCAGGCCGCGGCTGGTGGGCTCGTGGCACATATTCGAGCAGTCGGGGAAGTTGTTGGTGCCGTACATGCGCACGAACAGCTGGAACAGGAAGGCCGCTTCGTTGCCGGTGCGGCCGGACACGTAGAACGCGGCCTGGTTGGGATCGGGTAGCGCCCGCAGGTGGCGGGCGATCAGCGCGAAGGCGTCGTCCCAGGCGATCGCCAGGTATTTGTCGCTGGCGCTGTCGTAGACCATCGGATCGGTCAGGCGGCCGTGCTGTTCGAGCTGGTAGTCGGACTGGGCGAGCAGCTCGGCCACGGTGTGGGCGGCGAAGAAGTCGGGACGCACGCGCTTGCTGGTGGCTTCGGCCGCCACCGCCTTGACGCCGTTTTCGCAGAACTCGAAGGTGGACGCATGTTCGCGGTCCGGCCAGGCGCAACCGGGACAGTCGAAACCGTCCGGCTGGTTTTGCTTGAGCAAGGTCTTGTAGTTGCCGCCGCTGACCTTTTCGCGCACCAGATTAATCGCCACCTGCTTCAACGCGCCCCAGCCCGCGGCGGCGTGTCGATACGGTTCGATGCGTCCTTCGGGTTTCGTCTTTTGCATGCCATATTCCAGTCGATCTTGTTGAGCGGAGTATAGTGCAGAATTGCGGTTTTGAGCTTACGGGTGCGCTGTATGGATGAAGAGGTCATGGCCGCGCTGGTCGGCGTGCTGGAAGCGCTGTGGCGCAGCAACGCGGAGTGGCCGGACAAGCCATGTACGCTGGCAAAACTGAGCAAGCAGTCGGCGCGGCCGATGTCCGTGCTGCGGCGCCAACTGACCATGCTGGTCGATGCCGGCTGGGTCGAGTTGCGGCTGGAAGAGGGCGGCGTCGCCGGCGCCGTGCTGCTGACCGAGAGCGGCCGGCAGCTGGGCCGGGAGCTGTTCGCCTGAACCGGTTGGCCTAGGCGCTGCGGTGCTGGCGCTGGCGGCGGCGCGTGGCCAGCAGGCCCACGCCCGCCAGCAGCATCGCATACGTGGCCGGTTCCGGCACCGGCGCCAGCTGGTAGTGGTACAGCGCCAGGTGCAGGTTGGGATTGGTCAGCGACTGGCCGCTGCGGTCCGGGTCGACCACCTGTTCGATATACATATCGAGCGCGCCGTTGGCGCCTTCGCGCAGCGCCAGTCCTTCCATTTCCAGGTCGCCCAGCGGCTGCGGCAAACGCAGCACTTCCTCCACCGCGCCGGTCAGCAGGTTGCTGCGATAGATCGATTGGGTGTCGTTGTCCGAGGCCATGTACAGCCAGTCGCCGACCACCTTGGCGCCTTGCACGCGGCCCAGCGACGCGGACAGCGTGAGCGTATGGCTGAAGCTCCAGTCGCTCAGCTTGTAGACGTTGATGGTGTTCCCGTTCTGCCATTCCTTGCCGTAGCCGAAGCCGCGCTTGGCGTCCACCGCGACCCAGCTGGCCAGGTCCTTGTTCGGGTTGGCGGGCGTGCCGCCCAGCTCATAGGTCTTGCCGGTGTAGCTCAGGTCCGCGGCGTTGAACAGCGCCACGTGCGGCTTGGTGTAGCCGGCGGTGGAATCGAGCGCAGCGTAGATGATGCCGTTGTGATAGTCGATGTCGCCGATGTGGTTCAATCCCTGCGCCGTCAGCGCGGTCGGGATGCCGGGCGACAGGCCGCCGCTCAGCGTGAACGAGGAGTTGCGCTGCAAGGAGTCGAAGTTGTCGTTGGCGCGCTCCAGGCCGTACTGCCAGGAAAAGAACCACTGCTTGCCGTCGGTGGCCATGCCTTGGCTGCGATACAGGCCGGTGAAGGAGTTGGGCGTGGGCGTGTGCATATAAAAGTTGTCGACGCCGACCAGCTTCCAGGCATCGGCGGCGTGGGCCGGGGCTATTGCCGCTGCGGCCAGCAACGCCACCAGCAGGGGAGGGATACGCATGTCATGCTCCATTATCAAATTTACTTATTGTTATGATAATGCTGTTTTGTGACCAGCCCGCGACAAGAAATGAAGATGCGATTCAGCATGTCGGAGCGATTTGCGCGGCGACAGTTTGTTGTCCAGCGGCGGAGAGCTCGACTCCCTTGTTGCGCTGAGCAAGCAGCAATGGCAGCGTGCGCTCCCAGTTGAACTTTTGGGATGGGCATTTGTTCGCCTGCGAGGAAGACGGCAGCATATTCTTGTGTGGGCAATTCGAATAACACACCGGTAGCAAGGCGCATGTGTCGCAGCCGGGGTTGGATTCGGGTCGATAGTCGTCCCACAGGCGCTGGTGATTGCGATTGAACAGCGCCGGGTCGCGCAGCGACGCCACGGCAGTGCCGGCTACGCCCAGCTCGTGGTCGCACTTCTTGATCTCGCCGTTGCTGTCGATCACAAATCCATTCTTGCTCACCGCAATGCAGCCGGCAAACGATGAATTTGCCCAGTCACGTAAGGTGAAACCTTGTGCCGCCGCATATTCCAGCAGCTCCGCTTCGAGTTCGGCAAAGTCGCGTGGACTGAAGTGCACCGTCTCGACAGGCTGATAGTTTTTCTTGGCATCGGTGACCTTGAAGTTAAATATCGGCGCAAGGTAAATGGAGTCCAGTTTGTCCGCGAGTCCAAGCGATGCGAGGTCGTCGATCAGTTGTTTGATCGACGATGCATTGCGACGGCTGACATTGATGCGCACGATCACGCGCATGGCCTCCGACGCATGCAAAATGTTCTGCACAATTCTGTCGTAAGAGCCGAGACGGCTCGCCTTTGGCGCCTGGGCATTGCGCAGGACGATTACCGGCCTCGCTGTTGCTGCCGACGGCAGGACCGCAGGCGGTAAATGCCTTCTGACGGTGTCGTGCTGCTGCTGCTGTCCGTCCAGCGTCACCTGGATACTTTCCACCCGATGGTCGCACAGCGCCCGTATCGTTGCCGGATCCAGCTGATAGCCGTTGGACACGATGCCGGCGGAATAACGTGCCTGTCGACTTTCCGTTAGTTGCATCAGCACGCGCGATACTTCCAGCACGAAGTCTTTCATCAGGAGCGGTTCGCCACCAAACCAGGTGACATGAAGATGGCCATGCTCGGGGAGGCGGTCGGCGACGAAACGGGCAATGGCATCGATATCCGTGGTGCGCAGCTTCTCAGTGCTGTTTCGGTCTTCGAAGCAATAGTAGCACCCCATATTGCACTCCATCGTGGTGGTGATGGTCAGCGCCATGGTTGCTGATTCAGAACGGCCCTGGTCGTATTTCTTGAGCGCCATTGCGAGTTCATCGGTGCCCACTGGTACCACGAAGCCATTGTCGAGCAGGAAATTGGCCACGCGTAGTTGTTCCGGCCGCACAGTCCCGGATGCGGCTATCTCGGCCAGGATGACATCGAATGCTTCGCGTTCCGCCGGATCGAGCGCAATGGATGCTCCCGATAGCGTATTGAAGAAAAAGGACGTAGACCCGTGCGCGACGGTTAGGGTATAGCGCGAAATTTCAATATGCATGACGCCTCCTTGGAACACGGATATGAATGCCATGCGCGGGCAGCGCATGGCTGGGCTGTTACTTGGCCTTAGAAGTTAACGCCGTTGCAGTCGCCAATTGGCGCCGGACCGCTACGCGTCAAGTTGCGGTTCAACGCAAAGTACAGATCGGACTCGGTGACGGTGTTGCCGATGAAGCTACCTTCCGGCAACGTGAGTCGCAGTTGATTTTGGCCGACCTTTTCGATCACCACGCCTTGTCCCGCGGCGGCGACGGAGGAGATGTTGCACACACCATCCGCGAGCGACATGAGGAAGGTCAGCGCAGCTTTAATTTTGCTGCCAACAAAAGGAATCTTGCCGACCAGCGGCAGTGCGATCAGCAAGATCGGACGGTATTTTGCATAGTCTGCGCAGTCGGGCAACGACACTGCTTTCGAGTCAACAAACGGCGTCAGCAAGGCATCCAGAGTTTGCTGTTCGTCGGCGGATAAGGTGAGGGCGTTCGAGGTCATGATTTGTCTCTTTCAATTGTGTTGAGCGCACGATGGCGGCTCTGGCTAAGGTGGACTGCTGCTGGGTAGGAACGACGCGGGAAGCCATCGCTCTACCTCCACTACTTCGCAAGCGCCATGCCAGGCGTTTTGGGCCGATAAACCGCCCAATACCTGGGAATTTCCCGTCGTTCCTCGCAATTGACATGTAAATAATATGAATTTGACATGTAAGCCACTGCTCCCGCTTATCCATGAGGAAGCTGCAAATCCCCTTGCGTCGGCACGAAACACGGACTAGACTCTGGTTTGTACCGATTGGTACAATTCAATTGAAAGGTTTGACATGACACGACCACCCCTCCCGCCGTTCACCCGTGAAACCGCGATCCTGAAGGTCCGCCTGGCCGAAGACGGCTGGAACACCCGCAACCCGGAAAAGGTCTCGCTGGCCTACACCGAGGATTGCCGCTGGCGCAACCGCGCCGAATTCGTCACCGGCCGCGCCGCCATCGTCGGCCTGCTGTCGCGCAAATGGACGCGCGAACTTGAGTACCGGCTGATCAAGGAATTGTGGGCATTCGAGGGCAACCGCATTGCAGTTCGCTTCGCCTACGAATACCATGACGACTCCGGCCAGTGGTATCGCGCCTACGGCAACGAGAACTGGGAATTCGCCGAGGACGGCTTGATGCGCCACCGCCTGGCCAGCATCAACGAAGCGCCGATCGCGGCGGCCGACCGCAAGTTCCATTGGGACCTGAACGGCCCGCGTCCGGCCGATCATCCGGGCTTGAGCGAGTTCGGATTTTGAATGTTTTAAGAAAGTAGCTATGGCAAGAACGATGGTCGAACGCGGCGACGTGATCCCGCTGCTGGCGGAAGTGTTCCGGACTTACGGATTCGAGGGCGCCAGCCTGTCGCGGATTTCCGAAGGCACCAAGCTGGGCAAGGGGAGCATGTATAATTTTTTCCCCGGCGGGAAAGACGAGATGGCGGACGCCGTGCTGGCCGAGATCGACGGCTGGTTCCGCGACCAGGTGTTCCAGCCGCTGCGCGGCGCCGACGACGCGGCGCAGGGGATAGCGCGGATGTTCGTCGCGGTCGGCCATTACTTCGAGTCGGGTCGCAAGGTGTGCCTGGTGGGCGTGTTCGCGCTGGGCCATGAGCGCGACCGTTTCACCCTCAAGGTGCAGGGCTACTTTGCCGAGTGGGTGGCGGCGCTGGCCGATGCGCTGGAGCGCGCCGGCCGCGACGCCGACAGCGCGCTGGCGCTGGCCGAGGACACCGTCGGCGGCATCCAGGGCGCGCTGGTGCTGGCGCGCGCCGCCGCCGAGCCGGAACTGTTCATGCGCACGCTGGAGCGCTTGCAGCGGCGCCTGGCCGATTCAGCTGTTACAGTCCGCTAGCTACTTCTTCTGGCTTTTCGCCAGTTCCGCCAGTGCCTTGCGTTGCGTGGCCTGGAAAGCCGGCGTGCGGCGGATGCGGCCGATGGCGTCCCACAGCTTTTCCATCAACTGCGGGTTGGACTTGTAGAAATGGCGCGAGGTGGCGAGGAAGTAGGGCGCGTCGGTCAAGGGCAGTGGCAGTTCCTCGATCTTGCCGGCGTACTGCGGCAAGGCCAGCAGCTCGCGGCCATGGTATTCGGTGCCGACCGCGATGTCGCCGCGGCCTGCCAGCATCTTGACGAAGTTGGCTTCCATGGTCTTGCCGCTGTTGTCCATGCTGATCTCCAGCTCTTTCAGCCGGTCCTGCAGCATCACCATGCCGAAAGGGACCAGCACCGGTGTGGTCAGCTGCGCGAAGCGCTGGCCATCCCATTCCGTCTTGCTGCCGATGCGGCGAAACACCATCGAACGGCCGTTGCTGACGGCGCGCGCCGCGTCGATGGCGGCGCCGCGCATCGGGTAGACAAAGACCGGGGCCAGCGACGGCGAATGGGGCGTGTAGGGAAAACCATCGGCGACGTTGTTGCGTACTTCTTCGCGGCAGCGCGTCAAGGGCGCCACGTGGTATTCGATGGCGATGCCGACTTCCTGTGCGGCCTGGCGTATTAACTGGTCGACCGTGCCGGTGGCGGCGACCGTGATGAAGGGGGGATTGCCCGATTCCATGGTGCACAGGTGCAGCGTGACGGCACCTGCCTGGCAACATGGCAGAAAAGTTAAAGCGAGCGCTGAAACGGCAAGGCGAGTCATGTCGATCTCCACCGGCGGGTGGGTTCATTCTACATGACGGCGTTACGCTCAGACCAGCCCGATATCGCGGCCTTTGGCGCCGAAAATACGTTCGACCTGCGCGGCATTGAGGCCGTACATGCGCGACAGCAGGCCGCCGAACATGGCGCGGTATTCGTTGAGCACCGGGTAGTCGCGGTTCTGGAACAGCGTGGCTTGCTCCAGCCGCACTTGCTCGCCGCGCACCTTGCCGCCCTGGATGCCGCCGCCCAGCACCCAGTAGACGGTGCCGTGTCCGTGGTCGGTGCCGCGGTTGCCGTTCTCGCGGAAGGTGCGGCCGAATTCACTGACGACGATCACCACCGTGTCCTTCCAGTCCGGGCCCATCTCCTGCGCGAAGCCGGCCAGGCCGCGTCCCAGTTCGTCCAGCCGCCCGGCCAGGTAGCCGGTGGCGCCGCCCTGGCCGACGTGGGTGTCCCAGCCGCCGACGTCGACGAAGCCGATGTTGTATTTGTCCTTCATCAGCTTGGCGATACGGCGTGCTTCCAGCTCGAAGCCCTTGGCGGTGATGGCGTTGCGGTTGGCCGCGTCCATCTCGCCGATCATTTCCTTCATCACGTCCTCGCGCACGGCGAAGCCGTCGCGCACCTGCTGCGATAGCGCGTTGCCGTCGTACATGGCGGAGATCAGCCTGGCCTGGCGCGCGTCGACCGAGGGCTTGGCGATGGAACGCAGCGCCATGTTGGGCAACTGCACGCCACCCTGCATGATCAGCGGCAGCTGGTCGGTGAAAGAGATGGCGCCGGCGCCGGGGGCTGCACGATCTGCGGTCAGCGTCTGCGCCAGCCGGTTCAGGAAGCCGGAGCGGTAGTCGCGCGTGCGGTCCAACGCCTGGCCAAGCTCGATGCTGTCCTGGGTTTCGAAGTGGCTGCGCGAGATGTCCTCGGTGCCGGCGAACGGCACGAACGCCGCCTGGCCGGCGGTGAACAGCGGGTAGATGCTGTCGCGCAGGGCGGGGTGCAGGCCCCAGTCGCTGTCGACAGGCAGCGCGGAATTGAGGTCCGCGCCGGGCTTGGGTATCGCGATGTTGGGCCGCACCTGGTAGTAGTACTGGCTGGAGACGGGCACCAGCAGGCTGCTGGCGTCATAGCCGCCGCGCATGAAGACGAACAGCAGCCGGGTCTTGCCGGCCGGGGCGGCCCACAGCTTGCCGGCCATCGTCGGCAGCGCCAATGCGGACAGGGATTTGAGCAGGGTGCGGCGTTTCATCGTGCGGGTTCCTCAGCGGTGCATCAGTTCCGGGGACGATAGCAGGAAGGTGTTCCACTCCTGCGGCGAGGCGGCCTGCTCCAGCACTTGGCGGGTCGCAGGGCCGATGGTTTTTTGCAGCGACTGGTAGTACAGCGCGTTGGCCAGTTGCGGGAAGGCGGCGCGTTCCTGCGCCTGCGGGCCGTCGGTCTTGAACAGGCCCGCGCTGCCGGAACCGATGGCCTTGGCGATCTCGAAGCGGGTGCTCATCTGGCCGGGACTGGCCCAGCCGGATTGGGTGAGCTGGTAGCCGTCCGGCGTCTGGCGGCCGTACAGCGGTTCGGCCATGCGCGTGAGCCAGTACAGCATCGGCCCGGTGTTGAGGACCACCTTGTCGTCGTAGGCCAGGCGCACGGCGGACACCACGTAATGGGCGGGATCCTTGAATTTGCGGCCCAGCGACTGCGCGAATTCGGCCGACGTGAACATGGTGCGCAGCACGGCGGCGATGTCGCCGTCGGTGGACAGGAAGCTGGCCGACATCCGCTCCACCAGCGCCGGCGGCGCTTCGTCGGCGACGAAGTAGAGCGCCAGCTTGCGGCTGACGAAATGCGCGGTGGCGGGGTGGCGGCTCAGGCGGTCGAGCGCTTCATCCACTTCTGCCAGGCCGCGTCCCTTCACCGTTTGGCCGAGGAATTCCTTGTTGCCGTAGTCGTGGCGGTTCGGGTTGAATTCAAACAGCCCTTGCCGCACATACTGCGCTTGCAGTTCCTTCTTTACGTTCGGCGCGTTGGTGCCGAGGTTGACGCCGACGCCGGTCAGGATGCGCGCCAGCTCCTGCACGTCGCGCTGGCTGTAGCCGCCGTCCACGCCCAGCGTGTGCAGCTCCATCAGCTCGCGCGCGTGGTTTTCGTTGAGGCGGCCGACGGCGTTCTGCTCGTTGTCCAGGTAGCGAATCATGGCCGGATGGCGCAGCGTGGCCCCCAGCAGGTCGCGGAACTTGCCCAGCGCGTGGGCGCGCACCGCCGTGTCCTCGTAGTCGCCGACCAGCAGGCGCAGGTTGCTCTTGCCCTGGTGGACGTTGAAGTGGTTCATCCAGAACCACGTCATCTGCTCCTGCAACTGGTTGGGCGAGTACAGGTCGCGCAGCAGCGAACGGGTGGCCGCTTCCCTGGCGATGCGGTTCAATTCCTGCTGGTAGGCCTGCTGCGCGGCTTTCTTCAGGTCGTCGTTGGCGATCTGGTCGGCGTCCTTGCGTTGCTGGTCCAGCTCCTGGTTCAGCTGCGCCAGCGGTTTGCGGGTGATCGTCATGGCGTCGATCTGCGCCTGCGCTGCGGCCGGCAAGCGCGCGGCGGCGGGGTGCAGCTGCTGCTCCAGCCAGGTGTCGTAGCCGAGTTTTTCAGCCTGCTGGTAGGTGCTCAGGTTGACGCCCCAGCTGACGCGGTTCAGCGCTTCGCTCAACTGCTCGGGCTTGACGGCGGATGGACCGCCGCCGTTGCCGGTCGTGGCGCAGCCGGCCAGCATCAGCAGGGCGCCGCAGACGGCCAGGGGGAGCGATGAATGTCTCATGAGCTGAGTATAGTTCGCGCGGGCGGCGGGCGGCGCGCGCAACAAAATGTTACAAAACATGTAATGAGTAAGCGTTGTCTAAAATCGTCGGCCCATCTAGCATGGATTTTTTTAACGCCACCGGGCGGGTATCCATGAAGCGCATTCAATTGTTGGCCGCGTTGGCGTTGGCCGTTGGCGCGAGCTGCGAGGCTGCCGTCACGCTGCAAGTCACGACGTCCGTGCATTTCGAACCGTCGACGTCCGCGACCCAGCTGCCGCCTGACAGCAAGACCACGTCGTTCGTCACGCTGGCCGACGATTACATCGCGGTCAAATCCGATAACGCGACGACGATATACGATTTCAAGAACCGGCGGCGCGTGGTGCTGAACGACACGGACAAAACCTACGTCGATTACTCGCTGTACGATACCCTAGGCTTCCGGGTCTTCGAGATGCGCAACCGCGCCGGCCTGAACGCCGCGATGGCCAAGATAAACCCCGCCGTCACGCCTGTTCGCAAGGTGGACCTTGAGCAGGAACTGTCGCTGGCCGAGGACAGCGCCACCGTCATCGACGCCGGCGCCAGCGGCGACGCGCTGCGGTTCTCCAGCGAAGGCAGTCAGCTGGCGACATGGAGCAAGCATGGCGCCCGGACCGGCGCGCGCGATGCGGCCCACTTCGCGCAGCTGTTGCGCTACACGCAGTCGATCCATCCGCAGGTGCTGGCCAAGTTGGCCGAAGGCGGCGTTATTCCCGACAGCCTGACTTTCACCACCAATACGTCGCTCGCCGCCGTGACGGTCCGCGTGGCGGCGGAGAAGGTGCAGGGCGCATCGCCGCCCGCCTTCACGCTGCAAGCTTATGCGCGCCGCCAGGCCGCGCCGGCGCAAGGCGCGCTGGATGCACTGCTCGACCGCATGGCGGCACAGACGCCGGAACAACTGGATGTGCTGCGCGCCGAACATCCGTGCGACACCGAGTCCGCTTATCGCGAAGACCAACTGCTCGATACGATGCTTGGCCGCGTGGAATGCACGCTGGCCACCGGTGCGCCGATGCTTGCCTTCTCGCCTGCGCAGCTGGAGCAGATCCGCGCCAGCGTCCCGGTCAGCCTGGCCTTCAGTGCCACCAAGGTCACCAGGCAGGAGGAGTACGCAGCGGCGGTGAGGACCTTGTCCGCCTTGCGCGGCCAGGCGCCGCGCAAGGCCTATATCCTGAAGCTCTTCGAAGCCAACAACCGCGCCAGGCTGGGGCAGTTCAATGAATCCCGCCAGCTGTTTGCCGACGTGCTGGAGGCCAATCCGGTGCTGGGCGGCGCCTGGAAGGACTTGGGCGACCTGATGATCATGCGCTTCGATATGCCCGCCGCGTGGCGCAGTTGGGACATCGGCCGCCGCATCGCGCCGACGCTGCCGAACTTCACCTTCGTCAACCAGCTGGAAAGCGAAATGGCCAAGCGCCATCCGGAGTATTTGGTATATTGACGCAAACAACAACCAGCCGGGCATCATCATGCCCACCATCGATCCGCGCGTCGACGCCTACATCGCCAAGTCCTCCGAATTTGCGCACCCATCCTCAAGCATCTGCGCGCCGTGGTGCACGAGGCCTGCCCCGACGTCGAAGAGACGATGAAGTGGTGCTTCCCGCACTTTATGTACAAGGGCATGATGTGCGGGATGTCGGCCTTCAAGGCCCACTGCGCGCTGGGCTTCTGGAAGGGCGAGCTGCTGATGGCCGATGAAACCAACCGCGAAGCGATGGGGCAGTTCGGCCGTATCGAAACGGTCAAGGACCTGCCGTCCATGAAGGTCCTGACGGCTTACATCAAGAAGGCGATGAAGCGCGCTGGCGTGAACAGGCTGTCGAGTGGATCGCCGAAGGCAAGGCAGGCAACTGGAAGTATGAGAAGTGCTAAAGAGGCGGACAGGGACTGGGAACCAGTGTGTAGGGTAAGGCGTTACCGTAAGGGATAATGCGGCGTTCAGCGGGGTTTGGGCTGTACGCAGTGCGCATTAGAGGGCGCCGGATACCGCATGCCGGCGCCTGGCATGGCAAGATCAGCTGGGCTGCTCAATGCATAGACGCGGTCGACAGATCCTTCAATTCCCGTATGCTGATATCTGACTTTTCATGCATACGCAGCAGGATGGTAGCCCCGACGGCCAATTTCCGGTGTCGGATCTTGCTGATGATGGGTGGCTGCACCTCCAAAACTCGGCAAAGTTCCGCGTCGTTTTTCAGGTTCATTTTTTCGATCAAAGTATCAAGAAGCTTGTTCGGAACAAAACTGGATGGTTCCAGTGCCCGAGCGCGGTTCATGGCTTCGATCAGTTCCAGCTTTTTTTGCCGTACGTTCATGATTGCTCCTCCTTTGCTCAAAACGTGAAAAAAATATTAACGTTTCCCGGCAAGGCCAGCGTCCACACTTTTTTGGTCTGAATGTGGTACGCAACTCAACATTCTTGATAACCATGCAAGTTAATTTCAATAATACTACGCGCGGATCAGAATGGGAGGGTTTGATAAAAAAATTATCTTGTTTATTGCTTAAACGAGTTGACGATTGTTGTTTCTTGTATGCCTGTTTTTGAAAGTTGTAGGGTTTTGTCTGTCATTTTGGCCGCCGCCTGCGAATGGGTGACCATGATCGCGCACGCGCCGGTGGCTTTGATTTCGCGCCGGAGCAGGGTCAGGATGCTGTGGGCGGTATCCGGATCGAGATTACCGGTCGGTTCGTCGGCCAGCACCAGCGCCGGACGGTGCACCAGCGCGCGGGCGATCGCCACCCGCTGCATTTCGCCGCCGGACAGTTGATGCGGGAAGTCGTCGCCGCGGCCACCCAGGCCCACCGCCTCCAGCATTTCCGCCGCGCGCTCGGTCGGCAGGCCGTTCAACAGCAGCGGCAGGGCGACGTTTTGCAGCAGCGTCAGGTGCGGCAGCACGTGGAAGGCCTGGAAGATGAAGCCCATGCGCGCGCGCCGCAGCCTGGTGGCGGCGTCGTCGTCCAGGCCGGACATCGGCACGCCGTCGACGATGATGGGCGAGTCGCCCGGCACGGGGTTTGGGCCCACATCCGGCGTATCGAGGCCGGCGATCAGGTTCAGCAGCGTCGATTTGCCGACGCCGGAGTCGCCCATGATGGAGACGAATTCGCCGGCCTTGAAGTTCCAGGACAGGTTGGACAGCACCGGACGGCCGCTGGCATAGGACTTGGAGAGGTTGCGCAGTTCGAGCATGGAGTTTTTATCGGGTTAGCGGGTGAGGACGCGGCGCAGCGCGAAGCTGATGCCGTCGACCAGGGCGACCAGCAGCAGCATGGCGACGATGACCGTGGCCGCTTGCTGCATCTGGAACAGCGACAGGTGGTACTTGAGCATCTGCCCCAGGCCGCCGGCGCCGACCACGCCGAGGATGGCGGCGGCGCGGATGTTGTTCTCCCAGCGGTACAGCGTGTAGGACAGCATCTGCGGCAGTGTTTGCGGCAGCGTGGCGTAGAAGAAGGCCGCGCCGGCGGAGGCGCCGTTGGTGCGCAGGCTTTGCTCCGGCAGCGGCGCGGCGTTTTCCAGAGAATCGGCGAACAGGCGACCCAGCACGCCGGCGGTGTGGGCGGCCAGCGCCAGCGTGCCGCCGAACGGCCCCAGGCCGCAGGCGATCAGCAGGATCGAGGCCCACACCAGTTCGGGGATGGAGCGCAGCACGTTGAGCAGGCCTCGCATCAAGGCGCGCGCCGGGCGGCCGAAGCGGCCGGACGCGGACAGCGAAAACGCCAGGCCGGCCAGCACCGCCAGCAGCGTGCCGAGGGCGGACATGGCCATGGTCTCGATGGCGGCCCAGCCGGTCTTGATCAGGAAAGGCGCGGACAGGTCGGGCGGCGCGAAGCCGGCCAGCAGCTCCAAGGTGCTGTTGACCGCTTCCAGCGTGAAGAACTCGCGCCACCTCAGCGGCAGCGAGGCGAAGCTGGCGAGCACCAGCAGCGCCACCATCGCCAGCATGGCCAGCACGGTCCAGTCGCGGCGCGGCGGCTTGGGCATCATGGAAGGGTTCATCCGAGGCGCCTGCGCAGGATCTTGGAGAACTGGTCGGCCAGCGCCACCAGCAGCACGAACACCAGCAGCATCGAAGACACTTCAGCGCCGGCCAGCATTTTCATCGATTCGTCCATGCGCTGACCGAGGCCGCCGGCGCCGACAAAGCCCATCACCACCGAGCCGCGGATCGCGCATTCCCAGCGGTAGACGGTGTAGGACATCAGTTCCGACGCCGCTTCCGGCAGCGCGCCGTACAGCAGCGCCGCCAGCCGCCCGCCGCCGTTGGCCAGCAGCGTGTCGCTGGCATGGGCGTCGGACGATTCGAGGATCTCGGCGTAAACCTTGCCCAGCATGCCGCAGTAGGTGAGGGCGATGGCCAGCACGCCGGCCGTCGGCCCGAGGCCGATGATGCGCACGAACAGCAGCGCCCACACCAGCTCCGGCACGCTGCGCAGCAGCACCAGCGTCCAGCGCACCGCCTGCCGCACGATGCGCGCCAGCGGCCGCATGCGGCCGGTGCCCAGGCGCGAGATCGACAGCTGTTCGCTGATGATCAGCGCGGCGGGAATGGCGCCCAGCAGGGCCAGCGCCAGGCCGGAGGTGGCGATGGCGATGGTCAGCCAGGTCTGCTCCAGCAGCATGGTGAGGAATTCGGCGCCGTGCGCCGGCACCAGGAAGTCGGCCAGGAAGCGGCCGGTGGAACTGAGGCTCTGCCAGTCGAACAGCGCCCATGGCTTGAATTCGGTGACCACCAGCGTCGGCCACAGGATCAGCAGGCAGACGGCGGTGGCGACGACGCGGCCGCGCCAGGCCGGATCGGGATGGGCGTTCAACGTCGCCATTACAGACAGGCGCCGACGCCGAGCTTGACGGCCATGGCCTGGTCCAGCGGCCGGGGGCTGGCGGCGGGCTGCTCGCCCTGGTACAGCGCGGCGATCATTTCAGGGGTGACCTGGGCGCGCGGCAGGTCGAATTCGATGCGGCCGTTGCGCAGGCCGACGATGCGCGGGAAGTGGCTCAGCGCCAGGTCGACCTGGTGCAGGCTGCAAATCAGCGTGGCGTTGCGCGCCTTGGCTTCATCGCGCAGCGTGGACAGCGTCAGCTCGGACAGCACCGGGTCGAGCGCGGACAGCGGCTCGTCCACCAGCAGCGCCTTGGCCGGCGACAGCAGCAGGCGCGCCAGGCCGCAGCGTTGGCGTTCGCCGCCGGACAGGCGGTCGACGCGGGAATACAGTTTGTCGCCCAGGTTGAAGCGCGACAGCGCCTGCCACGCCGCTTCCGGGTCGGCCGGCTTGACCAGCGAGACCAGTGCGCGCCACAAGCTCCATTGCGGCAGGCGCGCGGCCAGCACCGCCGTCACCACCCGCTGGCGCGGCGGTAGCGGCGGGGTTTGCGGCGCCAGGAACAGCTGCGCGCGCAGGCGGTGGCGCTCGGCGTGCCCCAGCGCCCACGGATCGACGCCGAAGGCCTGGAAGCCGCCTTCAGCCGGCTGGTGGGCGCAGGCCAGCGTCGCCAGCAAGGTGGTCTTGCCGGCGCCGGACGGGCCGATCAGGGCCAGTTGCTCGCCCTGTTGTATCGTCAACGAGATCGCATGCAGTGCGGCCGCCTGCGATGCGCCGAGATGGCGCACCGTCAGGTTCTGCAAGTGGTAAGTGGACATCGATTACTTCTTCAGCAGGCCCGCGTTTTGTGCCGCGGCTTCGATCGCGATGTAGTTCTCGGCCTTGGTCGGGATGAACTTGGAGGCGCGCTGCAGGTCCATGATGACCTTGTCCTGCGGGTTCTTCGGATCCAGCGCCAGGAAGGCATCGGTCAGCTTTTTCTTCAGGTCGGCGTTCATGTCGGTGCGCACGCTCCAGTTGTAGTCGTAGTAGCCTGGCGTGGTGTAGAACACGCGCACCACGGCCGGATCGACCTTCTTCTCGGCGATCAGTTTTTCCCAGACCGAGATGTTCAGCGCGCCGGCATCGACCTTGCCGCCAGCAACGGCAGCCACGGTGGCGTCATGCGCGCCGGAGAAGGCGATGCGTTTCAGGTCGGTGTCCGGGTTGATCTTGGCCGCCAGCAGGAAGGAGCGCGGCATCAGGTGGCCCGAGGTCGACGACTCGGAACCGAAGCTCAGCGTGCGGCCCTTCAGGTCTTCCAGCTTGTTGATGTCCTTGTTGGTGGTGATGAAGACCGACTTGAATTTCTCGTCCTCGGCGCGCTGCACCAGCGGCGTGATCTGGTTCTTGCTGCGGTCCTTGGCTTGCACGAAGGTGAAGCCGCCGAACCAGACCATGTCGACCTTTTTATTGATCAGCGCTTCGACCGAAGCGGCGTAGTCGGTCACGGGCGTAAATTCAACCTTCATGCCGATTTTCTTCTCGATGTACTCGCCCAGCGGCTTGAACTTGCGCTGCAACTCGGTCGGCGCTTCGTCCGGGATGGCGGACACGCGGAACACGTGGTCGGCCGATTGCGCCTGGGAGTGGGCCGCTGCCAGCATCAGGCCGGCGGCAAACAGGGATTTGATCGTGCGCATGGCGGAGAATGTCATGGTCGTGTGCCTTTTTTGTAAGATTTGTGCTTCGATTGCGACGAATGTGAAGGGCCGCACAGTTTTGTCGGCCCGGCGCTGCAAAATGGATATTCGGCTATCATAACAAAAATGTTATCCGCGAATGGGATGACCTCCTTTAAAGGCAGAGCAACTATGCAGATGTCCCGCTCCTCGGCGATCCGTGTTGTTTCGACCGATGCAAGCAACACGCCGCCGCAGCAACGGGTGCACGGCAGTGCCGGGGTGGTGGCCGAGATCGGCGCCGGTTTGCTGGCCGCACGGCCGCACATTTCGCCCAAATACCTGTACGACGGCCTCGGCTCCAAGCTGTTCGAGGCCATCTGCGAGCTGCCCGAGTATTATCCGACCCGCACCGAGGCCGGCATCTTCGCCGGGCACGGCGCCGACATGGCGGACGCGATCGGCACCGGCGCCACGTTGATCGACCTGGGTGCCGGCAATTGCGCCAAGGCCGCCAGCCTGTTCCCGCTGCTGCAACCGGCGCAGTATGTGCCGGTCGATATCTCGCGCGATTTTCTCACCGAGGCGGTGAGCCGCTTGCAGCAGCGCTTTCCCGCTATCGAGATGACGGCGCTGGGGCTGGACTTCTCCCACGGCTTCGCGCTGCCGGACAGCGTGCGGCCAGGCCGCCGCCTGTTCTTCTATCCCGGTTCGTCGATCGGCAATTTCTCGCCGGAGCAGGCGGTCGGCTTCCTGCGCGGCCTGCGCGCCAACGCGGGCGCGGACGGCGGCCTGCTGATCGGCGTGGACCTGATCAAGGACAGCGCCGTGCTGGACGCGGCCTACGACGATGCGCTGGGCGTCACCGCGGCCTTCAACCTGAACATGCTGCGCCATCTGAATCATTTGATCGGCGCCGACTTCGATGTCGCCCAGTGGCAGCACCGCGCCTTCTTCAACGAGGCCGACAGCCGCATCGAAATGCACCTGGAAGCGCGCGCCGCGCTGACCGCGCGCTGGGCCGATGGCGAACGCCATTTCGCGCGCGGTGAGCGCATCCACACCGAGGACAGCTACAAGTACACGCGGCAGTCCTTCGTCAGCTTGCTGGAGCGCGCCGGCTTCGAGACGGCCGCTGTCTGGACCGATGCGTCGAACTGGTTCGCCGTCATCCACGCCCGGGTTGCCCCTATCTGAAAGCCGATCACGCCTATGGACATGCGCCCGCCGCAGCAAGACCTCCACGCCCGCTATGACAAGGTGCGCCGCCGTTCGCTGGCGCTGGCCGAGCCGCTGACCGACGAGGATTGCGGCGCGCAGTCGATGCCGGACGCCAGTCCGGTCAAATGGCACCTGGCGCATACCACCTGGTTCTTCGAGACCTTCATCCTGGAGCGCATGGAGGCTGGGTTCGCGCCGTTCCATCCGGCGTTCCGGGTGCTGTTCAATTCCTACTACAACGGCATCGGCGAGAAGCATCCGCGCGCGCAGCGCGGCCTGTTGACGCGCCCGGCGATGGCGCAGGTACGCGCTTACCGCGCCGACGTCGATGCCCGCGTGGCCCGCCTGCTGGCAGGCGAACTCGATGCGGAACAGCGCGCGCAGCTGACGAAGCTGGTCACGCTGGGACTGGAGCACGAGCAGCAGCACCAGGAGTTGCTGCTCACCGACATCAAGCACCTGCTGGCGCAAAGCGCGCTGCTGCCGGAGTATATGGACCTGCCGCTGGCGCCGGCCAAGGCCGCGCCGGCGATGGCCTGGCTGCCGTTCGCGGGCGGACTGACGGACATCGGCCATCACGGTAGCGGTTTTTGCTTCGACAACGAGCTGCCGCGCCACAAGCAGTATGTGGCGCCGTTCGAGCTGGCGTCGCGGCTGGTGACGAATGGCGAGTATCTGGAGTTCGTCGCCGCCGGTGGCTACTTCAACGCGGCGCTGTGGCTGGCGGAGGGTTGGGATTGGGTGCGCGGCCAGAGCCTGAATGCCCCGATGTACTGGCAGCAGGACGAGCAGGGCCGGTGGCGCGAATTCACGCTGCACGGCGCACAGCCGCTGGACCTGTCGCGGCCTGTGACGCATCTGTCGTTGTTTGAAGCGGATGCTTATGCCCATTGGGCCGGCGCCCGCCTGCCGACCGAGGCGGAATGGGAATTCGCCGCCGCGCAGGCGGAGGTGGAAACCGGGACCCTGCATCCTGCGGGCGCCGCCGATGACGACGGCCTGCTGCAAATGTTCGGCCACTGCTGGCAGTGGACCAGCAGCAGCTACGCCGCCTATCCCGGTTTCCAGAGCGCGCCCGGCGCGCTGGGCGAATACAACGGCAAGTTCATGCTGAACCAGTACGTGTTGCGCGGTTCGTCCTGCGCCACGCCGGACGGCCACGCGCGCGCCAGCTACCGTAATTTCTTCCCTGCCGGCGCCCGCTGGCAGTTCACCGGCATCCGGCTGGCGCGCCTGGCGCCGTAAGCTTTACAGCGCTTTCATGAAGGCCGCCAGGTCGGCCGCCTCCCGCGCGGTGAAGCCGATGTTGAAACGCTTGTCGTAGAAGGTCACGATGTCTTCGATGGTATGCACCGAGCCGTCGTGGAAGTAGGGCGAGCGCGATTCGATGCCGCGCAGGCTGGGTACTTTGACCCGGCCTATATCCTTCCATTTACCCGTCAGCATGGCGGCACCCGGATCGGTGGTGGCGACCGTTTCGCCGCTGACGTTGTTGCGCAGCGTGTAGAGCGGCATGTCCGCCGTGCGGCGCGCGCCGTCCGATACGCCGGTGTTGAACATGCGGACCACCGAGTGCGTGCCGGAGTTGGGCGTGTCATGGCAACTGGCGCAAGAGCCGCGCTGCAGGGGGCGCCGCAGCTCGTCGTTGAAGCCGGCCACGCCGCTGATGTTGAACGGCTTGTTGTTGAAGATTTGCTCGCCGCGCGCGATCGAGGCGCGCGCCAGGTTCTGCGGGCTTGGTGCGGCCGGCGGCGGTGGAGCGGGGCGGCCGCGCGCCGGTGGCGGTGGCGGGGCCGGGCGGTCCAGGTTGCGCCAGGCGCCGAAGATCGCCATCACGTTGCGGTTGAAGGACGCGCCGGTCTGGTAGTCGCCGGATTCAAGGTCGTTGATGCCGAAGTAGAAGGCGCTGGCGGCCAGCCGCGCCGGGCCGCCCAGCGCGCCGGTATCGGTCAGGCTGCCGGCTTCGATGGAGCTGACCTGGGTGGTGAACAGCGTTTTCTCGAAATCGACGATGGCGCGCTGCTCGGCGGCGGTCAGGTCCTGCGCCGCTTCGGCGTGGCCGCGCACCGCGCTGTTGGCCTGGTGGAGCAGGCCGGCGTCGAGGGTGGCGAAGCACTGGGCGGGACGCGCGTCCTTCAGGCACAGGGTGGAGGCGGGATCGCTGGCGGTTTCGCGGCTGTCCCACATCACGCTGCTGTTGAATTTGAGGTTGGTGGTGGGCAGCGGGCGGCGGAACAGCGACAGCTCCTTGGCGCTGGCGTAGTTGTAGGGGTCCTCGGTTTTGACCAGCGAGAATTCGGCGCCGGCCGGCATCGGCAAGCCGACGCGGATCAGGCCTTTGGTCAGCAGCATGCTGTAGGCGACGCGCTTCTGGTCCAGCGTGGCGGTGGCGGCCAGCGGCGAGACGGCGCCGTCCACCAGGCGGAATACCGGATCGGTGCCGTTGCTGTTGGCGAAGCGGGCGGCCAGCTTGTCCGGGCCGATGCTCCAGCCGTTGTCGGGCTGGTGGCAGGTGGCGCAGGAGCGGCCGTTGCCGAACGGTTTGAAGAAGGGATTGGCGGTGTCCACCGCGCCCACGGTGCTGAAGCTGAGGGAGGCGCCTTCATCGTTCGGCACCGGCGCCAGCACGACGGGTGGCGGGGCTGCCTGCACCGCTGCCGCTTGTACGGTGATCGCCGCCAGCGTCGTGGCGGCCGGTGCGCCGCCTTGCAGCACGCGGGCGGTGGCGCTGGTGGCGGTGTCCGCCGTCGGATCGCTGCCGCCGCATGCGGCCAGCAGGGCGGCGGCGATGGCCGGTGTCAGGTAAAGCGCGCGTTGATACATGGTGTTCTCCGTCTGGTGTGATGACGGTGCGAGATTGACGCCAAATTGTGTAGAAAAAATGAAGACCGGCGCCGTGTCGCGTTTTTGCCAGTAGCTCATAATTTCTCCACATTTGGCGGTTATGATGAAGGCATGAAGCCAAGGAGCCAGCCATGCGGTTGACCATCGCCCGCAAGATCGCGCTGGCGGTCATCGCTATCGTCATCCTGTGCGTGGGCACGATGGCGTGGGTCGCCAGCAGTAACCTCAAGCGCGGCTTCGTCGCCTATCTCAACGATCTTCAGGTGCAGGACTTCGACCAGTTGCGCGAGCTGCTGGAGGACCGTTATCGGACCGAGGGTAACTTCGATTGGCTGAGCGGGAAGCCGCGCGCGCTCGGCGAACTGCTCAACAGGATCACCCCGCGCAGCCAGGTCTTCGAGCCCGATGGCGACGCGCGCCGTCCGCGTCGCGAAGGCCGGCCGCCACCGCCGCCGCGAGGCGGCCCCGCGCCGGAACATGAAGGCGAGCGGGGCGAGTTTGGCGACCCAGCCAGGCCGGCGCGCCGCGGGCCGCCGCCCGAGGCCGACCCGCCGCCGCGCCGCAACGACCCGATGGACTTCGCACAACGGCTCTCCATCACCGATGCCCAGGGCCATAGGCTCATCGGCCCTCCGGACATCCAGGTCGGCGCCGAGCGCGCCATCAAGGTCGATGGCGTGGTGGTCGGCCACATGCGCCTGATGCCGCTGCGCGAGACGGGCGGAGTCGACGCCAGCGCCACCATCTTCCTGCGCGAGCAACTGCAATCGATCCTGCTGCTGTCCGCCGGATTGATCGGCCTTGCCGTGTTGGCGGCGATCTGGCTTGCCCGTCATCTGCTGCGGCCCGTGGCCGCGCTGCGCGACGTCACGGCGCGGCTGGCGCTGGGCGAGTTGAGCGCCCGCGCGCCCTTGCTGTCGCGCGACGAGGTGGCGGAACTGGCGCTGCACGTCAACGCCATGGCCGAGGCGCTGGAAGACAGCGAGCGTCAGCGCCGCAAGATGCTGGCCGACGTGTCGCACGAACTGCGCACGCCGCTGACGGTGATACGCGGCGAGATCGAGGCACTGCTGGACGGCATCCGCAAGGCCGACGCCAACGCGCTGCAATCGCTGCATGCCGAGGTGCTGCGCCTGAATAAACTGGTCGACGACCTGCACCAGCTGACCATGGCCGATGCCGGCGACCTGCACTACCACTGGCATGAACTGAACCTCGGCGAACTGCTGCGGCCCACGCTGGAGCGCTACCAGCCGCGCGCGCAGGCGCGCGGCCTGGATCTGAGCTGGAGCCTGCCGTCCGCGCCGGTGGTGCTGCAAGGCGATGCCGGCCGCTTGCAGCAGGTGTTCACCAACCTGCTGGAAAACAGCCTGCGCTACACCGACAGCGGCGGCCAGATCGTGGTCGCGCTGAGCTGCGCCGGCGGCTATGCCGAAGTCGTGGTGGAAGATAGCGCGCCGGGCGTGCCGTCCGCCGTCCTGGGGAGCATCTTCGAGCGCCTGTACCGCGTGGACGGCGCTCGCACGCGCGAGCGCGGCGGCAGCGGGCTGGGACTGGCGATCTGTAAAGCGCTGGTGGAAGCGCATGGCGGCAGCATAGACGCCGCGCCGTCGGTGCTGGGAGGCGTCAAGATGCTGGTGCGCCTGCCGTTGAAAACATAGGAACAATCACGTGCCCACTATCCTGATCGTCGAAGACGACACCAAGATCGCCGCGCTGCTGGCGGACTACATGAACGCCGCTGGCTGGCAAACCCGGCTCGCCGCCGACGGCCGCAGCGCGGTCGATATTATCCGCAAAGGCGGCATGGACCTGGTGCTGCTGGACCTGATGCTGCCGGAACTGGACGGCATCGGCGTGTGCCGCGAGGTGCGCACCTTCTCGCAACTGCCGATCATCATGTTGACCGCACGGGTGGACGAGATTGACCGGTTGCTGGGCCTGGACAGCGGCGCCGACGACTACGTCTGCAAACCATTCAGCCCGCGCGAGGTGGTGGCGCGCGTACGCGTGCATCTGCGTCGCAGCGGCGTGGCGGCAGCGGCGGCGCCGACTGCACCCGCCTCGCCGTTCCAGATCGACCGCGCCGGCATGCGTGTGCTGCACAAGGGCGCCGCGCTGGCGCTGACGCCACTGGAGTTCCGCCTGCTGGCCGAGTTGATCGACAATCCAAGCCGGGTCTACACGCGCCAGCAACTGCTGGACTTCGCACACCAGGACCAACGCGACATCAGCGACCGCACCGTCGATTCGCACATCAAGAACATCCGCCGCAAGCTGCCGGACGCCGAATGCCTGCAGTCGGTCTACGGCGTAGGCTACCGCTTCGAGCTGCCGCTATAATTGGCGCTTCATTTATAGCCCGGGAGCGCCATGTTCATTCGCCGTTTGCTTTCATCCGACGCCCCCGCGTTCCGCTCCCTGCGGCTGGTGGGCTTGCGCGAATCGGCTTCCGCCTTTGGCTCCAGCTACGAGGAGGAATGCGATATGCCGCTTGCCACCACGGAGGCGCGGCTGGCGCCGGATTCGGGCCGTATCGTGTTCGGCGCTTTCGACGGCGACCAACTGGTTGGCATTGTCGGCCTGGTGCGCGAGACGGCGCTCAAGGTCCGCCACAAAGCCTTTGTATATGCGATGTACGTGGCCGAGTCGCACCGTGGCCGGGGAATAGGGCGGCGCTTGATGGAGCAGGTGCTGGCGTGCGCCGCCACGCTGGACGGCGTGCTGCGCATGACGATCTCGGTCACCGCCGGTAACGCGGAAGCGGTCGGCCTGTATGAGTCGCTGGGCTTCATCGAGTTCGGCCGCGAGCCGGACTCGATGATCGTCGACGGCCGGTTCTACGACGAAATCACGATGTCGCGCGCGCTCGCCGTCACGCCGCCAGCCGGAACTGACTGACCACCTGATTCAGCTGGCCGGCCTGGTCCTGCATCGCCGCCGCGGCTGCCGCCGCCTCTTCGACCAGCGCGGCGTTCTGCTGCGTCACGTGGTCCATCTGGCTGATGGCGATGTTGATTTGTTCGATACCGCCGGTTTGCTCGCGGTTGGCCAGCGTGATCTCGGCGACGATATCGGTCACCTTGCGCACGCTGTCCTGCACCTCGTTCATGGTGCTGCCGGCCAGGTCGACCAGGCGCGCTCCGGCCGCCACCTTGTTCACTGAATCGTCGATCAGCGTCTTGATTTCCTTGGCCGCGCCGGCCGAGCGTTGCGCCAGGTTGCGCACTTCCGACGCCACCACCGCAAAGCCGCGCCCCTGTTCGCCTGCGCGCGCCGCTTCCACCGCCGCGTTCAACGCGAGGATGTTGGTCTGGAAGGCGATGCCGTCGATCACGCCGATGATGTCGACGATCCGGCGCGACGAGTCGTTGATCGAGCTCATGGTGCCAACCACCTGCGCCACCACGTCGCCGCCGCGCTGCGCCACCTGCGTCGCCGACAGCGCCAGCTCGTTGGCCTGCTGCGCATTGGCGGCGTTCTGCTTGACGGTGCTGGTCAGTTCTTCCATCGAGGCGGCGGTTTCCTCTAGCGAGCTGGCTTGCTGCTCGGTGCGCGAGGACAGGTCCATATTCCCGCTGGCGATTTCCGCCGAGGCGGTGGTGATGGCGCCAGTGCCGGTGCGCACGCGGCCGACGATGCTGGCCAGGTTGTCGTTCATCTTGCCCAGTTCCCCCAGCAGCTGGCCCATTTCGTCGCGCCGCTTGTTGCCGATGCGGCAGGTCAGGTCGCCGGAGGCCACGGCGCGCGCCATCGTCAGGGCGAGGCCGATCGGGTCGGTGATCGAGCGCGTCACGCGCCACGCGAAGGCCAGGCCCAGCGCCAGCGCCACGATGCCGAGCCATCCCATCATCTGGCTGGCCATCGCGATATCGTGCTTGACCAGTTCACCGTTGGAGGTGACGATGGATTTTTGCAGGTCCGACAGTTGGCGGATGCTGGCCTGAACCTTGGCCAGCTTGGGCAGCATGTCGGCGCGCAGCGCGGCTTGCGCTTCGTCGCGCTGGCCGCCTGCCAGCATCTTGCCCACTTGCGTGAACGATGCTACGTAGGCCTTGCGCTGCTCGCGGATGGTTTTCAGCAGTGCCTTGCCGTCGTCGGTGTAGACCAGGGTGTCCAGGGTTTCGAGCGAGGCGCTGATGGTCTTTTTGTTGACGTCCATCTCGCGGTAGATTTCCGCCGTGCGCGCCGCGTCGGTGGTGGTGAAGAGTTCCAGCGTCAGCGCCGCGTTGGCGCGGGTGGTGCTGCCGACCATGGCCGCCGCATCGGCCTTGACCCAGTCCTTGTCGATGATGGCCGCATTAAGCTGGCTGATGCTGTTTAGCCGTTGCAGGCCGACGCCGATCAGCACCGCCATCAGCACCAGCACCGCACCAAATGCGACGCCAAGCCGCACACCGATTTTCAGGTTCGAGATATTCATGCATGACTCCATGAGAACACCAGGCGAATAGCCAGTATATCGACAATGGTGCAGCGCGGCGGAATTGGTTGGCGACGACTGTTGCGCACGAGGGACGACGCATAGTATTGTGACACTATTGTCTAAGGAGGCTGCATGTTGGGACGCATACGCGCGGGCTTGAAGGCCGCGTTTCTAGGTACTGCCACCGTTAATGCTCCGTGCGCGCAGGCCACGCGGGAGGCGCTTTTGAGGCCGGATGGATTGCGCCGCTATCTGCTCGCGCGATCGAGCCAGCCGTCAGCAGGCAAGCGCCCGCTGGTCATCGTGGTACATGGCGCCGGCGCTTCGGCGGAGCAGGTGATGGGCAAGGCGTTTCCGCCGTCGCCGTTGTCGGTGTGGTTGGAGATCGCCGAGCGTGAGGATATCGTGGTGATCGCGCCGGACGCCGGCGCGGGCGGCTGGAGCGATTGCTTTGCAAGCGCCGAGAAGGTGGCGAAGAAGGACGACGTCGCCTTCATCGCGGCGCTGATCGACAAGGCGGTGGCCGACTACGATGTGGACGCCGGCCGCGTTTATCTGATCGGCGTTTCCCGTGGCGGCTTGTTGACCTATCGCGCGGCGGTGGAGATTCCGCACAAGCTGGCCGCATTCTCGACCGTCCTCGCCTGCATGCCGCCGCCGCACGCGGCGCGCATGCCCACGGCCGCGTTGCCGGCGCTGATCATGGGCAGCACGGCCGATCCGCTGATGCCTTACCGTGGAGGTAAATTCTTTCATGTGCTGGGTTTCCTGGACCCGGTCAGCAGCATCGAGGACAGTGCCAGGACCTGGCGCGAACTGGCTGGCCTTGCCGATGAACCGAGTGTGCTTGAGATCCCGCATCGCAACCAGTGGGACAAGACGCGAGTCACGCGCACGATGTGGGGCCAAGCGGGCAATGGGCTGCAGGTGGGACTGTACAAGATCGAGAACGGCGGCCATGCGGAGCCGAGCAGCAGCAAGCGCTACCCCTATTTCATCAACAAGCTGACCGGCCGGCAGAACGCCGACTTCGAGGTGGCGGAAGCCGCCTGGGAATTTTTCAGGGAGAAGCGCACGGCAGCCTAGCCGCATCCGCGCGCCCGGACTTACTTCTGCTTGTCCAGCACTTCCATCACCGCGGCGACGATGGCGGCGGGTTCGCCGTGCCGAACTTCGGCCAGCGGCAGCTCGCCGAAGGGCTTGCGCGCGGTGCGCATCTGGCCGGCGCTGGTTTCCAGGCTGTCCAGTTCCGAGGCGCGGGCGCGCCAGTAGGATGGCTTGGCCACTTGCGCCGCCTGCGCCGCCGCCAGCCGAGGTCCGATCTCGCCGTTGATGGCGGTGGCCGGATAGGCGCAGGCGGCGACGCTCTTGCCGTCGTCCGCCGCCGCCAGGCAGGCCAGCGCCGCATCCAGGCTGGCGGCGCGGTCGGCCGGCAGCGCATCCTCGTGCATCGCGTCCACCAGCACCAGGCCGGTGACGGCGCTGCGCGAGCGCAGCGCGTAGTGCTGCGCCACCATGGCGCCGTAACCCGCGCCCACCAGCACGAAGGGCGCGTCCATGCGGGCGTTCTTGATCAGGAAGTTCAAGTCCTTGCTGGCGTTGGCGACCGTCGATGCGCGCATGATCGGATCGCTGGCGCCCATGCCGGCGCGGTCGTAGACGCAGGCGCGGGTGCGCTTGGCCACTTCCGGCAGCACGGCCGACCAATCCCAGCCCGCGCGGCCGCCATCGGCCTCGAACAGCACCGTGGGCGAGCCCTTGCCGGTGCAGTACATATTGAGCTTGCGGCCGCCGACATCGACCTTGACCTGGGCGCCGGCCAGCGCGTCCTGGCCGGTGGGCGGCGTCGCCTGGGCGCCGGTGCCTGCCAGCAGGAGGATGGCGGCGGAGAGTGCGGATTTGTTCATGTTTGCGGAGGATATGGATGGTGAAAGGGCGCCCTCGTGGGGCGCCCTTCAAAATCCGGCTCTGGCGGCTGCTGGCCGGTGCTGTTTTTACGCGGTGGCGTCGGCGTCCGCCGGTGCCGCCGCGGCTTGCTGCTGCGAGAGCTGGCGGTTGACGGCGCTCAGCACCGCCTTGAACGAGGCGGTGACGATATTGCTGTCGATGCCGGCGCCGAACAGCGTCGGGCCGTTGGCCAGGCGCAGTTCGACATAGCAGGCCGCCTTGGCGTTGGCGCCGGAGCCGATCGAATGCTCATGGTAGTCCATCAGCTTGATGTCCAGGCCGAGCGCATTGACGAAGGCGTCGATCGGGCCGTTGCCGCCGCCTTGCAGCGCCAGAGGCGCCTTGCGGTGGGTGAGGGCGATGTCGATCTGCACCGGCTCGTCGCTGCTGGTGTCTTCCACCATCTTGTGCGCGCTGTAGGCATACGGCGAGTTCTGCTCGAAGTATTCCTGGTTGAAGATGTCGTAGATGCCTTCGGCGGTGATCTCCAGGCCGGTGGAATCGGCCACGGCCTGCACCGCGCGGCTGAACTCAATCTGCAAGCGGCGCGGCAGCACCAGGCCGTAATCCTGCTCCAGCAAGTAAGCCATGCCGCCCTTGCCGGACTGGCTGTTGACGCGGATGACGGCGTCGTAGCTGCGGCCCAGGTCCTGCGGGTCGATCGGCAAGTAAGGGATCTCCCACAGCGCGCCTTCCTTCTGCTGGGCGAAGCCCTTCTTGATCGCATCCTGGTGCGAGCCGGAGAAGGCGGTGAACACCAGGTCGCCCACGTATGGATGGCGCGGGTGCACCGGCAACTGGTTGCACTCTTCAACGCACTTGCGCACTTCGTCGATGTCGGAGAAGTCCAGGCCCGGATGCACGCCTTGCGTGTACAGGTTCAAGGCCAGCGTGACCAGGTCGACGTTGCCGGTGCGTTCGCCATTGCCGAACAGGCAGCCCTCGACGCGGTCGGCGCCGGCCATTACGGCCATCTCGGCCGAGGCGACGGCGGTGCCGCGGTCGTTGTGCGGGTGGACGCTGATGATCAGCGAATCGCGGCGCGCCAGCTTGCGCGACATCCATTCGATCTGGTCGGCGTAGACGTTGGGGGTGCTGCACTCCACCGTCGACGGCAGGTTGATGATCATCTTGTTGTGCGGGGTCGGTTCCCAGATCGCGGTGACGGCGTCGCAGATATGCTTGGAGAAATCGAGTTCGGTGGTGGAGAACGATTCAGGCGTGTATTCGAAGCCCCATTCGGTCTGCGGGTGCTGCTTGATCAATTCCTTCACCAGCTTGGTGCCGGTGGTGGCGATGTTGGTGATCTCTTCGCGCGACATGCCGAAGACGACCTTGCGGAACACCGGCGCCACCGAGTTATACAGGTGGACGATGGCGCGCTTGGCGCCGACCGCCGATTCAACGGTGCGGCGGATCAGCTCATCGCGCGACTGGGTCAGCACGATGATGGTGACGTCGTCGGGGATGCGGTTTTCCTCGACCAGTTTGCGCACGAAGTCGAAGTCGGTCTGCGAGGCGGAAGGGAAGCCCACTTCGATTTCCTTGAGGCCGACCTTGACCAGCAGTTCGAAGAAACGCAGTTTTTTCTCGGCGCTCATCGGTTCGATCAGGGCCTGGTTGCCGTCGCGCAGATCGGTGCTCATCCAGATCGGCGGCTTGGAGATCACGTTGTTCGGCCACTGGCGGTCGGACAATTGTACGGGTGGGAAGGCGCGGTACTTCGCTGCTGGGTTCTTCAACATCATGGGGTGCTCCTGAGTCTCAAATGGGGAAATGCGTGTGCCGCAGTCCGAGGAATCGGCGTTGGCGCTCTGTTGTGGCGAGGGGCTGCCGTGCGGCCACGGGATACTAGGCTCGGCAACCGATCGGTAGTTTTAGCAGTAGCGACAAGGCTGGGAACATCGGTGCAAACTTTCCTGGGATTTGTAGACAGGTGCGGCTTATGGCCGGCACTGGGGTACAGCTGGAACGCGGATTAAGCGCGTGCTAGTAGGCGCGCTGCTAGCGATAGGGCGCTAGCAGACGGCAGCAGGAAAGCGGATAGGTGCAGATGCGAGGTCATGGCCCTAAATGTACGAGATCGACGGCGTCGCTGTCAAGGGAATTTGACCTTATGGCGATGAATGCATGGCATCGTGTCACTTTTGACATCTGAACGGCCCGGTAAGCGAGCAGTTATACTATCGCCCTGCAAAAAATTTAAGTTCGGGCTATGTCAACAGAGAAGAAATCGGCGGAAGCGCCACGGGCGCCGCGCTTGCCGCCCACCAGGCAGGAATCGGAGTCCGCATGGGCCGCAGACCCTGCCGCTCAAAAGCAGGCGCGCGAGCGCAAGGATGCGCAGGTGCGCGGCGTCACTTCGATCCAGGCGATGCGCGAGGCGATCAAGCGCGTCGCCCGCGCGCTGCCGGCGATATCCGAAGTGCCGCGCCTGCGGGCGCTCGACGCCGCCGCCTTCCGCAAGCGGGCCGCCGAAGGCCTGCCGTTCCTGATGACCGGCATGGTCGACCGTTGGCCGCTCTCCGGGCTGACGCCGCAGACGCTGCGCGATCACTACAGCCACCTGCCGGTGCGCGCGCGCGTGGGCGACTACATCAACACCGCGTTCGCGCCCGACCGGGCGATGCAGGACATGTCGATGCTGGAGTACCTGGAGCTGTCCGCCTCCGGCGCGCACGACCTGCCGCCGTACCTGGGCAACCTGGAGCTGCGCGAATTGAACCGCTTGTGCCACTGGCCCACCTACTTCGACAAAATGGGGCCGCCGCGTTTCTGGCTCGGCCCCGCAGGCACGGTGACGCCGCTGCATTGCGACTACGACGACAACATCTTCGCGCAGATCTGGGGCACCAAGCGCATCTTCCTGGCGCCGCCGCATCACGACGAATTCCTGTATCCGAACGAGGCCAACGCCATCCTGTTTGGATCGCCGTTCGATCCCGAGGCGCCGGACTTCGAGAAGTTCCCGCTGGCGCGCCAGGCCGCCACGGTCGAAGTCATCGTCAATCCGGGCGACATGCTGTACGTGCCGGCCGGCTGGTATCACCAGGTGCGGGCGCTGACGTTCTCGCTGTCCTCCAACCGCTGGTCCCGGTCCATGCCGTTTTCCCTGAACGGCGACCCGGCCTTGCGCCAGGCGGCGGACTAGCCACCAGGGCCTATTGCGGCAGCCGCGTGCGCGCCTGTTTGATCATCTGCTTGATGAAGCGGCCGATGCGCGGGCTTTGCAGCTCCCAGGCGTGCCAATGCAACTGGACCGCTGGCCGGTCCGCAGGCATGAGGTCGACCAGCGCGCCGGCCGCCAGCATTTCTTCCCATTGCAGTTCGGGGCAGATGCCGTAGCCCAGGCCTCCCTGTATGCAGTGCAGCAGGCTATGCACCGAGGGCACGGTCATCGACGGGAACTCGCCGGACGCCACCGCGAACCGGCTGGCGAGGAAGTTGGTGTGCAGCGTGTCGGAATTGCCGAAGGTGATGGCCGGCGCGCGCAGCAGCGCTTCCCGGTCCAACCCGCGCGGGAAGTAGCGCGCGGCGAAGGCCGGCGTGGCGATGCAGCGGTAGCGCATCTCGCCCAGGCGCGTGCTGGTGCAGCCGCTGGCGGGATGTTCGACGCTGGTCACGCAGCCCAGCACATCGCCGTTCTTCAGCATGCCCAGCGTGTGCGCCTCGTCCTCCACCTTCAATTGCAGCAGCAGGCGTTCCGCTATCAGGATCTCCGTCACCGCCGGGATGAACCAGGTGTGGAGCGAGTCGTTGTTGATGGCGATCGGCAGTTCGACCAGCCGTTCGCGGTCGTCGCCCTGCAAGTCGTCCTGCAATTCCTGTTCGAGCAGGGCGACCTGGCGCGCGTGACGCAGCAGGCGCATGCCGGTCGTGGTGGCGATGGCCGGCGTGCTGCGCACCACCAGCGTCTGGCCCATGCGCTCTTCCAGCTGGCGGATCCGCTGCGAGACGGCCGACGGCGTGATGAACAGCTTTCCCGCCGCGCGTTCAAAGCTGCCCGTGTCGATCACGGCGGTGAGGGCGGCGAACAGTTTGTAGTCTTGCATAAGAAATTCTTATCATTCCTGAAATTGATTAATTTTACTGCATGCGGCGGGACGGCTACAGTCTCTGTTTTTAAGGAGACAGTCAATGAGCGAAGTGGCGATTACCCTGTTCCAGGGCCGCGTGGCGGATCACAACAACCTGGCGATACCCGGCGCGAAGTCGGTGGCGCGCATGCTGGCCGAACAACTGGGCGTTGACGTCACCGTGGTCGGCACACCGGCGCCGGCGCTCGGCGCGGGCTGGCAAACGGAATTGAACCAGGCCATGCCGGCCCTGCATGCGTTGGCCGCACAGTTGGTCGAGGTGTTCGCCCGCCGGGCCAAGCCATTGAGCGCGACCAGCCGCTGCGCCGCCTCGCTGGCGACCCTGCCGGTGGTGGCGCGCTATCGTCCGGATGCCTGCGTGGTGTGGTTCGACGCGCATGCCGACCTGAATACGCCGTCCACCACCGGCAGCGGCTACCTGGGCGGCATGGCGTTGTCCGGGCCTGCGGGCTTGTGGGCTTCCGGCTTGGGAGCGGGGCTGGCGCTGTCGAATGTCGTGCTGGTGGGGCAGCGCTCTCTCGATCCGTCGGAGCTGAGGCTGATCGCATCGGGCGCGGTGGCGCATGTGGCGCCGGGGCCGGAGCTGGCCGAGCGGCTGCGCGCTGCGGTTGGCGGGCGTGCCGTCTACATGCACCTCGATTGCGATGTGCTCAACCCTGGCATCGTGCCCACCGATTATGTGCATGAAGGCGGACTGTCGCTGGCGGATTTGCACACCGCCTGCACGGTGCTGGCGGAATCCGAAGTGATCGGCCTGGAGATCGCGGAGTTCCAGAATGCCTGGGAAGAGGGCGGCGAGCCGGTGTCCCCGGCGCACCTGATCGCCGCCCTGGCGCCGATGGTGACGGCGCTGCGATAGCGTGCCGCGTGGCGCAGGTGTTTTGTTATTTTAGCAATGATGCCTTTTTTGATATTATCGGACTCCGTTCCCTCTGGAGTCTTTCATGCGCTTCGCCCCACTTGGCTGCATCGCTTTACTTGCCGGTATTGGACTATCCTGCAACGCCATCGCACTACCCGGCAGTATCAATCAGGACCACCCGCGCCTGTATGCCACGCAAGCGGATATTGAACAACTCAAGAAAACGCTGCCCCATGGCGGCCCGCTGCCGCAGGTTAAGGGCAAGATAGAATTCACGCTGAAAGCGGCGCTCAAGGCTGCCGGCGATCCGGACGATGCAATGCTGCTGGGGACAGTGAGTTCGGCCACCAACGCGATCATGATCCGTCACGTCGACAATGCCGCAGCAGAATCGGGCGGGCGGATGCGGATACAGGTTGCACTCATCAAAGCCGGAGGGGGCTACTTTGCGTACTCCAATGTCTACATCACGCCTGGCGATCCGGTCACAATCACGGTGAGCTACGACAGCGACGCGCGGCATGTCGAAGTGTCGGCGGACCGTGCCATTTCCGTGGACGCCGTTACCTATAAAGACCCCACCTACACCTGGCGGCCCGGTAGCCAGAGGTTCGACTTTGTAGGGCGACGCGGCGATAGCGTCACGCGTCTCGAGGTGAAGGATGGCGCCGGCAACAAGGTTTGGGGTCTCGACCAGATAGACTATGAACTAAGCAGCGCGCGCACCTCGTTCCTCGCCAATACCAGCGTGCTCGCCGGCCGGATCAAGAACGTGTGCATAGTCACCGCCAATCCAGTCAAGGATCCCAATGCGCCGGAGTGCAATGTCGGGACCGGAGGCCGCATTGCCATTCTCGAAGCAGCCAAGGCGCTGGGGCTGGCCCATAAACTGAGCGGGGATCCGGTTTACCTGGAGGCCGCACGCAAGTACGTCAGCGTCATCTTTGGCATCCAGGACCATCTGCTTGGTGGTGAATGGTCGATGAACGCGCGTGTCGCGGCGCTGGGGGTGATCTACGATTGGTTCCACTCGAATCTCGACGACAGAACGCGCGCCGATATCCGAGCCTACATCCTCAAGACCATCCGCGCGGATAACCAGACGTCGGACAAAAACAATGACGACCTGATCGCTATGATTTGCGGCAACAACGCCAGGTTGAAGCCTTCGACCGCGAGGCTCGAGTGCGATGGCGTGCCAGATATCTCGCGCTTTTATATCATGGGGCATCATGCCAGCGCGATGACCGGCACCGCCCTCGGACTGCTGGCGATACAGGAGGAAAGCCGCGCCGAGGGCATAGACGTGCTGCCGATGATAGACCTCATCTATACCCATCTCGTGCAGGGACTGATCCCGGCACGCAACTATATTTCGGCCGATGGCGGCCACCAGGCCATGTCCTCCTATAACTCCACCGTCGGCGAGATGATAGAACGGTTGATCATGTGGCGGCGGGTGCTGACCCCGACGACATCCGCGATGACCGCCGAGACCCGGTTCGAACCCAAGGTGATCCAGCCCTTTATCTACGCCCTGCGTGGCGATGGCTCTTTCCCTGCCAGCGGCGATAATTTTGAATTGCGGGTCGGGATGCCGCATGTCGGCTACATGAGCTTGGCTGCCGCCACCGGCGGCGAAGGGACGGGCACGCGGTTTTACCAGCAATCCGTGAAAACCGCGCGGACCTGGGGCTCAGGGCAGCTGCTATGGGACACGCTGTATTTCCCTGGCGCGCGCTCGAACGCGGTTGAAATATCGACATTGCCGTTGTCACGCTACTACATCGTCGCCGGCAACGTCTTCATGCGCGATAGCTGGGATTACGCCAACTCGACCCTATTGGATTTCAAGTCGGCTACTTTCATCAGCGAGAATCATCAGCATCTGGACCAGAACAGTTTTTCCGTGTTTCGGCATGCGCCGTTGCTGGTCGACTCCGGTATCTACGATGAGTATCGCAGCGCCCATTGGAACAACTACTACTACCGGACGATTGCGCATAACAGCCTGGTCGTATTCGATCCCAACGAAGTGTTTTCGGATGGCAAGAACACCTACAGCAATGACGGCGGCCAGTGGTTCAAAAATGGCCAAACCCGTTATCCGACGCTGGCCGAGATCCAGCGCGGTGGGGTCAACGTGCTCGACGGCGTGACGCAGTACGAAGAGGGTGTCGCTTACGCCTTCGTCACCGGCAATGCCAGCAAGGCATATTCAAACAAGCTGGACCAGAAGGATGGTTTCCTGCGCAGCATTTTCTATCTGCGTCCAAAAACCAGCGGAGGCAAGACATCGATTCTGGTTTTCGATCGCGTCCACACGGCAGGGTTGCCGGCAACGTCATTGCTGCATACGGTAGGCAAGCCCTCGATGCACGTCGCATCGACCACCGGCGACGCCGGCCGGGTGAATTTGGCCGCCATGCCCGACAATTATCCGCTGCTGGTGCGTAACGGCGGCGGGATGATGACGATCGAGCCGCTGCTGCCGAAAAACGCCAGCATCAGCATGGTCGGTGGCGAGTCGGGTAACCAATGCATGCAGGTGACGAACGAAGACGTGCCGCCCACCACTCCGTACGACTGTCGTTTCATCGTCCGCCGGGCGACCGGCAACGGTCAGTTTGCCTGGTATAACTTCGCGCCCAAGGAAAAGTTCGACAAGGTCAGCCAGTCGGACTTCGGCGTGTGGCGGCTGGAGATCGCGGCGGGACCCGATCAGAGCGCATCGGCCAGGTATCAATGGTTCCTGAACGTGTTGCACGTGGAGGACGAGCGGCCGGAAGCCGATCCGACGGTCAACAGTTCGGTACTGCTGGACAGTAGCGATGGCACTGCGGCCGCAGTCGCGGTCGAAGCTGGAACGACCGTGGTGTTTGCCAAGTCGTCGGCGCCGGCCGCTGCACTGCGCTGGAAGTCGTCGGCGAACTACCAGGGCACGATACTGGTTGGCGGCTTGCTGCCATTGACGGCCTACATCCGAAGCTTCGAAGCTTCGACACAGGAGATTGTGCTGCGTGCGGCGGCGAACGCCGGCCCCGAGGTGCCGCGCACCTCCAAGGATGGCGTGCTCAGTCTCAGCATCAATTGAGCCGGCGACGGCGCGGCTTAATCCAGGGCCATGCTGCGGGACAGATGGCCGAACACCGTTGAGACGCGCCGCAGGTGGCGCGATTCGGCGTGGGTGAGCAGCCATAGCTCGGTTTGCGCTTCGTCCAGCACGCCGCCCAGCTGCGCCAGGTCGTTGCGCTGCCGCGCCAGGAACAGCGGCAGGATGCCGACGCCCAGTCCCAGCGCCACCATCTCGGCCACACCGAGGATGCTGTCGACGCGGAATTGCGGCGTCACCTTCGGATGATTTTTCTTGCGCCAGATGACCGACGGATGTTCCGGCAGCGCGTCGTCCGGCGCGATCCACGGCGCCTTGCCGGCATTGGCTTTCTTCCATTTTCCGCCGCGCGCGGCGAACAGCGCCACGCGGATCGGGCCGACGTGTTTGCCGACCAGGTGCGCGGGAGGCCGGTTGGTGGCGCGTACCGCGATGTCGGCCTCGTGACGGCTCAGGTTCGCCAGTTCGTTGCTGGTGTCCAGTTCATAGGACAGCAGCGGATGGCTGGCCTGCAGATCGCGCAGCGCCGGCGCGACCAGGGCGTGCAGGATCGTGTCGGTGCTGGTGATGCGTACCGTGCCCGCCACCTGCTCGGGGCTGAGCAGCGCCGCCGAACGCGCCGCGTCCAGCTGCGCCTCCACCAGTTCACCATGCCGCGCCAGCGATTGCGCCAGTTCCGACGGTTGGTAGCCCAGGCGCGAGCGTTCGAACAGGCGCGTGCCCAAGCCTTTTTCCATCCGCTGCACCGAACGGAACACGGTGGAGGGATCCACCGCCAGCCGCTCGCCGGCGTCGGCCAGGGTGCCGCCGCGCACCAGCGCGAGGATGATTTCCAGGTCCTGGGAGTTTAGTCGGTATTGCTGTTTTGCATAGCTCATCTGCGTGATCGCCTATTTTCATTGCATGCTCGAAATCGTATATTAACGCCATCGACGTTCAGAGGAGGAGTGAAAATGGATACGGTCCTGGTCAGCCATCCGCTGTGCCCCTATGTGCAGCGGGCGGCGATAGTGTTGGCCGAGAAGGGCGTGCCGTACGAGCGGCGCGATATCGATCTGGCGGTCAAGCCGGACTGGTTCCTGGCGGTGTCGCCGCTGGGGAAGACGCCGGTGCTGCTGACCGGCGGCGCGGCGCTGTTCGAATCGGCGGTGATCTGCGAGTACCTGGACGAGACCCACGCGCCGCGCCTGCATCCGTCGGACGCCTTGCTGCGCGCGCAGCAGCGTTCGTGGATGGAGTTCGGCTCGGCGCTATTGAATCTGATCGGCGGATTTTATAACGCCGCCGATGAGCGGGCGCTGGCCGCCAGGGCCGCCGAAATTCATGCACGTTTCGAGCAGGTGGAAGCCGCGCTGGGCGAAGGGCCTTACTTCATGGGTGGGCAATTCGGCATGGTCGACGCGGTCTTTGGACCGGTGTTCCGCTACTTCGACGTGTTCGATGAGATTGCGGAATTCGGCATGCTGGCCGGGCTGCCGCGAACTGCCGCATGGCGCGCCGCGCTTGCCGCGCGGCCGTCGGTGCGGCAGGCAGCGCCAGCCAACTATCCGGACCTGCTGCGCGTCTTCCTGTTGAAGCGCGGCGCGGCGTTGTCGGTCCGGATGGCGGGGTGATCAGACCACCGTCACGCGCGCCGCGCCTTCGGCCATGCGGCCGATGACGGCGGCTTCGCCGAAGCCTTCGCGGCGGAACAGCTCCAGCACTTCGTCGACGCTGGCCGCGTCGCACGACACCAGCAGGCCGCCCGAAGTCTGCGGATCGGTCAGCAGCATGTGCTGCGCCTGCGATACCGATGGCGACAGGTCGACATCCTTGCCATAGGCGTCCCAGTTGCGGCCCGAGGCGCCGGTGAAGTAGCCGTCGTGCGCCAGTTGTTCCACGCCAGGCAGCAGCGGGATCCTGGCCATGTCCAGATGCGCCGCCAGCTTGGCGCCGCGCGCCAGTTCCAGCAGGTGGCCCAGCAGGCCGAAACCGGTGACGTCGGTCAGCGCATGCACGCCCGCCATGTCCGACAGCGCCTTGCCCGGCTTATTGAGCTTGGTGGTGTTGGCGATCATGGCTTGGTAGCCGGCGGCGTCCAGCTTGTCCTTCTTCAGCGCGGCCGACAGCACGCCCACGCCCAGCGGTTTGCCCAGTATCAGCACGTCGCCGGCCTTGGCGTCGGCGTTGCGCTTGACTTTGGACGGATGGATCAGGCCCAGTACCACCAGGCCGTAGATCGGTTCGACCGAGTCGATGGTGTGGCCGCCGGCGATGGGGATGCCGGCTTCGGCGCAAATCGATTCGCCGCCCTTGATGATCTGGCCGATGGTTTCCAGCGGCAGTTTGTTGATCGGCATGCCAACCAGGGCCAGCGCCATGATCGGCGTGCCGCCCATGGCGTAGACGTCGGAGATGGCGTTGGTGGCGGCGATGCGGCCGAAGTCGAACGCGTCGTCGACGATGGGCATGAAGAAATCGGTGGTGGCGATCAGCGCCTGCTCGTCATTGAGCTTGTAGACGGCGGCGTCGTCGGCGGTCTCGATGCCGACCATCAGCTCCTTCGGCACCGGGAAACCGGACGAATTCTTCAGGATCTCGGACAGCACGCCGGGCGCGATCTTGCAGCCGCAGCCGCCGCCGTGGGAGAAGGAGGTCAGTTTGATGGTTTCGTTAGTCATTTTGTCTTTCCTTGTTTAGCCTTGTGCAGCAGATTATCCACCAACTCCAGCAATGCTGCCCGCTCGGCCGCCGGTGAGAATAAGGGGAGTCGCGCATCGCACTGGGCGCGCAGCTGTTCGTAGAAGTCCGGTTCGGCCAGCGCGCGGTCGATCAGCCGCGCCAGCGCTGCGGCGTCGCCGACCGGGAAATAGCCGGCATAATCGTCGCCCAGCATGCCGCGATTGCCGCTGATGTCGCTGGCCAGCACCGGCACGCCGCTGCAAACCGCTTCGATGATGACGTTGGCGCCGCCTTCCATGTGCGAGGCGATCGCCATCAGGTGGCTGCGTTTGAGGCGCTGCCGGGTGGCCGCGTGGGGCAGTGCGCCAAGCCATTGGTACCTCGGATGGGCGGCCGCCGTCGCCAGCGCCGCCTGTTCCAGCGCCGGCTCCAGCGCGCCGCCGATGTGGACCAGGCGCGCCCTGGGCGCGGTGACCAGCGCCGCCGCGCGCATGAACGTCAGCGGATCTTTTTCGGAGCGCAGGTGGCCGATCATGGCGATGTCCAGACGGCGCCTGTTGGCGGGCGCCGCCGGCTTCAGCGTGGCCGCCGACTGGAAAATCACGCTGGCCTTGGCACGCAGCGGGGCGGGCAGGGCGTCCATGCCGGCCGCTTGCAGCAGCACCAGCGCGCTGGCCTGGCGCAGCGCCTGCTGGGCGCTGGCGTCGGTCTGGATGTCGCGATACAGGTCGGTCCCGGTCAGCAGCAGTATCGACGGCTGCCGCGGACAGGCGCGCGCATACGCGTCGAGCGACGATGCGGAACGGCGCGCGTGCAGCGCGATCAGCAGGTCGGGCGCGGTGTGTTCGCCGAGGTGTTTGCCAGGTTCGGGCCACTGTTGTGAAATCGAGACCCGGTAGCGGGTGCGCAGGAAACGCGCCCAGCGGCTTGCGCTCTGCCAGTTGCCGTTGTTGGCGCGGGCAGAGGCGGGGCTGACGATCCAGATATGGGGTGCGCTCACTGGTGTTTTGGCTAAAATTCGTTACAATCGGCTCATGATATCAAGCCCAACTTCGTTCAGGAACGCCTCGCCACAACAACTGGCGCTGGCGCTGCGGCATGCGCGGGATTATACGCTGTCGCTGTTCGATTGCTTCGCCGCCGCCGGCATGGATGTGTCGACGCGGGTGCCGCAACTGCGCATCGTCAATCCGCCCTTGTGGGAACTGGGGCACATCGCCTGGTTCGCCGAATGGTTCATCCTGCGCGAGGCAGCCTCCAGCCATCCGGCCGACGCCAACGGCAACTGCCTGCTGAGCAAAGGCGACGACTGGTTCGATTCGGCGACGGTGCCGCACCGCGCCCGCTGGACGCTGGACCTGCCCAGCACCGGCGCGCTGAAGACCTACTGCCGCGAAGTGCTGGACCGCGTGCTCGACAAACTGTCGCGCGAGCCGAACGACGACGCGGCGTTGTATCCCTACCGGCTGGCGCTGGCGCACGAGGACATGCACGGCGAAGCGCTGCTCTACACCTTGCAAACCCTGGGCCTGACCGCGCCGGCGCAGGCCGCGCACAACGAGCAGCCGCTGTTCGCGCCGTCGGAGATCGGCTTCCCCGGCGGGGGCATCCAGCTGGGCAGCGCCGAGGGGCAGGGCTTCGTGTTCGATAATGAACGCGAGGCGCACAGCTTCCGCGTGGCGGCGTTCACCATCGACAGCACCCTGGTGACCAATGCGCAGTATGCCGATTTCGTCACCGATGGCGGCTACGACAACCGCCAGTTCTGGAGCAGCGCCGGCGCCGAGTGGCTGATGCGCCAGGAGCGTTCGGCGCCGCGCTATTGGCAGCGTGACGGCGCCCAGTGGCGCACCGTGCGCTTCGGCCAGCCAACCACGCTGGCCGGCGCCGAGCCGGTGCGGCATGTGAACCTGTATGAGGCGCAGGCTTACTGCGCCTGGGCCGTGCGTCGCCTGCCGACCGAGGCGGAATGGGAGTATGCCGCCTTGTCAGGCCATCCGGCGTTCCGCTGGGGGCAGCTGTGGGAGTGGACGGCGTCGCCGTTCGAGCCTTACTCCGGCTTCAAGGCCGACCGTTATCGCGAGTATTCCGAGCCGTGGTTCACCACGCACCAGACCTTGCGCGGCGCCTCGTTCGCGACGCCGCTGCGGTTCGACTCGGCCCACTTCCGCAATTTCTTCCTGCCCGAACGCGACGATTTCTATGCTGGATTCCGCACCTGCGCTTGGCCCGGATAGTTCAACAATAAGAACGCTTTTTTGCATGCGCTCTGCTATTCTTTTCTTTTCGAAGAAAAAGGCGCCCCCAATGAAACTCAAGCATCTCCTGATGTCCGCCGCCGTCCTCGGCGCCCTGGGCGCGGCCGCGCCGTCGTTCGCCGACGGCGCCAAAGTGGTGGCGATACGCGCCGGTAAGCTGGTCGACGTGGTCGCCGGCACGGTGCTCAAGGACCAGACCATTATCATCACCGGCGAGCGCATTACCTCGGTCGGCCCGAGCGCCTCGGCCAAAGTGCCGGCCGGCGCGCAGTTGATCGACCTGTCGTCGCAGACGGTGCTGCCAGGCCTGATCGACATGCATACCCATTTGACCGGCGACCCTTACCTGGGCGGCTACAACGCGCTGGGCGTGTCCGACACCCGCGCGGCGCTGTACGGCGTGCGTGCCGCGCGCAAGACGCTGGAGGCGGGCTTCACCACCGTGCGCAACGTCGGCGCCGGCGGCTTCGGCGACGTGGCCCTGCGCGACGCCATCAACGACGGCGATTTCATCGGCCCGCGCATGCGCACCGCCGGTTACGCCATCGGCATCCAGGGCGGCCATTGCGACGAAAACCTGCTGCCGCCCGATATGAAATTCACCAGCCGCGGCGTGGCCGACGGCCCGTGGGAGGTGCGCGCCAAGGTGCGCGAGATGGCCAAGTACGGCGCCGACGTGATCAAGATCTGTGCATCGGGCGGCGTGCTGTCCAAGGGCGACGAGCCGGGCGCGCAGCAGTACACGCTGGAAGAAATGCAGGCCATCGTCGGCGAGGCGCATAAGCTGGGCCGCAAGGTGGCCGCGCACGCGCACGGCACCAGCAGCATCCGCGATGCGATCCTGGCCGGCGTCGATTCGATCGAGCACGCGAGCCTGATCGACGACGAGGGCATCAAGCTGGCGCGCGAGAAGGGCACCTATCTGGTGATGGACATCTACAACGACGACTTCATCCTGCAGGAGGGCGAGAAGGCCGGCATGCTGCCGGAATCGATCGCCAAGGAAAAGGTGATCGGCCAGCTCCAGCGCGACAACTTCCGCAAGGCCTTCAACGGCGGCGCCAGGATGGCCTTCGGCTCCGACTCCGGCGTTTATCCGCACGGCGACAACGCCAGGCAGTTCGCCTACATGGTCAAGTACGGCATGACGTCGATGCAGGCGATCCAGGCGGCCACCATCAACGCGGCCGACCTGCTGGGCTGGAAGGACCGCGTCGGTTCCCTCGCCGTCGGCAAGTTCGCCGACATCATCGCCGTCAAGGGCGACCCGGCCGAGAACGCGACGGAACTGACCAAGGTGACCTTCGTCATGAAGGGCGGCGAAGTCATTAGAAAATAAAGGCCCGCCGGGTCATCCCGCTGGCTCGCGGGGCCATGCCGTTGTGGCGTGGATGGTAAAGGAAAGGGATAGGTTTTCTATATACTTTTCGCTTTCAGACCGTGCACTGCGAGCCAGTATGAGTATTCAAGCCTTACCCCGCCACCTGGCCCTGTTGACACTGGCCGCCGCCTTGAACGCCTGCGGCGGCGGCTCCGGTTCTTCCAGCCCCGCCGCGGACGCCACCGCCGCCACCACCGTTACCGGCACCACGCCGGACACCACCGGCGCCATCGCCATCGCCGGGGTGGCGCAGGCGGTCAGATTGCCAGGCGGCGCAGCACTGGCCGGCATGGGCGACGCGATGGTGGTCGGCGACCATATCGTGGTGCGCTCCCTCTCCGATTCCAGCATCACCGTCAAAGGCAACCAGGTGCACCCGCGCACGCGCTTGAGTGTGCTGGACCAGAACGGCACGCTGGTTTCCAGCATCGACTACGGCTTCACCTTGGCCGCCGGCTACACCGGCGAGTGGCAGATGCTGCCTTCACCGGACGGCTTCGTCATGGTGCAATCGGGTCCCGGCACCAGGCTGCTGCACTTCGATGCGCAGGCGAAGCTGGTCGGCGCGCCGCTGGAACTGTATCCAGCCGTCGCCGCCACATCCACCACCGAGCTGGCGTCGGCGGAAAGCAGCGGGGCGGTGGACGGCAATGGCTTCTGGCTGGTCACCACGTTCTCGCTGCTGCCGATCACCGAGAAGACGAAGTACCAGCTCAAGCTGTGCAAGTTCGATTTCAACGGCCGGCAGTTGACGCCTCCGCTCCAGATTTCGACGGCGGCCGAGCATCCGCACATCGCGGCGTCGGGCGGCGCGGTGCTGGCCGCGTGGATGGAGGGCGGCGGCGCGATGGTGGCGATGTGGCCGAAAGGACTGGGCGCGCCTATCCTGCGTTCGCTGGGCACCGGCGGCGCGCAGCCACATCCTATCGCGCTCGACACCAGCGGCAAACTGGGCGTACTGTGGAACGGCAAGGTCACGCTGACCAGTCCAGGTGGCGTGATGGGCGTGGCGATCGACAACAACGGCGTCGCGGTACTGCCCACCGGCCGCATCGACCTTGCAAAGGAAACCTTGTCCAGCCGCTGGGGGGGCAACGGGCGGATGGCCGAGGTGGACGCGCGCGTGTACAAGGGCCGCCTGCTGCTGGCCGATGTGACGGTCGGCGCCTACAGCCCCGGTGAACCGGTGGCCGATGTGATGGTGCTGGCCGACTACGGCGTCGGCACGGCGGCCCTGTCGGCGCAGAAGGAGCTGATCTTCCGCATCAAGATGAGCGGCACCGGCTCGGTGCTGGGCAGCTATCCGGTGATGCGGCAAATGCTGTTTGCCGATCACGCCACGCTGCTGTTCGGCGACGAGAACCACCTGGAGACGGCGCGCATCACCCGCAATTGAGCCGATCTACCGTCTTGTTGCCATTATTTAACACATGCTGGCCAACAAGGCATTCGAGCTTGCCAAACCCGCAGCCGCAAAGTACCTTGAACCGTCAACGTCGCCGGGGGCGGGGAATGAAAAAAATCATTGCTTTATCAGCTATCGCAGTTTCGCTGCATGCGGGCGCCGCGGAGCCGGCAAAAACCATACAGCTGGCTAGCCTGGAGTGGATGCCTTTTAGCGGGGCGACCCTGCCCGGCGATGGTTTGTCCAGCAGCGTCGTCGCGGAAGTCGAAAAGCGGCTGGGCAACAGCATCAAGGTCAGGTATTTCGAGTGGAAGGATACGGTCGCCAAAGGCGAATCCGACCCCGAATATGCCGGATACTTCCCCGTGTATTACACGGCTGAAAGATCGGAGACCAAATGCTACTTGTCGCAGCCGATAGGAAAGAGTGAAACAGGTATCGGCTATCTGAAAGACACGCCAGTGCTCTGGAAAAAAACCAGCGATCTGGCGGCGTTCAAGATCGGGGTGGTGGAGGGCTATGCCAACAGCGCCGAGTTCGACGCCGCCGTGAAGCAGGGCAGGCAGGCGGTGGATGTGGGCAGCAGCGATACGAATAACGTTCGTAAGCTGGTGGGCAAGAAAGTCCCCGGCATCGTCGTCGACAAGCTGGTGCTGCGGTACCTGACCATGCACACCGGCGTCAAGGACAGCGTGATGTTCAGCGACCGCTTGTTGACTGAAAATACATTGCATGTTTGCTTCCGCCGTTCTCCCGCCGGCAAGGCGCTGCAGGAGGCTTTTGACGCCGAACTGAAAAAAGTAGACGCCGCCGGCCTGGAGGCGGCTTACCTGAAACGCCTGGAAGCGGGCGCCAGATAGTGCGCGCCAATTCAAGGGGAAATCATGTATCTGAATTTGACCAGGGTTTTTTGGGGCGGTGCGCTGTGCGCGACGGCACTGGTTTGTGGTGCGGCGCGAGCCGGGGAAGCGCCAGCTTCGCCCTTCAGCATCGGCGGCGCGATACGATTTAACTACGTCTACAAGAATTGGCAGGCCGACCATCCGCACGGCTTCTTCGGGCTGGACACTGCGCGTCTGGACGTCAACTACGATGATGGCAAGTGGATCGGTTCCGGCCAATATCGCTACAACGATTTCCCGCTGGGGCAGGGCGACTACGCCGAGCATTTCCTGCATCATGGCTGGATAGGCATGCGCTTTGCCGACAAGAGCAGCGTGCATGTCGGGCTGGATAAAATCCCGTTTGGGCTGCTGCCGTTTGCCTCCAATAATTTCTACGAGTCGATCGCGTTCTACACCGGCTTTGAAGACATGTATGACTTGGGCGTGACCTACGCCAGCAAGCCTGGTCCGCTGGAATGGCAGCTCGGTTTCTATCCGCGCGATGGCGGATCGTATGGCGGCAGTTCCAATACGGCCGGGGCGTCGAATCGTTATTCGTTCAACATCGTCGCGGACGACAACGCCCAGGGTTACGCCACTGGCCAAAAGGATAGCGAGCGCAATACGCTGGTGGCGCGCGCCGCGTGGCATTTTGGCGCCGGCGAAAAACAGGAGCTCGGCCTGTCCGGCCTGACCGGCGAGATACGCAACGGCGCCGGCGACAACTCCCGCCGCAACGCGGTCGCCGTCCACTACAAGGGCGCTTTCGGTCCGGTGGGCGTGATGCTGGAAGCGCTGCGCTACAGCTACCATACCCGGCACGCGCCGACCCAGACCTACGGTGGCCTGGACCCGAACAGCTTCGTGATGCTGGGCGCATTCGGTTATCCGTATCCGATGGCGGCCAAGGGCGATATCTTTGTTGCCAACATCAGCTATGACCTGCCATGGACGATCGGTCCGTTCACCGGGTTTAAGATCTACAATGACTACAGCATGCTGACCAAGCGCGTCGGCAATTACAAGGACGCGCAGCAGAATGTGACCGGGCTGAGCTTCGCCGCCGGGAAATGGTACTTCTACGCCGACTTCATGGCGGGCAGGCACCAGCCGTATATGGGGCCGGATTTTGGTGGCCTCGGTTCGACCTCGACCAGGTACGACGGCGTCACCCACCGGGTCAATCTGCAGGCCGGGTACTATTTCTAGTTTTAGGGATGACAGCCCATGGCGATGGAATGACGCGCGCGGCGGCGGCGCCAGCACCCTTGGCTATTCCTATGCCAGCGAATTCCGGGTGATGGCGCGTTCGGGCAAGCTCCGTATTCTTAGATCAGCGATTCAGCCAGGTCGCGCAGGTCGTCGGCGTATTCCAGCTCGATCAACTCCTTGCGGGCGACGCCGCTGCGCCATGCGGCGGTGGCGATCTTCGGCGTGACGCCGCTCAGCAGGCGCGGGTCCAGCAGGCCTGGCACCACGTAGTCCTTGCCGAAGCGGGCGTCGCTGCGGGCCATGTCGGCCAGCGCCACCACGCAGGCGCGCTTCATTTCCTGGTTGATGGTCGAGGCGCCGCAGTCCAGCGCCGCGCGGAACAGGTAAGGGAAGCACAGCGCGTTGTTGATCTGGTTCGGATAGTCCGAACGGCCGGTGGCGATGATGGCGTCCGGCGCCACTTCGCGCACCAGTTCCGGACGCAGCTCAGGCTCCGGATTGGCCAGCGTGAAGACGATAGGCTGCGGCTTCATGCGTTCGATATCCAGCGGCGACAACACGCCGGGACCGGACACGCCGAGGAACACATCCGCGCCGTCCATCACGTCGGACAGCTTGCTGGCGCTGGTGTCCTGCGCCCAGGCGGCTTTTTCGCCGTCCAGGTTGCGCGCGGTGGTCAGCACGCCTTTGCTGTCGCAGACGAAGATGTTCTTGCGTTCCGCGCCCAGGTCCACCAGCAGTTCCAGGCAAGCGATGGCGGCGGCGCCGGCGCCGGAGCAGACGATCTTCACGGTGGAGATGTCGCGGCCGGTCATTTCGATCGCGTTCAGCATGCCGGCGCCGACCACGATGGCGGTGCCGTGCTGGTCGTCATGGAACACCGGGATCGACAGGCGCTCGCGCAGCTTGCGCTCGATGTAGAAGCATTCCGGCGCCTTGATGTCTTCCAGGTTGATGCCGCCGAAGGTCGGATGCAGCGCGGCGACGATGTCGATCAGCTTGTCGGGGTCGGTTTCGTCGATCTCGATGTCGAAGGCGTCGATGCCGGCGAATTTCTTGAACAGCACCACTTTGCCTTCCATGACAGGCTTGCCGGCCAACGCGCCGATGTTGCCGAGGCCGAGCACCGCCGTGCCGTTGGTGATCACGCCGACCAGGTTGCCCTTGGCCGTGTACTCGTAGGCCTTGGCCGGATCGCGCTGGATTTCCACGCATGGCGCGGCCACGCCTGGCGAGTACGCCAGCGCCAGGTCTTCCTGGGTGGCGACGCTCTTGGTCACTTCGATGGCGATCTTGCCGGCGCTGCCGGCGCGGTGGTAAGCCAGCGCTTTTTGTTCGATGGTGCTCATGGTGTCCTCGTTATTTTATTGGCTCTGAATGCGAAAAACGCCCGCACGGGCCGAAGCCGGTGCAGGCGCAAACTGCTGGGGATTAGTGGATCATGGATACAGGCCGCGTACTTCGCGCGCTTGCAGCACACGGGTGCACGCCAGGATGAAGGTGGCGGTGCGCAGCGTGACCTTCTTGTCCTGCGATACCGACCATACGGCGTTGAAGGCGTCCTGCATGATGCGGGTCAGGCGGGCGTTGATCTCGTCCTCGCTCCAGAAGAAGCTGGAGAAATCCTGCACCCATTCGAAGTACGACACGGTCACGCCGCCGGCGTTGGCCAGCACGTCCGGCACGATCAGCACGTCCTTGTCGGTCAGGATGTCGTCCGCTTCCGGGGTGGTCGGGCCGTTGGCGCCTTCCAGGATGATCTTGGTGCGGATGGTCGGCGCGTTGGCGGCGGTGATCTGCTGTTCCAGCGCGGCCGGAATCAGGATGTCCGATTCGATGCCCCAGAACGCGTCGCGGTCCAGGAAGGCTTCGGCGCCGGGGAAACCGGTCACGCTGCCGCATTCGGCGACGTGCAGGTGCAGACGTGCCACATCCAGGCCGCCCTGGTTGACGACGGTGCCGGTGTGATCCTGCACGGCGATGATCTTGGAGCCGGCTTCCGCGAACATGGTCGCTGCCACGCCGCCGACGTTACCGAAACCCTGGATCGCCACACGAGCGCCTTCGATCGCCACGCCGCGCTTGGCGGCGGCCTCACGGCCCACCACGAACACGCCGCGGCCGGTCGCTTCGCGGCGGCCCAGCGAGCCGCCCAGCGAGATCGGCTTGCCGGTGACGACGCCGGTCGACAGGTTACCTTCGATCATGGCGTAGGAGTCCATCATCCATGCCATCACCTGTTCGTTGGTGTTGACGTCCGGCGCCGGGATGTCCTTGTTTGGTCCGATGATCAGCGAGATTTCGCTGGTGTAGCGGCGGGTCAGGCGCTGCAGTTCGTTGCGGGACAGGGTCTTCGGATCGACACGGATGCCGCCTTTGGCGCCGCCGTATGGCACGTTCACCGCCGCGTTTTTCACGGTCATCCATGCCGACAGGGCCATCACTTCGGACAGGGTCACGTCCTGGTGGAAGCGCACGCCGCCCTTGCCTGGACCACGCGACATATTGTGCTGGACGCGGTAGCCTTCGTAGTGGGCGATCGAACCGTCATCGCGCTCGATCGGCACGTCGACGGTCAGGATGCGCTTCGGGCGCTTCAGCGTTTCGACCCAGCGCGACAGGCTGCCCAGGTGCGGGGTGACGCGGTCGATCTGCTGCAGGTAGACGCCCCAAGGGCCCAGGTCTTCTGGATTGAGGTAGGAAGGCAGTGCGTGTGCTTGTACAGTGGTCATGCTCAAGTCTCCGTTTGAATTCGTGGCTGAAGTCCGCTCGTGGCGCTCTTCAAGTGGAGCGAATCATAGGATGGGAGATTGAAAACGGGCCAATGCTGTATGCGCATTTGGCTATGCAAAAAATGCATAGTTATGCAAGTGGCGTTAATCGTGGCGTTAATTCGCCGCAAACTGGCCCTATCTTTCGGAGACGGTGACGCGGCGTTTGCGGCCGCTGTCTTTCTGCTGCTGTTCGAGGAATTCCCACAGCCGTTCGACGATGGCCTTGCCGCGCCGGTGTGCCGACGGGCGCTCGCGGTACAGGCGGATTTCCATTTCGATTTCCCATTCCGAGGCGCCGCCGTCGGCGCGCGCCAGCTGCTTTTGCTTGAGCTCCCGCGTGACCGCCGATTCGGGCAGGAAGGCCACGCCGCGGCCTTCCAGCGCCATCATCTTCAGGCCTTCGGCCATGTCGGTTTCGTAGTGCGGGTCCAGGTGCAGCGGGGTCTTGGCGTCGGTCAGGATCAGCTCCACCATGCGGCCCAGGTAGGCGTTGTTGGTGTACGATAAAAACGGCAGCGGCTCCTTCTTGGTGCCGGGCAGTGTGAATTCCGGCGCCTTGTTCTTGTCGCAGCGGGCGTAGGCGCGCAGCGATTCGCGGCCCATCACCAGCATGTCGTAGCGGCCCGGATCGAGCTGCACCGGCTGGCGCGGATGGTGATAGCACAGCAGCAGGTCGCAGCCGCCTTCGACCAGCTGCATCACCGCGTCGTGCACGTTGAGCGCCATCAGGCGGCTGCTGATCGGCGCGAAGTCCTGTTCCAATGCGGTCATCCATTTCGGCACGAAGGTCAGCGACAGCGTGTGCGGCACCGCCAGGTCGATGCTGGTCTGCGCGGCGGCCCGCTTGGAGCGCAGCATGTCGCGCGCGCCGTTGATCTGCGCCAGCATCTCCAGCGCCTGCTCGTAGAACACGATGCCGGCCGGCGTCAGGCTGGTGGGATATGAGGTGCGGTCGATCAGGTCCGTGCCCAGCCAGTTTTCCAGCGACTGGATGCGGCGCGAGAAGGCGGGCTGCGTCACGTGCCGCAGCGCCGCCGAGCGGCTGAAATTATTGGTCTCGACCAGCGAGATGAAGTCTTCCAGCCATTTGGTTTCCATGCACGTTTCCTTTTACTGCGGTTGCGGGGTGTTGGCGTTGTTGTCGGCACTGATGCTGCGGATAGGCGTGAGCAGATACGCCAGTGCCGCGAACACCACCAGTATGATGCCACCGCCGAGGAACAATTGCGACAGCGAGATCTTCGTCAGCACCCAGCCGGTGACGGCGGCCGACAACGGCGCCAGTCCCATGAAGATGAACATGAAGATGCTCATGGCGCGGCCCATCATGTGCGGCGGCACGCGGCGCTGGATCCAGGTGAAGACGTTGATCTGCATGTAGCCGGACAGCAGGCCGAGCGCCAGCATCAGCGCGCAGGCCTGCCACGGGGCTTGCACGGCGCCGAGCGGCATCACCAGGAAGCCGGCGATGGCGTCCGCCGCCAGCAGGATGGTACCGAAGCTGGCGAAGCGCAGGCGCGCGCCCAGCACCGCGGCGCCGGCCATCCCGAACAGCATGCCGGCGCCATTGGCGCCCATCAGGATGCCGAGGGCGGAGGCGCCGTGCAGCTTCTCGCTGGCCAGCACCGGGATCGCCACCTGCATCGAGCCGCCGATGAACAGCGATACCGTGCCCCAGTAGATGAAGCACAGGCGCAGCGGCACGTCGTTCCACACCATCATCAGTCCGGCGCCGACGGAGCGCAGCACCGATTGCGGGGCTTCGGCCTGGGCCGGCGCCGCTGTCGGCATCGGACCGACCTTGGACAGGGTCCAGGCCGAGACCAGGAAACTGAGGCAGTCGAAGCCAAAGGCAAACGCCAGGCCGCGCGCATCGGCCACCATGCCGCCGCTGTCGCCCCTGTCGCCGAAAATGGCCAGCAGGCCGGCCGCCATCAGTGGGCCGATCAGCATCGACACCTGGCGCAATCCCATCAACACGCCGTTGGCCGCTTGCAGATGCTCGGCGGCGATCGCCTGCGGCATGATGGAGGTGCCGGACGGGATGCCGAAGGCTTGCGCCAGGCCGATGCCGAAGGCCAGCACGTAGATGATCATCAGCGTCAGGTGGGCGTTCAGGTCGATGGTCAGCGACAGCGTATCGCTCAGCGAGAACGTCAGCGTCGGCTGGTTGTGCAGCACCAGCAAGGTCAACAGGCCAAGCAGCACGGCGTTGGCGTACTTGCTCAGCATGAGGACGCGCTTGGGCGAGTAGCGGTCCACCACGGCGCCGCCGATCAGGATGAAGACCGCGCGCGGTATGCTCATCAGCGCGATGACGAAGCCCAGCGCCAGCGTGTCGCCGGTGAGCTTGAGCACCAGCCAGGGCAGGGCGATCATGGACAGCTGGTCGCCCAGCATGGAGATCACGCTGCCGCGCAGCAGCCATTTGAAGTTGGGGTCGCGCTTCAATGCCGCGCGTTGCAGTTTTTTCGGGTCGTCCATGACGGCGTCTCTCAGGAGTTGGTGGCGTTCATGCCGGCGATCAGGCCGAGCGCGGTGCTCAGTTCATCGAAATGCGCGGTGGGGCAGTTGCGCAGCAGGTCTTTGCTGATCTGCTCCGCCACCACGACGGCGTTGTTCAGCAGTTCGCGGCCGGTGTCGGTGATGGCGGCGTAGGCCACGCGGGCGTCGCGCGGATCCTGCTGGCGTTCGACCAGGCCGATTTTCTCCAGCGGCAGCAGGGTGCGGGTGACGCCGGATGCGGTCAGGCCCTGGCGTTCGGCCAGGTCGACCCGGCGCAGGCGGCCGCCGGGCGCGCGGTTCAGGTAGTGCAGCAGCATGAAGTCGCCGAAGCTGATGCCGTGGTAGCCGCCCAGCACCTGGTCGAGCCGGCGCACCAGCGCCGCCTGTGCGCGCGCCAGCCGCAGCGCAAATTCCAGGCTGGGACTGATGTCGGCCGGGGTGTTGTCAATAATTTCGTTCATACTGTGCTCCGTTGTCAATTAATTCTTGATTAATGCTTGAGTAAACAAGTATATCTCAACCAATTGAGGAAGCAAGCCTTTTTTATCAGCTGATATAATTGCGGGATGAACGATACTACCCAACTCCCTCCATTGCCGGATCGTCTGTCGATTGATCCGCGCAGCAAATTCCACGTTGCCGCCGTGTTCGAACACGATGTGGGCATCCGTTTTAACGATAAAGAACGCCTGGACGTTGATGAGTACTGCATCAGCGAAGGCTGGATCAAGGTCCCGGCCGGCAAGAGCCTGGATCGCTTCGGTAACCCGATGCTGATCAAGCTCAAGGGCAAAGTCGAAGCCTTCTATCGTTAATCCAACCGATGCAATAAAAAAACCACCTGCCTGAACGAGTTCAGCACAGGTGGTTTTTTTTTGCTGGAGCGATCAGAAGCGGTGGTTGTACTCCGCGGTGAAGCGCATCTGGCGTTCCGGGGCGCGTCCCAGCACCTGGTTGTAGTACCCGCTGACCGTGCCCGGACCCGAGTTGTAGCCAGGCTGCGTGGCCAGGTCGGTCTGCTGGTTCAGCAGGTTGAACACGTCCGCCTTCAAGCTCAGGCCCTTGAGCCAGCGCGGCATGTAGGTGACGTTCAGCGCCAGCCGCACATCGGTCGGCAGGGTGCCGGCGCTGCCGCGCGGCGCCAGCTTCTCGTCGCAATAGAAGGTGGCGGAACCGTACCAGCCGGCCGGGTTGTTGTTGACGTCGAGCGCCTTGGGCAGGTTGCCGATGCAGGACTTCGGTGCGCCGGTGGCGATGTTGAGGTTGCCGCCTACGCGCCATTCCGGGGTCAGCTCATAGTAGCCATACGCCTTCAGCACCTGCGTGTGGTTGTTGGGCAGCAGGCCGTTGGCGCCGGTCATCAGCTCCGGATAGTCGAAGGCGGTGGTGGCGGCCAGGTCGGCCTGGCCGATGTCGGACGCCACCTGGCCTTCCATATTGCCGCGGCTGCGCGACAGCGTGTAATTGACCTTGCCGTACCAGCCATCGCGCAGCGGATGCTCAAGGAAGAAGTCCAGCGCCGTGTAGATGCGCTCCACTTTCGGCAGGCCGATGTCGTCGGCCGTCAGCGGGATGGTCACCAGCTTGCCGTCGCCACGCAGGTCCAGCTCCAGGGTGTTGTCGCGGCCCGGATTGATCAGCAGGCACGGCATCCGGTATTTGCTGGCGTCGATCTTGTTGCGCTTGGCCCAGGCATCCACCGGTCGCTGGTCGCACCAGTCCTCGATGGTGCTGCGCAGCGTGCGGTAGGTGAACTTGGCGCCGGCCGTGTAGGCCGGCGTCAGCGCCGCCTCGATGCCCAGCGCCAGTTCATCCTGGTAGGTGGCGCCCAGACTGCTGGCCGCCACCTGGTGCGGATCCTTGGCCTGGCCCCACTCGTTGCCGCCCGAGACCTGCGGGCTGATTTCGGTCAGGCCGGTCGGCACGCCGGTCTTGGGATCGACGCCGGTGTAGGTGAAGTAGTGGTCGATGTGCACCGGATTGCCGGCCAGGCGCATTGCCACGCTGGTCGGAATCTGCAGGTGGTAGCGGCCGGCGTTGGCGAACAGCTTCATGCTGCTGTCGCCGCGCACGTCCCACGACGCCCCCAGGCGCGGCGCCAGCATGTGGCGCTGCTCGGCATACGGCACGCCGAAGCTGTTCTTGTTGGTGAACTGTTCGTTGCGCAGTCCCAGGTCCAGCAGCAGCGTGTTGGTGATCTGCCAGCGATCCTGAATGTATTGCGCGCTCTGGTCGGTCTGCGGCGAGGCCGAGTCGCTCTGGTGGTATTCGTTCACATAGTAGCCCTGGGCGCCGTAGCCGCCGCCGGATGCCGGCGAACGGCCGCCCGGCACCTTTGCATTCGGATCGGACGCGCGGAAGTAAGTCCAGCTGCCGCCACCGGCCAGCGAGGAACCGTTGATCGACGAAACGTCGTTGCGGTCGAGACCGGCGCGTAGCGCATGGTCGCCCAGCTTGTACTCGACGTCCAGCCGCAGCGTGGATTGCTTGTCTTCCGCGTTGGCCACCTGGATGGTGCCGCCTATCGGCTGCGGGTTGTTGTAGGTCAGCCCCGGCACCTGCGCGCTCGCCTGGGCGATGATCTGGTACACACCCGGCACATAGCCTTCCTGGCTTTGCGGATAGGTCGATTTGAAACGGCCGGCCAGCGCGGTCACGGTCAGGCGGTCGGTCAGGTAGCCGGTGTATTTCAGGATCGAGTCGTTGGTGATGGCGCCGTCGCCCGTCACGCCGCTGGCGCGCGTGTTGTTGCGCTGTAGCGTGGCGTAGCTGAAGCCGTAGTTCTGCTGGGTCTTCTTGTTCTCGTCGTGGATCTGGGTGAATTCGAGACGGTGGTTGTCGTTGATGTTGTAGTCCAGCTTGAGCATGTAGCGCGGCGTGCGGGTCTCGCGCTCGGTCCAGCCGTTGGTCTTGTTGACCGAATCGGAATCCTTGCTGATGTAGCCGGTGCTGAAGCGGTCCTGTTCCAGGTTGGCGAACATGAACAGCTTGTCCTTGATCAGCGGCCCGCCGACATAGACGCTGCCGAAAACGTCGGTGGCGTTGTTGGCGCCGCGATAGGTCAGCAGCTTGCCGTCGGTGGCGGGGTTGACGCCGGTCTGCGGATAGTAGGTGTCCTCCGGTTTGGCGCGCAGCCAGTTGGGCGTGTACTGCAACACCGCGCCGGCATCCCAGTGGTTGGTGCCGCTCTTGGTGGTGATGTTGACCACGCCGCCGGTGGAGCGGCCGAATTCGGCGCTGTAGCCGCCTTGCAGGATCTGCGCTTGGGCGATGGCGAAGAACGGCAGCGTGGTCGAGCCGATCTGCTTGTACACATTGGTGACCGGGAAGCCGTTGATGTAGTACGAGTTCTCCGACACGCCGGCGCCGCCGAAGCTGTCGCCGCCGATGCGCGGATTGCCGCGCGAGGTGCCGGGCGCCAGCTGGATGATGCCCGACAGGCTTTGCGCCACCGGCAGCGCCGCCAGTTCGCGCGCGGTGAACACGGCGCCGTTGTTGGTGTTGCTGACGTCGATGCTGCGGCGGCGGCCGGTGACGGTGACCGCCTGCACGCTGTCGAACGAGGCGTCGACACCTTGGCCGATCAAGGCTTCCACTTCCAGCGTGCGTTCGACTTCATCGCCGCGCATCAGCATGACCTTGTAGATACCGGGCTGCATGGAGGTGGCCTGATAGCGTCCGCTGGCGTCGGGATAGACGGTGCGGCGCGCGCCGGTGGCCGTGTTCTCCAGCACCACGCTGGCTCCCTTTGCGTTGGCTATCTGGCCGAAGATGGTGCCGGTGGCGTTCGATTGCGCGTAGGCTGGTGCGACCAATCCGCCTGACAAAAGGGCGCCGCCGAATGCCAGTGCGAGGGCGTGGGCGACGAGTGTCATCCGGGTGCGCTGGGTGGATTTCTTCATGATGTCTCCTGATCGTTATTATGATGATCGGCTGCCGCAGGCAGCCGATGGAGACATACTAGGCAAGGCGGGGATTGCAATCTAATGAATGTTTAGCCACTACCATTGCTGAAAACGATATGCATTAATTTGGAAGCGTGACCTGCAACGGCGCCTTGCCATCCCACGCCCGATCCAGCACGGTCTTGCCGTTCAGGCGCACCAGCACGCGTTGCGCTTGCTGGCCCGGTCGCAGTCGCGTGGTCACCAGGTCGAGGCCTTCGCCCTGGTCGCCCGCACCGAACGCGCGTATGCGCCGCAAGGCCATGCGCGGCCAGCCCTTGGGCAAACGCGGCGCGAAACTGAAGCTGCGCAAGCCGGTCGCCTCGATGCCGAACAGGCCTTCCGTCATCACCCGCGCATACAGGCCGCTTTCCGCCGACAGGTGGCGTTGCTGGCCTTCCGGCCACGCCTCCACCGCATACGGCACGTGCTCGCCCAGCAGGCGGCGGCCGGAGTAGTAGCGCAGGTAGGGCATGCTGCGTTCCAGTTCGCCCGCCTTCAGCAGGCCGCGCAGCGTGTACAACGTGGCGCGGTCCCAGAAGGTCTTGTCGCCGGCTTCGGTCAGCACGCCGTTTTCAGACCACAACTGCGGCGACAGCAACGCATCGATGGTGCCGCGCTGGCGTTCCGTGATGCCGAACGCCAGCGGCAGCGCGATCCACGCGCGCAGCTTGTCGTTGCCGGCGTAGTAGCGGTAGGTGTCGTAGCCGCCGATGCTGGCGCCGAAGTAGCGTTCGATGGCGGCACGCTGGTTCTGCGCCTCCTGCTGGAGCGCGGCGGCGCGCGGCTGGTCGCCCAGCGCCGCGTTCAGGCGCGCGGCGCCGGTCAGGCCGCCGTAGGCCAGCACGTTGGTCGACAGGTTGGCTTTGCCGGCCGGGAAGCGGCCCTCCAGCTCATCGCTGTCGGAATGGACGATGCCGTCGGCGTCGCGCTGGCGGCGGGTGAATTCCAGGCACCAGTCGATCAAGGGCAGCAGCTGGCGCGCGGTGCCGGCGTCGCCCTGCGCCAGTGCGAACTGGCTGGCGCCATAGGAAATCATGGCGCAGTCGCCACGGTCGCCGGCGCCGTTCCAGTAGCCGCGTCCCTCGGCGATGATGGAGGAGGGCAGCGGCTTGTATTCCGGATTCATGTAGCGCGCGAACAGGCCGAAGCTGGTGAGCGCGCTCTGCACGGCGGCGCGGTCGCCCAGGTAGGGGAAGAAGGGATTGACGTATTCTGCCTGGTCGTTGGCCCAGACGGCGGCGTAGTAGCGGGTGCCGCCCGGTCCGTGCAGCAGGCCGCCGCGGGTGGCGAACACGCTTTCGGCGGCGCGCACTTTGGAGAAGGCGAACATGGCGTCGAGCACCGGGTCCGGCGTTTCCAGCACCAGGTCGCCGCGCCACTGCGCCACCTTGCGGGCGCGCGCCTGCAAGGCTTCCTCGCCGTCCACGTACACCATTTCGTTTTGCAGGCGGCCGCTGACGATCACGTCCACGAGCACGCGCGCGCCCGGCGCCAGCGTGCCTTCGCGCGCCTGCGACTGCACCGCGATCACGTAGGCGCCATGGGTGCCGCGGTCGGCGGGCGTGGTCTCGCTGTTGTCCAGCGCCGCGAAGCTGTAGCGGCGCGCTGTCTTGCCGTGGTTGACCAGTTCCAGCCGCTCCACCAGCGCCGGCTCGTCCGGCGACGGCGTCAGCGTGCGGGTCAGCAGCAGGCCAGGCGCCAGCCGGGATTGCAGGCTTAGGCGACCGTCGAAGCGCACTTGCTGCAGATGCTCGGCGGCGGCCGGCACGCCGTCGATCGTGATGGCGGGCGTGGCCTCGGGGCCGAACTTGCGTATCAGGCTGGCGTGCGTGTCGTCCGGGATGGTGCGCAGCATCGGCCACACCACGGTGCGTGTCAGCAGCAGCGTGCCGTCGGCCTGGCTGCCGTAGTCGATCACCGCCGATACCTGGCGGCCGCTCATCTCCAGTTGATCGCGATGGGTGTCGCCGACTTGCCAGCGGATCGCGTTGCCGTCGATCTGCCAGCGCGGCGTAAAGGCTGGCGGCGCGGCTTGCGCGAGGCTGGCCGCAAATAGCGCGGTGGCCAGGGCGGCGGCCATGGTGGTCGTGCGCGTGCGTAATGTGCTTTGCATGGTGTGGTGCTCCTTATTTCGCAGGCGTGGCTGGGCGGATGATGGCGGTCCAGCCGCCGCCTGGCGCCAGGCGCATGGTGAGGCGGCTGGCACGCGTCACGTCGGCGCTGCCGGCCTGCACGTCGGTGGCGAAGATCGCCGCGTTCGGGCCGTCCTCCATGCTGCTCATCTGGTAGCTGCCTTCGCCCAGGAAGGACAGGTCGAGCGCCAGTTCGCGGCCATCGGCGCCGGTCATGGCGCCCACGTACCAGGTATCGCCGTGGCGGCGCGCCATGGCCACGTAGCGGCCCAGTTCCGCGTGCAGCACGCGGCTTTCGTCCCACTCCACCGGCACCTGGCGGATGAAGGCCAGCGACGATGGATTGGCGCGGTATTGCGACGGGCTGTCGGCCAGCATCTGCAAGGGGCTTTCATAGATCACGTACATCGCCAGCTGGTGCGCGCGCGTGCCCTGGCTCATGGGACGGTCGAAGCTGGCCACGAAGTCCTTGCGGTGGGCGTTGCTCATGGCGCCGGGGGTGTAGTCCATCGGCCCTGCGAACATGCGGATGAAGGGCACGGTGACATCGTGCTCCGGGGTTTGCTTGTCGCTCCACTTGTCGTTCTCCAGACCCTTCACGCCTTCGAAGGTGAGCACGTTGGGCCAGGTGCGATGCAGCCCGCTGGGTTTGAAATTGCCGTGGAAGTCCACCAGCAGCTTGCGCGCCGCCGCTTCGCGCGCCACGCGTTCGTAGTAGTTGACCATCCACTGGTCGGCGCGCTGCATGAAGTCGACCTTGATGCCGGCCGCGCCCCAGCGCGCAAACTGGTCCAGCGCCGCCTTCATCTGGGTGTCCAGCGTTTTCCATGACACCCACAGGATGATGCCCACGCCGCGTTCCCTGGCATGCGCCATCAGCGCTGGCATGTCGATCGCCGGCTTGACCGCCAGCAGGTCGCCCAGCTCATACCAGCCTTCGTCCATGATGATGTATTCGAGGCCGTTCTCCGCCGCGAAGTCGATGTAGTGGCGATAGGTGCGGGTGTCGACGCCGGACTTGAACGGCACGTTGTACAGGTGGTTGCCGTTGTACCAGTCCCACGCCACCTTGCCCGGCTTGATCCAGTCGGTTTGCTTCAGCTCCTGGGCATCGGCCAGCAGGTAGGGCATCTGGTTCAGCAGCAGGCCGCCGGCGTCGGCGGCGATGCCCATGATGCGCCACGGGTAGGCGCGGGTGCCGGCGGTGCGCGCGATGTAGGGCGCTTCCTGCGTCACCGGCACGTTGCGGTCGTCGCGCGCGGTGTCGGCCAGCGCCACTTTCGGGAACACGGCGCGCAGGCCGTCCGCCTCGCCGTGCAGGTACATGCCGGGATAGTCGCGCAGGCCGGATTCGGTCAGCACCAGGTGGGTGCCGCCGCTGCGCACCAGCGCCGGCACGCCGACCAGTTTGCCGGCCGCCTCGCTGATGGCCAGCGGCTGGTAATAGTGCTCGTTATGCGACTGCATCGACTTTTCCTGCGGCCAGTACAGCGTGTCCTGCGGCCGCACGTGGACGCCCGCCAGTTCGTCCTCCACCGTCACCTGGCCGGGCAGCTCGGTGCGGAAGCGGTAGGCGATGCCTTCGTCGTAGGCGCGCACTTCCAGCGAGTAGCCGCCGGCGAAGTCCAGCCGCAGGGCGTTGTAGTGGTCGCGCACCTGGCGCGATTTCTGCGCCACCACCGGGCGCACCGTGGTGTCGATGCTGGTGCGCTGTTGCCTGGTCAGGCGCGGATGCTGGCCCAGCGTGCCGATGCCGCTCAGTTTCAGGCCGATGGTGGTGGGCAGCACCAGCTGGGTGTCGCGGTGGTTGACCGCCAGCGTCAGCTGCTCGTCGGTGTCGATGGTGACGCGCAGCTGGCGGTCGGGCGAATTCAGTTCCAGCAGGTTGGCCGCGTGGCTGGCCAGCGGCGCGATCAGGAGCAGTGCGCCGAGGCGGCGCGCAAAGGATAGGTGGTTCAAGGCAGTCTCCATATAGGTGTTTTTGGCATGCTAAGGGCGCGAGGCCATAGCAGTCCATTCACCTTTTATGCGCTTGCCATATCGAATACGGCAAGGCTGGTCGACGCCTGGCGGCGTATCGCTTGCAGCAGCAGCTCGGCGCCCGGCGACAGCAGGCGGTCGCGCCGGCGGATGATGCCGTAGGGGTCCATCTGGCAGGCCAGTTCGATCGGCAGCACCGTCAGCAGGCCCAGTTCCTGGTAGCGCAGGGCGACGTCGGCCGACATCACGTTCAGCGCGTCGCTCATTTGCAGCATGCTGGTGATCAGCACGATCTCGCTGGTGTCGACCACGTCGCCCGGCGGCTCCAGGCCGGCGTTGTGGAACTGCTGGTCGAAGCGCTGGCGCAGGATGCTGCCGGGCGGCGGCATGATCCACGGCGCCGACGCCAGCTCGTGCAGCGCGAGCCGTCCGCGCGCGGCCAGCGGGTGGCCGATGCGCGCCACCACCACCACCGGTTCGGCCGCCAATTCCTCGTATTGTAGGTCGGCGCTGTCGGACAGGCCGGTCATGCGCGCCAGCAGGAAATCGAAGTTGCCGCGTTGTAGGCGTTCGAGCAGCACCACGCTCGATTCGACCTGCACGCCGATGCGCAACAGCGGCGCCAGTTTCTTGATCCGCGTGATGGCGCAGGGCAGCAGCCGCATGGCCGGCGTCATGATGCTGCCGACGTCGACCTGGCCGGCCAGGCCGGCCCGCAGCGCGACGATGTCCTCATGCGCGCGCGCCAGGCTGGTGAGCGCCATGCGGGCGTGGCGTATCATGCTCTCGCCGTAGATGGTCGGTTCCATGCCGCGCGGCAGGCGCTCGAACAGCGCGATGCCGAGCATGTCCTCGAGTTCCTTGAGCTGCTTGGAGGCGGCCGGCTGGGTCATGCACAGGACTTCGGCCGCGCGCATCAGTGTGCCTTCGTCGTCCAGCGCGATCAGCAATAGCAGCTGGCGGGTTTTCAGCCGCGCGCGCAGGAACCAGTTTGGGTTTGGCGCGTCCATGGCGTCTCCGTTGTCATTATAAGAAAATTATACGGGGCGGAGCCATAGCCGTTCAATGATGTAATCGAGGCCATTGATATCGAAATCGGCATAGTGCCGATGGGGCGGGGACGCTGAATGCGAAACGGCCCGGCCGAAAAATCGACCGGGCCGTCCGTGACCGCGCAGGGGGCGTTTAATGCCCCTGCGGTTCGCCACGCAATTTGTCCAGCATCTGCAAGGTCGTCGGCAGCAGGTTCATGATGCCGTGATACGCACAGTATTCACAAAATGCTTCTTCCGGACTCATGGCGGTGATGCTGGCGTCCGAGTGTCCGCGACGGCGCAGTGCGCGTAAGCAGGCTGCGTCCATATTCCTTGCGTTCATGCGCTGATTCCCTTTCGATTGGTTCCAGGTGGGTTGGGATGATGTCTCAGCGCAATTATATGCTCAAAATAGTGCTATGTGGCAACTATATTGGGTTATTTTAAGATCCGGGGCTATTTTGTCATGGCGGCGGCCTGCGGCAAGGCCGCCGCCGCCGTTGTGTTGCGGTTCAGGCGCCACAGCAAGGCCAGGCCGACCAGCGAGGTGCCGACCACGACGAAACCCACCACATCGAAATGCTGCAACTTGCCGCTCGCGCCCTGGGTGACGATATGGCCGGCCAGCACCGACGCCACGCCGCCCGACAGCTGCTGGATCGAGGCGCTGATGGCGTTGAAGGAGCCGCGCTGGGTTTGCGCCGGCACGCCCGTCATCATGGCCTGGAACGGGATCATGCGCGAGAAGATGCCGATGAACATCACAGTGTTGATGACGATGAGCACCGCTACCGAGGTCACGCCCAGATGGGTGTAGACCAGCACCATGGCGATGGTCAGCATGGTGCCGAACATGAACACGCGGAACTTGCCGACCGTGTCCGCCAGCTTGCCGATCATCGGGCCGATGAAGATGGTGCACAGGCCGGTGACCAGGTAAACCGTCGGCAGGTGGGACAGGTCGATGCCCAGGTTGTTGACGATGTAGGCGCTGCTGAACGGCATCAGCATGAAGCCGCCGGTGGTCAGCAGGGCGGTGGTGGCGAAGGCCAGCAGGTAGCGCCGCTCGGTGACGGTGTGGAACAGGTGCAGCCAGGCGCCGTGCTCCTGCGGCTTGCCGAGGTGGGCGTTGACCGGTTGCAGCTTCCACGCCACCAGCAGGCCGCCGGTCATGCCGAAGGCGGCCATGGCGACGAAGGGGACGTGCCAGTTCCAGTGGCTCGACAGGTAGATGCCGGCCGGGATGCCCAGCACCTGGCTGGCGGCAAACGCGGTCTGGATGTAGCCCATGACGCGGCCGCGCAGTTGCGGCGGGAACAGGTCGCTGGCAATGGCCAGCACGATGGAGCCGATCACGCCGCCGAACAGGCCGGTGACGATGCGCGCCGCCAGCAGCGACTCATAGCTTTGCGCCATGCCGCACCACAGCGTGCCGAGGATGAAGCCGGTGTAGAAGAACAGCAGCAGCTGCTTGCGGTCGAAGCGGTCGGCGAAACCGGCCGTCAGCAGGCCGGACGCGCCGGCGCTGAAGGCGTAGGCCGACACCACCAGGCCGAACTGCCGGGGGCCGATGTTCAGGGCCGGCATGATGACCGCGCCGAGCGGCGACATCAGCATGAAATCGAGGATGACGGCGAACTGCAGGAAGGCCAGCATCGCCACCACGGTTTTTTGATAGCCACTGAACGGCGTCGCCACGGGTTTGGTCATGTGTTCTATTCTTTGTTGGGGCGGCAGTAGGCGCCGCGGTCTTTGTGGAATTGGGCGCGCTCTTCGGGCGTCATCGCCTGCCAGCGCTGCCAGCGTTCGCGGCCATAGTGGCCGCCGCCGTGGCGTCCGCGGAAGCCGCCGAACAGAATCCGGCATAGTACCAGCAGGCCGAGCGCGCGCCAGTAGTCGATTTGCATGCTGCCGGCGAACACGCCGGGCATGACCGAGTTCCATAACATCATCACCACCCAGGCCAGCGCGGCCACCCCCACGAGGATCAGCGGCAGGAACAGCAGTTTCCTTTTCATTTCAGTCACTCCTTTCTTTCATTTCATTCGTTGTCGTACAGGGTTTGCAAGCGCGTGCGCAGATACAGGACGGCGTAGCGTTTGCGGGCCAACAGGGTGTTGATGGACAAGCCGCTTTGCGCGGCCATTTCTTTGAAGCTGGCGCCGTCCAGTTCGTGCGCGATGAACACTTCGCGCTGGTTGGCCGGCAGTTCTTCCAGCGCCGTTTGCAGTTCGGCCAGCAGCGTCGAGCGCGCGTAGGCGTCTTCCGGGCTGCCGTCGGGCGAGGGCAGCAGCAGGTCGAGGCGGCAGTCCTCGCCGTCGTCGGCGGCCATGTCGTCGAGCCGCACTTCCTTCTTCTTGCGGAAGCGGTCGATGATGCGGTTGCGCGCCACCCGGAACAGCCAGGCGCTGACTTGCTCGATCGGCTCCGGCAGGCGGTAGGCCTGGACGAATTCGTAGAACACATCTTGCAGGATGTCGTCCGCGTCGGTGGGGTCGCTGACGCGGCGCCGGATAAAATTCCCGAGACGAGACCGCTCCCGCAGTACGGTGGCAGCGATATCCTGTTCGGTGCTTGAATTCGGTGGTGTCATGGCTTTGCAGACGGCTCACGACTCAGCATATTGTGCCAAATTGGAACTTTTTACGATCAGTCGGTGATTTGTGCGCTGACCTTCCAGCAGGCGGCCGTAAAGCGGACCTCCTCGCCATGCACGTAAGGCTCGAAGCTGGCGCGCACGGCTTGCGCCACCTGCTGGCGGGTGTGTTCGTCCGCCGTTTGCAGCGCGCGGCCTACCGGGCCGAGCTGGGTCAGGTATTGGTATAGCCGGTTTTCCGGGAAGATGCAAACCACGTCCAGCGGCTCGATGTCGATCGCGCGCCAGCCGCTTTGCTCGAGGATGGCGTGCAGGCGCTGCCGGTTGGACAGGCCGAACTGGCCGGGTTCGTCGGGCCGGCGGAGCGGCAGGCCGGGCAGCAGGTGGGCCGCGCTGCGCTCGGCGGCGGTCATGAAGGGATTTTCCTCGGGACTGCGCCAGACGATGGCGTGCAAGGTCGCGTGATCGCGCGCCGCCTGCCGCAGGTTGCCGAAGGCGGCCACGGGATCGTCGAAGAACATCAGGCCGAAGCGGGAGACGATGGCGTCGAAGGTGGCGGGTTCGAAGGCGTGCTGTTGGGCGTCGTCGAGGATGTAGCTGAGGTTGGGCTGCTGGCCTCTGGCAGCGGCGGCGGCCAGCATCGGCGCGGAGACGTCGATGCCGGTGCAGTGGCCGTCCGGGCCGAGCCGGCGCGCGATGGCGTGGACGATGCTGCCGGTGCCGCAACCGACGTCCAGCACCCGGCGCGCCTCGGCGGGGATGGCATCGACGATCAAGTCCTCGATGGGCTGGTACATCCGGTCGAGCATGTCTTGCGCGGCGACCCAGGTGTTACCGGCTGCGCCGTTCCATAGTGATGCGTCCATGATGTGTCCTCTCGCTTGTCTTCAAAAAGTGAAAGTGCTACTGTGCCACTTCAAGTCAACTTGAGGTCAAGCGATGGCGAGTCTGGACATAGCCGAAGTGGCGCGGATATCGGGCATGCCGGCATCCACGTTGCGATTTTACGAGGAAAAGGGATTGATCGCCCCGATCGGCAGGCGCGGCTTGCGCCGCCATTACGATGCGGGCGTGGTCGAGCGCCTGGCGTTGATCGCGCTGGGCCGCGCCTCCGGCTTTACGCTCGACGAGATCGCCGGCATGTTCGGCGCCGACGGCGACCTGCGCATCGACCGCCACCTGCTGAGCGCCAAGGCGGACGACCTGGACCGCACCATCAGGAAACTCACCACCATGCGCGACGGCCTGCGGCACGCGGCCGTGTGCAAGGCTGCCAGCCACATGGAATGCCCTACCTTTCGGCGGATCTTGCGGATCGCGGCCAGGGCGTAGGGAGGTTTTCCCGCGCCGGAGCGAGAAAACCGTCATTTTCAGCGCATGAGACCAGTCCCCGCTATCTTTCCTCTGTGTAAGTTTTACACTTATAAGATAAAATTGCTATTTTTAGAATTTCTCGAGGGAATGCATTGTTTTCAAATAAGAATATTCGGTTGTGGCGCGCGGCGGCGATCGGGGTGTCATGCCTGCTTGCCGCCTGCGGTGGCGGTGGATCGTCCAATTCCAGTTCCAATCCCGTTACTTCGGTGCTCGATCCGGCACCCGGATTTTCGGTCAGCGTAGATCGTACCCAGCTGTATTTCTCTGGCGATGAGGGCAGTGTGCTCGCTTCCCAGGTCGTCCTGGGTACGGGCAGCGGCACCAGTATGCCGACGAACGTCTATTTCGGCGGTCAGGATCTGGGCACGGCCATCGACCGTGTGGAAGCCAATATTAATGGTACGCAAGCGCAGTTCAGGGTGTATCCCAAAAAAGCATTGGCGGCGGGGGCGTTTGCCGGCACGCTGAGGCTTTCGATGTGTGCTGACATGCAATGCACCCAGCACTTTAAGGGGTCGCCGGCCGACGTCTCTTATACCGTTAGCATCGCCAAAGGCTTAAAGGTATTGCCGGCCACCGTGGATGTGAGTGCGCTAGCCGGGACCACGGGCTCCGCTGCGGTGACCGTGCAGTTGCCGGTCGGCGCGAGCAGTTTTGCCGCCACGACCAAGACCCCTTGGCTGCAGATCGCGAATATCACAAGCAGTGGCATGAAGATTGTCGCCGCGCTCAAGGCGCCGGGCTCTTATCTCGGGTTGGTCAATGTCAGCGCCGCCGGCCGTCAGACGACCATTCCGGTGTACTACACCGTCACCGCCGACGCATCCACTGTGACTAATATTGTGCCTGACCGCACCAGCCTGGACTTCTCCGCGACTACGGGGTACGCCGGCGGCGTACGGCGGTTGATGGTGACTTTGCCGGCCTGGGCACAAGCCCTGACCAGCAGTGTGCGTTATCGCACTGCCGAAGCCAACTGGCTGACCGTCACACCAGGCGCTGCCGGCACCTTGAACATCGTTGCGTCGGCGGCCATGCTGGCGCCGGGTATCTACCAGGCCGACTTGGTGCTGAGCGGCGGCACTGATGTGCTTCCCTTCAATGTGCCGGTCAGTCTGAATGTACTTCCGGCGAATTGGAGCGTCGCCGGCACGTCTACTTTTACGGTCAACGCCGCCACCACGCAGAGCGGCTTGAACGGACAGATCAGCATCGACATTCCGAACTTGCCGGTGCAGAATTGGCGGGCCAGCACCAACGCCAGTTGGCTGGTGCTGTCGCGTACCAGTGGTTCGCTGCGCACCGACAAACTGGGCGTATCGGTGAATATGCCAGAAATGTTGAAGCTGGCCAACCACCGTGCCCATACGGCCGACATCACCTTGAGCTTGCCCGGCGGCATGGTCGCGGCGACCAAGTTCACGGTCACTCTGGACAAGAAGCTGCCAGAGCTGAATTACATCAGCCCCCATACCCGCCTTCCTGGCGAGTCCGGCAATTACATCGTGCGCGGCAGTGGTTTTGACGCGATTGGCGATCTGAGCCAGGTATTGCAAGTGACCGGTGCCACGCCAGCCAAAGTTGTGCGCGTCAACGACACGCAGTTCGAGCTGAGCCTGCCGGCGGCGGTGGGCGACGCCACGTTTACTTTGCCTGATACCCTGGGCGTCAAGTCCGGCATTGTGACGCTGAAGACGGTGCCTCAGCCATCTATCGCCTACGCGGCGGTGGCGGCGCAGGGTAGCAAAGGTGGCATGGTCTTCGATCCCGAGCGGCAGGCGGTGTTCACCATAAATAAAACGCTGGGTTCGCTGATGCGTTTCAGCAAGAGTGGAGCGAGCTGGAATGTCAGTAGTGTGCCTGCCGGGAATGCCGACGCGGTGGTGATTTCTCCCGACGGCAAGAGTCTGGTAGTGACTGTCACCACCGGGCAGATCAAATTGTTCGATCCGGCCACGCTCGCCGAGCAGGGCAGCTTTAAGGCCGCCTATGTCAACGGTGACACAGTAAACAGTCTGCCGCGCATTGCGATGCGCAACGATGGCAAAGCATTGTTTAGCGGATATTCCGGAGTTCAGGGCGGTGACGCTTCCATGGGGTATTTTGACTTGGTCAGTCTTGGCTTTGGCAATATCGGCGGACCCTATGGCTTTGCCTGGGCGGTGGCTTCCGGTGATGGATCGCACATCAATATTGTACAATCATCAAGCTATTCGTCGAGTTTTTCGATGGTGTCACTGGAGAGCAGCGACTTAGTTGGTAAAGTGGCGCCAGGCGGGTTGACCGCCTGGTATGAGGGCGCACAGAGTCTGCGCGGTGAGCGGTTTGCGGAAGGCACTAGTGTGGTCTGGGACCGCGACTTCAATATGATCGGCAAGGCGGTGATCCCGGGTAACGATTATTTCGGCCGCACGCCGGTTTTTTCGCCGGACGGCAAGCGGCTGTACGTGATGGCTTATGACCGCGATGTGATGTATGGGGGGACGACAAACAAGCCGCGCGTCTATGTCTTCGATAGCAGCACGCGCATGGTGACCAGTACCGACTTGCCGCTGCTTGGTTTCTTTGAACTGCAGGACTACCCGACCTGCACAGTTAGAGATTATGGCTGTGATACGCGCGCGCTGGGTACAATCAGCCCGGATGGCAAGACCTTGTTCTTCCTTGGCGATGCCCGCTTGGTTGTAGCTCCCATTCCGGTCATTTCAGGTGGCAGGGCTCCGGTCATGCGGCGACTCGTTCTGCCCCCATCTCGCTAAATTTCAGCGACGCCAAATACAAAAGCCCCCGCTGGCACCGATCTCGATCAGGCCATCGGGGGCTTTTTAGCAGGACGGCCTGGCGGTCGCGGCCGTGTGCAAGGCCGCCAGCCACATGGAATGCCCTACCTATCGGCGGATCTTGCGCATCGCGGCCAAGGCGTAGGGACGTTTTCCTGTGCCAGAGTCAGAAAGCCGTCATTCTCGGTGCATGAAACCAGCCCGCGACATTTCCCATTTTTGTAGATTGATACACTTGTAAGGTAAAATTATCATTTTTAGAATTTCCTTAAGGAATGCATTGTTTACTTACAAGAAGAATCGGCTGTGGCACGTGGCGGCGATCGGAGTGTCATGCCTGCTTGCCGCTTGCGGTGGCGGCGGATCGTCCAGTTCCAATTCCAATTCCAATTCCAATCTCATTGTTTCGGTGCCTGATCCGGCACCCGGATTTTCGGTCAACGTAGATCGTACCCAGCTGCGCTTCGCTGGCGATGAAGGCAGTGTGCTCTCGTCCCAGGTAGTACTGGGTACGGGCAGCGGCGCCACCGTGCCGACGACGGCCTTTTTCGGCGGCCTGGATCTGGGTACCGCTATCGATCGTGTGGAAGCCAGTATTAATGGTACACAAGCGCAGTTCAGGGTGTATCCCAAAAAAGCGCTGGCAGTGGGGGAGTATGCCGGCACGCTGAGGCTGTCGATGTGTGCTGATACGCAGTGCATCCAGCACTTTAAGGGGTCGCCGGTCGACGTATCTTATACCGTCAGCATCGCCAAAGGCTTGAAGGTGTTGCCTGCTACCGTGGCTCTGAGTGCACTTGCCGGGTCCACGGGCTCCGTTGCGGTGACCGTGCAGTTGCCGGGCGGCGCAAGCAGTTTTACTGCCACGACCAAGACACCCTGGCTGCAGATTGAGAATATCTCAAGCAGTGGCATGAGGATCGTCGCCGCGCTCAAGGCTCCGGGCTCTTACCTCGGACTGGTCGATATCAGCGCCGCCGGCCGCCAGACGACCGTGCCGGTGTTTTACACCGTCACCGCCGCCCCATCCTCTGTGACCAATATTACGCCTGACCGTACCAGCCTCGACTTCTCCGCGCCCGCGGGCTACGCCAGCGGCAACCAGCAATTGAAGGTGGTTTTGCCGGCCTGGGCACAGGCCCTGACCAGCACTGTGCAGTATCGCAGCGCCGAAACCAACTGGCTGGCCGTCACGCCAGGCGCTGCCGGCGCCTTGAGCATCGTCGCTTCTGCGGCCAAGCTGGGCCCCGGTCTGTATCGGGCCGACTTGGTGCTGAACGGCGGCGCTGAAGTGCTTCCTGTCACCGTGCCAGTCAACCTGAACGTCCTTCCGGCGGAATGGACGGTCGCCGGTACGTCTACTTTCACGGTCAACGCTGCCAGCACTCAAAGTAGCTTAAACGGACAGATCAGCATCGACATTCCGAACATGCCGGGGCAGAACTGGCAGGCCAGCAGCAACGCCAGTTGGCTGGTGCTGTCACGTACCAGTGGTTCGGTGCGTACCGATAAACTGGGTGTATCGGTGAATATCGCAGAAATGCTGAAGCTGGCCAACAACCGTGCCCACGCTTCCGATATCACCTTGAGCCTGCCGAATGGTCTTGCCGCGGCGACCAAGTTCACGGTCACGCTGGACAAGAAGCTGCCTGAGCTGAATTACGTCAGCCCGCATACCCGCCTTCCCGGGGAGTCCGGCAATTACATCGTACGCGGCCGAGGCTTCGACGCGATTTCCGATCTGGGTCAGGTGTTGCAGGTGACAGGCACCACGCCCACCAGAATTGTGCGCGTCAACGACACGCAGTTCGAGCTGAGCCTGCCGGCGGCAGTGGGTGACGCCACGTTTGCTCTGCTCAATGGCCTGGGCGGCAAATCCGGCACGGTGGCGCTGAAGACAGTATCGCAACCATCTATCGCCTACGCGGTGGTGGCGGCGCAAGGTAGCAAGGGTGGCCTGGTTTTTGATTCCGAGCAGCAGGCGGTGTTCACTGTAAATAAAACTTTGGGTTCGCTGATGCGCTTCAGCAAGAGCGGCGTGAGCTGGAATATTAGCAGCGTACCGGTCAAGGGTGCCGACGCGGTGGCGATATCCCCCGACGGCAAGAGTCTGATCGTGACTGTCACCTCCGGGCAGATCAAGCTGTTCGATCCGGCCACGCTGGCCGAACAGGGAAGCTTTAAAGCCGGCAGTGTCTGGGGCGATAAGTGGAACTCCCTGCCGAGCATCGTGGTGCGCAATGACGGTAAGGTCCTATTTAGCGGCTATTCCGGAGTTCAGGACGATGGCGGCTCCATGTCGTATTTTGACTTGGTCAGTCATGGCTTTGGCAATATCGGCGGCGTCTATGGCTTTGGCTGGGCGGTGGCTTCCGGTGATGGATCGCACATCATTATCGTGCAATCGGCTAGTTACTCACCGCAGCCGCCGATGGTGTCTCTGGACAGTAGCGACCTGGTTGCGAAAGCGGTGCCCGACAGCAGGGGCTTCTGGTTCGAGGGCGCCCAAAGTCTGCGCGGCGAGCGCTTTGCGGAAGGCACTGATACGGTATGGGACCGCGATTTCAATATGGTCGGCAAGGTGGTGATCCCGGATCGTACTTACTTCGGCCGCACGCCAGTATTCTCGCCGGACGGCAAGCGGCTGTACGTGATGGCTTACGATAGCAGCGGGCTTTACGCTGGGTCAACCAGCAAGCCGCGTGTCTATGTCTTCGACAGCAGCGCGCGCATGATAACCAGTACCGACTTGCCGCTGCTTGCTTCCTTTGATCTGCAGGATTACCCGACCTGCAACACCAGCGATTCTGAGTGCGACACGCGCGCGCTGGGTACTATCAGCCCGGACGGCAAGACCTTGTTCTTCCTTGGAGATGCCCGCTTGGTCGCGGTTCCCATCCCAGTCATTTCCGGCAGAAGAGCTCCGGTCATGCGGCGACTCGTTCTGCCAGCATCGCGTTAAATTTCAGCGACGTCAAATGCAAAAGCCCCCGTTGGCACTGATCTCGATCAGGCCAGCGGGGGCTTTTTAACAGGGCCGCTTGCCAGGCGGTTTTACGTGACCGTATTGAACGACGCGACAACATCGACCAGCTGTTGCCTGACCCAGATATGGGCAGGGTCGCGATGGAGGCGTTCGTGCCAGATCATGGCTGGCGACAAGGGCGCGACCTCTAGCGGCAGATCCAGCAGCACGAGCGGGAGCGTTTGCGCCAGCAGGCGCGCCAAGCGGCCAGGCAGCGTGAGTATCATGTCGCTGTCCGTCACCAGCATCGCGGCAGCAAGAAAGTGGGGCACCCGCAGCGCGACATGGCGCGTGCGCCCCAGTGCGGCGAGCGCTACGTCGACCGCGCTTTCTCCTACGCCGGAAATGGTCACGGCAATGTGACGCAAGCCCACATATCGTTCCAGACTGAACCCATCCGCCAGACCGGGATGACCAGACCGCGCCACGCACACCAGGCTGTCGGTATACAGGCCGCGTCTATGGAAACTGCCGGGCAGCGTTTTGAAAATCCCCAGCGCCAGATCCGCGCCTCCTTGCTCGATCAACCGCACGTTGTCCCCAGCAGGTTGCGCGATATGGAGACTGAGTGCGGGCGCGTGGCGTTCGAAGCGGGCCATCAAACCGGCCAGTACCATCAGGCTCAGGTGATCGTGGGCGGCGATCGTGATGCGACCCGTTGCCGAGGCGGGATCGAAGACGGCGGGCGAGATGATGCCACGGGCATCGTCCAGCAGCTTGGACACCGGACCTGCTAACGCCTCGCCGCGCGGCGTCAGTTCCAGTCCGAGCTTGCCGCGCACCACCAGGCGGTCGCCCAGCATCGTGCGCAGTCGCGCCAGCGCGCGGCTGGCGGCCGGCTGGCTCAGGCCCAGGCGCAGGCCAGCCTGGGTGACGCTGCGCTCCCGCACGAGGGCTTCGAACAGTTTCAGCAGGTTGAGGTCGAGCGTCGATAAATCCACTTGGTGCATGTTGGCTATGACTTCTATGTCATTGGTGAATGTCGGGCCATCATGCACCATTCGGATTCATCTGAATAGGAGATTTCCGTATGACTGCTTGCTTCCCCCATCCTTACCTTGTGTTCGGCGTGACCGGCCGTACCGGCGCCGCTGCCGCCGATGCGCTTTTGCGCGCCGGCCATCCGGTGCGCGTCGTTGTGCGCGATCCGGCCCAAGGCCGGCCGTGGGCCGAACGCGGCGCAGCGGTTGCCGTGGCCGACCTGACAGACCTGGCCTCGATGGTCAGGGCGCTCAGCCAGGTCCAGGGCGCTTATGTCGTCAGTCCGCAGCACTATCACCGTGAAGACCTGTTCGAACGGGCGGACTCGATTGCCGATACCACGGCGCGCGCAGCAGTTGCTGCGGAGGTGCCCAGGCTGGTGGCGCTTTCCTCGGTGGGCGCCGATCATGAAAGCGAAACGGGATGGATAGGCATGAACCGCATGTTCGAACAGCGTTTGGGCGCAAGCGGCGTACCCACCACGTTCCTGCGCGCGGCCTACTTCATGGAGAACTGGATGCCGATGGTTGGGCATGCGATACGCAGCGGCGCGCTGCCGACGTTCCTGGCACCACCGCAGCGTCTCATCCCCATGGTGGCGACGGTCGATGTCGGCAGCGCTGCGGCTGCATTGCTGCAGGAAGCGAGGAAGGGGATCAGCGTCGTCACGCTGTCGGGCCCTCAGGACTACGCTCCGAATGATGTCGCCGCCATTATTTCAGCCGCGCTCCGGAAGCCTGTCGATGTAGCGGTTCTGCCAGAAACAGAATGGCCCAACGCGCTCGCCGACGCCGGTTTCTCAAGCGCCGCCCTGGCTGGCTTCACCGAAATGACCCGTGGCCTCAATGGCTCCCATATCGACATCAAGAGCGACCCCACCGCGACCGAACGGGCGGGAACGACGCCGCTCGAACAAGTGATCGTCGAACTGGTGCAACGCCAGCGGTAAGCCCAATGCAAAAAGCCCCTGTTGGCACTGATCGAGATCAGGCCAACGGGGGCTTTTTAATTCAGCGGGCTACCGATTAACGGTCGCCGTAGCTGCGGCGTGCGCCGTCGGTGCTGCGTGGGTTGCTGCCCTTGTAGCCGCCGCCGGTGGTGCTGCCTTCTTTGCGCGGTGCGCCTGGCTTGCTGAACGTGCGCTGGCCGGATGGCTTGGCGCCGCCACGGTTGTCGCCTGGTTTCCAGCCGCCTGGACGCGGGGACGAACGCGATGCCGACGCGGTCTTCTTAGGCTCGTAGCCTTCGATGACGTTGACCGGAATCAGCTGCTTGGTGAAGCGTTCGATACGCTTGACGTTCATGCCTTCAGCGTGGTTCACCAGCGAGATCGCCAGGCCATTGCGGCCGGCACGGCCGGTACGGCCGATGCGGTGCACGTAGTCTTCAGGGAACTTCGGCAGGTCGTAGTTGAACACGTGGGTGATGGTCGGCACGTCGATACCGCGAGCGGCGACGTCGGTGGCGATCAGGATCTTGACCTGGCCGCGGCGCAGGCTGTCGAGCGTGCGGTTACGGGCGCCCTGGTGCATGTCGCCATGCAGTGCGGCGGCCGAGAAACCGGCGATGTTCAGACGGTCGGCGATGGTGTCGGCGTCACGCTTGGTGGCGGTGAAGACCACGGCCTGGTCCAGCGAGTCGTCGCGCAGCAGGTGGTCCAGCAGGCGATTCTTGTGCGACAGGTCGTCGACGAAGTGAACGCGCTGGGTGATGTTTTCGTGCTTGTTGGCGGCGCTCAGGATCTGGATCACTTGCGGATCCTTGGTGATGCGGCGCGCCATGTTGCCGACGACGCCGTCCAGCGTGGCCGAGAACAGCATGGTCTGGCGGGTCGATGGGGTAGCGTCGACGATTTTTTCGATGTCGTCGATGAAGCCCATGTCCAGCATGCGGTCGGCTTCGTCCAGCACCAGGATTTCCAGTTGCGAGAAGTCGATCTTGCCCGATTCCATGTGGTCGATCAGGCGGCCTGGGGTTGCCACCAGAATCTCAGGATTCTTGGCCAGCAGTTGCATCTGTTTTGGGTAAGGCATACCGCCCAGGATCGACACTGCTTTCAGACGACGCAGGTTGACGCTGTACTTGTCGGTATTGGAGGTGACTTGCAGGGCCAGTTCGCGGGTTGGGGTCAACACCAGCATTTTTGGCTGTGCAGCTTTAAAACGTGGGCGCTCGCCACGGGCACGGGCGGCTTGCATTTCTTGATTCGGAGTCTTGCCGGCTGCGGCCGGGTCGATCTCGGACAAACGGTGCAGCGACGGCAGCATGAATGCTGCAGTCTTGCCGGAACCGGTTTGCGAGGAAACCAACAAGTCCTTGCCTGCGATAGCGGCAGGGATAGCCTGCTGCTGTACTGGAGTCGGCGCGGTGTAGCCGGCGTCGGTCAGGGCTTTAATGAGGGACGTGTTGAGACCAAGTGCTTCAAATGTCATGCTGTACTTTCGTAAAAAACCGGCGTTCGTGCAAAAGCCGAACGCGAAATAGCTACGCCTACCAAAACGAAATGACTCAATCAAAATCGAAAGAAATTTCGGCACAAAAGCTTTGCGCCGGGACGGTGTCAGGTGCGACACCAAAGGCGGGAGGGCTTTAATAGCGACATCAGGGTGATGCGCTAAGGCTTGCGAAGCTGCTAGTAATACCTGGCTGATCAATCGGCGCTGCGTTTGTTGCAGCGCGCTCACTGCAGCGCACAGGCGACACTATACAGCAGTTAGGCTGGTCTGTATAGGTCAATCCCCCGCTATTGTGCAGTGCCGCAGTTACTTTCGTGATAACTTTGTGTATTTGAGTGGAGCGGATGATGCAAATTCGATGGGGATGGATAGCGATGATGTGCGTGGCGGCGCAGGCGGTGGCGGCGCCGGTGGAGGAGTTGAAGCCCGCGCAGCTGGCGGCGTTTGTCGCCGGGCACGAGTACGTGGTGGTGCAACTGACATCGCCGATCCTGGCTGCGGCTACTGCACCGGCGCCGACAAGATCTTCGACCAGGCCGCCGCCGCGCCACATCGACCGGCACTGGCGTTCGTGCGGGTGCAGTGGTCGCCGTGGCGCCAGATCCCCGACTTCGGCAAGCTGATGCCGGTGTATGGCGTGCCGATGCAGTATGTGTTCAACCAGGGCAGGCTGCTGGGCGATATCAGTGGCCGGCCGGCCGGCGTGCCGGCCTTGCTGGCGAAAATCGACGAGGTGATCGCCGATCCGCCGGTCGACCGTGTGGCCGTGGAGCCGCAGGCAGCGGCGCCGGATGCACCGTCCGTGCCGCTCAGTGACGCCGAGCAGGGCGCGCTGCGGCAGATGATACGGCGCGATGCGCTGAAGCTGGTCACCGGCATGTGCGTCAGCCGCTTCCCCGATCACGCCAGGACCTATCAGGACGCCTTGCAGGCGTGGAGTGGGGCGCGCCAGGCGGGCTTGAGCCAGGCTGCCAAGCTGATGCTGGTCCGCGCCAGCCGCGCCGACGCCGCCGTCATGGGCAAGCTGGTGGATACGGAGCAGAAGGCGATGCAAGCCTGGCAAACGAATAAGCTGGGCCTGTCGATGTCCAAGGCGCCGACGATGGCCGATTGCGACAAGATCGCCGCCGGACTGAAGGATTTACCGTGAATCGTGGGGGTCAAGTCTGACATTCGGACACGAACTCTGCCGTAGCGGCCGCTACGGCAGAGCTCGTGTCCGAATGTCAGACTTGACCCCCGCATGAAAAACGCCCTGCATGCAGGGCGTTTTGCTTGGGCGAGGCGGGAAGCGGATCAGGTGTAGTCTTCCGCGTTCAGGCCCATGACGTGCGAGAAGCCGCCGTCGACGTAGGTGATCTCGCCGGTGATGCCGGAGGCCAGGTCGGACAGCATGAAGGCGGCGGTGTTGCCCACTTCTTCAATTGTCACGTTGCGGCGCAGCGGGGCGTGCGACGAGGCAAAGCCCAGCAGCTTGCCGAAGTCCTTGATGCCGGACGCGGCCAACGTCTTGATCGGACCGGCCGAGATGCCGTTGGCGCGGATGCCCATTTTGCCCAGGTTTTCCGCCAGGTAGCGCACCGACGCTTCCAGCGATGCCTTGGCCAGGCCCATGGTGTTGTAGTAAGGGATGGCGCGCACCGCACCCAGGTACGACAAGGTCAGCAGCGACGAACCTTCCTTCAGCAGCGGCAGCGCCGCCTTGGCCATCGCCGGGAAGCTGTAGGCCGAGATGTCGTGGGCGATGCGGAAGTTCTCGCGGGTCAGGCCGTCCAGGAACTCGCCGGCGATCGCTTCGCGCGGCGCGAAGCCGATCGCGTGCACCAGGCCGTCCAGCTGCGACCAGCTCTGGCCCAGGTCGGCGAACAGGGCGGCGATCTGCTCGTCGCTGCCAACGTCGCAGTCGTAGACCAGCTTGCTGTCGAACTCGGCGGCGAATTCGGTGATGCGGTCTTTGAAGCGTTCGCCGACGTAGGTGAACGCCAGTTCGGCGCCTTCGCGATGGCAGGCCTTGGCGATACCGTAAGCGATGGAACGGTTCGACAGCAAACCAGTGATGAGGATTTTTTTGCCTTGCAAGAACGCCATAGTGACTCCGATTGCGACTGCGCGCCCGGGCTTGCCTTGGTAGGCCGGCTGGCTGGCGACGTCAGTGGGGTTGTTGTTTGAGTGAGAGGCGCGTTGCCGGCCGCTGCAAGACCAAGATTGTAGGGCGAGTAGGCCGCGACTGCAACCTTTGATCGCTGCCGCAGCCCCGGCGGCATGCGCTTAAACCGGGGCCGGGCGGGCGTCAGTCGTGATTCTTGCGGTGTTTGCCCTTGGCGGCGTCGCGCGAGACGCGCGCCTTGACCAGCGCCACCGGGCTGGACCTGGCGGCCTTGCCGCCCTTGGCCAGTTTGTAGCCGGCCTTGCTGACGGTGCGCTCGCGCTCGGCCTCGAAGGCGACGGTGGCGTTGCGCTCCACTTCAGGCGAGATGTCGATGCTGGCCGAGGTCGAAATCTTCGGCACCAGGATGGTGGAGCCGGCTTTCAACAGGGACTTTTGCGGGATGTTGTTGGCCTGGCGTATCACTTCCGGCGTGGTGTGGAAGCGCGAGGCCAGGGTGCCGATGCTTTCGCGGGCGGTGGTGATCTTGTGCGTGGTCCAGGTCGACAGGTCCTTGCCCCATTGCGCCAGGTTCAGGTGGAACTTGGCGGCGTTTTCCTTGGGCAGCAGGATCTTGGTCTGCTCGTCGCCGGTGATGACCGGACGCTTGAACTGCGGGTTCAGCGCCTTGAACTCGTCGACCGACAGCTCGGCCAGGTGGGCGGCGATGGTCAGGTCGATGTCGCTGGTCTTGTCGACGGCGGTGAAGTAGGGTGTGTTGTCGATGGCCGGCAGGTTCAGGCCGTATTGGGCCGGATTGGCGATGATGTTCTTCACCGCCTGCAGCTTGGGTACGTAGTTGCGGGTTTCGGCCGGCATCAGCTCGGCCAGGCTCTCGAAGTCGGTCGGCTTGCCGGCGGCCAGGTTGCGCTTGATGGCTTTCTGCACCGAGCCTTCGCCCCAGTTGTAGGCGGCCAGCGCCAGTTGCCAGTCGCCGAACATATCGTACAGGCGCTGCAGGTAGCTCAGCGCGGCGTCGGTCGAGGCCAGCACGCCGCGGCGCTCGTCCTTGAAGGCGTCCTGCTTGAGGTTGTAGTCGCGGCCGGTGCCCGGCACGAACTGCCACATGCCGGCGGCGTTGGCGCTGGACAGGGCTTGCGGGTTGAACGCGGATTCGATGAAGGGCAGCAGCGCCAGTTCGGTCGGCATGCCGCGCTTTTCCAGCTCGGTGACGACGTGGAACAGGTAGCGCGAGGCGCGCGCCGTGGTGCGGCCGATGTAGTCGGGACGGGCGGCGTACCAGTTGACGTGCTTGGCCACCAGCTCGTTGCTGATATCGGGAATGGCGTAGCCGCTGCGGATGCGGCCCCACACGTCTTTTTCGCGGAAAGCATCATCCTCGGCCGCTTTGGCCGGTTTGCTGACTTTCAGGGAGGAGGCATCGAGGGGGGCGGGCGACTTGGGAAGGGCGTTGGGCAGGGCGGACAGCGGCAGGGGCGCCACTGGCGGCAGGCCCGGTGCTTCATCGTAGGCCTGGCTGATCGCCGGCGCCATCAGGGCCAGCAGGGTCGCCAAGGCGGCGGATTTAGAAATACGTGCTTGCATAGTTTTCCATTGTTATCGACGAGCAACATCGAGCGGACTATGAATAAACGTGGAGTGTACGAAGGTCGGGTTAGCGAGTCAAGAAATATGTCAGGCGGATGACTAATTCTTTTGCGCAATGATTCCATGTAAATAAGCCGGAGATCGCCGCAAATTGGCTGAAGTATGAGTTCCCGCAAAGAGTGCGTACAATTCTGCTTTTGAGCAGTCACCAAGGAATTGAACTATGAGTAACCCCGCCATCGATCACGACGCCGTCATCGCCGAGACCGTCAACTGGGTGGAGAAGGCCGTCATCGGCCTGAACCTGTGTCCGTTTGCCAAGGCCGTGCATGTCAAGCAGCAGATCCGCTATGTAGTCTGCGAGGCGACCACGCCCGAGGCGTTGCTGGAAAAGCTGATAGAAGAGCTGGAATACCTGGCCGAGGCCTCGCCGGAAAAGGTCGACACGACGATGATCATCCATCCGAACGTGCTGGCCGACTTCGAAGACTATAACGAGTTCCTGGACGTGGCCGACGCCGCGCTGGAAGACCTGGAGCTGGACGGCATCCTGCAGGTGGCCAGCTTCCACCCGGACTACCAGTTCGCCGACACCCACAAGAACGATATCGAGAACTACACCAACCGCGCGCCATACCAAACGCTGCACCTGCTGCGCGAGGAAAGTGTGGAACGCGCGGTGGAAGCTTTCCCGGAAGCGGGCGACATCTTTGAGAAGAACATCGAGACGCTGCGCGCCCTGGGCCATGACGGCTGGGACAAGCTGATGCAGGTGAAATGATGGCCGACCTGCCGGTCCGTCCGGACACGCCCTGCGTGGCGGTGTGCTCCACCACCTTCGACGAGATCTGCCGCGGTTGCGGCAGGTCGGTGGTCGAGGTGGCGCACTGGGTGTCGATGAACGACGAGCAGAAGGAGCTGGTGTGGCGGCGCATCCTGGCGCAGGGCTACCCGCGCCGGAATACTTGACTATTAATAGGTGCCGATGAAGTTCTTCTTGCCGATCTCCAGGCCGTTGTGGCGCAGGATGTCGTAAGCGGTGGTGGCGTGGAAGAAGAAGTGCGGCAGCGCGTAGTGGAACAGATAGCTCTGGCCGGTGAAGTGCTTGGTCTTCTCGCCGCTGCCGGTGGTGATTTCGCGGGTCTCGCTGCCTTCGATGGCGCTGGCCGGCACGCTGTCGATGTAGGCCAGGGTCTTGACGATGCGCTCTTTCAGTTCGGCGAAGCTGGTTTCGGTGTCTTCGTACGACGGCACTTCCAGGCCGCCCAGGCGGGCGGCGGCGCCTTTCGAGAAGTCGCAGGCGATCTGGATCTGGCGGGTGAACGGCAGCATGTCCGGGAACAGGCGGAATTGCAGCAGCGCGTTAGGCTCGATCTTTTTCTCGGCGGCGTGGATTTCAGCCTTGTCGAGGATGACCAGCAGGCTGTTCAGAATTTGCTTGAACACGGGAATGGAGGCGGAATACATGGAGAAAGTGGTCATGGCAAGGCCCTCTGTTGAATTGAGCCGCGATGATAGCCTGCCTGTGGGTTTTTTGCTTGGCCCATGACTTTTCGATGATTTTCCGTGCATAATTCCAGTTAGTAAGCTAAAAGTTTGCGCGACTAACCAATTTTAAACAGATGATGCAAACTTATCACTACAACGTACCGGTGCATGATTAGCGCCTTCTACCAGCGGATGCGTACCCGGCTCAGCGCCCTGTACGGTCTATCGATCTATGGTGCGCTGTTATTGGTGGTGTTTGGCGGCCTGGTGATCCCGGCCATCATCGGCAGCTATCTGCTGATCGGCGTGCACGAGCAGCAGTCGGCGCGCGCCACGCTGAAGGAGTCGCTGCAACGCAATGCCGACATCCTGGCGCTGGGCATGCAGGAATCGCTGTGGAATATGAATGCCGAGTCGGCCCATTCGCTGGTCGAATCGGTGATGCGCGACCAGTCGGTGCTGCAGGTGGAAGTGGTCGGCCAGGCCGACACCCAGTTCATGAGCGTGCATTCGCCGCGCCAGGCGACCGGCAATGTGTTCCGCGCCGAGCGCGAGATCCTGGTGCGCGGCGAGCGCATCGGCCGCATCACGGTCGAGATGGACGACGCCCGCAGCCAGCAGGAGCTGCGCGAGAAGCAGCTGTCCTATGTGTTCGTGCTGGCCGGGCAACTGATGGTGTCGCTGCTGCTGATCGTGCTGTTCCTCAATTCCCGCCTGATCAAGCCGCTGCGCAAGCTGATGCGCTTCTCCGACCGCCTGTCGCACGGCGATTTCGAAACCCGGCTGGACCTGGTCGGCAACGACGAGCTGGGCCGCCTGGCCGGCCAGCTGGAGCAGATGCGGGTGGCGATCAAGCGCCTGTTCGAGGACATCGGCCAGCGCGAGGAGCGCTTCCGCACCATCGTCACGCAGGTGCCGGGCGCGGTGTTCCGCTTCCGTCCGGACGGCCCGATCGATTTCGTCTCCGACGCCATCGAGGAGATTTCCGGCTACTCGGCCGCCCAGTTCATGCGCAGCACCACCCATTCGTGGACCAACCTGATCGCGCCGGAAGACCGCAAGAAACAGCGCCGCGCGGTGTCCGAGGCGATCCGCGGCGCCCAGCCCTACGAGGTCGAATACCGCATCGTGGACGCCGCCGGCACCGAGCACTGGGTGGCCGAGAATGGCCAGCCGCAGCCGCACGACGGCGTCGGCAACGCGCCCTGGGTGGACGGCATCATCTCCGACATCAGCCAGCGCAAGCACAACGAGATGCGCATCGAGGCGCTGCTGGCCGAGCAGAGCGCGATCCTGGACAACGTGATGTTCGGCGTGATGTTCGTGCGTAACCGCCAGATCGTCTCGGTCAACCGCCGCTGCGAAGAACTGTTCGGCTACGAGCCGGGCGCCATGACCGGCGCCTCGACCGCCATCGTGTTCCCCAACACCTTCGATTTCGAATCGGCCGGCGCGCGCCAGTATCCGTCGCTGTCGGAAGGCGACTACTTCAACGAAGAGCGCCACTACCGCCGCAAGGACGGCAGCCTGTTCTGGTGCATGGTCAGCGGCTGTGCGCTGGACAACAAGCGCGCCAACGAGGGCAGCATCTGGGTGTATGCCGACATCACCGCGCGCAAGGAGGCGGAAGAGAAGCTGCTGCTGTCGGCCACCGTGATCGAGCACATCGCCGACGGCGTGGTGGTGCTCGACGCCCACGGCACCATCGTCGCGGTCAATCCGGCCTTCACGCAGATCACCGGCTACACCGAGCAGGAAGCGCTGGGCCACGACCGCACGCTGACGCGCTCCGGCCGCCACGACGCGGAGTTCTATTCGGGCATGTGGCGGGAGCAGGTGGAAAGCGGCTTCTGGCGCGGCGAGATCTGGAACAAGCGCAAGAACGGCGAGCTGTATCTGGAATGGCTGACGGTGAGCGCGGTGCGCGACACCCGCGGCGAGACCACCCATTACGTCGGCGTGTTCAGCGACATCACCAAGGCCAAGGAATCGCAGGAAAAGCTGGACCACCTGGCGCACCACGATCCGCTGACCGCGCTGCCGAACCGCCTGCTGTTCCACGACCGGCTGCAGCACGCCTTGCTGCGCGCCGCGCGCGACGGCGAGCAGCTGGCGCTGTTGTTCATCGACCTGGATCGCTTCAAGAACGTCAACGACACGCTGGGCCACCACATCGGCGACGAGCTGCTCAAGCAGGTCGCCAAGGCCTTGCTCGAACGCCTGCGCGAGGGCGATACGCTGGCGCGCCTGGGCGGCGACGAGTTCATCGTACTGCTGGAGAATATCGAGAACCAGTTCGGCGCCAGCCAGGTCGCCGAGAAGCTGGTGCAGATGTTCGAGCAGCCGTTCATGGTGGCCGGCCACGAGCTGTTCGTCACCTGCAGCGTCGGCATCAGCGTGTTCCCGGAAGACGCGGTCGACCTGAATATGCTGATACGCAATGCCGACGTGGCGATGTACCAGGCCAAGGCGCGCGGCCGCAACGGCTACAGTTTCTACACGCCGTCGATGACGGGCGAGGGCGTCGAACGCCTGCGGCTGGAGACCTTCCTGCGCCGCTCGATCGAGAAGGACGAGATCTTCCTCAACTATCAGCCGCAGGTGGAAATCGATACCGGCCGCCTGATCGGCGTGGAGGCGCTGGTGCGCTGGAATCATCCCGAACTGGGCCTGATCCCACCGATCCGCTTCATCCCGCTAGCCGAGGATACCGGCTTCATCAACCAGCTGGGCAAGTGGGTGCTGGAAGAAGCCTGCCGCCAGATGATGCGCTGGCAGGAGGCCGGCTTGCACGTGCCGAAGATGGCGGTCAACCTGTCGGCCAAGCAGTTCGAGCGCGGCAGCATCGTCAACATGGTGGCCGACATCCTGCACGAAACCGGCATGGCGCCGGACCGCCTGCAACTGGAGGTGACGGAGTCGGTGATCATGAACACCGGCGACGCCATGGTCTTCATCAACGATTTGCATTCGATCGGCGTAGGCCTGGCGATCGACGATTTCGGCACCGGCTACTCGTCGCTGGCCTACCTGAAGCAGCTGCCGGTGCAGACCTTGAAGATCGACCGTTCCTTCATCAAGGACATTTCGACCGACGTCAATGACGAGGCGATCGCCATCGCCATTATCCAGCTGGGCAAGAGCATGAACCTGTCGGTGATCGCGGAGGGCGTGGAGACCGAGGAACAGGCGGCCTTCCTGCTGCGCCACGGCTGCCGCCTGGCGCAGGGCTACTTCTACAGCAAGCCGGTGGCAGCGCAAGACTTGCTGACACGCTGGCACCAACCATAAAACCATCGGAGACCCCAGTGCAGCCATCGTTGAAAAGCACGCGCAGGCGCTTTATTTTTGGCGGCGTGGCCGCGGTCGGCGCGCTGATCGTGGGCTGGGGCGCGATGCCGCCGAGGCAGCGCCTGCATGCCTCGCATCCGATGCTGCTGGGCGGCGCGTCGATCGCGCTCAATGGCTGGGTCGCGGTGGCGCCCGACGGCACCGTGAGCGTGGCCATGGCGCGCAGCGAGATGGGGCAGGGCGTGCACACCGCCTTGCCGATGCTGGTGGCCGAAGAGATGGACGTGCCGCTGTCGGCGGTGCGGCTGGTGCAGGCGCCGGCCGATAAAATCTACGGCAATATCGCGATGCTCAAGGACGGCCTGCCGTTCCATCCGGACGACAACGGCGACCTGAAAGCGGTGGTCAGCTGGACCGTCGGCAAGGTGGCGCGCGAGCTGGGCTTGGTCATTACCGGTGGCTCGTCCAGCGTGAAGGATGCGTGGCAGCCGATGCGCGAAGCCGGCGCCGCCGCGCGCGCGATGCTGGTCGCCGCCGCCGCCAAACAGTGGAATGCGCGGTTGGAAGACTGCCGCACCGAAGACGGCTCCGTCATCCATGCCGACGGCCGGCGCCTGGCCTATGGCGCGCTGGCGGTTGCCGCCGCCACCGCGTCGCCGGGCGAGATCCGCCTGAAGGCGCCCAAGGATTTCAAACTGATCGGCCGCGCGCAGCCGCGCCGCGACACGCCGTCCAAGGTGAACGGCACGGCGCTGTTCGGCCTCGACGTGCGTCCCCCGGGGATGGTGTATGCGGCGGTGCGCATGTCGCCGGTGATCGGCGGCACGGTCGCCAGCGTCAACACGGATGCGGTGCTGAAGATGCCGGGCGTGATGCGGGTGGTTGATTTTTCCGGCGTGCTGCCGGCAAGGACCGGCGCCGGCGCCGGCGTGGCGGTGGTGGCCAAGACCTGGTGGCAGGCCAAACAGGCCGCGCTGGCCTTGCCGGTACAGTGGTCGACCGACGAGCGGGCCAGTATGTCGAGCGCCGCCATCTACGCGGAGTTCGCGGCCAGGCTGGATGCGGAATCGGGCCACGCCTACTTCAAGGACGGCGACATGGATGCGGTGGAGGGCAAGGTCGCCGGCGTCGCCAAAACTTTGACGGCTGAGTATCGCGCGCCCTATCTGGCGCATGCGGCGATGGAGCCGATCAACTGCACGGCGCAGGTCAAGGACGGCTATGTGTACCTGTGGGCGCCGACCCAGTCGCCCGGTTTTGCGGTGGCGACGGCGGCCAAGGTGGCCGGCGTCCCGGAGGACAAGGTGGTGCTGGTGGTGACCCTGCTGGGCGGCGGCTTCGGACGGCGGCTGGATGTGGACATGGTGGCGCAGGTGGTGGCGCTGGCCAGGGAGACGCGCGGCTTGCCGGTGCAGATGATCTGGTCGCGCGAGGACGACACCACGCACGACGTGTACCGCCCGGCGGCGTTGGCGCGCTTCAGCGCCAGCCTGGATGCGGCGGGCAATGTGCTGGGCTACGACAACAAGTCGGCCAGCGGTTCGGTGTCGCACCAGTTCTTCAAGCGGAACCTGGGCTTGCCGGCCGCCGGGCCGGACAAGACCACGGCCGAAGGCGAGTTCGATATGCAGTACGAGTTCGTCAACCAGCGCGTCCGCCATGTGATCGTCGATAGCCCGGTGCCGCTGGGGTACTGGCGTTCGGTCGGGCATTCGCACAATGCGTTTTTCAAAGAGAGCTTTATCGACGAACTGGCGCACGCGGCGGGCAAGGACAGCGTGGCGTTCCGGCGCGGCTTGCTGAAGCGGCACCCGCGCCATCTGGCGGTGTTGGATGCGGCGGTGGCCAAGGCCGGTGCTGCGCCGGCGGGCCGCGCGCATGGCGTGGCGCTGCACCAGTCGTTCGGCACCATCGTCGCGCAGGTGGCGGAGGTGTCGGTCGAGGGCACGGAAATCCGCGTGCACCGGGTGGTGTGCGCGGTCGATTGCGGCATCGCCGTCAATCCCAATATCATCGCGCAGCAGGTGGAATCGGCGGTGGTGTTCGGGCTGTCGGCGGCCTTGTTCGGCGCGGTGACGATCAAGGATGGCAAGGTCGAGCAGACCAACTTCCATGACTATCCGGTGGTGCGCATGAACCAGGCGCCCGAGGTGGAGACCATCATCATGCCGAGCGCCGGGCATCCCGAAGGCATGGGCGAACCGGCCACGCCGCCGATCGCGCCGGCGGTGGCCAACGCGGTGTTCAAGTTGACCGGCAAGCGCCTGCGCAGCCTGCCGCTGACGCTATGAAGGACTTGCGCTTCAAAGTGTTTGGGCGGCTGATCGCGATCCGTGGCGAGGAGGGCGCGTGGCGGGCGTATTACTTCGGCGCCGAAGGCAAGCGGCGGCCTGCGGATTTCATCGTGCCAGGCGAGCTTGCGGAGCATGAACTATGCGAGTACCTGGCTGACCTGTTTCATGAAGACGCCACGCCGCGTAATCACTCGGCGGTGCAAATATCTTAGCGGGCAATGCGGGCCATGATGCGCTCAAAGATAGATTGCCGCTCCAGAGCGTCGTCGAGCCTGTTTAGCGACGCCACGACGTCATCCGACTCAGCGTTCAGTTCAAGGGCCGCTTCGTCAAAAGCAGCCCAGATTGGCCGCAGCTTTGCGACCAGTCGCTTACCTTCCGCAGTGAGCATGATTTTCTTTTTGCGGGCATCCTCGGGGTCGGACTGAGACCTCACGATCCCGGCTTTTTCAAGCGATTGCCGTGTCTGGCTCACGGAAACATGCGTGATTTTCAGCGTCGCCGCCAGGTCCCCGACGGTGGCGGATTCTTTCATGGCTAATTGGTTCAGCACGCCAAACCAGCGCTGCTCAAACGAAATTCCCAATGCGGCGTACACCCGTGTCGAGTCTCCGTCCAGGCTTTCCGACAAACGCCTTAGCCTAGCGCCGATCGCCGCTCCGCCGGCAAGCCGCGAATAATCTTGCATGCTCATGAACTTTCTATTTTTTAAATTGACATTTATGTAGGTGCCTACGCATAATATCATGTAGCTTCCAGTTTGTACCACTTCCATGTAGAGCGAGCGAAACATGCCAGTCCATGTACCCAAACCTGCGTTCCCGATTTCTCGGCGTGCTTTTCTTGGCGCAGGACTGTCGGCGTTGTTGTTGCCGGCCGTCGCTATGGGAGAGCATCCGGCGCCGCCGGCCTCCGATCTGGAGCTCTTTATCCGGAGCGAAATGCGGACGGCCAATATCCCAGGACTGGCCGTCGGCTTTGCCCGCGATGGTGTTGTGCAATTTGCTCAAGGCTACGGCATGGCCGATATCGCCCAGCACAGGGCAGTGACCGCCGACACGATGTTTCATATTGCGTCGGTTACAAAAGTCGTGACCGCCACCATGATTATGCGACTGGCGGAGCGGGGCAAGCTCACGTTGGATGAATCTATCGCGGGCCATCTTGATTTCCCCGTTTTCAATCCGCGATTTAGCGAAAGGGCAATCACGTTCCGACAGCTGCTGACGCACACATCAAGTATTTCCGACGCCCGCTATTACGAAATCGATTTCCGACAGCATGGCCGCGATGCCGATCAAACCCTACCCGACTTCCTCAGGCAATATCTCACGCCCGACGGAGGCCATTACTCGGAAGCGAAATGTTTCTCAGCCGTTCCCCCGGCGTCAACGTGGGGCTACAGCAATGTGGGCTTCGCCTTGCTGGGGCATCTCGCTGGTCGCATCGGCGGAGTGGACATGCGCGAACAGACGCGTAGAGATATTTTTGCGCCGCTCGCCATGGATTCTACGAGCTGGACGATCAAGGACACCCCCAGATTGCGCAGCGCCAAAGCGTATGACCTGGTAGATGGGGCGCTGGTAGCTGTTGAACCCGTCGGTTTTCCAGATTGGCCGGTTGGCATGTTACGGTCGTCGATCAGCGATTTCATGAGGTTCATCGCCGCATCGGCAAACGCTGGTCAGTCGGGGGGCGTTAAGGTGTTGGGAGCGTCGGCCATGGCGCAGATGTTGGATATGCAGACGCCTGCCGGACTGCCTGCCTGGTTAAGTGGTCAGGGGCTGGGGTGGATGGAATCGCCGTTGAACGGACAGGCGATGCCCAACCATTGGGGCGGCGATCCTGGTGTCTTTACCGCCGTCTATTTGAATCCGCTCACGCGCAGTGGCGTGGCGGTATTTACGAACGTCAGCGCTTCGGCGGAAAATAGAATCGCCGTCAAGAATATCGCCAATCGCCTTTTTCAATTGGCACGGCGGTAGCTGATGGGCGGCCCCGCCCGCTTAATCACTCAGCGGTGTTACTCACGTCCGGTTGACCGAGTTGCCGCCATCCACCATCAGGTTCGATCCGGTGGTGAAGCTCGATGCATCGGAGGCCAGGTAGAGCGCCGAGCGGGCGATTTCCTCCGGCAGCGCTAAACGCTTGAGCGCGTGCAAGCCTTCGACGAAGGCACGCGCTTCGGGCGTGTTGGCGCTGGCCCTGCCCATCGGCGTGTCGGTGCCGCCGGGTAGCAACGCGTTGGCGCGTATGCCATGGCCGCCATACTCGACGGCGATGACCTGCATCAGGCCGATCAAGCCGGCCTTGCTGGCGGCATAGGCGCCCATGCCAGGGAAGCCGACCGTGCTGCCAACGATGGTCGAGGTAAAGATGATGGAGCCGCCACCACGCTTGATCATGGCTGGCAGCTGATATTTCGCGCCGAGGAAGGCGCTGGTCAGGTTGGTGTCGACGATGGCCTGCCAGGCTTCGATGGAAATGTCGGACACCGGGACGGCCTCGCCCGTCATGCCGGCGTTGTTGAAGGCGATATCGAGCCCGCCGAAGCGGCCGACCGCCGTTTCCACCAGTGCCCGCGCGAGATGTTCGTCCCGGATGTCGCCGGCGACGGCGACCGCCTCGCCGCCGTCACCTTCGATGTCCGCGACCAGCGCATTGAGTTCGGCCTGGCGGCGCGCGGTCACGACCACCTTTGCACCTTCACGCGCGAATAACCTGGCTGTCTCGTAGCCGATGCCCGAACTTGCGCCGGTGACGATCGCCACTTTCCCTGATAGCTGATGCATGGTGTTCCCCTTGGTGTGATGGAAAGGCTTCAGCATAGGGAGGTGGGGGATGGCGGGCTACCCGTTTCTTGCTGCGCAATTGCAGCGCGCCGGCGTCGAGGTGGCGTGACAATCCGCGCATTTTTTCGATGATGCGAAGTGCTATCCTGCCGCACCCTGATCGGCAATTACCTAGGAAACCATTGATGCGTCATCTTTTAGTCGCCACCCTCGTCGCAAGTTGCGCGCTGGCGCGGGCTGGAACGCCGGCAACGCCTTTTGGCGCGGACCCGGACAAATCTCCGACGCTCGAAAAAAGCGAGCAGTGCGCGCATGAAATAGAGCGTTCTGCGATGCCGATTTTTCCCAAGGAAGCCCTTCGCTCGGGCGCAGTCGGCTGGGTTGTGGTCCGATTCGACCTGGATGGCAAAGGACATAGCCGGAATGTCGCCGTTGAAGCATCGGCGCCGCCCCAAGTCTTTGATGCGGCCGCGGTCAATTCCGTCAAACGCTCCAGATTCAAGCCGGATGCCGTTAGGGATGACTGCAAGGCGGTGTATGTCTTTGGCCGCTAGGCACGAGATTCGGCGCCACTTGCGCATGAGTGCCCAATCAGACTAAGCTTGAGGGCTACCTCGATCACTTTATTCAGATTGCCGCCATCATGATTTTTCGCCAGCTGTTCGATCCGACTTCCTCCACCTACACCTATCTGCTGGGCGACGGCGGCGAGGCGCTGCTGATCGACCCGGTATACGAGCAGGCGCCGCGCGACCTGGCGCTGTTGAAGGAGCTGGGCTTGCGTCTACTGGCCACGCTGGATACCCACGTCCACGCCGACCATGTGACGGCCGCCTGGCGCCTGCATCAAAGCTGCGGCAGCCGCATTGCGCTGGCGGAGGCGGCGGGCGCCGAGCTGGCCGACCGTCCGCTGCGCCATGGCGACCGTATCGATTTCGGCAGCCGCCACTTGACGGTGCGGGCAACGCCCGGCCACACCAACGGTTGCCTGACCTTTGTGCTCGATGACCAGAGCATGGCCTTCACCGGCGACAGCCTGCTGATACGCGGCTGCGGCCGCACCGATTTTCAGCAGGGCAGTCCGCAGCAGTTGTTTGCTTCGGTGCGGGAGCAGATCCTGAGCTTGCCGGAGGCCTGCCTGCTCTATCCCGCGCACGACTATCGCGGCATCACCGTGACCAGCGTGGCGGAAGAGCGCCGCTTCAATCCGCGCCTGGGCGGCGATGTGGACGAGGGCGACTTTGCCGGGCACATGAACAACCTGCACCTGCCGCATCCGAAGCTGATCGCGATCGCGGTGCCGGCCAATATGCGCTGCGGCCAGCCGGAAGGCAACCAGCCCGCGCCCGATGCGCCGACCTGGGCGCCGTTGACCTTGCGCTTCAGCGGCGTGTGGGAGATCGAGCCGATGGTGCTGCTGGAGCATCTGGCCGAGGCGCAGATCGTCGATGTGCGCGAGGCGCCGGAGTTCATCGACGAACTGGGCCACGTGCCCGGCGCGCGGCTGGTGCCGCTGTCGCAGTTGATGGGCCGGGTCGACGAGTTCGACCGCGCGCGGCCGGTGGTGGCGGTGTGTCGCTCGGGCGTGCGTTCGGCCCAGGCCAGCGTGCTGCTGGCCAAGGCCGGCTTCACGCAGATCGCCAACCTGGCCGGCGGCATGCTGCGCTGGAAATCCGAGGCGCTGCCGGTAGCTTCCGACAGCGTTTGATGACGCCGGCGTTCAGGCCTGCGCGTTGCGCATCAAGGTGCGCAGGTTGCAGTCGGCTTGCCATTGGCGGCGTTCTTCGCTGCTGACGGCCAGTTCGGCCAGTTCGGCGTCGCTGAGCGCGGACTTGGCTTGCACCAGGCGGTGCGCCAGCGCGGCGTCCGGCAACATGGTGCCGAAGAAGGCCACCAGTTCGTGGTGCTGGAGCAGCAGGGTGGGGAAGTTGTCCACGTCCAGGTCGCCCACTACGTCGGCGTGGTCTTCGATGTCGATCCAGACGAAGAACTTGTCCGGATGGCGCGCGGCCAGTTCCTCGAACGTGGCGCGGTAGGTGGCGCAGGTGCCGCACCAGGCCGCGCACAGGCAGGCCACGATCCAGCGGTCGCCGGCCAGGGCGGCGGCGATCTCTGCGCGATTCTCGGAATTCAGGGTCACACTGTGCATGGTATTCGTGGGCTGACGGCGGGCTCTGTGCCTAAGGGGCGTATTCTACATCCCCGCGCGGGGTCGCGCCTGCCAGCGCGGCAGGTTAAAATACGGCATGCCTATTATTCTCGCCATTGAAACCTCCTCCGAACTGGCCTCGGTCGCGCTGCTGCGCGGCGAGACCGTCATCAGCCGCGTGTCCTCGGGCGTGCGCACCCACTCGCAATCGGTGCTGCCGATGATCCAGGAGCTGCTGGCCGAAGCCGCTATCGCCTTGAAAGACTGCGACGCCATCGCCTTCGGCTCCGGCCCCGGTTCGTTCACCGGCGTGCGCACCGCTTGCGGGATCGCCCAGGGCCTGGCCTTCGGCGGCAACCTGCCGGTGGTGCCGGTGGTGACGCTGGACGCGATGGCGCTGGCCTGCCATCAGCGGCACGGCGCCGCCGACGTGCTGGCGGTGCTGGATGCGCGCATGGGCGAGGTGTACTGGGCGCAGTACCGCTTTGCGGACGGCGCGGCGCCGCAGGCGGTGCTGCCGCCTGCGCTGTCGGCGCCCGAGGGCGTGCAGCCGCAGGGCGCGCCTGTCGCCTGCGGCAACGGCTTGTCCGCCTATGCCGAGGCGTTTGCCGGCGGCGGCTTCGCCGAGGTGATGCCGCATGCGGAGCAGGTCGCGCAACTGGCGGCGCTGGCCTTTGCCGCCGGCGCGACCGTGACGGCGGCCGAGGCGCAGCCGCTGTATTTGCGTAACAAGATCGCCTACACCCAGGCCGAGCGGCGCGACATGGCGGCCGCCAAAGCCGCTGAAGGTGGCGCATGAAGCAGATGTGGGACCTGGCGCGACTGAACTATGAGCCGATGCGGCAAACCGATTTGCTCGATGTGGTGGCGCTGGAGGAGAGCGTTTATCCGCATCCCTGGAGCATGGCCAATTTCGTCGATTCCCTCAACAGCAACTACGAGGCGTGGGTGCTGCGCGACCAGCATGGCGATTTGCTGGGCTATTTCCTGCTGATGGGGATCGTCGACGAGGCGCATTTGCTGAACGTGGCGGTGTCGGCGGAGAAGCAGGGGCAGGGCCTGGGACGGTTCCTGCTGAACCAGGCCGTGGCGTGCGCGCGCGGGCTGGGCATGGAGTCGGTGCTGCTGGAAGTGCGGCCATCGAACACGCGGGCGCTGGAGATTTATCAGCGCTACGGATTTCAACACGTCGGTCGGCGCAAGGGCTATTACCCGGCCGCCAATCAGCAACGCGAGGACGCAATCGTTATGCGGTTCAGTTTATGAGTCAGACGATAGCCCGCAGCACCGTGTTCCTCGATGAGATGGGCGTGGGCGTGCAATGGAAGTTGCGCAATCCGCCAGTCAGCGAAGAGGCGGCCGTTGAGGTTGATGTGGCCGAGGAGCCGGTAGCGGTGGCGCCTGAAGTGCCGCCGGCACCGCCGCCGCCAGAGCCCGTCGTCGTTCCGACGCCAGCGCCGTCGCCTGTTCCTATCCCGGTGCCAGCGCCTGCGACTGCGCCGACGCCCGCGCCATCGTTCGTCCCCGAGCCGTCGGCCGCAGAGGAACCTCTCGCCATGGCCGACGAAGACTCAACCGCCTGGTTCGACGAGGCGCCGGTACCGGCCCGCGCCGAGCCGGTCGGCGATGCCGCCATCGCCGCCATGGACTGGGCCGCGTTGAAGACCGCCGTTTCCACCTGCACCCGCTGCGCGTTGTGCGATACCCGCCGCAACGCCGTCAACGGCCGTGGCGCCGCCGACGCCGGCTGGATCGCCATCGCGGCCGCGCCGTCGCGCCTGGACGAAAAGGAAAACCAGGCGATCGCCGCCGAGGCCGGGCAGTTGCTGGACAATATGCTGAAAGCCATCGCCCTGAAACCGGAGGCGGACGTCTACGTGACCAACCTGGTCAAATGCCGTCCATCCGGCCCCGATGGCGCCGACCGCGCGCCGAGCGGCGAGGAGCTGCTGGCCTGCCGTCCCTTCCTGGAGCGCGAGCTGGCGTTGACCGGCGCGACCATGGCCATGACCTTCGGCCAGCATGCCGCCAAGGGTCTGATGATGGGACCGGCCGCGCGCGGCAAGGTGATGCGCTACGGCGCCGCCCAGCTGCCGGTGGTGGCGACCTATCACCCGGACGACCTGCTGCGCAAGCCGGAAGACAAGGCCAAAGCCTGGGGCGACCTGTGTCTCGCCAAGGCCGCCCGTGACTAGCCTGCCGCCCGCCGCGCCGGCCGACAGCTATCAAACTCGCTTCGAGCAGCGCTGGGGGCACCTGACCCGGCCGCACGTACGCGCGCTGGCCTGGCTGCTGGACGCCCCCGATCTGCTGGACCCGGCCTCGCCGCACTGGCACGGCCGCATCGCCACGTTGGGCGCCATGTCGCCGGAAACGGCCGACTGGCTGGCCGCGCTGGAGCAGGATCCGATTCCGCTGGAGGCCGCGCTGGGCACGCGCCACTATTCGCGCCTCGGCCTGTACGCGGAAAAGCTGATGGCCTTCTATTTTGCCGAACACGGCAAGCTGGTCGCCCACGGCCTGCAGGTACGCGCCAGCCGCAACGACACCGTCGGCGAATTCGACTTCCTGCTGCGCGACGGCGACGACCTGGTCCACTATGAATTCGCCACCAAGTTCTACCTGCTCGACGCCAGCGAGGCCGGCGCCGATTTCAACGGCCTGATCGGCCCCAACCTGGCCGACACGCTGGGCGCCAAGATGCGCAAGATCTTCGACAAGCAACTCTCGCTGGCCAGCCATCCGGCCGCCCAGCCACTGCTGCCGCAGCCGGTGGCGCGCGCGCAGGCGTTGGTCAAGGGCTGGCTGTTCTATCCGGGCGGCGAGGGCGCAGAGCCGATGGCGGGCATCTCCCAGCCGCATTGCAACGGCTTCTGGATCACGCTGCAACACGCCGCTGAACTGCAAGGCGAGCGCTACGCCATCATGCCGCGCCTGCATTGGTTGGCGCCGTTGAAGTTGCCGCTGGAGTCGAGCGCGATGAGCAAGGATGAACTGCTGGCCGCGCTGCACGAGCACATGGCGCAGGTGGCCGCGCCGGTGATGGTGGCGGTGCTGGAACAGCAGGGGGAGTGGCTGGTGGAGCGGCGCCGTGGCTTCGTGGTGCCCGACAATTGGCGCGCGCAAGCCGCGCAGCTCCGCCAGGCCGGGGCGCTGCCGGCTTAGACGGCGTTTCAAAATGACCGTGGCGTCGTTGCAGCTCCTTGCCGTGCAGGCGCACTGTCTTCGTCGCCGCGCCTAGCCACGCTCATTTTGAAACGCCTTCTTAAGCGGCTGTCAGTGTTTCAGCTCGCCGATCAGCGCGACCGAATCGAATTCGCGCTGGTTGGCCGCATGCTTGCGCATGATGAAGTACATGGTGCCAGCCAGGAACAGGCCGAACAGCACGATGATGACGTCCAGGTTCAGGTGGCCGCGCAGCATCAGCGAGTACACCGCCAGCATGGTCAGGATGGACAGGTTTTCGTTGAAGTTCTGCACCGCGATCGAGTGGCCCGCGCTCATCAGCACGTGACCGCGGTGTTGCAACAGCGCGTTCATCGGCACCAGGAAGAAGCCGCCCAGCAGGCCGACCAGGATCAGCAGCGGATAGGCCAGCGCCACCGATTTCACCATCACCATGCTGATGACGATGACGCCCATGGCGATGCCCATCGGGATCACGTTCAGTGATTTGCGCAGCGAGATGAAGCGCGCCGACAGCACCGCGCCCAGCGCGACGCCGACGGCGACCACGCCGACCAGGCTGGTCGATTGTTCGTAGCTCAGCTTGAGGGTGCGGTTGGCCCATTCCAGCACGATAAATTGCAAGGTCTGCGCGGCGCCCCAGAACAGCGTGGTGACCGCCAGCGAGATCTGGCCCAGCTTGTCTTTCCACAGCAGGCCGTAGCAGTTGGCGAAGTCGGTGATCAGCTTGATCGGGTTGCGTTCCTGGTGGCCGTAGACGCAGCCGGTGTCCGGGATGCGGGTGTTGAACAGCGCCGCCAGCATATAGATGAACACCACCACGCACAGCGCCGCTTCGGGCGCGGTGTCGATGCCGGTGTCGACCATCGGGAAGTCAAAGCCGAGCAGGAAGGACGACATCTGGCCGCCGACCAGCTTGCCGCCCAGGACGGTGCCGAAAATAATCGACATCACGGTCAAGCCCTCGACCCAGCCATTGGCGGCCACGAGTTTCTCTGCCGGCAGTAACTCGGTGAGGATGCCGTATTTGGCCGGCGAATAGACCGCGGCGCCAAAACCGACCAGCGCATAGGCCAATAGCGGATGGACGTGGGCGAAGATCAGCAGGCAGCCGCCAACCTTGATCAGGTTGGAGATGAACATGACCTTACCCTTGGGCATTGAATCGGCGAAGGCGCCGACAAATGCTGCCAACAGCACGTAAAAGAGTGTAAATGAGAGTTTCAGCAATGGTGTGATCCATGCCGGGGACTTCATTGTTACCAGCAGGTCGATCGCAACAAAGAGCAACGCATTATCCGCCAGTGACGAAAAAAATTGCGCTGCCATAATGGTATAGAAACCACGATTCATTCTGGGGTGCCTGAAAACTTATCTGGCTTGCTTTATACCATGCTTTGATCGTATCCCCAAGAATTGAGCCGTGCAGTCAGGTCGCTACACGGTAAAATACGGCCTTCCATTATTCTGCTCAAATTGCTTATGCCTAGGCCGATCCTCGCAACCATCCACGTTGATTCCATGAAGCATAACCTGGCGCGCGCCAAGGCGAATGCGCCCGGCGCCAAGGCCTGGGGGGTGCTCAAGGCGAACGGCTACGGCCACGGCCTGGAGCGGGCGATGCGCGGTTTCGCCGACGCCGACGGCCTGGCGCTGGTGGAAGTCGACTACGCCGTGCGCCTGCGCGAGCTGGGCTGGAAAAAGCCCATCCTGTTGTTGGAGGGTTTCTTCGATCCGGCCGATTTGCACACCATGGCCGGCTACAACCTGCAGGCCGCCGTGCATTGCGACGAGCAGCTGGCGTGGCTGGAGGCGGCGCAAGCGGCGCTGACGACGCGCGGCATCAAATTTGACCTGCATCTGAAAATGAACAGCGGCATGAACCGGCTCGGCTTCATGCCGGACGCCTACGCCGCCGCGCATGCGCGCCTGAGCGCGATTTCCTGCGTCGGCAGCATCACCATGATCACCCACTTCGCCAACGCCGACGACGCCGAGCATCCGTTGCTGCCGATCGCCGAGCAGGTGCGCCGCTTCGAGCTGGGCACGGCAGGGTTGGCGGGGGCGCGCAGCCTGTCCAATTCGGCGGGGGTGCTGATGCACCAGCAAACCTTGCGCAACGACTGGATCCGTCCCGGCATCATGCTGTACGGCGGCTCGCCGGGCGGCGCCACGGCGGCATCGTTCGGCCTGGAGCCGACCATGACGCTGAGCAGCGAGATCATCGGCGTGCAGAACATCGTCGCCGGCGACGTGGTCGGCTACGGCAGCCGCTACCAGGCCGAGGGCCCGATGCGCATCGGCGTGGTGGCCTGCGGCTATGCGGACGGCTATCCGCGCAGCGCGCCGATGGGCACGCCGGTGCTGGTCGATGGCGGGCGCAGCACGCTGGTGGGCCGGGTGTCGATGGACATGCTGACCGTCGACCTGACCAACCTGCCGTCGGCGGGCGTCGGCAGCAAGGTCACGCTGTGGGGCCGCGGCATGCCGATCGACGACGTGGCGACGGCGGCCGGCACCATCGGCTATGAGCTGATGTGCGCCCTGGCGCAGCGCGTGCCGGTTGTGGAAGGCTGAACCGATGGCCAAGGCAAAAACCAACTACACCTGTAGCGACTGCGGCGGCACGGCCACCAAGTGGACCGGCCAGTGCCCGTCCTGCCAGCAGTGGAACACGATGGTGGAGACCGTCGTCGAGGCGGGCGGCAACAACCGTTACTCGCAACCGCAGCACATGTCGCTGGCGCAGACCGCGCCGGTGCTGTCGCTGGCCGATATCGACGCCATCGACGTGCCGCGCTTCGGCACCGGCATCGAGGAGTTCGACCGCGTGCTGGGCGGCGGCCTGGTGGCCGGCGGCGTGGTGCTGATCGGCGGCGATCCGGGCATCGGCAAGTCGACCTTGCTGTTGCAGGCGCTGGCCAATGTGTCGCATCTGAAAAAAGTCCTGTATGTCAGCGGCGAGGAGTCCGGCGCGCAGATCGCGCTGCGCGCCAAGCGGCTGAACATCGACGCCCGCGATCTGAAACTGCAGGCGGAGATACAGCTGGAGAAAATCCTCGGCACCCTGGCCGACCTGAAGCCGGAAGTGGCGGTGATCGATTCGATCCAGACCGTGTATTCGGACGCGCTCAGTTCGGCGCCGGGTTCGGTGGCGCAGGTGCGCGAGTGCGCGGCGCAGCTGACCCGCGTGGCCAAGCAGACCGGCATCACCATCATCCTGGTCGGCCACGTGACCAAGGAAGGCGCGCTGGCCGGTCCGCGGGTGCTGGAGCACATCGTCGATACGGTGCTGTATTTCGAGGGCGATAACCATTCCAGCTTCCGCCTGGTGCGCGCGATCAAGAATCGTTTCGGCGCGGTCAACGAGCTGGGCGTGTTCGCGATGACGGAGAAGGGCTTGAAGGGCGTGTCGAATCCGTCGGCCTTGTTCCTGTCGCAGCATGACAACCAGGTACCGGGATCGTGCGTGATGGTGACGCAGGAGGGCACGCGCCCCTTGCTGGTGGAGATCCAGGCGCTGGTCGATGCCAGCCATCTGCCTAATGCGCGCCGCTTGTCGGTCGGCTTGGAGCAGAATAGGCTGGCGATGCTGCTGGCCGTGCTGCACCGCCACGCGGGCATCGCGGCCTTCGACCAGGACGTGTTCATCAACGCGGTGGGCGGGGTCAAGATCACCGAGCCGGCGGCCGATCTGGCGGTGCTGCTGGCGATCAATTCTTCGATGCGCAGCAAGCCGCTGCCGCGTGGTTTCGTGGTGTTCGGCGAGGTGGGGCTGGCCGGCGAGATCCGGCCGGCGCCGCGTGGACAGGAGCGTCTGCGCGAGGCGGCCAAGCTGGGCTTCTCGACGGCGATGATACCGACCGCGAATGCGCCCAAGCAGCCGATCGAGGGCATGACCATCATCGCGGTCGATCGCATCGACGATGCCTTCAATAAGCTGCGCGAAATCCAATAACGTTGTATTGTTACGTGTTGTAATCATCAATACTGAATAATCGGTAACGCAAACGTACAAGAGGATAGATAGTGTTAGTTGATCAGAGGTCAGTAGCGCGCAAGATCCTGCGCTCCAAGGTAGTGGCGGCGATGGACGGCATGCCGCCACAGCCGGGACGCACGCTCGATATCAGCGCCAATGGTTTGTCGATAACGTTCGAGCACAAGTTGGCCGTGGGGCATATGGGCAATGTGACGTTCGAGCTGTTCCTCGACGGAAAGCCGCAGATATTGACCTGCCGTTCCAAGGTGAGTTATTGCATTTTCAGCGGCGATCATTTCAAGATCGGTTACCAGTTCCTCAATCTGGACGCGGCCAACGCCAGCGCCATCAACAAGTTCCTGCGCTAGGCCCGACGTAGCGGGCCCTGGGGCGTATCGGGCGGCGGGCCTGCACTTGTTCGAGTGCATGCGCCAGCCAGCCGACGCAGCGGCCCAGCGCAAACAGGATGAACGGCGCGTCATCCGGCAGCCCGTGGGCGGCGGCCAGCAAGGTCAGCGCGAAATCAATGTTCGGCAATTCCCCCGCCTGCGCTTCGGCCGCGGCGGCGAGGTCTGTGTGCGGCTGCAATTCCGGTAGTAATTTCATCAGGGCGCGGGCGCGCGGGTCGCCTTCGGCGTACAGCATGTGGCCGAAGCCGGGCAGCGCGCGGCCGCCGGTTCGCCAGCTGGCGACGGCTGCCTCGGCGCCGTGTTCGCGGGCGGCGGCGGCCAATTGGGCGAATTCGGCCGAAGCGCCGCCGTGCAGCGGGCCGGTCAGCGTGGTGAAGCCGGCCAGCACGCCGGCCGCCAGCGAGGCGCCGGTCGAGATGGCGACGCGGGTGGCGAAGGTGGAGGCGTTCAGTTCGTGGTCGGCCATCAGCACCAGCGCGCGGCGCAGCAGGTCTTCGGACGCCGGGCGTTGCCAGCCGAGGGCCAGGCGGCGGCTGATGGTGGCGCTTGGGTCGCCTGCGGGCGCGGGACCGATCATCGCTTGGGTGAGCGTGGCCAGGATGGCGGCAGCTTCGGCGCGCAGGTCGGCGGCGGGGCGGTCGATCGAGGGGGCGTCGCTGGCGCTGCGCAGCGCCAGCGCCAGCAGGCCGGCGCCCAGTGCGCTGGTCGGTGGTGCGATGGCGGGTTGTGCGCGGGCGGGTGATGTAGCGGCTGCCCGCACCTGGCCGGGCTCGGCCTCCCACAGTAAATCGGCGATTTCTTCCAGCGTGGCGGTTTCGGACAGCGCGACGGCGTCGTGCCCTCGGTAGAGCAGGCGGCCGTCGGCGGCGGTGGAAATGGCGGACGGCAGCACCGGGTCGCCCCACTGCATCGCCTGCGCGGAGACCGCTTCGATCTTGCGGCGGCCGTTGCTGCGCCTGGCCATGCGCAGGATGTCGTCGCGGTGGTAGAGGCTGCGGCGCGGATCGGCCTCGTCGGACTTGGCGCGTATCTTGCCCCGGCTGACGTTGGCGTACAGCGTTTGCGGGCGGACATTCAGTAGCTTCAGCGCTTCCGTCGCTGTCATCCAGACCATCTCGGTTTCCTATGTTGACACTTCAAGTCAAGATTGACGCCCCTTGTGGGCGGTCCTAAGCTGGGACAGCATATCAATTCCTGGAGCGCTCATGTCTAAAATGTTGGAGGCAATTTCGTCCGCGCTGTCGTTGTCGGCGCGGGAGTGCGTGAGGTTCAGCGGCGAGGGCGAACTGCCGTCCTGCTATGCGGTGACGGAGCTGGCGGCGGCGTCGGTGGGCGCGGCGGCGCTGGCGGTGCGGCAGCTGATCGCGGCGCAGGGCGGGCGGCCGGCGGAGGTGGTGGTCGATCGGCGGCTGGCGTCGTTGTGGTTCAGCTGGTCCTTGCGTCCGCTGGGGTGGGCGCTGCCGCCGCTGTGGGACCCGGTGGCCGGCGACTATCCGACCGCCGACGGCTGGATACGCTTGCACACCAATGCGCCGCATCACCGCGACGCGGCGTTGGCGGTGCTGAAGGCGCCGGTCGAACGCGATGCCGTGGCGCGGGCGGTGGCCGGCTGGCGCGGCGCCGAGCTCGAAGCGGCGGTGGTGGCGCAGGGCGGTTGCGCGGCGCAGATGCGCTCCAGCGCGGAGTGGGCGGCGCACCAGCAGGGACGGGCGGTGGCGGCCGAGCCCTTGATCGCGTTCGCCGCGCAGGCCGGCAGTTTCAACACGGGCTGGGCGCCGACGCCGTCGCGTCCGCTGGCGGGACTGAAGGTGCTGGACCTGACGCGGGTGTTGGCCGGGCCGGTGGCGACACGTTTCCTGGCCGGCTACGGCGCGGATGTGCTGCGCATCGATCCGCCGGGCTGGAACGAGCCGGGCGTGATACCGGAGGTAACACTGGGCAAGCGCTGCGCGCGGCTGGATCTGCGGCTGGCGCCGGACCGCGCAGTGTTCGAGCAATTGCTGGCCGGGGCGGATGTGCTGGTGCACGGCTATCGTTCGGATGCGCTGGAGAAGCTGGGCTATGGCGAGCAAGCGCGCCGGCAGTTGAATCCTGGACTGGTCGATGTGGCGCTGGATGCGTACGGCTGGTCCGGGCCGTTGAGCGGACGGCGCGGCTTCGACAGCCTGGTGCAGATGAGTGTGGGCATCGCGCAGCGCGGCATGCAATGGCGGGGCGCGGACCAGCCGGTGCCCTTGCCGGTGCAGGCGCTGGATCACGCGACCGGCTATCTGGCCGCGGCAGCGGTGGTGCGCGGGCTGCTGAACCGTGTTGCGGAAGGCAGCGCGACGCAGGCGCGCCTGTCGCTGGCGCGCACCGCCTTGCTGCTGACAGAGCTGTCGCCGCAGGAGGGGGCAGCGGACGCACTGCCGCTGGCGACGGCAGGCGTAGCGGATCTGGCGCCCGCGCTGGAGCAGACGGCGTGGGGCCCGGCGCAGCGCTACCGGCCGCCGGTGGCGATCCCCGGCGCGCCGATGACATGGACGCGGCCCGCCAGCGAGCTAGGCTCCTCGCCGCCAAGTTGGTAAAAAAAACCGGGGTCAAGTCTGACATTCGGACACGAGCTCAACCATAGCGAGCTTGCTATGGTTGAGCTCGTGTCCGAATGTCAGACTTGACCCCGATGTGGTAGGGAAAAAGGTGTCTGTTCGGTGCTTTGATTTTTTATGGATGTTGCATACTATGTAACCAATTCAGGCGGAACGGATCATGGCGACCTCCAGCATTACATCCAGCGGCAGTACCGGCAGTCCGACAGTGTCGAACGATATCTACAATCGCGTCCAGCAAACCATGGCGTCGCAGAATAGCGCCGCCACCAAGCTCAATGCGACGCTGAAGAACGATCAGACCAAGCTGTCGGCGCTCGGCCAGCTGCAAAGCGCGCTGGCGAATTTCCAGCAGATCGCTTCCGGCCTGACCGGCAGCGGCTTGAGCACCAGCGCCGCCACCTCGGTCAAGAATGTGCTGACCGCCGCTTCCACCGGCAGCGCCAAGGCCGGCACCTATGCGGTCGAGGTCAAGCAGCTGGCGCAGGGGCAGTTTCTTACCAGCGATGCGTTTGCGGCGGCGGACGCCAAGCTCGGTTCGGGTGCCAGCACCACCGTCAAGATCGACTTCGGCACGGCCGGCGGCGACAAGGGCTTTGCCCTCAACGGCAAGGCGGCCAGCAAGTCCGTCACCATCGATGGCAGCAACAATACGCTGGACGGTATCGCCGCCGCGTTCAAGGCGGCCGGCGTGGACGTCAAGGTGGTCAAGGGCGACGGCGGCAAGTTTTCGCTGGCGATCGCCGGCCCGAGCGGCGCGGCCAACAGCATGCGCATCAGCGTCAGCGGCGACGCCGCGCTGAAAAACCTGCTCGGCTACGATCCCGACGGCAGCCAGAAACTCAAGCAGGCCAGCGCCGGCATGGACGCCATCCTGAGCGTCGACGGCAAGGACGTCACCAGCGCCAGCAACACGGTCGACAAGGCCATCGCCGGCGCCACGCTGAACTTGACCGCGGCCGGCAAGACCGAGGTCACCATCACCCAGGACGCCAGCCAGATCGGCAGCAACCTGAAATCCTTCGTCGGCGCCTACAACGACTTGAACAAGAAGCTGCAAGCGCTGCAAAAAGGCGACCTGAAATCCGATACGGCGATGGGCCAGGTGAGCAGCCAGCTGAACCTGCTGCTGAAGACGGGCGGCGGCAGCGTCTCGATCTCGGCGCTCAACGCAGCCGGCGTCAGCCAGGATGGCAGCGGCCAGCTGGTGGTCGACGACAAGAAGCTGAAGGCCGCGCTGGCCACCGATTCGGCCGCCGTCGGCAAGCTGTTCACCAACAACGGCAAGGGCATCGCCGACCTGCTGTCGGCCAAGGCCACGGCGCTGACCTCGGACAACAGCGTGATCCGCAAGGAGGCCGGCATGCTGGGGCGCGAGATCAGCAGCATCAACGGCCGCCGCACGGTGCTGACCAAGGCGCTGACGGCGCAGGCGACGGCGCTGGCGGCGCTGTACACGGCCCAGGCCCAGACCGCCGCCGGCAGCGCGCTCAACGGCACGGCCGGCAAGTCCGGCACGCTGTTCGACATGCTGGGTTGATATATCAGATTGATATTTCTAACGAATTCCTTGCGTCGAAACTGGCTATGCCCGATCATCACGGCTTGTGATTGATTCCACTCGGAGGGGCTATGGCAGGGAAGTTCGTTGGTGCGGCGCTGGTGGCGGCTGGCTTGATGGCGGGCGCGGGGCAGGCAGCGGCCCAGGCGCAAGAGGAAAAAGTCCTCAACATCTATAACTGGTCGGACTATATCGCCGACGATACCGTCAAAAACTTTGAAAAAGAAACCGGTATCAAGGTCCGTTATGACCTGTTTGACAACAACGAAATCCTCAATTCCAAGCTGGCCGCCGGCAAGTCGGGCTACGACATCGTGGTGCCGACCGCGCAATGGGCGCGCCTGCAAATCGACGGCAAGCTGCTGCGCAAGCTCGACAAATCCAAACTCGGCAACCTGAAAAACATGGATCCGGCGATCCAGGCCAAGCTGGCCGGCATCGATCCGAACAACGAGTACCTGGTCGACTGGTTGTGGGGCTATACCACGGTCGGCATCAACGTCAACAAGGTCAAGGCCGCGCTGGGCGGCATGCCGATGCCGGACAATGCCTGGGACCTGATCTTCAATCCGAAATACGCGGCCAAGCTGAAGTCGTGCGGCGTGTCCTTCCTCGATTCGCCGTCCGAGGTGCTGCCGGCCGCGCTGCTGTACCTGGGCAAGCCGGCCTACTCGAAGAACGCCGCCGACTACGCCGAGGCGGGCAAGCTGCTGCAGGCCATCCGTCCCAGCGTGACGCTGTTCAGCTCGTCGGGCTATATCAACGACATGGCCAACGGCGCGGTGTGCGTGGCGCTGGGCTGGTCGGGCGACATCAACATCGCCCGCCAGCGCGCGCTCGAGGCCAAGAACGGCAATGTGATCGAGGTGCTGGTGCCGAAGAGCTCGGCCGCGCTGGTGTTCGACACCATGGCCATCCCGGCCGACGCGCCGCATCCGAACAACGCCCACCTGTGGATCAACTTCATCATGCGGCCCGAGGTGCATGCCAGCCTGACCAACAAGGTGTTCTACGCCAACCCGAATTCGGCCAGCCTGAAGTTCGTGCGCAAGGATATCGCCGACAACAAGACGGTGTTCCTGTCGGATACGGACAAGCAGCGCATGGCCGCGCCGGAAGCGGTGCCGGCTGATATCCGCCGCAACATTACCCGCATCTACACCAAGTTCAAGACCGGCCTGTAAACGGATCATTCCCGCTTGCGCGGGAATGCCGTGGTGCTTCAATGAAGCGTATGCTATTCGTGATAGCGGTCGACCAGTTTGTGTTTGCTGCCGCGCGTTTCCTCGATGAGCTCGTACACTACCAAGGCGATCATCCCTCCGAAGATCCCCATCGTGAGTAAGGTGAACATGGTAACCCTCCCTCAAGTTGTTACGATTAAACTTTAGCAGATGGTTGCCGCTTTACAAGCTCAACCCGACTTTATTTCACCACCAGGTCGGCCGCCATCACCGCTTTCAGGTAGACGCTGATGGCGTTGCCGGGGTCGCGCTGGGAAAACCACCAGGCGCTGGCCTTGCGGATATCCCACTCCAGGTCGTCGCCCGTCATCAACAGCGAGGCCAGCTGGCCCAAGGTCGGCTGGTGGCCGACCACCAGCACCGAATCCTTGTTGCCCGGCCAGTTGACGGCCTTGAGGATGTCGGCGGCGTCGGCGCCGGGCGCCAGGTCGGTGTGGAGCTTGAACTTGCGCCCCAGCGCTTCGGCCGTCTGCAAGGTGCGCACGGCGGGGCTGCACAGGATGCGGCAGCTGTCGGGCAGCTGGGAATCGAGCCACTGGCCCATGCGGCGCGCCTGCTTCAGACCTTTGACGGTCAGCTCGCGCTCCAGATCGGACATGCCGGGTTCCGCGTCCTCGGCTTCGGCATGCCGCCACAATATGAGATCCATGGTTTTCTCCTGAACGACATGTGAAAAAAAGATCCCGCTGCGCTTATTCTCCCAGATGGGCGCCGGGCATGCCCAGCGTTTCCATCAGGTGTTGCTGGGCGCTGTAGGGCAGCTGCTTGCCGCGCGCCTTGCGGCGCTGGTAGTGGCCGTCCGCTTCCAGCTCCCAGGCGTTCATATTATCCTTTAAATAAGGGTTCAGGCCTTCCGTCAGCACGCGCCGCTTGAGCGCCTTGTCGAGGATGGGGAAGGCCACCTCGATGCGGCGGAACAGGTTGCGGCTCATCCAGTCGGCGCTGGCCAGCATGACGTCGTGCGCCAGGTCGTTGCGGAAGTAGTAGATGCGGCTGTGTTCCAGGAAACGGCCGATGATGGAGCGCACCTTGATGTTTTCCGACAGGCCCGGCACGCCCGGCTTGAGCATGCAGGCGCCGCGCACGATCAGGTCGATCTTGACGCCGTCCTTCGAGGCCGCGTACAGCGCGCGGATCACCGATTCGTCGACCAGCGCGTTGATCTTGACGATGATGCGCCCCGGCCGGCCGGCGCGGGCGATGCGCGCTTCGTTGCGGATGGCCTTGATGATCTCGTTGTGCAGCGCGAACGGCGCCAGCCACAGGTGCACCAGCCGGTGCGGCTTGGTCAGGCTGGTCAGGTGGATGAACACTTCGTTGACTTCCTGGCTGATGCCGGGGTGGCTGGTCAGCAGGCCGAAGTCGGTGTAGAACTTGGTGGTGGTCGGGTGGTAGTTGCCGGTGCCGAGATGGGCGTAGAAGCGCAGCTTGCGGTCTTCGCGGCGTATCACCAGCGCCACCTTGGCGTGGGTCTTGAGGCCGACCACGCCGTACACCACCTGGGCGCCGGCCTGTTCCAGCTTGTCGGCCCAGTTGATGTTGGCTTCTTCGTCGAAGCGCGCCTTGAGCTCGACGATCACGGTCACTTCCTTGCCCGAGCGCGCGGCCAGGATCAGCGATTCCATCAGGTCCGAGTTCATGCCGGTGCGGTAGATGGTCTGCTTGATCGCCACCACGGCCGGGTCGAGCGCGGCGCTGCGGATGAAGTCGATCACCGTCTGGAAGGTCTGGTAGGGGTGGTGCAGCAGGATGTCGCCGGCGCGCAGGGCGGCGAAGATGTCCGGGCTGCCCGGCTTTTGCGCGATGCCGGGGTAGAACGGCGGGAAGCGCAGCGCCGGGTTGTCGACGTGGTCCATGATCTCGGTCAGGCGCACCAGGTTGACCGGGCCGTTGACCGCGTACAGCCGGCTCTGGTGCAGGCCGAACTGGTCGAGCAGGAATTGCGACAGCTCCGGCGGGCAGTTCTTGGCCACTTCCAGCCGCACCGAGGTGCCGAACTGGCGGCCCTGCAATTCGCCCTTGAGCGCCTGGCGCAGGTTCTTGACCTCGTCCTCGTCGACCCACAGGTCGGAATCGCGGGTGACGCGGAACTGCGAATAGGCGATCACTTCGCGGCCGGCGAACAGGTCGGAGATGTGGGCGTGGATGATGGACGACAGCAGGCAGAACGAGACGCCGCCGCTTTTCGACAGGTGGTCGGGCAGGCGGATCACGCGCGGCAGCACGCGCGGCGCCTTGACGATGGCGATCGCCGTGCCGCGGCCGAAGGCGTCCTTGCCGGACAGCGAGACGATGAAGTTGAGACTCTTGTTGACCACTTGCGGGAAGGGGTGGGCCGGGTCCAGGCCGATCGGCGTCAGCAGCGGCCGCACCTCGGTGTCGAAGTAGTCCTTGACCCAGGCGCGCTGCGCTTCGTTGCGTTCGTTGTGGCGCACCAGGTGCACGCCGTTGGCGGCCAGCTGGGGCAGTACTTCCTGGTTGAGGATTTCATACTGGTGGGTCACCAGCGCGTGGCACTCATTGCTGACGCGCGACAGCGTCGCCACCAGCGCCGGGTGGTTCGACAGCGAACCTTCGACGCTGCCGGCCGCCAGCAGGCTGGCCACGCGCACTTCGAAGAACTCGTCCAGGTTGCTGCTGGCGATGCACAGGTAGCGCAGCCGCTCCAACAAGGGGATGCTCTTGTCCTCGGCCTGCGCCAGCACGCGCCGGTTGAACATCAGTTGCGACAGTTCCCGGTCCAGAAACGCGGAGTTCTTGTTTACTTCAGCATGCAAGTCAGGCTTCATGTCTTTTTGTTCACTTTGCAGTTAATCTCATTCTATCCTGTATCGATACTTTCTAGCGGAAGAATGATGCAACAGTGTAAATAAGAAATATGACAACTGCGTGACATCGTTTGTCATAAATGACTTTCGTGACGCGCCAATTATGACAGGATGGGCGTAACATATGGCGGCACCACAGCGGCACCATGGCTTGTTCCCAGAGGGGAGGGGGCGCAAATCAGGGCGGGAATAACTATTTTTGACATATTTCGGTCATGTCATAAAGCTGTCATATAGGCCCGGTAGACTGCGCAGCATCCTAACCTGTCATAACAAAAGGACTTGATATGCGACTGAAACAACTGTTCTCTTCCCTGGTAGTAGGCGTCACGGCCGTCATGGCCTTCTCGTCCGCTGCACACGCCGCCGATATGACCGGCGCCGGCGCCACCTTCCCTTACCCGATCTACGCCAAGTGGGCCGAGTCGTACAAAGCCGCCACCGGCAACGGCCTGAACTATCAGTCCGTCGGTTCCGGCGCCGGTATCAAGCAGATCAAGGCCAAGACCGTCGATTTCGGCGCGTCCGACATGCCGCTGAAGGCTGAAGATCTCGACGCCGAAGGCTTGATGCAGTTCCCGGCCATCATGGGCGGCGTGGTCACCGTGGTCAATCTGGACGGCGTGACCCCTGGCCAGCTGAAGCTGACCGGCCCGGTCGTGGCCGACATCTACCTGGGCAAGATCACCAACTGGAACGACGCCGCCATCGCCGCGCTGAACCCGGGCGTGAAGATCCCGGCCGGTGAAATCACCGTGGTGCACCGCGCCGACGGTTCGGGCACCTCCTTCCTGTTCACCGACTACCTGTCGAAAACCAGCCCAAGCTTCAAGACCCAGATCGGTTCCGGCACCGCCGTGAAATGGATCGTCGGCGTCGGCGGCAAGGGTAACGAAGGCGTCGCCGCCAACGTGCAGCGCATCAAGGGTTCGATCGGCTACGTCGAGTGGGCCTTCGCCAAGAAGAACAAGATGTCGCACACCCAGCTGAAAAACAAGGACGGCAACTTCCTGCAGCCTGACGACGAATTCTTCAAGGCAGCGGCCGCAGCCGCCGAGTGGACCAAGACCCCGGGCTTCGGCGTGGTGCTGACCGACCAGGCCGGCAAGAACTCGTGGCCGATCACCGGCGTGTCCTTCATCCTGATGCACAAAGCACAGGCTGACGCCAACAAAGGCAAGGAAGTCGTCAAGTTCTTCGACTGGGCCTTCAAGAACGGCGGCGCATCGGCTACCGAACTGGACTACGTTCCACTGCCGGCATCGGTTGTCAAGCTGGTCCAGGATGCCTGGAAAGCCAACCTGAAAGACGCATCGGGCAAGGCCATCTACTAATCCGGACCTCCCTTCGCCGCCGCGCAGCAGCAAGCGCGGGCGGCGAGGGGGTTAGCCTGCGCCTCCCGACCGGGAGCCGCAGGCTAGCTACCATCCACGAGACAACAATATGAGCGCTGATATCACTTCCACGCCACTGAACAAATCGGAGCCGGCCATGCAGACCGCCACCGCCGCCGCTGCCGGCGTTACCGCAGCCGAGCAGGCCGCCAACCAGGCCATGCACCGCACCATGCGCAACCAGCGCATCCAGGATTTCATCTTCCACAAGACCACGATGCTGTTCGCGCTGTCCGTGCTGGCGGTGCTGCTGGGTATTATCATCTCGCTGATGGTGGGCGCCTGGCCGGCCTTCAAGGAGTTCGGCCCGGCCTTCATCACCACCGTCGAGTGGGATCCGGTCAACGACAAGTATGGCGCGCTGATCGCCATCGTCGGCACCCTGGCCACCTCCGGCATCGCGCTGTTGATCGCCTTCCCGGTCAGCTTCGGCATCGCGCTGTTCCTGACCGAGATCTGCCCGGCCGGCCTGCGCCGTCCGCTGGGCACGGCGGTCGAGCTGCTGGCCGGCGTGCCGTCCATCATCTACGGCATGTGGGGCCTGTTCGTGTTCGCGCCGCTGTTCGGCGACTACGTGCAGCCGTTCCTGAAAAACACCGTCGGCCACCTGCCCATCATCGGCCAGTTCTTCAGCGGCCCGACCATGGGCATCGGCATCCTGACCGCCGCGCTGATCCTGGCGGTGATGATCATCCCCTTCATTTCCTCGGTGATGCGCGACGTGTTCGAGATCGTGCCGGCGGTGCTGAAGGAATCGGCCTACGGCCTCGGTTGCACCCGCTGGGAAGTGGTGCGCAAGATCGTGCTGCCTTACACCAAGACCGGCGTGGTCGGCGGCGTCATGCTGGGCCTGGGCCGCGCGCTGGGCGAGACCATGGCCGTGACCTTCGTCATCGGCAACGCCAACAAGCTGTCGTGGTCGCTGTTCGCGGCCGGTAACTCGATCGCCTCGACGCTGGCCAATGAATTCGCCGAATCGGACACGCCGCTGCACACCTCGTCGCTGTTCGCGCTGGCGCTGATCCTGTTCGTGATCACCTTTATCGTTCTGTCCGCCGCCAAGCTGATGTTGGCCGGCATGTCTCGCAAGGAAGGCGTCAAATAATGAAGCACGCATCTACTCAACCCTTGAATCCGGTCTATCGCAAGCGCCTGCTGACGCACCGCATCGGCATCGCGCTGTCGGTGGCGGCGATGTCGATCGGCCTGCTGGTGCTGGCGTGGATTTTGGTCACGCTGACGGTCAAGGGCTTCGGCGCGCTGAGCGTGCACCTGTTCACCCAGACCACGCCGGCTCCGGGCAGCGAAGGCGGCGGCCTGGCCAACGCCATCGTCGGCTCGCTGATGATCGTCGGCCTGGCCACGGTGATCAGCACGCCGATCGGCATCCTGGCCGGCATCTACCTGGCCGAGTACGGCGAAGAAAACAAGGTGGCGGCGGTGACCCGCTTCGTCACCGACATCATGCTGTCGGCGCCGTCGATCGTGATCGGCATGTTCGTCTGGGCCATGTACGTGGCCACCGCCAAGCACTATTCCGGCTACGCCGGTTCGGTGGCGCTGGCGCTGATCGCGGTGCCGGTGGTGGTGCGCACCACCGACAACATGTTGCGCCTGGTGCCCAACAGCCTGCTGGAAGCGGCCTTCGCGCTGGGCGCGCCGCGCTGGAAAGTGGCGATGATGGTGCGCCTGCGCGCCGTCAAGGCCGGCGTGATCACCGGCGTGCTGCTGGCCGTGGCCCGCATCTCCGGCGAGACCGCGCCGCTGCTGTTCACCGCCCTGAACAACCAGTTCTTCAGCGCCGACATGAACGCGCCGATGGCCAACCTGCCGGTGGTGATCTACGGCTTCGCCATGAGCCCGTACGACAACTGGCGCGAGCTGGCCTGGGGCGGCGCGCTGCTGGTGACCTTCAGCGTGCTGGCGCTGAATATCATCTCGCGCACCCTGTTCAGCCAAAAAGTCCCGAATTAATCCTGAATATCAAAATCTGATAAAGCGATCAACAATGAATACGCAACTGAGCCAAGAGAATGTGGTAGCCGCCAACGGCAAACGTAAAACCATCGAGATTTCTGGTCTGAATTTTTTCTACGGTAAAACCCAGAGCCTGACCAACGTCAACCTGGACGTGCACGAAAAGCAGGTCACGGCCTTCATCGGCCCTTCGGGCTGCGGCAAGTCGACCCTGCTGCGCACGCTCAACCGCATGTACGACCTGTACCCGGGCCAGCGCGCCGAGGGGTCGATCATGTACCGCGGCCGCAACATCCTGGAAGAGGGCCAGGACGTCAACATGCTGCGCGCCAAGGTCGGCATGGTGTTCCAGAAGCCGACCCCGTTCCCGATGTCGATCTACGACAACATCGCCTTCGGCGTGCGCCTGTATGAAGACCTGTCCAAGGGCGAGATGGACGAGCGGGTCGAATGGGCGCTGAAGAAGGCCGCGCTGTGGGGCGAGGTCAAGGACAAGCTGAGCAAGTCCGGCCTGTCGCTGTCGGGCGGCCAGCAGCAGCGCCTGTGCATCGCGCGCGGCGTCGCCGTCAAGCCGGACGTGCTGCTGCTCGATGAGCCGACCTCGGCGCTCGATCCGATCTCGACCTCGAAGGTGGAAGAGCTGATCAGCGAGCTGAAGCAGGATTACACCATCGCCATCGTCACCCACAATATGCAGCAGGCGGCGCGCTGCTCGGACTACACCGCCTATATGTACCTGGGCGAGCTGGTGGAGTTCGGCGAGACCGACCAGATCTTCATGAATCCGGCGCGCAAAGAGACGCAGGACTACATCACCGGTCGCTTCGGCTGATCGAACTTATAATAGCAAAACGACTACGGAGCTCAGCATGATCGGTGAACACTCATCCAAGCAGTACGACAACGAATTAGAAGCCATCCGCAGCAAGGTGCTGCTGATGGGCGGCATCGTCGAGACCCAGTTCCTCGACGCCATGACCTGCTTCCGCATCGGCAATCCCGAGCGCGCCGACCGCGTGATGCGCGAGGACGACGCCGTCAACCAGCTGGAAGTGTCGCTGGACGACGCCTGCAGCCACCTGATCGTGCGCCGCCAGCCGGCCGCCAACGACCTGCGCACCATCATGGCGACCATCAAGGTGATCACCGACCTGGAGCGCATCGGCGACGAGGCGACCAAGATCGCCCGCACCGCCAAGGCGCTGCACGCGCGCGGCGCGGTGACCGTCAACCACTACGAGATGGTGCGCGGCATCGCCAACAACACCAGCGACATGCTGCACGACGCGCTGGACGCGTTCGCCCGCAACGACGGCAAGCAAGCCTTGCAGCTGATCGCCCAGGACGCCGTGATCGACCATGAGTTCCGTTCGATCATGCGCAATCTGATCACCTTCATGATGGAAGATCCGCGTACCATCTCGGCCGCGCTGGACACCCTGTGGGTGGCCAAGGCGATCGAGCGCATCGGCGATCACGCCAAGAACATCGCCGAATACGTCATCTACGTCGTCGAAGGCAAGGACATCCGCCACACCAAGACCGCACCGCTACCGGACGACGCGCCCGAGCAAGCGCAGTAAGTTAATAAGAGAAATATGGCATCCGATAAAACCACCGTACTGATCGTCGAAGACGAGCCGGCCATTGTCGAGCTGGTGACGTTCTCGCTGCGCGAAGCGGGCTGGAACTGCTGCGCCGTGCAAAGCTGTTCCGAGGCCTGGGACTTCATCCAGAGCAAGACCCCGCAACTGATCCTGCTGGACTGGATGCTGCCCGACCAGACCGGCCTGCGCCTGCTGGCGCGCATCCGTTCCGACCGCCAGTTCAATGAAATCCCGGTCATCATGCTGACCGCCAAGAGCATGGAAGAAGACAAGCTGGCGGGCCTGAACAGCGGCGCCGACGACTATGTCACCAAGCCCTTCTCGCCGCGCGAGCTGCTGGCGCGCGCCAAGGCGCTGTTGCGCCGCAAGAGCCCGGAGCATGCGCAGGCCACCATGCGCGCGGCCAATGTGATGCTGGACCCGGTCAGCTGCACGGTGTTGATGGACGAGCAGAAGATCGATATCGGCCATGCCGAGTACAAGCTGCTGAAGTTCCTGCTGGCGCATCCGGAACGGGTGTTCTCGCGCAGCCAGCTGCTCGACAAGGTGTGGGGCGACCATGTGGTGATCGAAGAGCGCACCGTCGACGTCCACGTGCTGCGTCTGCGCAAGGCCTTGAAAGAGGCCGAGCATCTGATCAAGACGGTGCGTAGCGTGGGCTACATGCTGTCGGAGAAATAATGAATCCAAAATTGGTGTTCTGGGTGCCGGCCGCGCTGCGCACCGCCATCATCCTGGCCGGTTGCGCGATGCTGGGCTGGATGTTCGGCTGGGTCAACGGCCTGGTGTTGGCGCTGCTCGCCATGATGGTGATGGTGTTCGTGCAGTTGAGCTATCTTTACCAGCTGAGCAACTGGATGGACGATCCGCAGAGCGCCAAGCTGCCCGACGGCTGGGGCGCCTGGACCAATATCTTCTCGCGCCTGTACCGCATGCGGCGCGACGACGAGAAGAACCAGGCCGAGCTGACCGAATGGCTGGCGCGCTTCCGCCAGGCCATGCATTTGCTGCCGGACGGCGTGGTCATCATGGACGACGTGCTGTTCCTGGAGTGGTGCAATCCGGCCGCCGAGAAGCACCTGGGCCTGACGCACGAGCGCGACAAGGGCATGCGGGTGACCAACCTGGTGCGCAGTCCGGATTTCATGGATTACATCATCCTCGGCCGCTACGAGCAGCCGCTGACGATCAGCTTCCGCGAACGCAAGCTGATCGTGCATATCATTCCGTTTGAAAACCGCCGGCAGATCCTGGTGACGCACGACGCCACCGAGAGCGAGCGCATCGAAGAGATGCGGCGCGACTTCATCGCCAACGCTTCGCATGAGCTGCGCACGCCGTTGACGGTGATCGTCGGCTTCCTGGAGATCGCCGCTTCCGAGGGGCTCGATGCGGCCACCCGCTCGGCGCACCTGAAGCTGATGACGGAGCAGGGCCATCGCATGCAGCATCTGATCGAGGACATGCTGACCTTGTCGCGGCTGGAGTCGGTGGATTATCCGATGCGGCCGGAGCCGGTCGACGTGCCCAAGCTGATGGAGCAGGTGTTGCGCGACGCGCGGGCGCTGTCGGCCGGCAAGCACGAGATCACGATGGCTGTGCATGGTCCGGACATCATGGGCAGTTATGAAGAGCTGCACAGCGCTTTCGGCAACCTGGCCTCGAACGCGGTGCGCTATACGCCGCCCGGGGGCAAGATCCATCTGGTGTGGAAAGAGTATGACGGCGGCGTCAAGTTCATGGTGGTAGACACCGGCATCGGCATCAGCCCTGAGCACATCTCGCGCCTGACCGAACGTTTCTACCGGGTCGACAAGAGCCGTTCGCGCGAGACCCAGGGCACCGGGCTGGGGCTGGCGATCGTCAAGCACGTGCTGTTGCGCCATGGCTCGACCTTGCAGATCAAGTCGGAGGCGGGCAAGGGCAGTTCCTTCCTCGTCTGCCTGCCGAAGAGCGCCATCGTGCAGCGGCAGCCGGAGTTGTTGCTCAACTAGCCGGCTGTCCGGTCATGCGGCTCAATGCGGCGCCGCAAAGGGCGCCAGCGCCTGCTCGACGGCGGATGGACTGAGCGCCGTCGCTTCAAGCGGACGCAAGGCGCGTGCCACGTCGGCTTTGCGCGCGTCGGCTTTCAGCACGGCTTGATGGTCGGCCATGGAGCGCAACAGCTGCGCGGTGATCCGGTCGAGTTCTGGACGTATGGTCTTGGCCAGATCGGGCGCGTCGTCAAACTTGCCGGCCTGTTGCGTCCGCCATTTCGCATACAGTTCGCGCTGCACGATTTTCGATGCCTCGATCTGCGCGCGGAACACCGCTTCGACCCAAGTATCGGCCAGACCGAGCGCAGCGCCTTGCTTGGCTGCCGCCTGGATCACCTGCGCCTCGCGCGGCAGGTCGTCAATCGGCGCTTGCACATTCCACTTGGCGCGCGCCACCGCCTGCGCCAGCAGCAGGCGTTGGTCTATGGCCAGCCGCAACGGCTCCAGGTCGCGCCGCAAAGCGGACGCCGGCGCCACGCTGCGCGCAATAACTTCGTCCGGTCGGCCGCCGACGGTCTGGGCCGATGCAAGCGCGCCGGCCAGCGGCAGGCAGAGCAGGACGAGTCGGATCGCTGCGCGCATGAACTCTCCTTTTGATCAGGGGTAGGTGAAGAAGATGAAGTGCACGGCGTTGAGCGCGATGTGCACGAGGATGGGCGCTTCGATGCGCTGGGTGGCGTGGTAGGCGTAGGCGTAGCCCAGGCCAGCGATGGCGGCAAGCGCGGCGTACAGCGGGCCGCCGGCCAGATGGGCTGCGCCGAACAGCAGGGCGGAGCAGAGCAGCGCCACCCACGCGCCATGACGCAAACCGGACAGCGCCGACGCCAGTCGCGCCTGGATGAAGCCACGGAAGAACGCCTCTTCGGCGACCACCGTGAAGAACAGGTTCACCGCGAGGAATTGCAGCGTGACCTCAGGCAGCTTGAACGCCGGCTGCACGAAACCGACGCCGGTGGCAAAGGCCATCACGGCCGCCACGGTGAGCAGCAGCACCGGCAAGGTCTGCTTCAGCACACCGCCGAATTCGGCCAGCGACGCTGTGCGATGGCAAATGAAAGCCAACAAGATCAGGCCAACCGCGCCCTTGTCGAAATTCGCATACTGCGTGTAGGGCTTGGCGCCGGCCGAGAACACCGCGTCCGCGATCACCACGGGATTGCTGAACCCTGGCAGCTTGTGGATCGCCAGCGCAAACGCCAGCACCAGCGTGACCACGCCGAACAGCATCCGCAGATATTTTTTGGACACCGCATCGGTCAGCCAGGCCGCGCCGACGAACAGGGCCAGCGCGATGAAGGCCGGCGCGTGCAGCACGCCAGCCAGCGCGCCACATAGCAGCGCCAAGGCAAACCAGATTTGCCAGGGCGCGAGCGGGAAGCGGGGAGAGCGTGGGAGCCAGACGGCCCCCACGGACAGCGCGAGGGCGATAAAGGTCAGCAGCGTGAGTGTCGGCATTTGAGGGAAACGATGAATGAATTTCCCTCAATAGTATCACCCAGCTAAGTAATTTAGAACTTGTAGGCAATGCCCGTCATCAGCATCGGCGCGGTTTTGCGCTTGGTCAGCGGGCTGTCGGCGGCATCGGTGGTCAGCTGCGTGACGCCGAGCACGGTGTGCACCGACCAGTTCTTGTCGAGCACATGGTTCCAGTTGACGCTGGCCGAGACGTTGGCGAAGCCGCCCTTGGCGGTGAATGCCTTGTAGCCGGAGGCGGCGCTTTGTGCGGCGGTCACGCCGAAGTAGGTTTGCATGTGCTTCTTGTCCGCATACTCGGTCGACAAACTCAAGCCGATCTGGTCGCTGGCGGTGGTGTACAGCGGCATCGACGCGCCCAGCGTGTAGGTGGAGCCGTGTTCGCGGTGCGCCAGGTTCTGCGTGGTGGCGACGCTGAGACCTACGGTACCGAGCTCATAGCTGGCGGCCAGCGTGAGCTGGGCCGCGCCCTGGATGTCGCCCATGCCCTTGAGCGCGTCGGAGCCGTCGAACACACTGCGCTTGTGGTCGGCGCGCGCGCCACCGTAGCCCAACGCCGCGCTCAGGCCGACGTCGCCGACGCTGGTCTGGAAGCCGACGCCGCGCATGGTGCTGAGGAAGACGCCGTTGTTGAAGGTGCGCTCGATGTAGGGCAGCGGCACCACGCGGCTTTTCTTGCTGCCGGTGTATTCCGGCACATAGGCGATGCCGCCGCCCACGGTCAGGCTGTCGCCGGCGCCGGGCGCGGTTTGCGGACCGGACGACGAAGTCCGGTCGAGGGCGTCGGCGTAGCTGTTGCCGCTGAGGGCGCAAAGGGAGGCGAGGGCAAGGGTGATGGCAAGGCGCATGGAAGATCCTGTGAGGTGAAGGTTCGGTGGTCCGCCGGCGCTGATGGAAGGTGGCCCGGCGTATGACGGAGCGAAGTGTCGCAACATTTCCCGTTCGCCGCCACCAGCTTGTCTGAAGTATCATGTGCCGAATTGATTGGTACCGCGTGGCGGTGCCTGAGCCCCCGGAGAGCCGACCATGTCCCTGACGCTGTATTACCATCCACTGGCCTCGTTCTGCCATAAAGTGCTGATCGCGCTGTACGAGAACGCCACGCCTTTCGACAAGCGGCTGATCAACCTGGGCGAGGAGGGCGACCGCGCCGAGCTGGAGGCGATCTGGCCCTTGTGCAAGTTCCCGGTGCTGCGCGACCACGAGCGCGGGCGCGACGTGCCGGAGACCTCGGTCATCATCGAATACCTGGACCGCTATTTCCCCGGCCCGCAGGATTTGATCCCGGCCGACTGGGACGCGGCGCTCGATGTGCGCCTGTGGGACCGCTTCTTCGATAACTATGTGCAGGAGCCGGTGCAGACCATCGTGCTCGGCCACCTGAACGGCATGCAGTGCGACCAGACCAAGGAGCGCACCAAGCTCAAGACGGCCTACAAGATGATCGAGAAGCGCATGGCCACGCGCAGCTGGATGTGCGGCGAGGCGTTCAGCATGGCCGATTGCGCGGCGGCGCCGGCGCTGTTCTACGCCGCCACGCTGTTGCCGTTCCCCGAGGAATATGCGCAGCTCAACGCCTACTTCGAGCGCTTGATCGGCCGGCCGTCCGTCCGGCAGGTGCTGGACGAGGCCAGGCCGTATTTCTCGATGTATCCGTTCGTCGACGATATTCCGGAACGCTTCCTGTAACGGCGCCTAGTTCTTGTTGCCCTGGTCCTCGGCGCTCTGCATCGAGGCCGGTTGCGCCATCGAACCGTTCTGCGCCGCTACGCTGGCGAAGTGGTGGGCCTGATCGAGCATCTCCTTGCCGGCAGCCTTGCCCTGGCGCAGTTGCTGGTCGACCTGGGCGACGGCCTTGTGCGTGACCGCCTCGGCCAGCTCGGTCGCCGTGCGCGCCGCCTGCGGCGCATGCTGCTGCACCAGCTGGTTGATGCTGGCCTGATACTCGCTGGCGAGCTGGTTCAGCTGCTGCTGCCACGCCTGCAGCTTGTGCGCCGCCTGTTCGGTTGACGGCGCGCTGGCAGGCGCGCGTTCCTCCAGCGGGGTCAGCAGGGCGGAGCGCAGCGCTTCGGTGGAATCCTGAAGCCAGTCGCGGCTGAATTGCAGGTTCACCTCCGACAGCTTGCGCACCGATTGCAAGGTGGCTTGGGTCAGGTCGCTGAAATAGTCGATGCGGGCGAGCACGTGATTTTTTGCTGCTGGCGAAATGGTTTCCACAAACGAATTCATGTACTTCTCCTGGATGGTGTGGGGCCAAAGAGAGCTTGCTGGTACAGGCGCTTTGGCCGGACGCCTGCCGCACTATCTTCGCAGGTGCAGCATATTTTTGCCACCCCGGAGCTTGCAGGCATCATTCGTTAAGTCTGGTCAATAATTTATCCGCTTCGCCACGCCCTTGTCCGTCTCGCCACATAGCGGTGGACCGGCGGCGGACGGCTGCGCTAAGGTGACGTTGTCCCTATCACGCATGAAAGCCAGTCATGAAAAGAAGAAGCTTGCTCAAGTCGCTGGCGGCCTTGCCGCAGCTGTTATCCCTCATGTCGCCTGCCTCGCTGTGCGCCGCCGCCACCACGCCGCGTCGCCGCGTGCGCCCCGGCGACGCCGCTTGGCCGTCGGACGCTGCCTGGCAGCAATTGCAGCGGCGGGTCGATGGCCGCCTGCTCAAGCTGGACGCGCCGTTCGCCGCCTGTGCCGCCGGCGTCGGTGGCGCCACTGCGCCGGCCTGCGTCGCCGCGCTGGACGCGCTGAAAAACACCTACGCCATCGGCGACCAGCCGGCCCTGACCCAGACCAGCGGCTGGCTCGACGCCTGGTCTTCGCAGCCGAGCGCCTACGCGGTGGCGGCGCGCGGCACGGCCGACGTGGTGGCGGCGGTCAACTTCGCGCGCGAACACAATCTGCGGCTGGTGGTCAAAGGCGGCGGCCATAGCTACCAGGGCACGTCCGACGCGCCCGATTCGCTGCTGGTCTGGACCCGCCAGATGAACCAGGCCACGCTGCAGCCGGCGTTCGTCGCGCAGGGCTGCCAGGAGGCGCCGCAGCCGGCCGTCACGCTGGGCGCGGGCGCGATGTGGATCGACGCCTACGACGCCGTCACCACGCGCGGCGGCCGCTACGTGCAGGGCGGCGGCTGCACCACGGTCGGCGTCGCGGGGCTGGTGCAGAGCGGCGGCTTCGGCAACTTCTCCAAGAACTACGGCACCGCCGCCGCCGGCCTGCTGGAAGCAGAGGTGGTGACCGCCGACGGCCAGGTGCGCATCGCCAACGCCTGCACCAACCCCGAGCTGTTCTGGGCCTTGAAGGGCGGTGGCGGCGGCAGCGTCGGCGTGGTCACGCGGCTGACCCTGCGCACGCGCGAACTGCCGGAGACTTTCGGCGCGGTGTTCTTCGCCATCAAGGCCGCCAGCGACGACGCCTACCGCGCGCTGATCGCGCAGGTGCTGGCGTTCTATGCCGGCGCGCTGTTCAACCCCAACTGGGGCGAGCAGATCGGCTTCAACACCGGCAACACGGTGGACGTGGCGATGGTGTTCCAGGGCTTGAACCAGCAGCAGGCGGAGGCGGTGTGGGCGCCGTTCCTGGCCTGGCTGGGCGAGCGTCCCGAGTACACGCTGGAAAAACCGTTGCGCGTGGTGGCGCTGCCGGCGCGGCAGTTCTGGAACCTGGACTTCTTCAAGAAGCACGCGCCCGGCTTCATGCTGGCCGACGAGCGTCCCGGCGCCCCGGCGCACCGCGGCGTGTGGAAGGGCGACGCCGAGGACGCGGGCTGGTTCATCCACGGCTACCAGTCGGCCTGGCTGCCGGCCACGCTGCTGGCCGCCGAACAGCAGGCGCGCCTGGCGGACGCGCTGTTCCGCAGCACGCGGCACTGGCGCGTGGGCCTGCACTTCAACAAGGGACTGGCCGGCGCCTCGGCCGCCGACCTGGCCGCCGCGCGCGACACGGCGACCAATCCCGACGTGCTGGGCGCGTTCGCGCTGGCCATCATCGCCGGCGGCGACGGCCCGCGCTATCCGGGCATGCCGGGCGCACAAGAGGATGCGGCGAAGGGCGCGCAGCGCGGCCGCGATCGGGCCGCGTCGATCGGCCGGGCGATGGCGGAATTGCGCAAGGCCGCGCCCAACGCAGGCTCCTATGTGTCGGAGAGCGACTACTTCCTCAAGGACTGGCAGGCCGCGTTCTGGGGCGCCAACTACGAGCGGCTGGCGCGCGCCAAGCGCCAGTACGATCCGCACGGCCTGTTCTTCGTGCGCCACGGCGTCGGCAGCGAGGCGTGGAGCGACGACGGCTTCACGCGCAAGGGCTAGTCAGGGTTCAACGGCGGGCGCGCGGCGCGGCACCAGCAGCAGCTCCTTCTGCCGTCCGCCGATGTAGCGGATGCCGGCCTGGTCGAAGTAGGCGTCTTCCTCCAGCATGATGCGGACCGGCTCGGCGTAGCCCGGCAGCGCGGTCGCCGCATTGAGCTCGATCGAGTAGGCGGTGCGGTGGCGCAGCGCCTCGTCGCCGCTGCCCGGCACGCCGTCCTGCATGTCCCACATGCCGATGGCGGGACCGGCGGCGTGGCCGTGGTAGCCGATCGGATGGGTGTAGATGGTCGGGTTCAGGTTCTCGGCGCGCGCCTGCGCCAGCGCGGACGCCAGCATCTGGTTGCCGGTGCGGCCATGCTGGAACTGCGCGGTCAGGATGTCCTGCAGGCGATTGGCGCGGGCGAAGGCCTGCACCAGCGCGGCCGGCGCGGCGCGCTCGCCGGGCTTGAGCACATAGGCGTGCTGCTGCACGTCGGTGTTCAGGCGCAGGTAGGTGATGCCGATGTCCACGTGCAGCAGGTCGCCGGGCTGGATCACGCCGGCGTCGGCCTGGCCCTTGCCCTGGCGCTGGATCTCCACCGATGGGTGGAACCAGGTGTCGTAGCCCAGGTCGCGGATCTTCTGGCGGAACCACCACACCACGTCCTCGCTGGTGGTGATGCCGGGCGTGATCACTCGCTCGGAAAAACCTTCGGCGATGATCTTGTGGGTGGCGTCGACCAGCTGCGGGTAGATCTGCATCTCGCGCTCGGTGCGGGTCTCCAGCCAGCGCACCGCCAGCGGCTCGGCCGACACCACCTTGGCGCGGTACTCGGGCGGCAGCGCCTGCAGCAGCTCGGTGTAGTCGGTGTGGGCTATGCCGTCGGCGTGGCCGAAATGGCGCGAGGTGTCGAGCGCGATCCGGTTCGGCTTGCGCTGCCTGACCAGCGCCACCAGCGCATCCCACTGGTTGGGGAATTTCTGCATGTCCCACGCCGCCGCGATGCTCTTGCCGACGTTGTAGCGCGCCACCGCCAGCTTGTCGAGGCGGCCGCTGGCCGGGTCGCGGTAGAACAGCAGCACCGTGCGGCGGCGGGCGTTGAGCCATTCGGCCGGCAGCATGGTCTTCAGCACCGGGTCTTCGTTGTATTCGCGCGCGACCACGATCCACATATCGATGCCGGTCTGCGCCATCATGTCCGGCAGCAGCGTATCGAAGCGTTCGGCCAGCAGCTGGTTGATCACAGCCGCCTGTTCGCGCACCGGCAGCACCTGGGCCGGCGCATGGGCGGCCGCCAGCAGCAGGGACATCGCAAGGAGATATTTTTTCATGCGCCCATTTGACCACAGCGCCCGGCGAAGTCAATCAACTAGCTGCATACTTGTTAAAAAAGCACTCTTGCGTTACGCTGGCGTCAGACCACTCACGAGGAGCAAGCATGGCATCGATTTTCTACCTGCACGGCGGCCCGGGCCTGAACGTCGCCATCGAAAGCACGCGCTTCCCGCAGGCCGTCGACGTGGAATGGTGGCAGCAGCCGCCGGCCGCTCCGTGCGCGCAGCGCCCCTACCTGGATTTGCTGGAGGCCACGCTGGCAGGGTTCCGCCGCAGCGCGGCGGCGCACGGCGCGCCGCTGACCGTGATGGCCAGTTCCTTCGGCGCCCACCTGGCGACCCACGTCGCCAACCACGCGCCGGAACTGGTGGCGCGCGTCGTGTTGCTGGCGCCGACCTACAATCCCGAACAGGCCGCGCTGCGCCTGGCGCGGCACGCGCTGTCCCGCAATGCCGGCCACGCCGACGCGCCCAAGGTCGTCGCGGCGCTGGCGGCCTACGAAGCGGCGCCGGGGCGGGCGCGTTTCTGGGACGTGTTCGGTGTGCTGCAACTGCTGCCGGATGTGCCGTCGCTGTATTTCGGCCCGCACGCCGGCGATGCGCCGCGCCATTTCCTCGAAGTGCTGCAACAGCCGGGCGCCTTTGACGGCCCGACCTCGGTCGCCGTGTCGGACGATTTTGCGGCCAGCTTCCAGCCGCCGGGACGCAGCGCCTTCAACGGACCGGTGTCGGTGCTGTTCGGCCGCCACGATCCGATGATAGATGCGGAACAGGATGGCGCCATCTGGCGCGCCATCTTCCCGCAGGCCAGCGTACGCCTGGTCGACAGCGGCCACTTCCCGCTGCTCGAATCGTCGCTCGAAGCCTGCCTGGCTTAGGCAGCGGCTTTGCGCGAGAAGTGGGCGTCGATTTCTTCCAGCGTCTTGCCCTTGGTTTCGGGCAGCAGGAAGGTGGCGGTCAGGAAGTACAGCAGCGCGCAGCCGGCGCCGTAGAAGAACAGCGTGGCATAGCCATACTGGCCGACGGTCGGCAGGAACACCGCCGCGATCACGGTGGACACGAACTGGTTGATCAGCAGCGCCACGCTCATGCCGTTGGAGCGGATACGGTTGGGCATCAGCTCCGACAACGCCAGCCACACGCACACGCCGGGGCCGACCGCGAAGCTGGCGACGAACAGGCAGATCGCCAGCGCCACCTGCCAGCCGTGCGTGGAAGGCGGCACCGCCGACAGGTGCGCCTGCTCGATGCGCAGCGGCGCGCCCACCGCATCGGCCGGATCGGCGAACGGATTCAGATGCAGGCGGCGGAAGAAGGCGCCGATCACACTGTCCGCCTGCACCGTGTCTTCACGGGCCAGGCGCAGCGGCGGCAGCGCCGGATCGTCGCTGCGGCGGCTTTGCACATTGGTGAACGGACCGTAGGAATAGGCGATCGACAGCTGCATGGCGGCGCCGTCGGCGGCCGTGCCGCCCAGCGCCTGCAAGGTGGCCGGATCGAGGCGCAGCTCCAGGCTGTCGGCCTGGGCGCGCGTTTGCAGCATGGCGCTGATGTCGCGCTGCTCGCCTTCCACGCTGCGGAACAGCAGGCCCGCCGTCAACAGCGCCAGCACGATGCCGCCGGTGCCCAGCATCATCAGGAACTTGCGGCCCTTGCGGTCCACCAGCGCCACCGCCACCACCGTCATCACCGCGTTCAGCACCTTGAGCGCGACGTCGGCCATGTTGGCGGTGGCGCCGGGCAGGCCGGCCTGGTTGAGGATGGTGACCACGTAGGCCAGGATGGAATTGATGCCGGTGGCCTGCGTCAGCGCCAGCACCAGGCAGGCCAGCAGGAAGGGCAGCACATAGCGGCGGCTCAGCAGACGGTCGCTGGCCACCGCGCCGCCGGACGAAGTCGCCGGCGACAAGGCCAGTTCGATGTCGCGCAGCTCCGCTTCCGCCTCGGCGGCGGGACGGGTGCGCAGCAGCGCGGCGCGGGCCTGGGCGATGCGGCCCTTGCGCGCCAGCCAGCGCGGCGATTCCGACAGCAGCAGGCCGCCCAGCGTGAACACCAGGCCAGGCGCCAGGCACATCCAGAAAATGCTGCGCCACGCATGGTCCTTGGCCGCGAACACGGCGTCGGCGCGGGCCGCCTCCGCCAAGCCTTGCGCCGCCGCCGTGGCGGTTTCCACCGTCTGCGCCTGGAATAAGCCGATCAACGCCGCCGCCACCAGGCCGATGGTCAGCAGCAGCTGGAACAGCGCCGCGCCGCGGCCGCGATGGCGCGCGTGCAGGCACTCGGCCAGGTAGAGTGGCACCACCACGCCGATCAAGCCGCCGCTGATGCCTTGCAGCAGGCGGCCCAGCATCAGCGGCAGGTAGCCGTCGGCCAGCGCGATCAGCGGTATGCTCAGGGTGAACAGCGCGCCGGCCAGCACCATCGCCGCGCGTCGCCCGACCAGGTCGGCCAGCGCGCCGGCGAACAGCGACGACAGCACGGAGCCCAGCAGCACCGCCGCGACGATAAAGCCCAGCTGCTGCGCGCTCAGTTTCCACGCCACCGACGCCGTCGATTCAAGATAGGGCAGGGCGCCGGCGATGATGCCGACGTCTATCCCATATAGCAGCCCTCCCATACCGGCGATAAACAGCAGATAGCCCATGGCGCGGGCGGGTGCGGTTGGCAGGGTGGCTTGCATCGAAACTCCGGCTAGTGTGAAGAAAGATCGATGGCTTCGCCTTCAACGAAGACGGCCACCGGCTGTAAATCGGCATTCAGGACCACCAGGTCGGCCCAGGCGCCGGGCGCCAGGCGACCGCGCTCGGACTCGCCGATGTAGTCGGCGGGGTAGAGCGACAGGCGGTTGGAGGCGTCGGCCAGGTCCAGCCCGAGGCCGACGAAATTGCGCAGCGCCTGGTCCATCGTCAGCACCGAGCCGGCCAGCGAACCGGTGGCCAGCCGCACGCAGCCCAGGCACTTGTAGACGCGCTGGCTGCCCAGGCCATACTCGCCGTCCGGCATGCCGGTGGCCGAGGTGGCGTCGGTCACGCCGTACAGGCGCGGGATGGCGCGCAGCGCGGCGCGGATCGCTCCTTCGTGCACGTGCTGCAAATCCGGGATGATCTCGGCGTACTCGGCATGCGCCAGCGCGGCGCCGGCGATGCCGGGGTGGCGGTGGTTGAGTGCCGTCATGCCGTTGAACAGGTGGGTGAAGCCGGCCGCGCCGGCGTTCAGTGCGGCCACACCGTCCTCGTAGCTGCCGTTGCTGTGGCCCAGCTGCACGCGGATGCCCATCTGCTTGAGCATCGGGATCAGGTCCAGGTGGCCGTCGACTTCGGTGGCGATGGTCAGCGCGCGGATCGGCGCCAGTTCGTGATAGCTGCGCACCAGCTCCAGGCTGGCCACCGCCACCGCGTCGGCCGGCTGCGCGCCGAGCCGGTGGATACTGAGGAACGGGCCTTCCAGGTGCACGCCCAGCATGCGCGCGGCGCCGGCCGGGCGATTGGCGATCACGCCGGCCAGGCCCTTGAGCGCGCGCCGGATCGAATTGTCGGTGGCCGTCATGGTGGTGCCCAGCATCGCCGTGGTGCCGTGGCGCGCGTGGCTGCGCGCCACGCTGGCGCCGGCGTCGCCGCCCTGCATGATGTCGACGCCGGCGGCGCCGTGCACGTGCAGGTCGATGAAGCCGGGCAGGATGGTCAGGCCGCTGTCGTTGCCGGCCTGCGCGTCCGCGTGGATGGTTTGAATGCGCCGGGTTTGCTCGTTGAAGGCAATGCTGCCCGTGATCCAGCCCTGTGGTGTGAGAATTCTGCCGCTTAACACTGTTTATTCCGCTATCAGGAGTTCGATGCCGGCTTCCAGCAGGCCATCGCGGTATTCCGCGCTGATGCTGGCGTCGGTAATGACGGTATGGACGCGGTCCAGCTGCACGATGCGGTGCAGGCTGACGCGCCCGAATTTGGAGGCGTCGGCGAGGACGATGATTTTCTTGGCCCGCTCCACCATCTTGTGGTTCAGGCTCGCTTCCGCCTCGTGGTGGGTGGTGACGCCGAATTGCAGGTCGAAGCCGTCGACGCCGAGGAACAGCTTGTCGAAGCTATAGGCCTGCAGGCAGGCCTCGGCCTGCGTGCCCTGGATCGACAGCGACTGCTTGCGCAGCAGGCCGCCGGTCAGGATCAGGTCGACCCCGGGGGCGTCGGCCAGTTCCCAGGCGATGTTCAGGCCATTGGTCATCACCGTCACGTTCTGCGCCTCGCGCAGGTGGCGCGCCAGCGAGATGGTGGTGGTGCCCGAATCGATGATGATGTTATCGCCCGGCTGCACCATGCGCGCGGCCCAGGCGCCGATGCGCTCCTTCTGCTCGTGGTTCAGCGCGTCCTTTTGGGGTATGGTCTGCTCGGGCGGCGGCGTACGGGTCAGCGTGGCGCCGCCGTGGCTGCGCGTGGCCAGGCCCTGCGATTCCAGCGCACTGAGGTCGCTGCGGATGGTGACGGCGGACACGCCCAGCTGGTCCACCAGCGCGGCCACCTGGACCGAGCCGTGTTGGGTAAGCGCTTGCAGGATGGAGGCGCGGCGTTGACTGGTATTTCGCATTATTGTGCAGTCGATTCTACAAAAACGTCGAGCTTAACAGATCGTGGCCGCGCTGCCAGCCGCCGTGGCCACATCGGCCGTCGCATTTAGCGTGTTTAGCGCTGCTGCGGCGGCGTTGCGGTTGCAGGCGCGCGCATATTGCGCCAGCAGGCGGCCGATCTTGTGCTCCAGCAGCGCGTCGGCCTTGGTGCCCAGCCGGCCTTGCAGCACTTCCAGGTACTGCTCCGGCAGGTGTTGACTCAGCAGCGAGAGCGGGATCGCCAGCGCATCGAGGTTGGTGCAAAGCTTGTCGACGGCGGCCACCACGGCCGGCTCGCCCCAGTAGTAGCGGCAACGGTCGCTCAGGCCATAGCGGCGCAGCAGGCGTTGTTCGGCGTTGCCGCCGGGGTAGTGCTTGGCCCAGTGCCTGGGTTGCGCCAGCATGGTTTCGTCCAGCACCTGCATCAGGCGCGAGGCCTGGCCGGGCGCCACCAGCTCGTTCTCGATCAGGCACAGCGCCTGCAATGCTTCGCGCAGCGCGAAGGTGGCGGCCGGGCCGACCTTGAGGATGGCGAAGTGGTCGCGCACCATGTCGTGCAGCGCCGATTCGCGCTGGTAGTCGGTGGAGTGGGCTTCGAACACCAGGCCGGGCTGGCCGGCGACGAAGGCCGACAGCGCGCCGGCCTGGGCCGCCTGGTAGTGCTGGATCCGGCTGTGGTCGAAGTCCACGCCCGGCTGCACCACCATCGCGATCACGCGGCGCCAGGCGCTGTGCAGTTCCATCGCGAAGAAGGCCAGGCGGTGCACGTCCAGCGTGCGCGCGGCGGCCTTGGGCGAGGTGACCGCGCCGGCCTGCGCCAAGTTGGCTTCGCCGCCGGGGATCGGGACTTCGGTGCCGATCACGTACACCGGCGGCGGCAGGCCGGCCTGCCCGGCCGCCTTCTCCGCGACCGCGCACAGCCGCGCCGAGCGGGCGGCGATGGTTTCGTCGCTCAGCAGTTGCGGATCGTCGGCGCAGCGCATGCTGCAATCGAGGTGGATCTTGTGGAAGCCGGCGGCGGCGTAGGCGGCGATCAGCGTCTCCGCGTGCTGCATGGCGGTGGCCGCGTCCAGTCCCTGCCAGGCGTTGGGGCCTAGGTGGTCGCCGCCCAGCACCAGGCGCTCCAGCGGGAAGCCCTGGCCGCGCGCCAGGTTGTGCACGTAGTCGCGGAAGGCGGACGGCGTCATGCCGGTGTAGCCGCCGAACTGGTCGACCTGGTTCGAGGTCGCCTCCACCAGCAGCACGGTGTCGTAGTCGGCCGCCACGCGCATCGCCGCGCGCAGCACGCTCGGATGGCTGCAGCAGACGCTGTACAGGCCTACGGCTTCGCCGCGGCGGTGGGCGGCGACGATCTGCTGGACGGGGGACAGGGTTTCGGTAGTTTTCATAAGTGGTCGGTGAGTTGCTGACGGGCGAGCAGGGCGGCGCCGCGCGCGCCGCCGGCGTCGCCGAATTTCGGCGGCAGGATGGGCGGTACGCGCACGCCGGGGAACAGGTGGCGGCGCATCGCGGCCGGCAACTGGTCGTACAGGTGGGCCAGCTGCGACAGGCCGCCGCCCAGCACGATGGCGTGCGGGTCCAGCGTCAGCACCAGCGTGGCCAGCGCGTGGCCCAGCAGGTCGGCGTGCAGCGCCATGGTCTTGCCGGCGATGGCTGAACCGGCGCGCGCCTGCGCGACGATGGCCGCCGGCGTTTCGTCGCCGCCGCCGAGGTGCTGGTGCAGTCGGCTCATGCCGGGACCGGAGACATAGCGCTCCAGGCAGCCGCGCCGGCCGCAAGGGCAGTCGAGGATGGGCAGGGCGGCAGCGGCAAACTGCAGCACCAGCTGTGATGCCAGCTGTGCCGCCGGCAGCGGCCAGTGGCCCAATTCGCCGGCCACGCCGTTGGCGCCTCGCAGCAGGCGGCCGCCGACGCAATAGCCGCCGCCGGCGCCGGTGCCGATGATGGCGCCGAACATGGTCGGCTGGCCGTGCGCCGCGCCGCCTTGCGCTTCCGACAGTGCGAAGCACTGGCAGTCGTTGCCGATGGCGACCGGGCGCTCCAGTGCATCCTTGAGCGCATGGGCCACGGCGCGGCCGTTCAGCGCCGGCACGTTGGAGCTGAGCTGGCGTCCGGTGGCGCTGTCGATCACGCCCGGCAGGCCGATGCCGACCGGCGCGCGCAGGCCCAGCGCCTTGTCGGCGCGGCCCACCAGGCCCTGGACCGCCAGCAGGAACTCGGCGAAATCGGTGCCCGGCGTGGCGATGCGCTCGCGGTGGACTTCCTTCAGTTCACGGCTTTCCTCGGCAAACGCCACCAGCTCGATCTTGGTGCCGCCGATGTCGATGCCGTGATAGCCGCGTGGTTCAGAATTCGTCATGGCGGTAGATGGTGACGCCTTGCACGACACGGTTGACGGTGCCGCCGGCAAAAGGATTATCGGGACGCAGTTGCAGCAGCGCCGACTGGTGCAGCGCGTACTGCTGCGCCATCAGCAGCCACAACGGGGCCAGCCAGGCGTCCGGCCAGGCCGGCGCGTCGATGCCGATGTCGGCGCCGGCGCCCACGGTCAGGCAGCGGCCCGCCACCTGGTCGCGCTGGAGCTCCAGCAGCAGGTCGTGCTCATAGCGGCGCGACAGCGGATCGGAGCTGCGGAACAGCACCACCAGCGTCTCCTGGTTCAACGCGGCCTTGGGGCCGTGGCGGAAACCGAGCGCGCTGTTGGCCATCGCCAGCACGCTGCCGGCGGTCAGTTCGAGGATCTTCAACGCCGCTTCCTTGGCCAGCGCCTCCAGCGGACCGCTGCCCAGGTAGACCACGCGCGAGACGCGCTGCGCGGCCAGTTCCGCCACCGGCGCCGACCACGCGGCCAGCGCCTGCTCGCCCAGTTGCGCCAGCGTGTCCAGGCGCTCCGGCTGGAAGTCGGGATCGAGCACGCACAACGCCGCCAGCAGCATGCAGGTGAAGCTGCTGGTCATGGCGAAGCCGCGGTCGCAGCTGGCGGCCGGCATCATCAGGTTCAGGGTCTGGTCGTCGCCGGCGCCTTGCAGGGCCAGCGCGCCGTCGGCGTTGCAGGTGATGTTGAGGAAGCGGGCGGTCGGCACCATGTCGCGCACCAGCTGCACCGCCGCCGTGCTTTCCGGGCTGTTGCCGCTGCGGGCGAAGGACACCACCAAGGTCGGCGCCGTGCGTTCCAGGTACAGCGCCGGGTGGGTCAGCAGGCTGGTGGTCGACAGCGCGCGCACCTGGCACGGCCAGGCGGCGTTGATTTCGTCGGCGATGATCTCGCCCACATAGGCCGAGCTGCCGGCGCCGGTCAGGATCACGCGCTGCTGCGGATTGCTCAGGGTGTCGCCCAGGAAGGCGGCGATGCGGCTTTTTTCCGTGGCGAGATGCGTCGCCAGTTCGCGCCAGAGGGCTGGCTGATGGACGATTTCTTCGGCGGTATCGAGGCCGCCGATATCGCGCCAGGCTTGGGGGGCACGTTGGAGTAAGTTGGTCATCGAAAGAATTAGTCTGGTTAAGTCAGGGAAAGAATAAGGTTTTATTTTCGGAATGTCAAATTCGAAAGCAAAAAGAAAGTTGGTTCGCAATGACGTTGGGCAGGGCTGTACCACTTTTGCCACGGAAACGAAAGTGAGTTATTCGATCGACTATCAATACGAAAGATTTGACCTGCTCTTTTCAAATATTTTCTTTCTTTTTGTTGACCGGACTTATTTTTATTCCTAGAGTAATTGCATCGCAACGCATTTTCTTTCGAGAAGCAGACCATGAAACAGATTTCAGCCATTGCCGCCTTGCTCGCCAGCGCCCCCTTGCTGGCCGCGCCGATCGGCAATTTACGCACCGTCACCACGGGCGCCGGCCAGCAGTGGGATCTGGTCACCGACACCGGCGCCCACATACAGCTTAGTCTTCCGCGCGCCGATGTGCTGCATATTTGGGCCGGTCCCAAATCCGGCCTGACCGGCGCCGGCGACAAGGCCGCGCCCATCGTCGTCGCCACGCCGGCCGCCACGGTGGAGCACAGCGTCAGCGAGCAGGCCGACCATATCCTGATACGCACGGCCGCCCTGAGCCTGCGCATCGACCGCAAGCCGCTGCGTTTCAGCCTGTTCCGCGCCGGCGACGCGCAGCCGCTGTGGCGCGAGATCCAGCCGCTGGAACTGGGCGACAAGCAAAGCGTGCAGACGCTGTCGAGCGACAAGACCGAACGCTTCTTCGGCGGCGGCCAGCAGAACGGCCGCTATGAATTCAAGGGCAAGCAGTTGCAGGTGTCGTACTCCGGCGGCTGGGAAGAGGGCGACCGCCCGAGTCCCGCGCCGTTTTTGATGAGCTCACGCGGCTGGGGCATGCTGCGCAACACCTGGTCCGACGGCAGCTACGATCTGCGCCAGAACGACCAGATCTCGCTGGAGCACAACGAAGCGCGCTTCGACGCCTACTACTTCGTCGGCAAGGACCTGCGCGACGTGCTGGCCCGCTACACCGAATGGACCGGCCGCGCGCGCATGCTGCCGCGCTGGGCGCTGGAATACGGCGACGCCGATTGCTACAACGACGGCGACAACGTCAAGAAGCCGGGCACCGTGCCCAAAGGCTGGACCGACGGCCCGACCGGCAAGACGCCGGACGTGGTCGAAAGCGTGGCGCGCAAGTACCGCGAGCACGACATGCCGGGCGGCTGGATCCTGCCGAACGACGGCTACGGCTGCGGCTATTCGGCGCTGCCGGAGACGGTGCAGGGCCTGGCCAAGTATGGCTTCCGCACCGGCCTGTGGACCGAGAACGGCGTCGAGAAAATGGCGTGGGAAGTCGGCACCGCCGGCAGCCGCGTGCAGAAGCTGGACGTGGCGTGGACCGGCAAGGGCTATCAATTTTCGCTGGACGCCAACAAGTCGGCCTACGACGGCATCCTGAACAACTCCGACGGCCGTCCATTCATCTGGACCGTGATGGGCTGGGCCGGCACCCAGCGCTACGCCGTCACCTGGACCGGCGACCAGAGCGCCAGCTGGGACTACATCCGCTGGCATGTGCCGACCTTGATCGGCTCCGGCCTGTCCGGCCAGGCCTACGCCACCGGCGACGTCGACGCGATCTTCGGCGGCAGCCCGGAGACCTACACCCGCGATTTGCAGTGGAAGAGTTTTACCCCGGTGCTGATGGGCATGTCCGGCTGGGCGGCGGCGGAGCGCAAGCATCCGTGGTGGTTCGCCGAGCCCTACGTCAGCATCAACCGCCGCTACCTGAAGCTGAAGATGCGCCTGACGCCGTATATGTACACGCTGATGCGCGAGGCGGAGCAGAGCGGCGCGCCGCTGGTGCGCGGCCTGATGTGGGATAACCCGGAAGATCCGGCGGCCTACACCGAAGCCTACAAATACCAGTACCTGCTGGGCCGCGACCTGCTGGTGGCGCCGGTGTACCGCAGCCAGGCGGTCAGCCAGGGCTGGCGCCGCGGCATCCACCTGCCGCAGGGCCAGTGGTTCGATTACTGGGACGGCCGCCAGGCCACGGCCGGCAAGGGCGGGCGCGATATCGACCTGGCCGTCACGCTGGACAAGCTGCCGGTGTTCGTCCGCGCCGGCGCCATCCTGCCGATGTACCCGGAGATGCTGTACGACGGCGAGAAACCGAAGGACGTGCTGACGCTGGACCTGTATCCGCACGGCGTTTCCGAGTTCACGTTGTACGAGGATGACGGCAATACCCGCAAGTACCAGGACGGCGCCTTCAGCCAGCAGCTGGTCCGCATGAACGCCGGCGCCGATGGCGTCAAGGTCGATGTCGAGCCGGTGGTGGGCAGCTATGCCGGCCAGCCTGATCGCCGCGCCTATGCATTGCGCCTGCTGACCCGCCAGCGTCCGGCCGCCGTCAGCACCGGCAGCGCCGTGCTGCCGCCGCTGGCCGACCGCGCCGCCTTCGATGCCGCCGCCGCCGGCTGGTACTTCGACGCCGCCGACCGATTGGGCACGCTGCACGTCAAGGCCGCCAGCCAGGACATCCGCCAGCCGCTGCGCTTCACCGTGCAAACCGGCGCCACGGCCATGGTGGCCGACGACGCCTTCCCATCCGCACCGGTGCTGGGCCGCGCCATTCCGGCCGACGCCATGATGGTGATGAACCGTCCGGCCGAAGAAACCGGCCACCCGCTGGAAAACGCCTTCGACAACAACCCGGCCACCTGGTTCCGCACCACGCGCAGCCCGGCGGTGCAGGGCGGACCGCACGAATGGGTGATCGGCTTCACCGAACGCCGCCTGATCGACGGCATCGAACTGGCGCCGCGCACCGACCAGCACTGGCAGCACGGCCAGATCCGCGACTACGAGATCTACATGGGCGACAACAACGGCGACTGGGGGCAGCCGGTCAAGCGCGGCCAGTTGAAGCTGGAGCAGGGCCTGCAGACGATCAGCTTCCCGCCGGCCGCCGGCCGCCTGCTGCGCTTCCGCGTCATGAGCACGCAGAACCCCGAGGGCGATGGCGCCGCCGCCACCGATCCGATGGTGACCGCCGTCGCCACACCGGTCGCGCGCGCCTACAACGCCGCCGTGCCGAGCGAGGTGCAGCCGATCACGCTGTCCAGCTTCCATGTGATGGCCTACCAGCCGAAGGAAGGCCCGGAAGTGCAGCAGTTCCTGTCCGACCTGGTCTTGCCGAAGAACGTCAGCCGCGACAAGCCTGTGCATGGCAGCGAGATGCGCATGAACGGCCTGTGGTTCCGCAAGGGCCTGGGCGTGGGCGCCGCCAGCCGGGTCGACCTGCAACTGGCCGGCAACTGGAACCTGCTGCGCGCCGACCTGGGCGTGGACGACAGCTGCCGCAGCGCGGGCGGCATGCAGTTCCAGGTCTGGAGCGGCGAACGGATGTTGTACGACAGTGGCCTGATCATGGCGCCCGCCGTGGTCAAGCCGGAAATCGATGTGCGCGGACTGAGTCAACTCAGCCTGCGCACCCTGGGCGCGCGCGGCAGCAAGCCGGCCCAGGTCTGCGGCAACTGGGCCAACGCGGTCCTGATAGGAACCGAGGGCAGCACCGTCCGGCCGCGCTGACCCAAGCCCTGGTTTCACAAGAAAGAGCCCCTCCACGGACCGGGGAGGGGCCGTTGCAGCCTCAAATAAATCAAACCACTAACAAACCACTGATAACAGGGAGACGAAGATGCATATGAAAAAACTGGTGGCCGCGATGGTAGCGGTGGGTCTGGCATCCACGGCGCTGGCCGCCGACGAGCTGGATGAGCAAGCACAAAAGAGCGCGAATGAGCAGAAGCTCGCGCGGGTCGAAATCACCGGCTCCAGCCTGAAGCGCATCAACGCCGAAACCGCGTCGCCGGTGCAGGTGATCGACGCCAAGCAGATCGAAAACATGGGCGCCCGCACGCTGCTGCAAGTGCTGGACAACCTGCCGGCCGCCCGCCCGGCGCAGCAGGACTTCCGCTCGATGTTCACCGGTTCCGACGGCGCCTCGCAGGCCAATCTGCGCGGCCTGGGCGCGCAGGGCACGCTGGTGCTGCTGAACGGCCGCCGCCTGTCGTTCTATGGCGCGCCGGCCGGCTTCCAGACCATGTTCGTCAACATCGACGCGATTCCCGCCGCCGCCATCGAGCGCATGGAAGTGCTGACCGACGGCGCCTCGGCCGTCTATGGCTCCGACGCGGTGGCCGGCGTGATCAACGTCATCACCAAGAAGAACTACAAGGGCTTGGAGGCCCGCGCCAGCATGGACACCACGCCGAGCGTCAAATCCTACGGCGAACGCCAGGCCAATGTGCTGTACGGCCTGGGCGACCTGAACACCGACGGCTACAACGTCTATGGCGCCATCAACGTCTACCAGCGCGACCGCATTTCGTCGGCGGACACCTATCTGAAACGACCCGACTACTTCTACGTCAACAACCCGACCTTTGTCTCGGGCATGCGCGTCGGCGTCGGCAGCGAACCTGGCGTGGTCAATCCCGGCACCTTCTTCGTCTTCGACAAGTCCAAGAACAATGCCCGCACCCAGCGCGCGGTCAATGGCTGCACCACGTCCATCACCGAGGCCTCCGGCAGCCGCTGCGTGTGGAATACGCTGCCCTACCAGCTGGACACCGGCCCCACCTCCGACCGCGCCACCGGCTTCCTCAGCGGCCGCCTGAAGATCAGCGAGAACCTGGAGGGCTTCGCCGAAGCGACCTACACCCACATCAAGCTGCGCGGCGAGAACGGTCCGCGCAGCTTCAACAGCGGCAGCACCAGCAACTGGTTCGCGCGCAATACCGGCAACACGCTCAACACCTTCGTCACGCCCTACCTGGGCCCCAACAACGCCTACCTGAAAGGCAAGCTGGATGCCGACATGGCGGCCAAGATGGGCGGCGCGGCGGGGCTGAACTACCTCATGCTCGACGCCCCCGGCCACTTCGGCCAGACCAATGAGGACAACAACTATCGCGCGGTGGCTGGCCTGCGCGGCAGCATCGGCGGCGGCTGGGATTTCGAGACGGCGCTCAGCGTCGCGGGCAGCCATTCGACGCTGTTCCAGACGATTAACATCAACACCCAGGGCTTCACCAAGGCCTTCGGTCCGTTCACCACCGACGCCGCGACCGGCCGCACCTATATCGCCGACAATCCGGCCTACAAGTTCGGCGAGATCAGCGACGCCAACGCCGCACTGCTGCGCGCCGCTTATCCAACTTTCGACATCCAGTCCTGGACCAAGCTGATTACCTGGGACGGCAAGGTCGAAGGCACCATCGCCAAGCTGGGCGAACGCGAAGTGCGCGCGGCTGTCGGCGCGAGCCTGATGCGCGAGAGCTTCTACACGCCGGGCAACCAGGAGGCTGCCAACGGCCACATCACGCAGCAGGGCGGCTCCTGGTTCGACGGCCAGCGCAATATCGCGGCGCTGTTCGGCGAAGTGGTGATACCCGTGACCGACAAGCTGGAAGTGAACGCCGCCGCGCGCCTGGACAAGTATCCGAACTTCCCGGCCAACCTGGCGCCGAAGATCGGTGTGCTGTGGCGCGCGCGTCCCGAGGTGATGGTGCGCGGCACCTACTCCGAAGGCTTCCGCGCGCCCAACCTGGCCGAATCGGGCAGCGGCGGCGTGTTCGCGCAGGTGGGCGGCATCCGCGACACCGTGCGCTGCGACGAAACCAATGCGATGGCCAAGGTGCTGATGAAGTCCGTCTCGCCGGCCGAAGCGGAGCTGGGCAAGAACATGCTCAATTCGAACTGCTCGACCACGGTCGGCGGCCTGACGCCGCCCAACCCGTCGCTGCGTCCGGAAAAGGCCAAGATCTCGACCGCCGGCCTGGTGCTGCAACCGGTCAAGGATGTCAGCATTTCGGTGGACTACTGGTTCGTCTACCGCCGCAACGAGATCGTGCGCCAGGACTTCAATGAGCTGTTCACGCAGCTGGTGGAAAAATACGGTCCGAACCTGGCCGGCACCACTGCCGCCATCCGCAATCCGATCACCGATGCGGACCGTGGCAACATGGCGGCCGTCGCCGCCATGTGCAACAACCCGGCCAACGCGGCGGCTTGCTCCGGCGGCGCGCCGAAGTACTCGGTGGGTAACCTGGGTGGCTTGATCAACTCGTATTCGAACCGTGGCCGCACGCTGGTCGACGGCGTCGACATCGATGCGCGCACCCGCTTCTCGCTGGGCGAGTACGGCAAGTTGAACACCGGCGTATCGGCCACCATCCGCCGCCGCGAGCTCTATAACTCGGAAGACGGCACCGGCTTCACGGGCAACTATGTCGGCTTCTACGATTCGCCGCGCGTGCGCGCCACCTTCAACGCCGACTGGGCCTATCAGAAGTTCGTCACCAGCCTGTTCGTCAACTACACCGGCAAGACCAAGTGGGCCTACGGTCCATGGGACAAGGACAACACGCCGGAGAGCTGCACGGCCGCTTCGGTCGCCTTGCCGCAGAACCTGTGCGGCGGCGCGCCGTCGTTCTACACGGTCAACCTGGCCCTGAACTGGAAGCCGATGAAGAACCTGGAGCTGGGCATGAACATCAAAAACCTGCTGAACAAGCAACCTAGCTACGATCCGAACGGCTGGGAAGGTTACAACCATAGCCAGAACCTGTTCGGCCGCATGTATTCGTTCTCGGCCAACTACAAGTTCTTCTGACCCGACCTGAGGAGAGCATAATGAAGCTACGACCTTTGAAGTCAAGACGGCTGTTCCTGTATTCCGCGGCGTTGATGTTGAGCGCCTGCGGCGGCGTCAGCACCGGCGGCCAGACGGATAAAACGGCCGCGCAGGTGGTCATGGGCGGGCCGCAGGCCGGCATCGTGGCCGCCAGCTCGAAGACGGTGGCGCTGGCCGGCAACGCCTTCATCACCAGCGCGCCGGCCGGCGCGGAGGAGGAGATCAACGGCAACGGACTGGCCAACTGGAGCAACCCTGACACGGTCACCAGCGCCTACTTCCGCATGGCGTCCGCCGGGTCGGTCACGCTGGGGCTGGACGCCCAGCTGGCCGGCAGCAACAACAGCACCATCCGCGTCACCGTCAACGGCACGCCGTTCCTGGTCAAGCTGTCGGTCAACGGCAGCAGGACCTACAAGGTCGGCACCGTCAACATTGCGGCGCCGGGCTATGTGAAGGTTGACCTGCAGGGCGTCAGCAAGGACGGCGGCTACTTCGGCGACGTCTCGGCGCTGCGGGTGACCACCAGCGCCGCCATCAACTACGCCGACGACGCGGCCAACTACTATTGGTCGCGGCGCGGACCATCGGTCCACATGGGCTACACCACGCCGGCCAACACCGAGTATTTCTACAACGAGATGACGGTGCCGGTGGGGCAGGACCCGGAAGGCTCCTACTACATGGCCAACGGCTTCGGCCAGGGCTACTTCGGCATCCAGGTCAAGTCGCCCAGCGAGCGCTGGGTGCTGTTCTCGGTGTGGGATCCGGACGGCGGCGGCAAGACCACGCTGGTGAAAAAGGGCGCGGGCGTGGTGGACAACGGCTTCGGCGGCGAAGGCACGGGCGGCCAGTCCTACCTGAGCTACAACTGGATCAGCGGGAACACCTATCGCTTCATCACCCGCGCGCGGCCGGACGGCGCCGGCGCCACCGACTACTCGGCGTGGTTCTACGCGCCGGAGCTGGGCGTGTGGCGCTTTATCGCCACCTGGAAGCGTCCCGCCACCACTACGTATCTGACCGGAGCCTACTCCTTCCTGGAGAACTTCATCGATACCAAGGGCTATACTGGCCGGCGTGTATCGTTCGGCAACCAGTGGGCGCGCAACGTGTCGGGCGCGTGGTCCGAGGTGACCAAGGCGCGCTTCACCGGCGACGCCACCGTGACCAACGTCCAGCGCATGGACTACGCCGGCGGCCTGGATAACGGCCAGTTCTACCTGCGTAACGGCGGCTTCTTCGCCGGCTATGTGCCGGTGAACCAGAACTTCATCCGTGCCGCCAACGGCCAGCAACCGGCCGTGGATGTGACCACGCTGCCGCAGCAATAAGAAGAATTTTAAAAGGAGCACCATGAAATCAGTTTTTAATCGACGCGACTTCCTGAGCGCCGGCGCAGCCTTGGCCGGCAGCCTGATGCTGCCGACCGCCTTTGGCGCCACCCGCGAGCGGGTGCGCATCGGCATGATAGGCACCGGCATGCGCGGCCAGGTGCTGTTGCAGGAACTGCTGCGCCGCGACGACGTGGAGGTCGTCGCGCTGTGCGACATCGAGCCGATCATGCTGGGCCGCGCGCTCAAGCAGGTGGAAAAATCCGGCAAGGCCAAACCCAAGACCTTCGGCGAGGACCGCGATCCGCAAGGCTACAAGCGCATGCTGGACGCCGGCATGCTGGATGGCGTGATCATCGCCACGCCGTGGGAGTGGCACGCGCCCATGGCCATCGCCGCCATGCAGGCCAAGGTACCCGTGGGTTGCGAGGTGGTCGCCGGCATCACGCTGCAAGACCACTGGGATGTGCTGAGCACCCAGCTCAAGACCAACACGCCGTATATGCTGCTGGAGAATGTCTGCTTCCGCCGCGATGTGATGGCGGTGCTGCAGATGGTGCGTTCCGGATTGTTTGGCGAGCTGATACACCTGCAGGGCGGTTACCAGCACGACCTGCGCGCGGTGAAGTTCAACAGCGGCGATCCGGCCAAGCCGTATGGCAGCGGCGTGGAGTTCGGCGCCAAGGGCTGGTCGGAGGCCAAATGGCGCACCGAGCACTCGGTGCAGCGCGACGGCGAGCTGTATCCCAGCCACGGCATCGGCCCGTGCGCGATGTACACCAACATCAACCGCGGCAACCGCTTCACGCGCATCAACAGCTTCGCCACCAAGGCGCGCGGCCTGCACGACTACATCGTCAAGCAGCCGGGCGGCGCCAACAGCCCGAGCGCGAAGACGCAGTTCAAGCTGGGCGACGTGGTCACCACCACGCTGTCGTGCGAGAACGGCGAGACCATCCTGCTGCAGCACGATACCTCGCTGCCGCGCCCTTATTCACTGGGCTTCCGCGTGCAGGGCACCGACGGCCTGTGGATGGACGTGAACCATTCCATCCACATCGAAGGCAAGAGCAAGCCGCACCAGTGGGAGGACTTCCAGGCTTACCAGGACAAGTACGACCATCCGCTGTGGCGCAAGCACGCCAAGGACGCGGAGGGCGCCGGCCATGGCGGCATGGACTTCTTCGTGATCCAGTCCTTCATCGAAGCGCTGAAGGCGAGGGCGCCGATGCCGATCGATATCTACGACGCGGTGACGTGGAGCGCCATCACGCCGCTGTCGGAGCAGTCGATCGCGCAGAACTTCCAGACGCTCGATTTCCCGGACTTCACGGCCGGGGCATGGAAGACGCGCAAGCCGATCTTCGCGCTCTGAGGCGGATAAGCATCGTGGGTTACAATCTGCTGCGCCTAAACCCCAGCAGATTGAACCCCTACATGCCATCACGCCGTCTTTCCCTTGTCGCTTTAACCATCTTCGCCGCAGCCGCCGTCGTCGGCTGCAAAACCAATCCGGTGATAGAAACGCGGTCGGCACCGCCGCTGGCGGTGCCGGAGCCTCTGCCTCCGAAGAAGATCAAGATCGGCCTGGCGCTGGGCGGCGGCGCGGCGCGTGGCTTCGCGCACATCGGCGTGATCAAGGCGCTGGAGGCGCAGGGCATTTACGCGGACATCGTGGTCGGCACCAGCGCCGGCTCGGTGGTCGGCGCGCTTTACGCCGCCGGCAATACCGGTTTCCAGTTGCAGAAGGTGGCGATGGACATGGACGAAGCGGCGATCTCCGACTGGGCGGTGCCGCTGTTCGGCAAGAGCTCCGGCGTGCTGAAAGGCGAGGCGCTGCAAACCTACGTCAACAAGGCGGTCAACAGCCAGCCTATCGAGAAGTTGAAGATTCCGTTCGGCGCCGTGGCGTCGGACCTGAAGACCGGCCAGCCGATCCTGTTCCAGCGCGGGAATACCGGCATGGCGGTGCGGGCGTCGTCGTCGGTGCCGGGCGTGTTCCAGCCGGTGGTGATCAACGGCCGCTCGTATGTGGACGGCGGCCTGGTGGCGCCGGTGCCGGTGCGCTTTGCGCGCGACATGGGCGCGGACTTCGTCATCGCTGTCAACATCTCGACCCAGGCCGATGTGCAGGCCACCGTCAGCTCGCTGGACGTGATCATGCAGACCTTCAGCATCATGGGCCAGCGCATCAACCAGTACGAATTGAAGGACGCCGACGTGGTTATCGCGCCTAGCCTGGGCAAAATGGCGGGCAACGATTTCGCCGGCCGCAACCAGGCGATCCTGGCCGGCGAGCAGGCCGCCGCGCAGGTGATGGCGCAGATCAAGCAGAAACTGGAAGCCAAGCGCAGACCATAGCAGTACAATATCCGGTCCAAGAATAAGGAAGAGCACATGCAAACCAAACCATACCTGTCGCTTGCCGACATCAAGAAGATCGCTGCCGGCGCCGAAGCCGAGGCGACCGCCCACAACTGGCCAGTGGTGATCGCCATCGTCGACGACGGCGGCCACCTGCTGTGGCTGCAACGTCAGGACGGCGCCGCGCCGCTGTCGTCGCACATCGCCCCCGCCAAGGCGCGCGTATCGGCGCTGGGCCGCCGCGAATCGAAGATCTACGAAGACATGATCAACAACGGCCGCACCGCCTTCCTGAGCGCCCCGGCGCCGATGGCGGACGGCCTGCTGGAAGGCGGCGTACCCATCATCGTTGACGGCCACGTCGTTGGCGCCGTCGGCGTCTCGGGCGTCAAGTCGGCCGAAGATGTGCAGGTTGCCAAGGCCGGTATCGCCGCGCTGAATTAAGAAACAACCGTCGCACAAGAATGCCGCCTGGCTCAACACCAGGCGGCATTTTCTATTGGAGAATCGTCGCAGCATGCAAACGGCATGTCTATAATGTGATATCGCCAGCGATATCGCTGCGATGCCATGACTCCAAACCATCTGGCTAAAATCAAGCGAACCTTGTTGGACATGGAGCGCTCGCCGAGCGGGATTTCTCCTGCTCAGTTGAGGGGGCTGGCCCATGAGTTGGGGCGGCAGGCTATCAAGCGCGGAAAGGAGCCGACTTATATACGCGAGGCACCCCCACGACTACCGGTGCCGCTCAGTATTCCGGGGCATGCCAAGGATTTGCGGGTGGGGACTGCTAAAAATGTCATTAAGTCGTTGTTGAGAGACGTTGAGGTGTGGGAGGCTTACTTGCAAGGAGGGGATGATGGAAATTAGTGATGAGGAGATTCTGGCAATTCTGGCTCGGCCTTACGTTCGCTGTTTGCTTCCTGATCCAGACGGTGGTTATACGGTTACGGTACACGAATTTCCTGGCTGTGTTGCAGAAGGGGATACGGCGGAAGAGGCGCTGTGCAATTTTGACTCCGTTGCCGCATCATGGATCGCCGCAGCCGATGAAACCGGCTACCCGATCATCGAACCGATCGAGCCCCCTTCCTATAATGGCCGGATAGCGTTGCGTATTCCGGGCGGGCTGCATCAGGATATTGCGCATCTGGCGCAACTCGATGAATGTAGTATCAATCAACTTCTTAGCGTGGCGATCTCGGAATACGTCGGGCGCAGGCATGGAGCACCCCTAGCTCCATCACCAAAGAAAAAGGAATCAAACGCCAGGTCGCGCGCGGATATTGATGTTGCAACCAAATGAAATTGGGCTGCATTTTTGCAGGTATTTCGCCGACGGTCCATTGCCAAGCAGGGCAGATTTGGTTATAATTCAAAGGTTTAGCCAATCTCACCTCTACCGTAGCGACTACCACTCACTCCATCATCAATTGACCTTCTACCCTGGCCTGCGACGGCGGGGGACACACGACGGTCGTCTGACGTGGCGCAGCTACGGTAACTTTATCAGGAGTTGCCCTTGCCGCCATTTTTTTCTGGCCCTGCCGTTCCAGCCATACTGGCCCTCGCTGACGGTACCATTTTCAAAGGTTTTTCGATCGGCGCCGCCGGTCATACAACCGGCGAAGTGGTCTTCAATACGTCCATGACCGGCTATCAGGAAATCCTGACCGATCCTTCCTACAGCCGCCAGATCGTCACGCTGACGTATCCGCACATCGGCAATACCGGCGTCAATCCGGAAGACGTCGAATCCTCCAAAGTCCACACCGCCGGTCTGATCATTCGTGATCTGCCGCTGATGGCGTCGAATTTCCGCTCCACCCAGTCGCTGTCCGATTACCTGAAGGCCGAGAACATCGTCGGCATCGCCGGTATCGACACCCGCAAGCTGACCCGCATCCTGCGCGAGAAGGGCGCCCAGTCCGGCGCCATTCTGGTCGGCACCCAAGGCAACGAGCCGTCCGCCGCGCAAGCGCTGGACCTGGCCCGCTCCTTCCCCGGCATCGCCGGCATGGACCTGGCCAAGGTCGTCACCGTCAAGGCGGCCTACGACTTTACCGAAACCGAATGGACGCTGGGCGAAGGCTACGGCAAACTGTCGGATGCCAAGTTCCACGTGGTCGCCTACGACTTCGGCGTCAAGCGCAACATCCTGCGCATGCTGACCGCGCGCGGCTGCAAAGTCACCGTGGTGCCGGCGCAAACTTCCGCCGCCGACGTGCTGGCGCTGAACCCGGACGGCGTGTTCCTGTCGAACGGCCCAGGCGACCCTGAGCCGTGCGACTACGCGATCGCCGCCGCCAAGGTCTTCATGGCCAAGAAGCTGCCGCTGTTCGGCATCTGCCTCGGCCACCAGATCATGGGCCTGGCCTCGGGCGCGAAAACCCTGAAGATGAAGTTCGGCCACCACGGCGCCAACCACCCGGTGCAGGACCTGGACAGCAAACAAGTGCTGATCACGTCCCAGAACCACGGCTTCGCGGTCGACCCGGACAGCTTGCCGGCCAACTGCCGCGTCACCCACAAATCGCTGTTCGACGGTTCGCTGCAAGGCTTCGCCCGCACCGACACGCCGGCCTTCTGCTTCCAGGGCCACCCTGAAGCATCGCCCGGCCCGACTGACGTCGCTTACCTGTTTGACCGCTTCATCGGCATGATGGAAGCTACGGAGAAAAAATAAGATGCCTAAACGTACAGACATTAAAAGTATTCTGATTATTGGCGCTGGCCCTATCATCATCGGCCAGGCTTGCGAGTTCGATTATTCCGGCGCACAGGCCTGCAAGGCCCTGCGCGAAGAGGGCTACAAAGTCATCCTGGTCAACAGCAACCCTGCGACCATCATGACCGACCCGGAAATGGCCGATGTCACCTACATCGAGCCGATCACCTGGCAGGTGGTGGAACGCATCATCGCCAAGGAAAAGCCGGACGCGATCCTGCCGACCATGGGCGGCCAGACCGCGCTGAACTGCGCGCTCGACCTGCATCGCCACGGCATCCTGGACAAGTACAAGGTTGAACTGATCGGCGCCACCCCGGAAGCCATCGACAAGGCCGAGGACCGCTCCAAGTTCAAGGACGCGATGACCAAGATCGGCCTCGGTTCGGCCAAGTCGGGCGTGGCCCACACCATGGAAGAATCGTGGGGCGTGCAGCGCACGCTGGGCTTCCCGGTCATCATCCGTCCATCGTTCACGATGGGCGGCACCGGCGGCGGCATCGCCTACAACGAAGAAGAATTCGAGACCATCTGCAAACGCGGCCTGGAAGCTTCGCCGACCTCCGAACTGCTGATCGAAGAATCGCTGATCGGCTGGAAAGAGTACGAGATGGAAGTGGTGCGCGACAAGGCGGACAACTGCATCATCATCTGCTCGATCGAAAACCTGGATCCGATGGGCGTGCACACCGGCGACTCGATCACCGTGGCGCCGGCGCAGACGCTGACCGACAAGGAATACCAGATCATGCGCAACGCCTCGCTGGCGGTGCTGCGTGAAATCGGCGTCGATACCGGCGGCTCCAACGTGCAGTTCTCGATCAACCCGGAAGATGGCCGCATGATCGTCATCGAGATGAATCCGCGCGTGTCGCGTTCGTCGGCGCTGGCGTCGAAAGCCACCGGCTTCCCGATCGCCAAAGTGGCGGCCAAGCTGGCCGTGGGCTTCACGCTCGACGAGCTGCGCAACGAGATCACCGGCGGCGCGACCCCGGCCTCGTTCGAACCGTCGATCGACTACGTGGTGACCAAGATCCCGCGCTTCACGTTCGAGAAATTCCCGACCGCCGACCACCACCTGACCACGCAAATGAAATCGGTCGGCGAAGTGATGGCGATCGGCCGCACCTTCCAGGAATCGTTCCAGAAAGCGCTGCGCGGCCTGGAAGTCGGCGTCGACGGCCTGAACGAAAAAACCAAGGACCGCGAGAAGATCGAAGAGGAACTGGGCGAGCCAGGTCCCGAGCGTATCTGGTACGTGGGCGACGCCTTCGCCCAGGGCTTTACCTTGGAAGAAGTGCACAACCTGACCAAGATCGATCCGTGGTTCCTGATCCAGATTAAGGAGATCGTGGACCTGGAACTGTGGATGGACACGCAGAAGCTGGAACAGATCGACAAGCCTACGCTGTACAAGCTGAAGCAAAAAGGCTTCTCGGATCGCCGCCTGGCCTTCCTGCTGCAGACCGATGCCAAGACCGTGCGCGCCAAGCGCCACGAACTGAACATCCGTCCGGTGTACAAGCGCGTCGACACCTGCGCGGCGGAGTTCTCGACCAACACCGCCTATATGTACTCGACCTACGATGAAGAGTGCGAGTCCAACCCGACCGACAAGAAAAAGATCATGGTGCTGGGCGGTGGCCCCAACCGTATCGGCCAGGGTATCGAATTCGATTACTGCTGCGTGCACGCGGCGCTGGCGATGCGCGAAGACGGCTACGAGACCATCATGGTCAACTGCAATCCGGAGACCGTGTCGACCGACTACGATACCTCGGATCGCCTGTACTTCGAATCGCTGACGCTGGAAGACGTGCTGGAAATCGTCGACCTGGAAAAACCGGTCGGCGTGATCGTCCAATACGGCGGCCAGACCCCGTTGAAACTGGCGCTGGACCTGGAAGCGAACGGCGTGCCTATCGTCGGCACCTCGCCGGACATGATCGACGCCGCCGAAGACCGCGAGCGTTTCCAGCAGCTGCTGCACAAGCTGGGCCTGCGCCAGCCGCCTAACCGCACCGCCCGCACCGAAGCCGACGCCCTGGCGCTGGCGCAGGAGATCGGCTACCCGCTGGTGGTTCGTCCTTCCTACGTGCTGGGCGGCCGCGCGATGGAGATCGTCCACGAGCAGCGCGACCTGGAGCGCTACATGCGCGAAGCGGTCAAGGTGTCGCACGATTCGCCGGTGCTGCTGGACCGCTTCCTGAACGACGCCATCGAGTGCGACGTCGATTGCATCTCCGACGGCGAAACCACCTTCATCGGCGGCGTGATGGAGCACATCGAGCAAGCCGGCGTGCACTCGGGCGATTCGGCCTGCTCGCTGCCGCCTTACTCGCTGGCGCAAGAGACCATCGATGAACTGAAGCGCCAGACCTCGCTGATGGCCAAGGGCCTGAACGTGGTCGGCCTGATGAACGTGCAGTTCGCGATCCAGAAGCAGGAACGCGACGGCGAATTGCGCGACGTGGTCTACGTGCTGGAAGTGAACCCACGCGCATCGCGCACCGTGCCGTTCGTGTCGAAAGCCACCGGCCTGCAACTGGCGAAGATCGCCGCGCGCTGCATGGTCGGCCAGACCCTGGCGCAGCAGGGCATCACCAAGGAAGTCGTGCCGCCTTACTTCAGCGTCAAGGAAGCCGTGTTCCCGTTCGTGAAATTCCCGGGCGTCGACACCATTCTCGGACCTGAGATGAAATCGACCGGTGAAGTCATGGGCGTCGGCAAGACCTTCGGCGAAGCCTTCGTCAAGTCGCAGCTGGGCGCGGGCATCAAGCTGCCGAAGTCGGGCAAGGTGTTCCTGTCGGTGAAATCGTCGGACAAGCCGCGCGCCGTCAAAGTGGCGCGCGACCTGGTGGAGATCGGCTTCACGCTGGTGGCGACCAAGGGCACCGCGGCCGTCATCGCGGCGGCCGGTATCCCGGTCACGCCGGTGAACAAGGTGGTCGAAGGCCGTCCGCACGTGGTCGACATGATCAAGAACCACGAGATCGTCCTGGTGATCAACACGGTGGAAGAGAAACGCAGCGCCATCACCGACTCGCGTGCGATCCGCACCTCGTCGCTGGCGTCGCGCGTGACGACCTACACCACCATCGCCGGCGCGGAAGCGGCGGTCGAAGGCATACGTCATTTGGACGAGTTGCAAGTGTACGATTTACAAGGGCTGCATAAAACCTTACACTAAGGTTCTTTCGTCGCCTCGGTGACGGAAAACAGTACCTTTTAACCACAGAGCTCGCGCTGCAGGTTGGCGTGGCCTCTGTGGTTTTCCATTGTAACAACAGAGTAAATATAAACATGACTTCAGTTCCACTTACCAAGTACGGCGCAGAACTCCTGAAAGAAGAGTTGCACCAGTTGAAGACCAAAGAACGCCGTATCGTGATCGACGCGATTGCTGAAGCGCGTTCGCACGGCGATCTGTCGGAAAACGCCGAGTACGATGCCGCCAAGGAGCGCCAGGCGTTCGTCGAAGGCCGCATCGCCGAACTGGAAGGTAAGCTGAGCGCGGCCCAGATCATCGATCCGACCACGCTGGACGCGGACGGCCGCGTGGTGTTCGCCTCGACCGTGCACCTGGAAGACCTGGATTCGGGCGCGAAAGTGACCTACCAGATCGTCGGCCTGGACGAAGCGGACCTGAAGCTGAGCAAAGTATCGGTGACCTCGCCGATCGCCCGCGCGCTGATCGGCAAGTCGGCCGGCGACGTGGTGGAAGTGCAGGCGCCGTCCGGCCCGCGCGAATACGAAATCCTGGAAGTGCGATACATCTGATGCTGCTCGCGCGTACACGTTTGCTGGTCGCGACGCTGTGGGCGGGCAGTCTGTGGGCAGTCGGCTATCTGGCCGCGCCGACGCTGTTCGCCACGCTGAGCGACCGGGTGCTGGCCGGCACCATCGCCGCCAGCCTGTTCAGGAACGAGGCCTGGCTGTCGATCGCCTGCGCGCTGGTGATGCTGGCGTTGCTGTGGATTAGCAAGGGCGCGGAGACCGGCGGCATCTTTGCCGGTTCGGCCGCCAACTCGGCCGCCAAGACGCGCCGCACGCTGCTGGTGGTCGTCATCACCATGCTGGTGTGCACGCTGGTGTCGCACTTCGGCCTGCAGCCGATGATGGCCGCATTGCGGGCCGCGGCGGGGCCGGGCGGGGTGATGGAAGATGCCGCGAAGAATGAATTTGGCATGTTGCACGGCATTTCCAGCAGCATTTACCTGGTGCAGAGCTTGCTGGCCGCGTGGCTGGTGGTGAAACAGTAACGGTTAAATAGCAATACGGTAATAACAGTTTCGTCCTTTCCCAGGCGGGAAAGGACGATGCATCAGGCTTATTTCGAGCCCAGTGCGCTCTTCTTGGTCGACTTCTGCTGTGGCTTGGCGCGTTTGATATTGCCGCCTTGCGTCACGCGTTCATTTCCCTTGAGCAGTACCTTGGTCACAGACGGACGTTTGGTGCCGCTTGGGCTAGGCTTGACGATGGTGACTTCGCGCAGGCCCTTGCCGGAGGTCGAACGGGCTTTTTCCGTTTCGATCTTCGGACGGTACAGCACCAGCAGTTTGCCGATGTGTTGTACCGGCGACGCGTCGAGCTGTTCGCAGATGGCGTCGTACATGGCGGCGCGGGCTTCACGGTCGTCGCCGAACACGCGGACCTTGATCAGGCCGTGGGAGTCCAGACCCAGCGCAATTTCCTTGAGGACGTTGGCTGTCAGGCCTGCCTCGCCGATCATGACGATAGGCTTGAGGCCATGCGCTTCGGCGCGCAGAGCGCTGCGCTCAACAGGTGTAAGTTTTTGCATAATATATTTTTAGTGGTTCCCTTAAAGGCAGTATTCTACGCGAATGAAGAAGAAGAAATTAAACAAAAACTGGTTACACGACCACATTAACGACCCTTATGTGAAATTAGCGCAAAAAGAGGGCTACCGCGCCCGCGCCGCTTTCAAGCTCAAGGAGATCGATGAGGACGAGAACCTGATCAAGCCCGGCCAGGTCATCGTCGACCTCGGCTGCACTCCCGGCAGCTGGGGGCAATACGTGCGCCGCAAGCTGTCCGGCAAGGAGGGCGGGGGCATCAACGGCACCCTGATCGGCCTCGATCTGCTGCCGATGGAGCCGATCGCCGACTTCCACTTCATCCAGGGCGATTTCCGCGAGCCCGAGGTGTTGCAATTATTGGAAGATCATGTCAAAGGTCAAAAAATCGATGTGGTGTTGTCGGACATGGCGCCCAATCTGTCCGGTATTGCCTCGGCCGACGCCGCGCGCATGGAGCATCTGATCGATTTGGCAATTGAATTCTCCCAGGCCCATTTAAAACCGAGCGGTTCGCTGCTGGTGAAATGTTTTAAAGACATGGGTTTTAACGATATCGTGCTCAAATTCCGCCGCGAATTCAAAACCGTGGTGCAGAAAAAGCCGAAAGCCAGCCGCGACAAGTCGTCCGAGATTTTCCTGCTGGGGCGCGGCTTGAAAAACCCGACCGACGGCATGAGCTCGGCGCTACCGCTGGAAACTGACGATTTCCCTCTCGAGCGCCCTTGATATTTCGCGCTTGGGCCGCACATCGACACGGTGAGGATCAGTTTTGACTTGATCGCACTGGTATTTTGGTCAAATAATGTGTTTTACGGCTGGAATTTTGGCCGCACGCGCAGGCGGGCTTCTGGCACCGCCTGCTTATTGCGAGTAAAATCGGGTTTCTAGCTATCGGTTAAAAGATGCGCCCTGCATCCAAGGAGTTTTCGTGAATAACATGTTTTCCAAATCAGCCATCTGGGTAGTCGTGGTACTGCTGCTGCTGATGCTGTACAAGCAGTTTGACAGCCACGGCGTGACCGCTGGCGCCAAACCCATCGCTTATTCCGATTTGCTGGATGAGGTCAAGGCCAAGCGTATCAAGGATGTGGTGATCGAAGGCGTCAACATCACGGCCACCCGTAGCGACGACACCAAGGTGCGCGCCACCGCCACCGGCCTCGATCGCGGCCTGGTCGGCGACCTGCGCGACAACGGCGTGCACTTCGACGTGCGTCCGCCTGAGGAACAGTCGTTCCTGCAACAAATCTTCGTTTCCTGGTTCCCGATGCTGTTGCTGATCGGCGTGTGGATTTTCTTCATGCGTCAGATGCAGGGCGGCGGCAAGGGCGGCGCTTTCTCCTTCGGCAAGTCGAAGGCGCGCATGATGGACGAAACCAATAACACCGTCACCTTCGCCGACGTCGCCGGTTGCGACGAAGCGAAGGAAGAAGTCAACGAAATCGTCGACTTCCTCAAGGACCCGAGCAAATTCCAGAAACTGGGCGGCCGCATTCCACGCGGCGTGCTGATGGTCGGTCCGCCGGGCACGGGTAAAACCCTGCTGGCGCGCGCCATCGCCGGCGAAGCCAAGGTGCCGTTCTTCTCGATCTCCGGTTCGGACTTCGTTGAAATGTTCGTCGGCGTGGGCGCCTCCCGGGTGCGCGACATGTTCGAGAACGCCAAGAAGCATTCGCCGTGCATCATCTTCATCGACGAGATCGACGCGGTCGGCCGCCATCGCGGCGCCGGCATGGGCGGCGGCAACGACGAACGCGAACAGACGCTGAACCAGCTGCTGGTGGAAATGGACGGCTTCGAAGCGTCGTCCGGCGTGATCGTGGTCGCTGCCACCAACCGCGCCGACGTGCTGGACAAGGCGCTGCTGCGTCCGGGCCGTTTCGACCGTCAAGTCTCGGTCGGCCTGCCGGACATCCGTGGCCGCGAACAGATCCTGAACGTGCACATGCGCAAAGTGCCTATCGGCACCGACGTCAAGGCCGACATCCTGGCCCGCGGCACGCCTGGCTTCTCGGGCGCCGACCTGGCCAACCTGGTCAACGAGGCGGCCCTGTTCGCCGCGCGCCGCAGCAAGCGCCTGGTCGACATGATCGACTTCGAAGATGCGAAAGACAAGATCTTCATGGGCCCGGAGCGCAAGTCGATGGTCATCCGCGAGGAAGAGCGTCGCAACACCGCGTATCACGAGTCCGGCCACGCCGTGGTCGCCAAGCTGCTGCCGAAGGCCGATCCGGTCCACAAAGTGACCATCATGCCGCGCGGCTGGGCCCTGGGCCTGACCTGGCAGCTGCCTGAGCACGATAATATTTCGGGCTACAAGGACAAGATGCTGGAAGAAATTTCCATCCTGTTCGGCGGCCGTATCGCCGAAGAGATCTTCGTCGGCCAGATGTCGACCGGCGCCTCGAACGACTTCTCGCGCGCCACCAAGCTGGCCCGTTCGATGGTGACCCGTTTCGGCATGTCCGACGCGATGGGTGTGATGGTCTACGAAGACAGCCAGAACGACGGCTTCTTCGGCGGCGCATCGAAAACGATATCCGAAGCGACCCAGCAAATGGTCGATGCCGAGATCCGCAGCATCCTCGACACGCAATACAAGCTGGCGCGCAAGCTGCTGGAAGAGAATCGCGACAAGGTCGAAGTGATGACCAAGGCGCTGATGGAATGGGAAACCATCGATGCCGACCAGATCAACGACATCATGGCTGGCCTGGAGCCGCGCGCGCCGAAAGCCGGCGTGACCATCCGCAAGCATCCGCCTAGCGACGGCGGCTCGGGTGTGTCGCCCAGCGTGACCGCGCCAGCCTGATACTTGGCTGGGTAGCAAGACAGAGGGGTGGGGAGCGATCCTCGCCCTTTTTTTTATTTTTCTTCCGGTTCACCATGCGATCTACATTACAGTTCGGCCGTTTCAACTATCTGTGGCGGGGCGACCGCGTCCGCGCCCGCGTGATGGGCATCCTCAACGTCACCCCCGATTCGTTTTCCGACGGCGGCCGGCATCAGTCGCTGGAATTCGCCATCTCCCATGCCGAGCAGATGATACTGGACGGCGTCGACATCATCGACGTCGGCGGCGAATCCAGCCGCCCCGGCGCGCCGCCGCTGCCGCTGGACGATGAGCTGCAGCGCGTGATGCCGGTGCTGTACGCGCTGCGCGACCTGGGGCCGGCGATCTCGGTCGATACCTACAAGCCAGAGGTGATGCGCGAAGCCATCATCGCCGGCGTCGACATGATCAACGATATCAACGGCTTCCGCGCGCCCGGCGCCATCGCAGCGGTGCGCGACAGCGACTGCGGCTTGTGTATCATGCACATGCAAAACGACCCCCAGCACATGCAGCTGGCGCCCAGCTACAGCGACGTGGTGGCCGAAGTCACCGGCTTCCTGCGCGAGCGCGTCGAAGCGCTGACCGCCGCCGGCATTGATCCGCGTCGACTGTGCATCGATCCAGGTTTTGGATTTGGCAAGACTGTGGAGCATAATTACGCCTTGTTGAAAGCCACCGGGCAGCTGATCGCCGAACTGGGCGTGCCGCTGCTGGCCGGCCTGTCGCGTAAAGCGATGGTGGGCGCGGTGACCGGCAAGCCGGTCGAGCAACGCATGGCCGGCAGCGTCGGCGGCGCGTTGGCGGCGGTGGCGCAGGGCGCGCTAATCGTGCGCGTGCACGATGTGGCGGAAACGGTGGATGCGCTAAAAGTATGGCAGGCTGGAACTAACCTACAACGATAAAGAGAATACACAATGTCACGTAAATATTTTGGAACTGATGGCATCCGCGGCCTGGTGGGCGTTTCGCCGATTACGCCGGACTTCGTCATGCGTCTCGGCTATGCGGCCGGCAAGGTGCTGGCCAAGACCCGCAGCGGCTCGGTGCGTCCGACCGTCCTGATCGGCAAGGACACCCGCATTTCCGGCTACATGCTGGAAGCGGCGCTGGAGGCGGGTTTCTCGGCCGCCGGCGTCGACGTCATGCTGGCCGGCCCGATGCCGACCCCGGCCATCGCCTACCTGACGCGCGCGCTGCGCCTGTCGGCCGGCGTGGTGATTTCGGCCTCGCACAACCCGTTCCAGGACAACGGCATCAAATTCTTCTCCCACCAGGGCACCAAGCTGCCGGATTCGGTCGAGCTGGAAATCGAAGCCGCGCTGGACGTGCCGATGGAGTGCGTGGCGTCGGAAAAACTGGGCCGCGCCAAGCGGCTGGACGACGCCCACGGCCGCTACATCGAATTCTGCAAGAGCACCTTCCCGAACGAGCTGGACCTGCGCGGCCTGAAGCTGGTGGTCGATTGCGCCCACGGCGCCGCCTACAACATCGCTCCGCATGTGTTCCACGAGCTGGGCGCCGAGGTGATCGCCATCGGCAACAAGCCGGACGGCTTCAACATCAACCTGGAGCACGGCGCCACCGCGCCGGAAGCCATGGCCGCCGCCGTGCGCGCCCACGGCGCCGACCTCGGCATCGCGCTGGACGGCGACGCCGACCGCCTGATCATGTGCGACGCCAACGGCCGCCTGTACAACGGCGACGAGCTGCTGTACCTGATGGTCATGGATCGCCTGGCGACCGGCCCGGTGGCCGGCGCGGTCGGCACCTTGATGACCAATATGGCGGTCGAAGTGGCGCTGAAAGAGAAGGGCATCGGCTTCGCGCGCGCCAAGGTCGGCGACCGCTACGTGCTGGAAGTGATGAAGGACAAGGGTTGGCTGCTGGGCGGCGAGGGCTCCGGCCACCTGCTGTGCCTGGACAAGCACACCACCGGCGACGGCATCATCTCGGCACTGCAAGTGCTGTCGGCGTTGAAACGCGCCGGCAAATCGCTGGAGCAGTGCGCCGGCGAGCTGGTGATCTTCCCGCAGACGCTGGTCAACGTGCGCGTCTCGCCAGGGTTTGACTGGACCAAGAACGCGGCCATGGTGGCGGAAAAGGAACTGGTCGAGCGCGAGCTGGGCGACAGCGGCCGCGTGCTGATCCGCGCCTCCGGCACGGAACCATTGATACGCGTGATGGTCGAAGCTCGTAACGCCAGCGATGCGCAGTCGATGGCGCGCCGCATTGCGGACAAAGTGGAAACCCAGCTGGCTGCGTAAAATTTCAGCAGTGTAATAATTCCTTGGCCTGTCATTGACGTAGCGAGAGCCAAGCGTTAGAATACTGTCTTCGGAGTGTGGCGCAGCCCGGTAGCGCACCTGGTTTGGGACCAGGGGGTCCAAGGTTCGAATCCTTGTACTCCGACCAAGAACTTTTAAAACGGGTTGTCGAAAGACAGCCCGTTTTTCATTTCCGCAGCATATTCTTTGTTGCGAACATATCTGCCCATAGCTCAGTTGGATAGAGCATCAGCCTTCTAAGCTGAGGGTCGCAGGTTCGATTCCTGCTGGGCAGGCCATCAAAAAACCAGTATCCATGCGGGTTCCAGCTGATTAGTCTGCATCCCACGCCAATTGCCAGCACCACTGGCTCGGCGTATGACATGCGGTAAGCAGCGCCACTATTTTGTTTCGCGGGTATTGAGGACAGTCAAACCGGTAGCCGGGCTGGCGGGGGCAATCGGATCGCAGTAGGATTGAATCCTATTTGATCTTGTTCTGTCGGAGCCCATCATGCGAACTACTCAACAATTCAGCGTCACCCTGCCGTTGGAGATGGCCGAGGCGGTCAAGGCCAAGGTGGCTGCGGTGAGTATGCGACCGAGAGCGAAGTCATTCGTGATGGCCTGCGTGTGCTGCTGGCACGTGATCACATGATGGAAACCTGGCTGCGGAAACAGGTGGCGTCGGCATTCGATGCGATCAAAGCCGATCCATCGCGCGCGGCCAGTGTTGATGCTGTCCGCGCCCGGTTGGCTGCCGAGCACAAGGCGGCCAGGAAAAAAATGAAAAAATATACAGTCGTCTTCACACCGGAGCGGAAGAGCAGCTCTCCGAGCTGTACCGCTATATTGCGGAGAGGACGTCGGCTGTCACAGCATTGCGCTATACGGAAACAATCGTTGATTATTGCGCAACGCCAAGAACTTTTCCCCATAGGGGGGCGCAGCGTGACGACAATTCGTCCAGGACTGCGTATTACCAACTTCAGGAAAAATTCTGTCATTGCGTCTGCATTCCCTGCGTTCCAATTCTAGGTGAAAAATTAAGAGATAGACAATGTTATACAAAGGGATTATTGTTGGGGTAGGTTTCGGCAAAAAAAGGGACAACCGAAATTCGCCCAAATTCAAAGATATAAACAGTAGGAACTATGGAAACAGTAATGATGGCTGGATTAATTTTGAGCCCTGTTGGACTCATCATTTGCATCCTTATCCCAACAGTCGCTATCCTGTTTGCGCGGCGGCCGCCGTTTCCTGCTGGCCGATTGGCGGCGGGCGACAGAGGTGCTTTGCTGGCACTTGCCTTTGTGGTTGGGGCCTCATCCTATGTGTCTCCACAAGAGGCCGCCTCGGTATGGAAAGTTCCCCTAGAGCGATATTGGAGCTCACTGGTCGAACAATTTATGCCTACGTTCGTTGTTGCCGCATTTGTGTCAATCATCAGTATTTCATTTGTTGGGGTTCCTGTGCTCATTGCGCTATCAAAAGCTGGTAGAGCCACCTTGCCATGGTTTGTCTTGGCTTCGGTAGTTATCTCAACGTTTGTGGCAATTTTCGCCTATTCATTAGTGCCTTGGTCATCCAATATTACCTTTTTCGGAATACTCGGGTTCTTAGTTGTCACCCATGGCGTCTTAACTATCGGATTTTCCTTAGGTGTTAAGTTGCCTTGGGGCCCGTATAAAAGTTAGTTCTAGGGAACCGCTGATTTAATCGATTTTTCGACCCAATCAGCGTTGCAAGTCTTTGATTTTTCAGGTAATGTATTTTCAGGAAGCGAATAAATCAGCACTTCCCTAGGTGTGCTTGGCTAACGGCCTGGAGCCGCTGGCGGAGAACTTTAATATTTGTTGGAGACGGAAAATGTCAATCCAAGCTTCATTGATCCCGTGGCGATTTGTTTTTCTTTTTTATTACGCTGGCTTCTTCTGTAAGTTTGGCCCAGGATTCACCCCAAGATGTTACTGGCGAGCAGATCCGTTTTTATAAATTAGGAATCGAAACGGGCTGCCGTGACCAAGGGCGCGGAAGGGAGACAAAAACGCTGAAGTGTTTTGTTCATGCCTCATGGATGTATTGAATGCAAATATGGCGTATGAGGAATGGCAGAAAGCATATTATTTTTCTCAAAAACGGCAAGGCCGAGAAGAAATGCAAGTGCTAGGGAAGTGCTGATTTATTCGCTTCCTGAAAATACATTACCTGAAAAATCAAAGACTTGCAACGCTGATTGGGTCGAAAAATCGATTAAATCAGCGGTTCCCTAAGTCCACATACGGCGAAGGCCGGAGCATGCAAGCCAAGCAAGTTGTAAGCGGCAACTTGAGCAGGGGCATGGACGCCATGACCAAATCTGATAATCGGACACTGGCTTTGCCGTAGTTTTCCTATCATTGCCGAGCTTATGTCTGAAGGTCAGATTTGACCCTGATGTCGGAAAAAAACTAAACCATGGCATATTATTTTTGGAGACGGCGTGAAAGATAATAGCTTAAGCGAAGTTGATAAAATAGAGTTGGCTAGCTCTTTAGATGCTGTGATTGGTGAAGGAGACGGGGTAAAATATTACTACGAAAAGGTATTGCTAGATTATTCCACTCCTGCGTGCTTCGCACTCCGAAATTTATTATACTCAAAGCCCACTTTGTTGCGATTTAATGGGGGTGGTATTAATTTTGGATTAAATGTATCTTCGACTAGCTTGGATAGTCTAGGTAACTGGTTGGTAGAGAGGGCTCTTGTGGAGCCGTCATCTTTTGTTGTTGATAGGTTAAATAATTTTTTATCTAAAACTGCTATAGATACCTTACATATTTTCTTGCTTCAAGGGATATCTGTTATAGAACCTTGTAAAATATCTGACGAATTGTTCCTTGTTCCGTTGAACGCTATCCCGTCTGAGAATTTTCAAAAGGCGTATCAACTGCGGCAAGAACGCCTTATGGCGCAGAAACTAATTCCTGGCAACGCAGCATGGGAATATTTTCTTTCGCCCCTCCTTACCCCGCACAGTGCCCTTGTGCGTAGATACACCTCTGGCAGCGGCCTACAGAAGTTAGACCTTGATGTTGCTGATATGGGGTTTGAGCAAAAAATTGATTTGCGAGCAAAGGAGGTGTACGAATGTATCAGCTTTCTTACATTATTTGGCCCATGTGGCATTGTGCCGATCGCGAATTGGTATGAACCTGAGGACTGGGTTCCGTTAAAAGGATACTTGGGTCAGTCGCCTAGGCAGAGTGCTGCCCGGACTACTAATAATCAACCCGTGGCAGTTTCTCCAGGAGAAATTAAAGATGTAGAGCGATTGTTTTCTATGTTTATTAAATTGCCGTCGGAAATGAGAGACCGACTAATGCTTGGTTTAAAGCGATTAAACTCTGCAGTCAGAAGAGAAGATATGGTGGAGCGCGCAATTGACGTTGGAACTGCCTTAGAGTCTCTGCTGATAGATGGCGAATCTAAAAGTGAAATTACATATCGCCTTAAAATAAATGGTGCCTATTTGTTAGAGCCTAATAGTTTTGAAGGGCGAAGAAAAATGATGGATTTCCTTGGTAAAATATATAATCTTAGATCACTTGCTGTTCATAGGGGGAAATTATCAAAAAAACAGATAATGCCGGATGATTATCAGGAAATTAACGAACTATTATCGGAAGCCATGAAGGTTTCTGCCAGGTCGATTATTCGGATAATCGAGTTGGGAAAATCCGTCGATTGGTCAGCTTTGGTTTTAGGTCAACCAATTGAGTCGCCTGAAGATGCCCCTGGAATGCTTTGATAGTGGGGCATGGAATTGTCCGAGTGTCATCAAAATCTGGGTAATTCGGTACCAGATGATTGAATGAAATCAATGGGTTATCGCTCGGGCACTCTACAGTGAATTACCCAGCAACCGCGCTGTAACCGATTGATTTTCAATGCATAATCTCTATTCGGTAACCTGACTTCTAAGCTGAGGGGCGCAGGTTTGATTCCTGCTGGGCAGGCCAAACTCCGCATCTTATTTTTGATATGGGCTGCTATTTGCAGACAAACTCAATGACATCTTTGATGCGACCATCCGTAGAGCGACTGGACAACGTGCACTCAGCCGCGCTCTCAAGCACTTGCTTAAACTTAGTTCCGGCACCTTGAGTCTCAGCAAAAGCTGCACATCGAAGCCGAGCAGGCGGTCTTTCTGAAGGTCGGCAAACAAGGGCTCTATGCCGTTTTCAGTGGAATTTGACTTCAGGCGGCATGTCGGGTAACGCCGTATTCGCGCGGCACGGCGGCGCGCAGCGGATTGGACGGCAGGTGTTTGAGCTTGGCCATGCGTAAATAAGCGATGGCGATGAAGTTGGTCACGGTGCGGAAGCCGCGCGCGGCGCGCTTGGTTTGCTGGAGCCTTCCGTTCATGGCCTCGACATAGGCATTGCTGCGACGTCGAGCATGCCGCGCACCACGCCGGGCAGGCGCTCCTTGAGGATGACGGCTAAGCGTTTGAAAGGTTCAAGTCTGCAGCGGCTGGCCCAGGATATCCAGCCCATCAGGTCTTGCTTGGCCTTGCTGGCGCAGTTGGCAGCCACAGCGCCGCGATAGACCTCGCGATGAACTCCTACTACAGCAACCGTATTGAAGGGCAGGGCACGCATCCGCTGAACATCGAGCGCGCCTTGCGGCGCGAGTTCTCGGATCAGCCTGGTATCGCTTATCTGCAGCGGGTCGCGTTGGCCCACATCGATCCCGAGCGCGCGCTTGAGCAGCTAGTCGTCAACGGCGAAAACCCGCGCTCGTCAGCCTTCCTGATCCGCGCCCATGAGGCCATGTATGCCCGGCTGGATGAGGCCGACCGCATCACCGAAGACCAGCGCGTCATCGAGCCGGGTGTACTGCGATCCGATAATGTGACGATCGGCCATCACCTGGCGCCCACGGCCGCATCGCTTGCCACGTTCCTGGACCGAATGGACCAGGCGTACGCCGGACACAAGGGCAGCGATGCCACCGTGATTGCCATCTCCTGCCTGCGCCACCGGGCTGCGTGGGTACACCCCTTCCTGGACGGGAATGGACGCGCCGTGCGCCTGCAAAGTCATTGCGCCCTGTGGGCCATCTCCGAAGGCCTGTGGTCGCCGAGTCGCGGCCTGGCGCGCTCCGTCACCGACTACTATGCTCGCTTGCACAACGCCGACATGCCGCGCCGTGGCGATCTGGACGGACGAGGGAATTTGACGACGGCCGGCTTGGTCGAGTGGATCGATTATTTCGTCGGCATGTGCGCGGACCAGGTGAATTTCATGAGCCGCATGCTTGAACTCGATGGCATGAAGCGCAGGATTGAAGCGCTGGTGAGGTTCCGTTCCGCGCATGACAAGGCGCTGCGCGCGCAAGCCACTCTGCCGCTGCATCATGTCTTTGCCGCCGGTCCCGTGACGCGCGCGGAATTTGCGCAGTTGACCGGCCTGGGCGAGCGGACCGCGCGCTCGCTTCTATCCTGGCTGCTCGCGACCGGGTTGATGGTGACCGATACCCCGCTTGGGCCTGTGCGCTTTGGCTTGCCGCAGGATGCGCTACAGTTCTTGCTTCCAGGGCTTTATCCCGAGGCGGCTTCCGCGGCCGGCCAACCCTACATCCTGTCCGTCTCGCGTCGCACCACGCGGCCGATGATGCTGCGCTCGCCCTCGCGGCAGCTCTTGCGGCGATGGCGCTGCTGGTCGTGTCCGAGGTCTGCCACCAGTGGCCGCGCTCGCGCTGGGCGTCAAAATTGACGGCACGCCGTCATGGCGGGCGGACGGTCCCGCCACTTAAACCTCGCATATTATTGGTACACTGCGGCATCCGAACATTCTGAAAGAAGAAAATGACATCCGGCCCACTGCCCAACAATGCGACCACCGAAGAAACCTGTTCCTGGTTAAGTGAACAGACCGGCACGCCATGGAACCTGGCGCGCTTGTTGGAAGCAGGTTTGACTCCCCATGTCTGGCTGGACTATTCGGAGGAATATGCCGGCTTGTTTGCCGAAGGTATTACTCGCTATCCGGCGCCGATATTCTTTGTCGAGGATACCCAGCGTCTTATCGCCGGCAGTAGCGACGTATTAATTCGCATGACGCGCGACTCGGACAGGATTTCATTTAAACTGAAACCGCCAGGCATCACCATGCCATTGGACGCGCTGCGTTTCTTTCAGAGAGATATAGCCAATCTATTGGAAGATATATTGAACCCGAAAGTAGAAGTGGTCGCCGCGCCACCCAAGGAGATTCTTAAAGGAATTACCAAGGATGAGGTGCTGCGCGTATTCGGTGGCATGGCCAGGCTGGATTTGGAGAAATCGCTGGCAAGCGGGATCGGCATTTTCGGCGATGACGGCGCCCGGGTCAGAAAGAATTCGCGGGCCGGCAAGAATACCCATCTGTGGAATCCCGTCACGCTGGCGCTGGGATTGAATGATGTTTATCGCGTACCGATGTCGCATTTGAAGAAGGCGTTTGCCAGCAATCCGGACCTGCGCCCGTGGAAAGCGGCTTGGCTGGAGTCCCTGGCCCTGCTGGGAGAGTAAAATTATGCCAACAATTGGCTTGTACGCGCCGCTTTCTGGCGCGTGTCCGTAGGAGTTGCAGTTGATGACCGATACACTGAGCTTCATGCCCTGGTCCGCGCTGCTTGGCGGCATGCTTATCGGTGTGGCGGCAGCGATGCTGATCCTGGCGAATGGCCAAATTGCAGGCATCAGCGGAATTCTGGGAGGACTATTGCACCCGGCCCCGGGCGATATTCTCTGGCGTGTGGCTTTTGTTTCTGGGTTGATACTGACGCCTATGGCCTACGGCGTATTTTACGCCTGGCCGGATATTCGGATCGAGGCGGATACTGCAACATTAATTATTGCCGGGTTGTTGGTCGGCGTCGGTACTCTATACGGTGGCGGATGTACCAGCGGCCACGGCGTTTGTGGAATATCCAGGCTATCCCCGCGTTCGATCATGGCGACCAATGTGTTCATGGTGGCCGGTTTCGCCCCTGTCTATTTGATGAGGCATCTGTAATGGTTATCGCATTGCTGAGTGGATTGCTGTTCGACCTGGGCCTGATTATTTCCGGCATGGCCAATCCCACCCAAGTCCTGGGTTTATATGAGGCGCCATAGTGGTGGGATTCTTTGCGTTTTTATATGCCGGCCGCCGCCAAACGACTTTGTTCGGCGCTGAATTGAAATTATCCACCGCAACCAAAATAGACCGCCGTCTGGTATTCGGTTCGATATTATTTGGCGCGGGCTGGGGAATTGCCGGTTTTTGTCCCGATTCGTGCTGGCGATGCTGGCCGGCATGGGTATTTTCGAGCTGATCGAACGCCGGAGCGGTGGATAAGTTACCACTGCGACAAAATTGCGCAGTGGCTTATTTTTCTTTTGAAACAGCAGCTTAGCGCTTCCCGGTCCGGCTTGTTAACAAGCTTATCCACAGAATTTGTTAACAACCCGGACGCTCAGCCGATCAGAAACGATAACGCGCCGTCAATTGCACCGAACGCGGTGCGCCGGGCAGGATGAGGTTTTTGCTGCTGCCGTGGCCGGCCACGATGTAGGCCTTGTCCAGCAGATTCATCACGTTCAGCGTCAGATCGATGTTGCGGTGACGGTAATAGGCCATGGCGTCCGCCGTCACAAAGCCTGGCAGGACGACGGTGTTGCCCGGATTGGCAAAGCGCTCGCCGACGTAGTTCAGGCCGCCGCCTACGCCGAAGTGGCCCGCCAGCGCCTTGCTGGCCCACAGATTGGCACTGTGTTTGGGCGTCAGCGTAGGCCGCTTGCCTTGCACCGGTTGACCGTCGTCCCTGGCGATCGACGTCAGCATCGACGCATCCAGGTAGGAATAGCCCGACCAGGCCTGCCAGCCGTCGCCCAGATCGCCGCTGAAGGTCAGTTCCAGGCCGTTGGTGCGCTGGGTGCCCAGTGGAATCAGCTTGTTGGTGACGGGGTCGCTCGATTTCATATTAGTGCGCGTCAACTGGAACAGCGACACGCCGGCCGAGGCGCGGCCGCCGAATAGATCGTATTTGGCGCCTACTTCCTTGTTTTTGGTGACCTCCGGCGCGATGTCGGCGTTATTGACCGCCAGCGCGAAACCTTCGCCGGACGGCTGGAAGGAGCGGCTGAACGAGGCGTAGTAGGACTGGGCCAGGCTGGGCTGATACACCAGGCCGGCACGCGGACTCCAGTTGCGGTCGGTGCGGGCCACGCTGGCGACGCCGACGCGGCGCTCGACGGTTTCCTGTTCAAACTTGTCGTAGCGGACGCCGGCCAGGGCCTTCCATTGCGGCGACATCGTCACCAGATCCTGGAGGTAGGCGCTGCTGACCTTGAAAATGCCCAGATTGTTCGCCGTTGGCGCACCGCCGGCCGTAAATGGCACAACCGGGGAGATTGGGTTGAACAATGGCACGGTAGCAACGTTGGCCTGCGAGCGCACCAGTTGGTCCTTGTTCTGCTTGCCGAATTCCACGCCGTACAGCAGTTGGTGTTGCATACCAGCCAGTTCCGCGTGCTGCGTGAGTTCGGTCTGGTTGGTGTAGCCGTCTTCGTCGCGCGCCACGTTGCCGCGCGTCAGCGAGGCGGTTTTCGCCGCTTCATTGACGGAGCCGATCAGCGTGTTGTTGCGGTCGAGCGTGTAGTTGTAATGGCGGAAGGCATTGCGGATCGAGAACTTTTGATTGAAGCGGTGATCCAGCGTAAAGCCGAAGGCGTGTACGCGTGATTCGTTGTAGTCGAAATCCTTGGCGTTGGCGGCGCCGTAGTAGGTGCCCGGCGGTACATCGACCGCGCGGCCCTGATAGGAGGGGATGCCGAAGTCGGTCAGGCGCTTGTCGTGCAGGTATTCCGCTTGCAGCAGCAACAGGGTGTCCACGCCGAGCTTGAACTGCAGCGACGGCGCCACGGTCTCGCGCTTGAGGAATTGCTGGTTGCGATAGCTATCGGCGTCCTCCACCGCGCCGGTGACGCGGAAAGCCACGCCGCGCTCGGACAGATTGCGCGCCAGGTCGAATTCACCGCGCTTCTGGCCCCAGCTGCCCACTTGCAGGCTGACTTCGCTACGGTCCATGCCCGGCTTCTTGGTGATGCGGTTGATCATGCCGCCGGACGAACCGCGGCCATACAACACCGAAGCCGGGCCCTTGATCACCTCGACCTGCTCGACATTCGACAGGTCGCGGAAATACAGCGCATCGTCGCGCATGCCGTCGATAAACTGGTCGCTGATGGCGCTGAAACCACGGATCGTCACCTGGTCGCGCTGGCCGTCGCCGGTCGACATGCCGATGCCGGGCACGGCTTTCAGCACATCCTGGAGCGAACGCGCGCCCTGATCGCGCAGCAAGGCCTGCGGCACCACGTTGACGGTTTGCGGAATATCGCGCAGCGGCGCGTCGATCTTGGTGGCGCTGGTGGCGGTGGTGGGACGGTAGCCGGCATCGGCTTCGCCGGTGACGGTGACGACTGCCATCGTCTGCTCCGGCGCCGCGCCGGTTTGCGCCAGCGCGGCGTTGGTGAGGGTAAGGCTGGCCAGCATCAATGCCAGCGGTTTCTTGTTCAGTGCCATGGGGTCCTTGAAGTAGTGTGTGGCTGGCTACTTCGTTGGACGAAAGGTTGGCTGGCTAGATGAGAATGGTTATCAATTGAATTATGCCCCCAAAGCAATGATTAGCGCAAGCCGGGCAACACCAGCACTTCGACGCCGGAGTACATCGCCGGCGCGTGATACACGCGTTGCGTCGCTTTCTGGAAGTCCTCCGGCTTGGCCTTTGGAATATCGACGAACGTCTGCGGATTCAAGTCCACCAGCGGGAACCAGGAGCTCTGGATCTGCACCATGATGCGGTGGCCGCGCCGGAAAGTGTGGTTGACGTCGCTCATGGCATAGTTGACCGCTTCCACCTTGCCGGGCGTGAACGGCTCCGGTTTCTCGAAGCTGTTGCGGAACTTGCCGCGCAGCGGGTCGCCGCGTACCAGTTGTTGATAACCTGCCATCGTCAAGGTCGGTTTCGGCACGTCCGGGCCGCGTTCGTCGTCCCCGCCCGCGCCCGGGTAGGCGGCCGGATAGACGTCGATCAGCTTGACCACCCAGTCGGCGTCGGTGCCGGTGGTGGAAACGAACAGCTTGGGCTTGACCGGGCCGGCCAGCGTGACGTCTTCTTCCAGCACCTCGCTGCGGTAGGTCAGGACGTCCGGCCGCGTCGAGGCGAAGCGCTGGTCGCCGACCATGTATTCCTTGGGGGCGCCCAGCGCAGGATAGGCCGTGAACGGCACCGGCTTGCGCGGATCGGCCACATATTCGTCGTAGGCTTCGCCGGTGGCCGGCTGCTTCCAGTTCAGCGTGCCGTTCGGCCCGAGGAACAGCGTGCGCGGCTGCGCCTGCTTGGGCGGCCAGGCGGCGTAGTTGCGCCAGACATTGCTGCCGGTCTCGAAGGCATACACTTCCGACACATTCTTGTTGGCCGCGCCTTTCAGGTGTTGCTCGAAGAAAGGATACAGGATGTTGCTACGGAACTGTTCGCCGGTCTTGGCGTCAAACTTGACATAGCCGAGGTTTTTGCCGTCGGCGCGGCCCCAGGCGCCGTGCGACCACGGACCCATCACCAGGCCGTTGTAGATGCCGGGATTGTTGCGCTTGATGCTGCTGTAGGTGGTCAGCGGGCCTTGCAGGTCTTCGGCGTCGTACCAGCCGCCCACGGTCAGCACGGCGGCCTTGATGTTCTTCAGGTGCGGCGCGATGCTGCGGGTTTTCCAGAATTCGTCGTAGCTCGTGTGTTCGATGGTCGGCAACAGCAGGGCGCGCTGTTTCGGCGTCATGGTGGCGGTGATGTTGGACAAGGTCAGGTGCGACAGGAAGAATTCGTAGCCGTCGGCCGTGCCGTAGTCGAAGTGATCCCAGGTCTTCGGCAGCGGCGTCGGGTTCTCCGCCTCGACGAAGGCCGAGTAGAAATCGAAGTTGGCGGCCAGCATGAAGGCGCCGCCGTGATAAGAGTCGTCGTTCATGTACAGGTCGGTCACCGGCGCCTGCGGCGACGCCGCCTTGATCGCCGGGTGCGAATCGATGATGCTGGCCGACGTGTAGAAGCCGGGGTAGGAGGTACCCAGGATGCCGACCTTGCCGTTGTTGTTGGCGACGTTCTTCAGCAGCCACTCGACGGTGTCGTGCATGTCCTCGCTTTCGTTGCCCTGGCCCTTGGCGCGGTTGGGATGGACGTGCGGCGTCATCTCGATCCACTTGCCTTCGGACATGTAGCGGCCACGCACATCCTGCTTGACGAAGATGTAGCCGCTGTCCTCGAAGTCCTGCGAGGGGCCGATGTGTTCAGGGTAGAAATCCACGCCGTAGTGCAACTCACCGCCCGACTGTACTCCGGCGCTGTATGGCGTGCGCTGGACCAGGAAGGGATAGCTCTTGCCGGCGGCCTTGGGCACGTAGACGGCGGTGAACAGACGCACGCCGTCGCGCATCGGGATGCGGAACTCGTACTTGGTGTAGTGTTCGCGCAGGCTGTATTTCGGCGCGGCGGCGGCATCGGCGGCGCCAGCATGGCAGGAAAGCCCGCCCAGTATCAGGGCGAGGGCAAGGGCGGTAAGACGGGGTTTCATGATTTCCTTGTGAATGAGAAGTCAAACCCGCCCAGTGTAATGCCAGTGGATAACTTTTACTGCGACAAATTTGCGCAGTGAAAGTTTTCCCTTTCTAAACAGCCACTTGGCTACCGCGCTTGACGCTTGTTAACAGGCTTATCCACAGAATTTGTTAACAACCTGGCGGTCACAGCATTGGCAGCTTCAACGAGTCGACCACCAGCCGTATCAGCCGCAAGCGGCCTTGCGTGTAGGGCGGAAAGAACAGCTTGATGAGCATCAGCGGCGATGCGCGCAGCACCGCGCGCTCGTGCGAGAAGGTCTTGAATCCGTATTCACCGTGGGCGCTGCCCATGCCCGAATTGTTGACGCCGCCAAAAGGCAGGTTGCCATGCGCGAAATGGGCGACGCAATGATTGACGCAGGCCCCGCCCGAGCTGGTCTGCTTCAGCATCTGGTCGATATTGGCCTGGCGCGTGCTCCACACGTACAAAGCCAGCGGTTTTGGCGCGGCGTTGATGGCGGCGATGACCTGGTCGAGCTCGCGGTATTCGATGATCGGCAGCAGCGGGCCGAAGATTTCCTCCGACAGGATCGCCGCGCCGGCCGGAATCTGCTCGATCAGCGTCGGCGCGATATAGCACTGCGCCGCGTCGACGTCGCCGCCGGTGTGCACCACGGCGCCCCGTTGCAGCGCGTCCGCCAGCAGCCCGGCCAGCCGCTGGGTGTGGCGCTGGTTGACCACGCGAGTCAGGTCGGGGCTGCGCTTTTGCGCCGCCGCGTCGGCGCCGTAGCGCTGTTGCAGCACGCGGCGGCAGGCTGCGACGAACTCGGCCTTGACGCTGGCGTGCACGTACACATGATCGGGCGCCACGCAGGTCTGGCCGTTGTTGAGGAACTTCCCCCACATCAGCGTTTCCGCCGCCAGCTTCAGGTTGGCGGTTTCATCGACGATGGTGGGCGATTTGCCGCCCAACTCCAGCGTCACGCTGGCCAGGTGCTGGGCGGCGGCGGCCATCACCAGCTTGCCGACCGACGGCGAACCGGTGAAGAAAATGTGATCGAAGGGCAGCTGGAGCAGCGCGTGCGAAGTGGGCTGGCTGCCTTCGAACAGCGCCACCTCGTCGGCCTTGAACACGTCGGCGATGATGCGCCCCATCAGCGCGGACACGGCCGGCGTCATTTCGGACGGCTTGATGATCGCCGTGTTGCCGGCGGCCAGCGCCGATACCAGCGGACCGAAACACAAGCTGAGCGGATAGTTCCACGGCGCGATGATCAGCACCCGTCCGCGCGGCTGGTATTGCACCGAGGCGTAAGTGCCCAGCATGGTGGTGGTGGGCCAGTGCCGGCGCGGTTTCATCCAACGCTTGAGGGCGCCCAGCACCTGGCGGATTTCCTCCATCACCGGCAGGAATTCGGACGCTTCGACCTCGGCCGGGGACTTGCGGTAGTCGCGCTGGAAGGCTACGTAGAACGCTTCGCGCTGCGCCATCATGGCGTCGCGCAGACGTTTGACGCGGGCGATGCGCTCGGCCGCGCTCGACTCCCGCCAGCGCAGCGCGGTGGTCTGCTGGGCGTCGAATGCCGTCTTGATCTGCTGCACGTCCGCTTCATTCATCGCCACTGTCCCTGTTGTTATATGTTGGAGGACCATTATTGCTGCAATTTTTGCAGCAAGCAAGCGCTTGATTAGTATGATCTATCGGGCGTGGCGTGCCGCCCAAACGGCCTACAATGCGGCCTATGAAGACTTTGCGCGCATTGTTGCTGGGACCGGCGTTGTGCCTGCTGTTGGCCGCACACGGGCAGGCGGCACCCGAGAAGCAGGCTCAGGCGGAAAAGCAAACAGCGCGCAAGATGCCGCCATCAGGCCATCATCTCGACCGTTCCGGCAAAACCCGCAAAGGCAAGGCTTCCTACTATGGCCGCCGCTTCCACGGCAAGAAAATGGCGAACGGCGAAACCATGAAGCCCGACAGCAACGCCGCCGCCAGCAAGACGCTGCCGGTGGGGACGGTCGCCAAGGTCACCAACCTGGACAACAACAAGAGCGAGGTGGTGGTGGTCAAGGACCGCGGCCCGTATGTGGACGGCCGCATCATCGACGTCACCCCCAAGACCGCCGACAAGCTGGACATGAAGGAAGAGGGGGTGGCGCCGGTGGCAGTCACGCCGCTCAAACTGCCGCCCAAGACCGAGGCCGCATCGGCCCCGCCCGACAAATCGCGCTAGGCCGGCGCGATGCCGTCGATCAGCGCGCGACAGGCGGCGGACATGCGGCGGTGCGGCGCATAAATCAGCGAAAACGGCCGGCTGCGGCCGCGCAAGTCCGGCAGCAACTCCACCAGTTGGCCACTGCGCAGCTTTTCCGCGACCACGAAATCGTAGATCTGGCAGATGCCCAAGCCCTGCTGCGCCAGCGACACCACGCCCAGCACATCGTCGGCCACCCGCATGCGCGGCGGCGCCAGCCAGTCGATGTCGCGGCCATCCTCGCGCAGCAGCCACGGCGCCTGCCGCCCCGTGCTGGGCAGCGTGAAGGGCAGGCAGGCGTGGCCGGCTAGCTGCGCCAGGTTCTGCGGCGTGCCGGCGCGGCGCAGGTAGTCGGGCGAGGCCGCCAGGCAGAGCTGTGCATCGTCCAGGCGCCGGGCCACCAGGCCGCTGTCGGCCAGTTCGCCCAGGCGTATCGCCATGTCGTAGCCTTCGGCGACCAGGTCGACATTGCGGTTCGAGATGCTCAGCTCGATGACGACTTTCGGATAGCGCTCCATGAAAGGCCGCAACAATTGCGGCAAGCGGTAGTGGCCGTAAGTGGTCGGCGCGCTCAGGCGTATCGTGCCGGACAATTCGCCGCCCTGGCCCTGGATCGCGCGCTCGGCGTCCGCGATCAGGCCGAACGCGCTGCGCGCCTGTTCCAGGTACAGCTTGCCGGCCTCGGTCACGCTCAGGCGACGGGTGGTGCGTCGCATCAGTTGCACGCCGAGGCGGGTTTCCAGTCTCGCCACGGCGCGGCTCAGCACCGACGGCGTGGTGCCCAGCGTCACCGCCGCCGCGCTGATCGTGCCCTGGTCGACGATGGTCACGAATGCTTCCACATCGGCCAGATGGTCGAATTGCCTGCTCATTCACGCCTTTCAAGAACAAATGATTTGATTTTCTGGTTATTTACACACTCTACAGGCATCAATAGAGTAACGCTACTGACTTACCACCATAGGAGCACTGCCATGAACAACACCATCCATAAAATCGCCGCCGGCGCCATTCTCGGCCTGGCCGGCATCGCCGCCAACGCCGCCCATGTACTGGTCGTGCTGTCCGACGAATCGCAGCTGGCGCTGCGCGACCAGCGCAGCTTCAGCACCGGTTTCTACGCCAATGAATTGATGCAGCCGGTCAAAAAGCTGCTGGACGCCGGCCACACCGTGACCTTCGCCACGCCGCTGGGCAAGGCGCCGACGGTGGACCGCAGCTCGCTCGATAAAACGTACTTTGGAAATGACGACGCCAGCCTGCGCCAGCATGTGGAATTGTTGGAGAAGTTGCAGCTGACCTCGGTCGAGCATACGCCCGTCATCAGCCTGGCGCGCGTCGAGCAGAACGGCTATGGCCGCTACGACGCCGTCTACATCCCTGGCGGCCATGCGCCCATGCAGGATTTGCTGCACAGCGCCGCGCTGGGCCGCCTGCTGAACGACTTCCACGCCAACGCCAAGCCGACCGCGCTGGTGTGCCACGGTCCGATCGCCTTGCTGTCGGCGCTGCCGCAGCCGGAGCGCTTCACGGCCACGCTGGAGCGCGGTGCCCACGCCGGCAAGGCGCCGGACTGGATTTACGCCGGCTACAAGATGACGGTGTTCAGCAACGCCGAGGAGGAGGCGTCGAAAGGCATGCTGAACGGCGGCGCGATGAAGTTCTGGCCGCAAGATGCCTTGCAAAAGGCCGGCGGCGCCTACAGTAGCGGCGCCAGCTGGCAAAACTGGGTGGTGGTCGACCGTGAGCTGATCACCGGCCAGAATCCGGCCTCGGCCAGCACCGTCGCCGACCAGCTGTTGGCCCGCCTGAAGCGCTGATCAGCGCGCCACGAACATCTTCGGCAGCAGCGGATTGATGTCTTTTTTCAGCAACGTCGGTAGGTAGGGATCGGTGCGAAAGGACAAGGATTCGTAGAATTTTTCGCTGCCGTTGGCGGCTTGCAACACCAGGCGGCGTATGCCGAAGCTGTTGCAATATTGTTCGATGCGATGCATGAACCAGCGGCCCACGCCCTGCGACCGGTATTTGCTGCGGACGATGACCTCGCTGACGGCGCAGAATTCGGGCGGCGCCAGCTCCAGTCGGGCGATGGCGATTTGCTTGCCGTTCGTTTCCACGCTGACCCACACCACCCGGCCGCGTGGGTCATGCGGCAATTCGGGGTTCGACGGCCAGTTGGCGTCCTGGCGGTAGGCGTGCAGCACTTTGGCCGGGATCGCTGACTTGAGCGGGACGAATTGTAATTCCAGGGGCATAGGTGTTTCAGGCTAAGGGAATCACCTAGCTTGAAGCGCGCACGATTGGAAGGCAAGCAATAATTTGTATAAATTGTTGCATCAGCCTGGACGGAAGCGGTCGAGCATGGTCTGGATTTCCCCGCGCCGTTTCAGCGCCTGGATCGCCTTGTCCAGCGCCGGCAAGTTCAGTTTGCCTCGCTGCGGCAGCGCGCAGTAGGTGTCGAAGGAAGTGACTTTGAACGCCACCGGATTGAGCAGGGCCCGCTCCGGATGTACCTTGCGCTGATAATCGAAATACAGGGAATTGGTCAGCATGTAGACAAAGCGCTTGCGCAACAGCTTGGACAGGTTGAGGTCGTCGCTGGAGGCGTCGTCGCGGATGAATTCCTCGCCCAGCGGCTGTTCCAGGTGGGCGTAGCGGTAGCCGAGTATGGTGCCGATGCGCTGCCGGCGCAGCTCGCCCACCCGGCGCACGGCCGCCGTATCGATGCGGGTGGTGACGATCTCGTTGTTGGTGAAGATCGCTTCCGACCACAGCCAGTCCTTGCCATCCAGCCATTCCGGCCGCAGGTCGCACAGGATGTCGGCCTGGCCGCCGGCCAGCGGCGCCTCCACCCGCTTGCGCGGCACCGCCAGGTAGCGCGGCGTCAGGTGCAGCTCGCGCGCCAGCGCATCGCCGAACTGCTTGAGCAAGCCACCCACCAGTATGCCATCGCGGATCTCGGTCATCGGCATCGCGCTACCCATGGAGACCACGTAGACCAGTTCCTCGGCGCGGATTGGCGCCGCCAGCAACAGGCCGGTGAAAAATAAAGTAATCAGTCTCATGTGGCTATCATACCGGGTGCCCGGGCAGGCGCCATGGCCGTGTGCGAAAATGCCGCACCGGCGCGCCAGCGTCCTTTGGAGCTACCATGGAAGACCGTTATTTCTATCAACCCGCACTGGGCCACGGCCTGCCGCATGACCCCTTCAACGCCATCGTCGGACCGCGCCCGATCGGCTGGATTTCCTCGCGCGGCGCCGACGGCGCGCTGAACCTGGCGCCCTACAGTTTCTTCAACGCTTTCAACTACAAGCCGCCGCTGATCGGTTTTTCCAGCCAGGGCCGCAAGGACACGCTGCGCAACATCGAGCAGAGCGGGGAATTCGTGTGGAACCTCGCCACGCGGCCGCTGGCTGAGGCGATGAACGCCAGCTGCGTGGCGGCGCCGCCTGAAGTGGACGAGTTCGCGCTGGCCGGCCTGACGCCGGCGCCGTCGACCATCGTCGGCGTGCCGCGCGTGGCGGAGAGCCCGGTGGCCTTCGAATGCCAATGCACGCAGATCATCCGTCTGCAAGACGCGTCCGGCGCGCCGACCGACGGCTGGCTGATCATGGGGGAAGTGGTGGGCGTGCACATCGCGCACAGCTCGCTGCAGGACGGTGTGTATGACACGGCGGGCTCGCAGACCATCTTGCGTGGCGGCGGCCCGGCCGATTATTTCGAGATCAAGCGGGACAGTCTGTTCCGCATGCGGCGGCCAGACTATCCCCCTACTGATCAGTAGCTGTAGAACATGCGCTGGATTTCCTTGCTGTCGCTGGTCTTGGTCAGCGCCAGCATCAGCAGGATGCGGGCCTTTTGCGGGTTCAGCGTATCGGAAACCACGAAGTCCAGCTCATCGTCGTTGGCTTCGCCGTTGCGGGCCACGATGCCCTGGCCGACGCGGGCCGAGCGCACGATCAGCACGCCTTGCTTGCGGGCCGCCGTCAGCGAAGGCAAGACTTTCGATGCAAGGCTGCCGTCGCCGACGCCGGCGTGGATGATGCCCTTGGCGCCTGCGGCCACCAATGCGTTCAGCGCGACCGGGCTGACGTTGGCGTAGCCGTAGACGATGTCGACCTGCGGCAACGCGTCCAGCTTGCTGATGTCGAACTCGGTGTCGACCGTGTGCTTGCGGGTCGACGCGTGGTAGAAGTAAGGCTTGTTGCCCTGGAAGTAGCCCAGCATGCCCAGTTCCGGCGTCTTGAAGCTGTCCGGGGTCGAGGTGTTGGTCTTGGTGACGTCGCGGGCGCCGTGGATCTGGTCGTTCATCGCGACCAGCACGCCCTTGCCGACGGCTTCCTGGCTGGCCGCCAGCAGCACGGCGTTGTACAGGTTGATCGGGCCGTCAGCCGACAGCGCGGTGCCCGGACGCATGGCGCCGACCAGCACGACCGGCTTCTTGCTCTTGACGACCAGGTCCAGGAAGTAAGCGGTTTCTTCCAGCGTGTCGGTGCCGTGGGTGATCACGATGCCGTCGACATCGGGCTGGGCCAGCAGCACGTTGACGCGCTTGGCCAGGGTCAGCCAATGCTCGTTGCTCATGTTTTCGCTGGCGATCTGGAACACTTGCTCACCCTTGACCTGGGCCACCTTGGCCAGTTCCGGCACGGCCTGGATCAGGCGCTCGACACCGACCGTGGCGGCGGTGTAGCCGACCGTGGTGGTGCTGGTGGCGCCGCTGCCGGCGATGGTGCCGCCGGTGGCCAGGATGGTGACGTGGGCCAGCGGGGCGGCGGCTTTTTCAGCTGCCCCGGCATAGGCACTGAGCAATACCGCGCAGGCTAACATTGCCTTGAGGAACCGTGCTGGAATAGGGTGCGTCATGCGATCTCCTGATCTGGTTATTAAGCTTGGGATAGTAACAAATAGCCCGGCTGTCAACAATGCGCGCCGTTGCCGCGTTATGGGTGGTATGAGATGATGCTGAGATAGATAATTGCTGCAAGATAATTAAAAAGAGAACACATTATGATTTTTGCTAACACCACGCGCAGGGTCGCGGTGCTGGCGCTGATGGCCGTGTTGGCCGCCTGCGGCAAGAGCGCGGCGGACAAGCGGCAAGAAGAAGCCGCGACGCTGACCAGTTTGGGCGAGAAGTATGTGAAGGAAAAGGTGCGCGAACCGTCGACGGCGATGTTCCGCAACCAGGTGGTCGGCAAGGGCGGCGCCACCTGCGGCGAGTTCAACGCCAAGGACGCCTTCGGTACCTACATCGGCTACCAGCGCTACATCTCGGTGGCGCGCGACCTGACCCTGCTGGCGCAGGACGTGTCGCCGGCCGAATTCGAGCAAAACTGGAACCAGCTGTGCCGATAGCCCGGTCTGCCGCCTTGCGTGTTTAGCGCTATCATGATCACACGCTGCGCAGCGGCTTGCTGTGGCGGGTGGAGCGGCGGATCGCCGGATGCTTGCCCGGCGCGTGCGCCAGCGCCTCCAGCGCGCGGTCGTAGCCGTACTGCCACTGGTCGTTCATGTGCTGGACGAAGGTGTCGTAGGTAGGCGGCATCGCCAGCTCGATGCGGTTGCGGCGCCAGTCCAGCTTCTGCTGCAACTGCTGCTTGGCCAGCACCAGCGACACGTCGGAGGTGTCGATGCGCATGTCGGCCAGGTGGGTGTTGGCGTAGCGCAGGCGCGCATTGCCGTCGATGCCCAGCACCGAGCGCCAGGCGGGAATCGCAAACACCTGGTCGAAGGCTTCCTTGAACTCCATGATCACTTCCGCGCCCAGCCGGCGCGCGATCTCCACCGGGAACAGATCCAGCACGCCGCCGATGTACTCCTGGCCGCGATGCTGCTGGCAGCGGAAGTAGATCATGTCGGCGATGGAGATGCGGGCGGCGTCGGTCAGCGGCACGCTGCCGTCGACCAGCAGGTCATGCGCGACCGCGTGCTGGCCCCAGCGGCTGTCGCTCAGCGGCGATTTCATGTTGTGCAGCAGCGCCGCGGCCTGTTCGCCGCAGAACACCGTTTGCGCGAACAGCTTGCGTCCCGCGCGCGGCTGGCCGACTTGCGATTCGTCGAACAGCAGCTTGCCGCCGATGATGGCCACATCCACCTGCGGCGTGCCGGTGGCGGGCGGGAAGGGCAGCTGCGGCGGAATTTCGAACAGATAATCGCTGAACAGGTCGGGGATCACGGGCGCCCTGGCGGTCGACAGCTTGCGCTTGGCGGCGCGCATCAAGCTGCCCATCAGGTCCGCGCGCTGGGTCGATTTCAGGCTGCACCAGAACTGGTACATCTCCGGCGACGACAACCAGGCGCGCTGCGCCTCCGGGTCGGGCAGGTTGTGGATGATGGTGGCGGCGATCGCGCCGCCGCAGCTGGCCAGCAGCACATCGGGAGCGCGTCCCGCCTGCCGCAGCGCGGCGTACATGCCGATGTAGATGCCAAAACGGAAACCACCCCCGCCCAGCACCATGCAGCGTTTATACGGTTTATACGATTGTTGCCAAGGTTGAATTTGTGCTCGCGTCATAAACCGAACCATACCACAACAGGCCTCACAGGCTTGTGCGCCGTGTCCTGCGCAGCGCTGCGTTGGCCGGTTCGGAGACATAGCGGGCGACGAGGGCGGCGGCCAGCGCCGTCAGGCACAGGAACAGCAGCAGCCATGGCAGCCTGGCGCCGTAGCTCAGATGCTCCTTGTCCACCACCACATTGCGCATGCCAGCCAGGACGATGATGTGGAACAGGTAGATCTCGTAACTGTGCTGGCCGAACCAGCGCAGCACCGAGCGGCGCGGCGCGCGCTCCGCCGTCGTCACTTTCGCCGAACTGCCCAGCAGGAAAACTCCGCTCGCCAGCGCAACCAGCGTGAAGCCGTACACCTGGTGGCCGTCGATGCCGCGCAGGTACAGCGCCGCCAGCGCGATGCCGGCTGCGATGCGCAGCGCGCGTCCCTGGCGCGCGTTCGGCACTTCACGGTGCGCCAGCATCGCCGTCAGGCAGCCGATGGCGATGGCGTCGAAGCAGGCCAGGTAGCCGTACATGAAAAAGATCTCGTTGTCGGGGTGCTGGCTGCGGTAGATCGGCCCGGCGACGATGGCCGCGCAGCACAGCAGCACGATCAGCCAGTTGCGGCGCAACAGCAGGCATGACAAGGGCAGCAGCAGGTAGAACATCTCCTCGACCGACAGCGACCAGTACACATTGAGGCAGTAGTTGAAGTAGCCGGCGGTTTGCATCAGCTGGTTGTGCCAGAACGTCAGCACCGAACCGGCGGCGATGAAGAAGTAGCTGGCCGGCCGGTCCACGTCGCCGTCCGAATTGGAGAAGAACGGCACATCGACACTGCCCAGCACCACGATGATCGCCAACGCCAGCAGCAGGCAAGGCATGATGCGGGCGAAACGGTATAAATAGAATGTACGGATGTCGATCTGCGCCAGACTGCCCCAGCGCCGCAGCGATGTCGATGTGATCAGATAGCCGGATACGGTGAAGAACATCGTCACGCCGAAGTTCCCCTGCAACGCCGCGCGCAGCAGCCAGGCAGGCAGGATGTCGCCCAGTGGGCTGTTTTTCAATCCGTAGGCCAGCGTAAAGTGCAGCACCAGCACGCACATGATGGCCGCGCCGCGCAGGGTGTCGATATGGTTGTTTCTCATTGGGTGGATGTATCCGTTCAAAGTTGGTGTTCCAGCAGGATGCGCAGCGTGGCGCTGGTCGGCGTTTGCGAGATGCGGTAGCGGCGGCCGTCTTCATTGGCGTATTGGTGCGATTCGCTGGACTGCTGGCGCAGCAGGTTGCTTGCCGAGATGCGCAGCTGCGTCTTCGCATCCATCTTCCAAAGCCCATACAGATCCAGCTCGCGTTTCGGGCTGGTGTTCATTTGTACCAGCGCCGATTGCCGCACCGGGCCGCCGGCCTGGTAGTTCAGGTTCCCGCCGAAAGTCCACGCCGCGTCGGCCAGGCGATAGTCGGCGCCCAGGTTGGCCGTGAACGGCACCTGGTTCTCGAGACGGTTGTTTGGCCCCGGCACGCTGCTCATTCGCGACCAGTTGCGCGCCAGGTTGGCGCGCAGGTCCAGCTTGGGCGACAGCGGCAGCTTGGCTTCCAGCTCGATCCCGCGCACGCTGGCGTTGCCGCTGTTGAAGGGCGCTTCGACCCACTCGCCGTCCTGCTGGAACAAGCGGGTCAAGGTCACGTCGCGGATGCGCCTTATATAGGTGCTGGCGCCGAGCAGCGCGCCCGCGCCGAGATAGTGTTCGTAAGCCGCGTCCATGCCCCAGGCCAGTTCCGGTCGCAGATTGGGATTGCCCTGTTCGTCGGGATTGGTCTGGTTATTGTTGTTGTCGTTGGTGTAGCGACGCGGCACCAGCTGCGCCAGGGGCGGCGCCTTGTACGTGCGGCTCAGCGCAAACCGCAGCACATCCTTGTTCGGCAACTGATAGCGCGATTGCAGCGAGGGGCTCCACACCTGCGAGCGCAAGTCCAGCGCGTCGGGCGCGTTGGCGGCGTCGGCGCGGCTGGAGGTGGACAGGCTCTCGTGGCGCAGGCCCAGGTACAGCGAATAGCGCTCGGTGACCTGCCACTCGTCTTGCGCGAACAAGGCCATGCGATTGACATTGGCGCGATAGTCGGCGTTGTTGCTGCCGGTGAGCGTTCCGTTGGCGTCGAAGAGGGTTTCGCTGCGGTCTTCATTGCGCACGGCGCGGCTGGCGTCCCAGCCCAACGCAATCGCATGACGTTCGCCGACCGGATGGCGGTAAGTACCGCTGGCGGTCACGCTGGTCTCCGACGGTCCCGAGTCGACGTGGTGGCGGCCGGTGGGTTTGCCGTCGGCGTCCATGCCGTTGAAGTCGAAGCCGCCTTTGCGCCGGTTGTCGCTCAGGCCTAGTTTGGTTTCCAGCCTGGCGCCGTTCTCCAACAGATGCGTCCAATTCAGGTCGCTGCGCAGCATGCGGAAATTGGCCGCGAAATGGTGCAGGTTGCGCGGAAACTCGCTGTGCGGGCCTGTCAGCGCGGTCTCGTCCTCGCTATGCATCTTGTCGACGCGGCGCAGATTGGCGAAGCCCAGCCAGGTCAGCGTGTCGCCGCCGGCGAAGGTCCAGTTCAGGCGCGGCGTGACGGTGAGGGCGTCGGCACGGCCGGATTCCACCTTGGCCGTGCGGCGTTGCTCAATCAGGGCGCCGCGCGTATCGCTCAGTTCTTCCAGGTCGTTGAACGTCGCCGCGCTGCGATTGCGCGTCAGCGCCGCGGCCAGGCTGTAGGAGTAGCCGCCATCCTGGTCCGACAGCGTGGCCGACAGCGCCGGCGTATCGACGCCCGCGTGCCGCGCCAGGCTGGCGCTCACCGTGCGTTGGCCGCGCCGGATGGACTTCTTGAGGATGATGTTGATCGCCCCGGCCACCGCCTGGTTGCTCAATTCCGCCGTGGCGCTGCGCATGATTTCGATCCGTTCGATCATCTCGGGCTCCACCGAATCGAGCGAGAAGCCTGCCGCCACAGGCTCGCCGTTGAGCATGATCTGCGTGTAGCCGTTGCCCAGGCCGCGCATGCTGATCGTGCCGCCGCGTCCGGGCACGCCGGTGATGCTGATGCCGGGCAGGCGTTTCAGCACGTCGGCCAGCGTCTGCTCGCCCTGGCGTACGATGTCCTCGTGGTTGACGACGATGCTGGTGGTGGTTTCGCGCTGGCGCTGGTCGGCGCGCTGGCTGCTGACTTTCACTTGCTGCGGTTCGCTGTCGGCGGCGTGCGCGCTGGCGGCGACCAGCAGCAGGCCGCCGGCGATATGGTGTAGCTGCATTTTCTTCCTTGTCTTCAAAAACGCGGGCGACAGTCCTCCTTGCCGCAGCGTGGGGGCTGCGGCTTGGCGGACTTCGGTGGCTAAGGGTTAGTAGCCTTGCTGCTGTTGGCGCATGCGCAAGGCGCGTTTGGTGGTGTAGGCGTCCAGGTTGGCCAGCTTGGTGGCCGGGTTGATGAATTGCTCGTCCTGCCGGACCTCGAAGTGCAGGTGCGGGCCGGTGGCGAAACCGGTCTCGCCGACGGTGCCGATCTGCTGCCCGGCTGCCACCGTGGCGCCGGCTCTGACGTTCATGCTGGTCAGGTGGGCGTACAGGGTGCGCTGTGCGCCGTGCTGGAGGATTACCGTTTTGCCGTAGCGGCCGGCGTTCTCGACCAGCACGCCGGCGCTGACGACCACGCCGCCGGCCACCGCATGCACCGGCGTGCCGCTCGGCGCAGCGATGTCGATGCCTTTGTGCGGTGTCACGACCACGGTGCGGCGCACGCCGAACAGACCGGTGATGCGCATCTTGTCCAGCGGGTAGCGCCAGGCGGCTTCGGTGGCCGTTGCCGTTGGCGGCGGATCGGCGGGCGAGGGCGCGACCTGCGCGGGGGCTGGCACTGGCACGATGTACGGTTGCTGGCCGGTGTTGAAGGCCAGCGCCGGTTGCAGCATGGCGCCGCCTGCCAGCACGGCGACCATCAACGCGGCGACGCTCCAGGCAACCGCGCTGCTTAGCACTGGCAGCGCTGCCTGCTGCATCTGGCGGATACGCGCGGCGGCGGTGGCGCCATCGATGCCGCCGAAGGCCACGCCGCCGGTCGGCATGGCGGCCGTTTGCGCTTTCCATTGCAGCAGCAGGGCAACGGCGTATTGCTTGCGCTGTTGCTGCGGACGGCCCGCCAGAACGCGCTGGTCGCAGATCAGCTCCAGCGCCCATTCCATCTTGCCGTTCATCCAGCGCAGCGCCGGATTGAACCAGAACACCGTTTGCAGCAAGCTCGCCACGCCCAGGCACAGCGGATCGCATGCGCGCCAGTGGTGTAGCTCGTGGGCGATGACCATGTGCTGCTGCTCGGCGCTGAAAGCGCGCAGGTGGCGCGGCAGCAGCAGCACCGGGCGCCGCACGCCGACCAGCATCGGCGAAATGGCGGCGTCGGTTTCCATCACCGCCAGGCGGTGGCGGGCGATGTCCGCCAGCTGGGCGCTGTCGAAGGCGCCGTGCGCCAGCAAGTCTTGCGGCGACAGGCGCTGCGAAGCGGCCAGCAAGCCGCGCCAGACGCGCCGCGCACGCAGCCGGCGGGCCAGCATCCACGCCAGGCCGGCCGCATACACCACCGTCCACAGCGCGGGCAGGAGCAGGGCGAGCGGGGGCAGGTCGAGATCGCCGGCGCTGGCATCCGGCTCCGTTGCGTCGGCGGCGGACGCGCGCTCCTGCACCGGCCCCGCCAGCGCCGGCAATCCGGCGCGGATGGCCGACGATTCGGCCGCGCTCAGCGTCACGGTCGGCGCCAGGCTGTGCTGCGCGCTGTGCGGCAGCAACGCCAGCAGCGCGGCGCCTGCCGTCACCGCTTGCGCCGCCAGCCAGACCGCGCGCCGCGGCAGCAAGGCAGGCCAGCAGCGCAGCGCGACCGCCAGCAGCGCCCACACCAGCGCGCCCGCCAGCAGGCAGCTGACGCTGGCCAGCATCCATTTGAACAGCATCACATAGGCCAGCATCATGGCTTGCCGGCCTCGTCGGATGGCCAATCCTGCAGCATCTGCTCCAGTTGAGCCAACTCAGCCTGGTCCACCAGCTTGCTGCCGGTGAACATGGTGACCGGCAGCGGCGCCGCCATTTCCATCACGCGGGTGCCGAAATCGCGGGCGAAGGCGGCCAGCGTGCCGACCTTTTCCAGCCGCGCGCTGTAGACGTTGACGCCGTGCGCCGTGTGCTGGGCCAGCATCTGCTTGTCGAGCATGCGGTCCAGCGTCTTGCGGGTGGAGGAGAACGACCAGCCCAGCTCTTCGGCGACGGCGTCGTGCAGCTCGCGCGCGCTCAACGGCTGCTGTTTCCATAGTGCTTTTAACAAGGTCAGCTCGCTGACGGACGGGATGGGGATGGACGTGGACATGGCTGGGCCTCTTTGCGACAGATGGGATGATTATGCGACACATGTCGCACACCAGTCAATCTGTTGTCTAAAAATTTGTAACATTGCTTTATATTAATTCTCTATATGTTACGATTAAGTTTTTGCTAATTGCCAATTGTGTACGGTCGTGCGGAACAAGGCGCGGGGTGGCGTGGCGCGGGGGCTTGCTTGTAACCGGCAGCACCGTTATGCAATGCGCTATACAATGCCTGGGGCCGCAGCTTTCCGCCGCTGCCTCACAGTATTGGAAACACATATGTATTACGGAGAGCGCTTCAACAGCATCACTCACACCGTGGGCGCCGCGCTCGCGGCAATCGGCGGCACCTTGCTGATTGTGCTGGCGGCGCGCAGCGGCGACGCCTGGAAAGTGGTGAGTTTCAGCGTTTATGCCGCCACGCTGCTGGGGCTGTATCTGACGTCGACGCTGTACCACAGCCTGCGCGGCCGCGCCAAGGATGTGCTGCGGCAGATGGATTACTGCGCCATCTACCTGCTCATCGCCGGCAGCTACACGCCGTTCACGCTGGTCAGCCTGCGTGGGCCGTGGGGCTGGTCGCTGTTCGGCGTGGTCTGGGGCCTGGCACTGATCGGCATTTTGCAGGAAATCTGGTTTGCCAAGGGCGCGCGCGTCCTGTCGCTGCTCATTTACGTGGCGATGGGCTGGGTCGGCGTGATCGGCGCCAGCCCGCTGATCGACGCGCTGGGCTGGAGCGGATTCGCCTGGCTGGCGGCCGGTGGCGTGGTGTACACGGTGGGCATCGCCTTCTTTGTCACCGACCACAAATGGAGCTACGGCCACGGCGTCTGGCACTTGTTTGTGCTGGGCGGCAGCGCTTGCCATTTCGGCGCGGTCTTGCTGTATGTAGCGTGAAGCACCTGTACAACTGTTGGATTTCGAGAGTAGAGCACCAGTGGATATTAATTCCGACGACCTGAAAACATTTATCACCGTGATCGACAGCGGCACCCTCAGTGCCGCGTCGGTCCACCTCGGCCAGACCACGTCCGGCGTCAGCCGCGCGCTGTCGCGGCTGGAGGACAAGCTGGCGACGTCGCTGCTGACGCGCACCACGCGCCGCATGGAACTGACCGAAGAGGGACACCTGTTCCTCGAACGCGCGCGCGCCATCCTCGGCGCCATGGAAGAAGCCGAGGAGTCGATCCGCATCCGCCGCCAAAAGCCAGCCGGACGCCTGTGCGTGGACGCCGCGTCGCCCTTCATGCTGCATTGCGTGGTGCCGCACATGGCCGAGTTCCGCGCCTTGTACCCGGAGATCAAGCTGGAGTTGAGCAGCAACGACCAGATCACCGATCTGATCGAGCACCGCACCGATATCGCCATCCGCATCGGCGCGCTGACCGATTCGACGCTGCATGCGCGCGCGCTCACTTCGAGCCCGTTGCACGTGCTGGCCAGCCCGGACTACCTGCGCCGCCACGGCACGCCGGAAACCCCGCAAGACCTGGCGCGCCATTCGCTGATCGGCTTCGCCCAGTACGAGCAGGGCAACAACTGGCCGCTGCGCCATGCGGCCGGCAACAGCCTGCCGATCACGCCGTCGATCGCCGCCTCCAGCGGCGAGACGCTGCGCCAGCTGGCGCTGACCGGCCAGGGCGTGGTCTGCCTGGCGGACTTCATGACCCGCGCCGACATCGAAGCGGGCCGCCTGGTGCCGATCCTGGTGGACGCCAACACCGGCTACTGCCAGCAGATCCACGCGGTCTACTATCGCAACACGCAGCTGGCCCAGCGCATCAGCTGTTTCCTGGAGTTCCTGCAGCAAAAGCTGTGACGCAAGCAGTGTGCGGCGCCGTACAGATGGCACTCCGGTGCGGCGCTACACTGGCCTTGCGTGCTTGGGAAACCAGGCAGCAGGTGAGCCGATAGCCTCAAGTATCGGCACCAACAATGCGTCGCCGCCGGGAGGCCATCATGTCGCAGACTACTCACCCCTCGAAGTTTCTGGTGCGCGCCTACCTGCAGCGCCGCTCGCATGATGTCCAGCCGCCGCCTACGCCGGAAGAGATCCGGCGCCAGCTGGGCTGGGGCCTGCAGATGTTTGAAGCCAAGGTCGGCAACGGCCGCTCCTGATCCCTTTTCGCCGTTCACCGCACCATTTCCGCCGTTCGCCGAATAGCGGTTTCCCCGCCAGCCGTTCCCCGGTATTGTTACATCCATACCGACTTGGGGGACTGACATGAGTATTAACACAGCCTACCGCTGGCGCCAGCAAATCGTCTGGGGCACCGGCTTGATCATCGCCGGCTGCGTGCTGCTGCTGGACCGCGCCGGCATCGTCGAATTCGATTTCAACCTGATGAACTTCTGGCGCTGGTGGCCTTGGCTGCTGGTCATCTCCGGCCTCACCAAAATCATCCCGCCGACCACGCCGCGCTACTTCCTCAGCGGCCTGTGGGAGATCTTCTTCGCCGGCTGGTGGTACGTCTCGTTCAACCACATCTGGGGCTGGGGCTTCGGCGAAACCTGGCCCGCGCTGGTGGTGGCCACCGGCGTCGGCATGCTGCTGCGCCCTTTGCTGGACAATATCTTCGCAGCGACCCGGGAGCCGAAATGAGCGACAAAATGAACGACAAACGTCAAAAAAATCCGGCCTCGCAGATGGTCGTCGGCCTGTTCGTGGTGGCGATCGGCATGATCTTCCTGCTCGATAACCTGGGCTGGCTGGACCTGGAGTTTACGCTGCATCTGTGGCCGACCGCGCTGATCTTCTTCGGCATCCTCAAGGTGCTGCAAACCCGCTCGCCGTCCGGCGCCATCGTCGGCGGCGCGCTGATACTGGTCGGCGGCATGATGCTGCTGAAGGAAACCGGCTTCATCTCCATCAGCTGGCGCTCGCTGTGGCCGGTGCTGCTGATCGCCGCCGGCCTGTCGGTGGTGTTCCGCTCCCCCAACAGCCGCTGGCTGTTCGAGCCGCGCGGCGAGCTGCCGGACACGGCCAGCGACGACGCCGTCGTCAACATCACGGCCGTCATGGGCGGCTTCAAGCGCCGCATCACGTCGCCGGACTTCCGCGGCGGCGAAGTCACCACGCTGATGGGCGGCTGCGACCTGGACCTGCGTCAAAGTTCGATCAACGGCGAGGCGGTGCTGAACGTGTTCTCGATGTTCGGCGGGATCACCATCAAGGTGCCGATCGACTGGACCGTGGTCCTGCAAGGCACGCCCATCATGGGCGGCTTCGAAGAAAAGACCGTGCCTCCCGCCACGCCGAACAAGCGCCTGATCGTGCGCGGCTACGCCATCATGGGCGGCCTGGAAGTGCGTAACTAGGCATGCAGGAGATTTCCTCCAGCCGGCGCGGCATCACCATCTACCTGCTGGTGTGGCTGTTCCTGGGGATCGCGCTGGGCGGTGTGATCTCGCTGGCGAACGACGCGCCGGCCGCCAACGCCATGATGTTCGCGATTCCGCTGAACCTGGTGTACGCGTTCGCGGCGGGGTATTCGTCCTACTACCTGTGCCGCGCCTATCCGTTGGGCGGCCGCCGGCCCGGCGCCACCGCGCTGGTGCTGACGGTGGCGGCGGTGGTGTCGGGCTTCCTGTGGCTGACGGTGGGGCGCGCCTGGAACGGCGCCTGCCTGATGCTCGACGTGCCGTGGGCCGGCATCGCGTTCAGCCCGCAGTTGTCGGCGCTGATCGTCGGCCTGGGCATCCTGCTGTACGGCTTCGCGGCGGCGGTGCACTACCTGGTGATCGAATTCGTGCGCGCCAAGGGCGCCGAGCAGCGCGAGCTGGAATCGCTGCTGATGGCGCAGGAGGCCGAGCTGCGCATGCTGCGCACGCAGATCGATCCGCACTTCCTGTTCAACAGCCTCAATTCGATCAGCGCGCTGACCTCGCAGGACCCGAGGGCGGCGCGCCGCATGACGCTGGAACTGGCCAGCTTCTTCCGCCAGAGCCTGGGCATGGAGGCGCATAAAAAAGTCACGCTGGGCGAGGAGATGCGGTTGATACGCCACTTCCTGGCGATCGAGCAGGTGCGCTTCGGCGCGCGCTTGCAGGTGGAGGAGCTGGTCGAGGACCAGGCGGCCGCGTGCCTGGTGCCGCCGATGATCATCCAGCCGCTGGTGGAGAACGCCGTCAAGCACGGCATCTGCAATATGCCGGACGGCGGCACGATACGGGTGACGGCGCGGCGCGCCGGTTCGATGCTGCACATCCGCGTCGACAATCCGGTCGACGCCGACATGGCGTCCCTCCGCAACGACGGCCACGGCATCGGCTTGAGCAATGTGCGCCAGCGTTTGTCCGGCGCCTACAAACACGAAGCCAGCATCCACTGGGGACGTATCGACAACAGCTTTGGCGTGGACATCGCGATGCCCGCGCAAACAGGCGAACAGGGAGAGTAGAGCATGCGTGTGATTATCGTCGACGATGAAATGCTGGCGCGCGGCGTGGTGCGCGAGTACCTGGCCGAGCATCCGGATGTGGAAGTGCTGGCCGAATGCGCCAATGGCTTCGAGGCGGTCAAGGCGATCACCGAGCTGGCGCCGGACCTGGTGTTCCTGGATATCCAGATGCCCAAGCTGGACGGCTTCGAAGTGGCCGAGCTGGCGGGCGGCAAGACCCGCTACATCTTCGCCACCGCCTTCGACCAGTACGCGATCAAGGCCTTCGAGTTCCATGCGCTCGACTACCTGCTCAAGCCTTTCAGCCAGCAGCGCTTCGACCAGGCGCTGGCGCATGCGCGCGCCAACCTTGGCAAGCCGGAGGCAGATAGCGCGCTGGCGGGCATGGTGCGCGAGGCGGCCGGCCGCAACAAGCCGCTGGGCCGCGTGCTGATACGCGACGGCGCCAAGGTCCACGTCCTCAACAGCGACAGGATCGAGGTCATCGAGGCGCAGGACGACTACGTGCAGATCCGCTCGGAGGGCAAGTCCTACCTGAAGAACCAGCGCATGGCGGAGCTGGAGGAGCAGCTGGACGCGCAACAGTTCCTGCGCATCCATCGCTCATGGATCGTCAACATCGCCTACGTGGACCGCATCGAGCAGGCCACCAAGGACAGCTATGTCGCCATCCTCAAGGACGGCGGCAAGGTGCCGGTCAGCCGCAGCGGCTACCAGAAGATCCGCGCGGTCATTCAGTAGTCACTTGCCGTTCCGGCAGCGGGTCGGATTCGCGCCGCTTGCGGGCGCCGGAGAGCACCCGCAAAATGGTGCCGTGGGGGACTTCAAACGAGGAAAGATAAGCCCAGGCATAGGCCGCGCCCTTGGTGGCGTCGATGACGACGGCTTGTTGTATGGCCTTTGACAGGCGCGTGTCTTCCCGTGGTCTCATGTCGGTTTCCCGGTACAGCGTTCAAGCCAATATAGCAGACATGCAAGTCAACGTTGATTGCATATTGCTATCATCGTGGCGGCGGCGATTCGGCGCCCGCCACATCGATGCGCCACCAGGCCGGCATCAGCTGTTGTATTTCGGGACGGCCGAAGCGGTCGTCGATCAGGTAGACGGTGCCGCGGTCCGATTGGGTGCGGATCACGCGGCCGGCCGCCTGCACCACTTTCTGCATGCCGGGGAAGGTGTAGGTGTAGTCGTAGCCGGCGCCGAAGATGGCGTCCATGCGCTGGCGGATCTGCTCGTTGACCGGGTTGATCTGCGGCAGGCCCAGTGTGGCGACAAAGGCGCCGATCAGGCGCGCGCCCGGCAAATCGACGCCCTCGCCGAAGGAGCCGCCCAGCACGGCGAAGCCTATGCCCTCGCTGTCGAGCGTGAAGCGGGCCAGGAACTGCGCGCGCTCCGCCTCGTCCATGCGGCGCGACTGGCGCCACACCGGCACCTCGGGATAGCGCTCGGCGAACTGGCTGGCGGCCTTGTCCATGTAGTCGAAGCTGCTGAAGAAGGCCAGGTAGTTGCCCGGCTGGCGGCGGTACTGCCCGCCCATCAGCTCGGCGATCGGCCGCAGCGATTGCTGGCGGTGCTGGTAGCGCGTGGAAATGTGCGCGGCCACCTGCACCGACAACTGCTCGGCCACGAACGGCGATTCGACGTCGACCCAGGCCGTGGTCTCGGGCATGCCGAGCATGTCGCCGAAGTAGTTCCAGGGACTGAGCGTGGCCGAGAACAGCGCGGTGCTGTGGCTGCTCTCGAAGCGCGGCTTGAGGAAGGGCGCCGGCACGATATTGCGCAGGCACAGCACGGAGTTGGAATGGCTGGCGCGCGCGCCTGCCGACTTTTCGATATCGAACAGCGCATGGTCGCCGAAGCTCTCGGCCAGCCGCGCGAACAGCAGCGCGTTGAAATAAAAGGCCTGCAGATCCGCATCGACATACGACGGATGGTCGGCCAGGTAGTCGGAGATGGCGGTGGCTGCCGTCTGCAGCGCGCCCATGAATTTTTCCGGCAGCGCGGCGTAGGACTGGTACTCGGCGGACTGGTCTTTTTCCAGCTGGTTCCACTGGCGGTGCACGCGGTCCAGCGGTTTCTTCAATTCTTCCGGGACCAGCTTGCGCAGCAGGCGCAGCGCGGCGTGCTCCATGTCGGCCGAATACATCTTGCGCGCGCGCGAAACCATATTGTGGGCCTCGTCCACCAGCACGTTGACCTTCCAGTTGTTCAGCAGCGTCAGGCTGTGCAGCATGGCGCTGAGGTCGAAGTAGTAGTTGTAGTCGCCGATGACGATGTCGCACCAGCGCGCCATCTCGCTGCTCAGGTAGTAGGGGCAGACCTCGTGCGCCAGCGCGACCGCGCGCAGCGTGTCGCGGTCCAGCGCGAGCAGGGTGGGGGCGGCGTCGGCGGACGCGGGCGGCAGCATGATGTCCAGCGCGGCCTGGCGCGCGGCCGGCAGGCGGTCGTAGAAACCCCTGGCCAGCGGGCAGGAATCGCCGTGGCAGGCCTGGTCCGGGTTGACGCAGGCGCTGGCCTTGGACGCCATCTCCAGCGTGCGCAAGGGCAGCAGCGGCGCGCCGCCGCGGATCACGTCGACCGCGTCCAGCGCCATCTGCCGGCCCGAGGTTTTCGCGGCCAGGAAGAACAGCTTGTCGACGCCGTGTTCGGCGCTGGCTTTGAGCATGGGGAACAGGCTGCCGACGGTCTTGCCGATGCCGGTCGGCGCCTGCGCCAGCAGGCACACGCCGCGCTTGCTGGCTTTGTACATCGCTTCGGCCAGCTGGCGCTGGCCGGGGCGGAAGTCCGCATGCGGAAAGCGCATCGCCTTCAGTTGCAGGTCGCGCTCGGCGCGGTGCGCCATCTCCTGCCGCGCCCATTGCAGGAACAGCGTGCATTGTTGTTCGAACCAGGCTTGCAGGCCGGCGGCCGTGTGCTCTTCCTGCAGCACGGTTTCCTTCTGGCTGCCGATGTCGAAGTAGACCAACGCCAGTTTGACCTGGTCCAAGCCCTGCTCGGCGCACAGCAGGTGGCCGTAGACCTTGACCTGCGCCCAGTGCAGCTGGCGCTGGTTGTCCGGCATCTTTTTCAGGTCGCCGCGATAGGTCTTGATTTCCTCCAGGCGCCGGGCGCGCGGGTCGTAGCCGTCGGCGCGGCCGCGCACGCGCAGCGGGCCGAAATCGCCGGACAGCGCCACCTCGGTCTGGTAATCGTCGTCGCGCCGCGCCGTGACGATGGCGTGGCCGGCGATGCCTTCCTGCGCCGTCGGCGAGGGCGTGAAGCGCAGGTCGAGGTCGCCGGTCTTGGCGGTGAACTCGCACAGCGCGCGCACGGCGATGGTGTACCGGGGCAGTGTGCTCATGCGGCCCATTGCAGGTAGCAGACCGCGATCGGCATGTCGTGCGTGGCGCAGTAGTCGATCCAGCGCAGCTGGTTGTCCTGCAGGCGGTCGCCCGGGCCTTTGACTTCGATCATGTTGTAGCGGCGCTCGGCCGGCCAGAACTGGATCAGGTCGGGGAAGCCGCTGCGGTTGGCCTTGATGTCGGCCAGGATGCGCTCGAAGGCGCGCTTCAGGTGCAGCGCCGGGATGCAGTCCAGCGCCAGGTCGAGCAGCGCCGGGTCCAGCGTTTCCCAGTAGACAAAGGGCGACTGGATGCCGGCCTTGGCGGCGAAGTTGGCGCGTATCGTGGCGCGGTATTGGTCGCTGTCGAGCTGCGCCAGCGCGGCGGCGAACTGCTGCGCGCGGCGGCGCTGGAAATCGGCGCTGTGCAGGTCGGCCGGGCCGCGGTGGTAGGGATGGAAGAAGGCGCCCGGTATCGGGCTGAACACGGCGTCCCAGCACAGCAGGCCGAACAGCGAGTTGATCAGCGCGTTCTCGACGTAGTAGACCGGGGCGTCGTCGCGCGTCAGGTGGTCGCGCACGACGAATTCGACGTAGTTCGGTTCCGGCGGTGGCGGCAGGCTGAGGTCGATGCGCAGCGGTTGCGCCGGCGCGTGCGGCGCCGGTTTGGCGTGGCCCAGCTTGCGTGCCAGGCGCGGCTGCATGCGCAGCAGTTGCTGGCGTTCGGCCTCGCTTTCGGGCGCTTGCAGCGCGGCTTGCAGCAGCTCGAAGGCGGCGCGCGGCTGCTCGTCCTTTTCCAGCACGCGCACGGCGCGCGCGCGGGCGCCCGGGTAGTTGCAGCCGGCGTAAAGCGCGTGCGCGGCCGGCCAGTCGGCCAGCTTCTCGAGGTGCTGGGCGATCTGGAAGGTCAGCTTGTCGCGGCGGCTGCGCAGCCATTCGTTGTCGGCCGGGCAGGGCGGCAGGTCGCGGATCACGTCGGCCGGCGCTTCGCCTTCGATGAAGCGCTCGTAGCAGCGGTGCAGCGCGAGAAAATCGTCGATGTCGCGGCGGCTGCGGAAGCCGCGCGCGGCCGGCGAGAAGTCGACCTTTTCGTACTGGTAGATGCCGAGGTCGGACAGCACGAACTCGGTCCAGTCCTGGTGGTAGTTGCCGAAGAAGATAAGCCGCAGGCGGTCGCACAGTTCCTGCGTCAGGTTGCGGTAGCAGTGGTCGCCCGAGCCCTGGTACCAGCCGGAGTAGCGGTGTTCGCCTTCGTACTGCGCGCGCAGCGCTTCCAGCTGGTCGGCCTTGCGCAGCTGGCGCAGGTGCGGGGGCAGCAGGAAGATCTTGCCGATCTCGGGTTTTTGCAGCAGCTCGAACAGCTGGTCCAGGTCCAGCGCGGGGTCTTCCTCGATCAGGCCCAGCGCCACCAGCGAACGGGCCGCCTCATGCGTGCTGCCGATCTCGGCATACGCCAGTTTGCTGGCGCGAAACACCGTGCCCTTGCGCATGACCATGCGCACGAACAGCGCGCGCGAGGCTTGCGGCAGGGTGGGGAAGGCGGCGAGGAAGTTGCGTTCCTCGGCGGTCAGCAGGTCGTCGTAGCGGTCGCCTATCCACGTCAGTACCTGATGGAAGTTTTCCAGGTAGTACAAGGGATTTTCTAGAACTTTGATCATTGCTGGAGTGGGCTGCCGCGATAGCTGTGTTTATGTACAGTGTATCGTGTTCGGCGTCGCTTGCCCAGCAAAATTCACTTGCCCAGTTTTTTACGGGCTAACCTGAATTCCGGGATGTTAATTGCCGCAGGGCTGAATAGTGATTCCTGCATATCGCGGGGAATGGGAGTTCCGCTCAGTGCGACGCGAATCTTGCCATCCGTCGGCTGGACTTCACGCTCAAGGGCTATATGCATGGCGGCCCGTTTGGAGCGGCGTACAGCCGCTTCGAGCTTGTAGCTGGTGCTTTGGGCTTTTTTTGCGGTTGTCATGGCTGCTGCTCCTGCAATGCCTCGTACAGATAGTTTAGCAGAATGATCCAACTACGGCTTCCGGCGGTCAGGTCGAATTGCATTCGTCGTCCGGTGCCATGCGCTGTCCACCATTCAGGCACCACTGCGGGTGCGTTGTGCGCGAGCATGAGCCGGCGAATATATAGCGCATCCAGCCACATGGCGGGACCGATCTCGTCACGGAATGCAATCACGCTGTTGGTTTCGTCCTCGGCGAGAAAGGGATTGGTGGACTGGACATCCAGGCCAGCTGGGGCATCGGCGTTTTCACCCACCTTCAGCGCCCAGACTATGGAGCCGTCAGGGATCATGAACAGGCGTCCAACCGTCGCTTCGTCGAGATCCAGCACTTCGCCGGCCTGGCGTTCAAGTGTCATACCTTGCAAACGGTTGTTGTGGCGATCATAGAGTTCGCCCTGAAAGTAGTCGCGAGCGACCTCATGCGCCAGCAGAATGGCCTCTGCGCGGGTCAGGTTCTGATCGTCGAACTGTTGGCCGGGATTCATGGATCTGGAAAATAAAAAGCCAGGCGCGTGGGCCTGGCTGGTGCGGGGAGTTGAACAGGTTTATTTTTTCGCGGCCTTGGCTGGTTTGTCGTTTTGATCGACCAGGGCGCTGGCCTTGGCGATTTGCGTTTCCACCGCTTCGACCGCCTGCTTGGTGGCCTTGGTCACCTGCTCGTAGCCGCTGAAGGCGTTGTCGATCGCGGTCTTGACGATCTGCACCGCGTTCTCCGATCCGGGACGCACGTTCTTGGTGACGTCGTAGATCAGCGCGCTGAGCGTGCTCTTGGCTTCGGTCATGTGAGCGTCGGCGGCGCGGGTGAATTCTTCGCGGATCTCGGCGATGATGGTGCCCAGTTGCTGGTTGTAGGCGGCGGCGCCGGCCACGCCCGGTTGCATCTTGGCGGCGGCCAGCGACATGGCGGCTTTGGGATCTGTCGCCTGGCTGATTTCCTTGCCGGTGGCGAGGCCGTCTTCCAGCTGGGTTTTGGCGGTGGCCATGTTCAGGGCGACGACTTGTTCGACGCCTTGTACGGCTTTGCTGGTCAGGCTATTGAAGGTTTCAAGCTGAAATTCAAACAGTGCTTTGGTGGCGTTGGCAAATTGTTCGGGATTTGTAAACATACAGTCTCCTCAAAGTGATGAAATGTAGCCAGTAATGCCCCGGGGTTCCCCCTGTTATTGCGACCCCATTATTTAGCAAGAACCAACTTTTCGCAACGGCTATCTTTATAAGGGCCGGAGTCTCTTTCCCAGCCCGGCCCCAGCGGCGTCTGCGAGCAGCTGAGGTAGTTGTCGATCTTGCTGCGCCACTTGTACCACGGCGCCGGACCGGCGTTGAGGCTGGTGCAGCACAGGGCCAGCATGGCGGCGGCCAGCGTGTATCGCTTGATGTGGATCATGTTCTAAACCAGTTGTCGTGAGCAGACGCGGTTGCGGCCGCTGTTTTTGGCAGCGTACAGCAATTCGTCGGCGGAGGCGATCATGTTGAGGTGGGCTTCGTGGGTGGAGGTCGCGAAATCGACGCTGGCCACGCCGAAGCTGGCGGTGATGTGGATCTGCTGGCCCTCGTACTCGACCGGGGTGTCGGCCAGCGCGTGGCGCAGGCGCTCGGCCAGCAGGACGCCGCCGTCCAGGTCGGTCTCCGGCAGGATCAGCAGGAACTCCTCGCCGCCGTAGCGCACCACGCTGTCGACGCTGTCGCGCGTCATCGATTGCAGCAGGGCGCCGAAGCGTTGCAGCACGGCGTCGCCGCCGTTGTGGCCGTAGGTGTCGTTGACCGCCTTGAAGTGGTCCAGGTCGCTCATGATGACCGTCAGACTCAGCCGGTAGCGCTGGGCGCGCGAGATTTCCGTCTCCAGCAGCTGCTCGTGCAAGTGGCGCCGGTTGTAGCAGCCGGTCAGCGGATCGCGCACCGACAGGTTCTTGAGCACCGTCTGCGCGCTGTATTCGTCGCGCAGCAGCAACTGGTAGCGGCGCGCGGCCACGTAGCCGAACACATTGGTCAGCGTCAGCAGCGCCGCCATCGTGGCCAGTTCGACCCGGCGCAGGTCGCCCAGTTGCTGGGCCAGCACGATGAAGCCCAGCGTCGCCGGCGCGGCGATCGCGGCCGCGTACAGCAGACGGTTGGGAATGTAGATGTAGATTACGATGACGATGATGGACATCGAAATCGCGTGCAGCGAAAACTCGCCAGGGCGCAGCGCGGCGATCAGCAGGAAGCCGGCCGCGCCCGCCATCTCGACCATGCTGGCCACGCCGCGCGTGACCGGGATGGAATCGGGCCGGCGCCGCAGCAGCATCAGGCCGCCCAGCGCGACGGCCGCCACCAGCAGGCGCGCGCCGGCCAGCACTGCGGTGCGCAGGCTGTAGCCCAGCCAGATCGCGTCGGTGGCGGCAAAGCACAGGTAGAACAGGGAACAGAAGACAAAAGTCACGCGCAGTTGCGCCTGCGTCATGGTCAGGTGATGGCGCAGGAACGCGCGTTCGGCCGTGGCGTCGCTGAATTCGCAACGCAGGGTCGCCGTTTCCACTTTCGCAGGCTGGGCAGGATGTGGGTGCACAGGACTGGTCTCTCCGCTAGGCGCCGGCTGGTTGCCGGTCTGGTGCAACCTATTATACGGCTGCAATAATTGCGTGGAGGAAAATTGTTGCGGCCGGGTCAAAGCGGGGCCACCCTTGGCAGGCGCAAGGTGAAGGTGGTGCCGGCGCCCAGCTGGCTGACGACGTCGATGTGCCCGCCCAGCACGCCGGTGACGATGTTGTGCGTAATATACAAACCCAGGCCGGAACCGCCGGCGCCGAGCCGGGTGGTGAAGAAGGGATCATAGATGCGCGTCAGATTGGCGCTCGGGATGCCGTCGCCGTCGTCGCCGATCGACATGGCGATCTCGCCGTTGCCGGTGTCCAGCGCCCGGATCGTGATGGTGCCGTGGCTGCGGCCGTTGAAGCCGTGCGTGATGCAGTTGTCGATCAGGTTTTCCAGCGCCTGGGCCAGCGGGCCGGGATAGCTGTCGAGTTCCAGCCAGTGTTCGATCTCCTCGACCAACACCAGTCCATGCTGCTGGATCGCGGCCTGGGTCGATTGCAGCAACTGGGCCACCAGGTCGCCCAGCACGAAGTGGCTGCGCTGCGAGCTGGCGCTGTCGACCGCGATGCGGCGGAAACCGGCCACCAGCGAAGCGGCGCGGTTCAGGTTGCGCAGCACCACGGCGTCGGCGTCGGCCGCCTGTTGCAGATAGCTTTCCAGCACCGAGCGCCGCAGTCCACCATCGAGGTCGCGCCGGAGCTCGGCCGTGCGTTCGCTCATGCTGCCGGCCATGGTCAGGCAGTTGCCGATCGGCGTGTTCAGCTCGTGGGCCACGCCGGCCACCAACGCGCCCAGCGCCGCCAGCTTGTCGCGCCGCACCAGTTCTTCCTGCGTCAGACTGAGGTTGTCGAGCGCCGTGCTCAGCTCTTCGTTGACGTGCTCGGCTTCCTCTTTGGCGCGCAGCAGCTCGGCGGTCCGGGCCTGCACCAGTTCCTCCAGGTGTTCGCGGTGGCGCAGCAGTTCGGCCTCGCGCCGGGTGCTGGCGATGGCGATGCCGGCCAGGTGGCTGGCGGCCTTGATCAGGCGGCGGTCGTCCTCGGTCGGGCTGCGCGGCTCGCGGTAGTACATGGCGAAGCTGCCCAGCACCGTGCCGGGGTCGAGCAGGATGGGCATGGCCCAGCAGGCGCGCAGGCCGTACTGGACCGCGATGTCCTTGTACGGCGCCCACAGCGGATCGTTGAAGGTGTCGCTGACCACCACCGTTTGCTTGCGGTGGACGGCGGTGCCGCAAGAACCCGCCACCGGACCGGCCGCCAGGCCGTGGATGGCCGCCAGGTAGTCGGCCGGCAGATTGGGGCCGGCGGCGCTCAGCAGCGTGACGCCGTCCGGCGCCACCAGCATCACCGTGCACAGCACCGGCGGCGCCTGCGATTCGATCAGCAGGGTCAGGCATTCCAGCGTGTCGGCCAGCGGCGCGCCGCGCGCGATCATTTCCAGCACCTGGTTCTTGCCGTCGCGGAGTTGCTCGGACAGCTTGCGGCTGCTGATGTCGACGATGCGTACATGCATCAGCCGGTGTTCGGGCGTGTTCAGCGGCACCATGCGCAGTTCGCACGGGATCCCGCGGCCGGAACTGTGCAGCACCATCAGCTCGAACACCTGGACCCCGCCCGCCATCACCTGGTCGACGTAGCCGGCGAACGCTTCGGCCGAGCTGCGGCCGTCGGGCTGTAGCGCCGGGCACAGCGATGGCAGGGTCGCTTGCACCAGCTCGGTCTCGGTGGCGCCGAACAGGATGCGGGTCTGGCGGTTGACGTCCAGCACGCGGTTGCTGCCGCGCTGCATCAGCAGGATGGCGTCCGGCGAGCCGGACAGCATGTGGTGGTAGTTGACTTCCAGCGTCGCCATGGTCGGCATGTCGGTCGCCGGCGGGGCCGGCGAGATCGCCTTCAGCTCCAGCAGCACGCGTTCAGCGAGGTCTTCGGTGGGCAACGACAGCGGCAGGTAGGCGCTGACGCCGGCTTCGCGCGCGCGCTCGCGTTCCTCGGCACTGGGGCTGCCGGACAGCAGGAACACCGGCAGCTTGTCGTCGCAGGCGGCGCGCATGCGCAGGCACAGCTCCAGCCGCGCGCTGCCGGCCAGCGCCACGTCGATCAGCGCCAGCGCGACCTTGCCGCCAGCGGCCAGCGCCAGCGCCTCGTCGCCGCGCCGCACCAGCTCGACCCCCAAGCCGTGGCGGGCCAGCATGATACTGAGCAGGGCGAGGTCATAGTTCGTGTTGGTGGCAATCAACACGAGGTTGGGCGGGTGGGGGAGTGACGGCTGCATGGGTGAGGGTATCCGCTCCGCAGTACGTGATAGCAGCCAGTGTCACAGGATGGGCGGGCTGGGTCAAGCCTTTCTGCTGGCCTAGGCCGCCGCCAGCGCCGCCTCTTCCTGGGCCTGACGGATCAAGGGGAAGTTGTCTTCGATCCAGTCGACCAGTACTTCCAGCCGCTCGGCAGCCTGGCGTCCCAGCGGCGTCAGGCTGTATTCCACATGCGGCGGCACCACTTGATGCGCCACCCGCAGCACCAGGCCGTCGGTGGCCAGCGCATCGAGCGTCTGCGCCAGCATCTTCTCGCTGACGCCGCCGATCTCCCGGCGCAGCTGGCTGAAGCGATGGGTGCCGTCCAGCAGCACCACCAGCACCAGCACGCCCCAGCGGCTGGTGATGTGGCCGAGCACGATGCGCGACGGACATTCGGCCGCCAGCACGTGGGCGCGCGGGTCGCCCAGGTTGCCGGCCAGCGCCTTGCGCAGGGAACGGCTGGATTTTGCCTGGCTCATTTGGTTCTTCCTCTGGTTAGGGGTACTTACTAATTTGTGCGTACTTACAATTCGTAAGTATAAACCCTATTATAGACCCAACCGCGCGGAAACCTCCCCGTGGCAGCCTACTCGAAGGAATAATATGATTATCGTTACTGGTGCAACCGGCCAACTGGGCCGTCTGGTGATCGCCCGCCTGCTGAAAACCATTCCTGCCGCGCAGATCGTCGCCGCCGTGCGCGATGTCGCCAAGGCCTCCGACCTGGCCGCGCAAGGCGTGCAGGTGCGGCGCGCCGACTACACCGATCCGGCCTCGCTGGACGCCGCCTTCCAGGGCGCGACCAAGGTGCTGCTGATCTCGTCGAACGAACTGGGTCAGCGCGGCCCGCAGCACCGCAACGTCATCGACGCCGCCGTGCGCGCCAAGGCCGGCCTGCTGGCCTATACCAGCGTGCTGCATGCCGACACCTCGACACTGGCGCTGGCGGCCGAACACCGCGAGACCGAGGCGGCGGTGCGCGCCTCCGGCCTGCCATACAGCTTGCTGCGCAACGGCTGGTACGTGGAAAACTACACGGGCGGCCTGGGCGGGGCGCTGGCGCATGGCGCGCTGGCCGGCGGCGCGGGGGAAGGGCGGATCGCAGCGGCCGCCCGCGCCGACTACGCCGACGCGGCCGCCGCCGTGCTGACCAGCACGCAGGCGGTCGAGCAGGTGTACGAGCTGGCGGGGGATCATGGCTTCACGCTGGGCGAGCTGGCGGACGAAGTGTCGCGCCAGTCGGGCAAGCACATCCCTTTCCACAATCTGCCGCAGCAGGCGTATCGCGAGATGCTGTTGAGTGTCGGCCTGCCGGCGCCGTTGGCCGAGTTGATCGCCGATTCGGATGCGCAGGCCGCCAAGGGCGCGCTGGATGACCGCAGCGGCACGCTGGGCCGCTTGATCGGCCATCCGACGATTACTCTGGTGGAGGCGGTCAAAGCGGCGCTCTAATGAAAAAAGCCCCCACCTGCTTTTCAGCTCGATGGAGGCTTTTTGCGGAATTTTTGGTGCCCACGGAGGGACTCGAACCCCCACACCTTGCGGCACATGGACCTGAACCATGCGCGTCTACCAATTCCGCC
>NZ_JBXALQ010000007.1:0-335787 GCF_058799615.1 Duganella sp. GW822-FHT06D06
GTGAAACAACTCTGCGCCGATGATAGTGCTGCAACCAGTGTGAAAGTAGGTTATCGTCAGGCTAGTTATATAAAGAACCCCACCCGGTGATCCAGGTGGGGTTTTTTGCTTTTGGCGGCTGTTTTTTTGTGACAAAAGAGGCATATAAGATACAAGCTAGATTTTGATCTGGGGAAACGAAAGGTGTACCATGTGTGCTTTCGTGCTTGCTTCACACCTCAATGAAAAATAAGACAGCTCCAACAATGCTGTACCGTGCCCTGGCGTCCGCCGGCATCGTGGTAACTCTCTTCGCGCTTGCGCCTGCGCGCGCCGATGAGATGGCCGATGTCAGCAAGCTGGCCAAGGCCGGCAAGTTTGTCGAGGCACTGAACAAGACCAACGAATACCTGGGCAAGCACCCATCCGATCCGCAAATGCGCTTCATGAAGGGCGTGCTGCTGACCGAGCAAAACAAGTCGGATGAAGCGATCGCGGTGTTCACCAAGCTTACCGAAGATTACAAAGACCTGCCGGAACCGTATAACAACCTGGCCGTGCTGTATGCGGCCAACGGCCAGTACGACAAGGCGCGCGTGTCGCTGGAAAAAGCGATCCGCACCAATCCGAGCTATATGACGGCGTATGAAAACCTGGGCGACGTCTACGGCAAGATGGCCAGCCAGGCCTACGACAAGGCGCTGGCGCTGGGCGCGAACAATGCTCCGCCGGCCAAGTCCAAGTTGACGCTGCTGCGGAACTTCTCGAGCAGCACCGGCGCCAAGTTGGGCGCCCCAGAGATCGCCGCGACTGCGCCGGCATCCGCGCCTCAGCAAGTGGCCCAGGCGGCCACGCCACGTGCCGCGGCCAATGCTGCGCCGCCGCTGATTTCGCAACTTCCTGCCGATACCGGCAAGTCGACTACCTTGCAACGGATACCGGCGTTGTCGGTTACGCCGCCCGCACCGACACCGGCGCCAGCCATCAAAGTGGCCGCAGCGCCAGCGCCCGTACCAGCGCCCGCGCCGGTCGCAGCCAAGCCGGTCGCGCCAACACCTGTGCCAACGCCGGTTCCAGTCAAGCCTGCAGCACCGGCGCCTGCGCCAGTGCTGGCCAAGGTTGAACCGCCGAAGCCGGCGCCTGCCCCAGCACCCGCGCCGGTCAAAGCTGCGCCGGTGGTGGTGGCCCAGGCCGAGCCGGTCAAGCCGGCCAAAGTGGAACCGCCGAAACCAGCCAAAGTGGAGTCATCGAAACCCGCCAAACCCGAACCGGAAAAAGCCGCCAAGCCGGATACCTCCGAGCGCGACGCGGTGCTAGCCCAGGTTCACGGCTGGGCCAAGGCCTGGACGACGCAGAATGTTGACTCCTACCTCGGCTACTACAGCCAGGAGTTCGAGCCACCTAAAGGCTTGTCGCGCAGGGCCTGGGCCGATGAGCGCCGCGCCCGCATCGAAGGCAAGGGCCGCATCCACGTCGAAGTAGGCGGACCGGAAGTGGTTGTGAACGGCAACACGGCCAAAGTGACCTTCCGCCAGACCTATGAATCGGACCGCCTTACGGCCAGAAGCCGGAAGACGCTCGTGCTGGTCAAAAATGGTGGAAAATGGCAGATTAAGCAGGAAGCCTCGGGTAGCTGATGTCACACTTTAGTTTTTCGCGACGCTGGCGTGCCAGCGGCTTGCTTTGCGTCGTCCTCCTCAGTGTGGTGGGAGGGACGGCCAGTTACGCCGCAAAAAAGCCGGTGCGGACGCCGGTCGTCCGTAAAGCCAATCCCGAAGAGCTACTGTCCGAAATCTACAAAGAGCTGTCCCGGCACAACCTGCGTATCGCCCAGCAGAAGGCCGACGCGCTGGTGGTCGCCTTTCCCAATTTCCGCCTGGGTCACCTGGTCCGGGGCGACATCCTGTTGATGCATACCCGCGCCGTGGGCGAGCTGGGGGCGGCGGTACCGGCGGGCGAAGCATCCAAGCTGGCGGACTTGCGGCGCGAAGCGACCGTGCGCATGCAGGCCGAGCCTGGCCGGCCGTCGGCGGCGCTGCTGCCGCGCGCGCTGATGCAGATGCGCAAGGACCAGAAGCACGCGCTGATCGTCGACGCCAAGCATTCGCGCCTCTACCTGTACGAGAACCGCAACGACCAGATCCGCCTGCTGTCCGACTTCTACGTCAGCCAGGGCAAGCTGGGCATCAACAAGCTGAAGGAAGGCGATATGCGCACGCCGGTCGGCGTGTACTACATCATCGGCCGCTTGCCTGGCGTGAAGCTGCCTGACATGTACGGCAAGGGCGCATTGCCGCTCGATTATCCGAACGACTGGGACAAGGCGCAGGGCCGCAGCGGCTCCGGCATCTGGGTGCATGGCACGCCGCCGGAAACCTTCAGCCGTCCGCCGCTGTCGACCGATGGCTGCGTGGTGGTCAGCAATGACGACCTGAACACGCTGACCCGTACGGTAGAAATCGGCAAGACGCCGATCCTGATCGGTGACCAGGTCGAGTTCGTCAGCAAGGAGCAAATGGAGCGTGACTTGCGGGTGGCCAGTGCGCTGGTGGAAGCCTGGCGGCGCGATGTCGAGAACCGCGACGACGCCGGGTTGCGCGCGCTGTATTCGCCGCGCTTCAAGTCGGCGGCTGATGAGGATGTGAATGCCTGGCTGGACAAGAACCGCTTCCTGCCCGGCGCCAAGAAGATCAGCGTGACCGTGAGCCAGCCGAGTTACTTCCGCCAGCCTAGCCAGGAAGAAGTCATCGTCAGCAATTTCACGCAGCAGATCGTGGTCGGCAAATACCGCCACGCGGTGCGCAAGAAGCAGTACTGGGCCAAGGAAGGCAAGAGCTGGAAGATCGTCGCCGAATCGAATGTATAAAAAACAATGGGGTCAAGTCTGACATTCGGACACGAGCTCGACCGTAGCAATTGCTACGGTCGAGCTCGTGTCCGAATGTCAGACTTGACCCCAGCTTGTTTTTCGATCAGAAGTGGTAAGCCGCTTTGATTTCGACGAAGTTGACGCCGGTGTTAGGCTTTTTGTAGCCACCGTTGGAGAAGTGCTGGATCTTGGCGCCGATTTCCCAGTTGTTGTCGAACACGTAGCCGATGCCGATGTGGTCGCCAAACTGGAAGTGCGTCGATAAACGGTATGTATCGTTGTCGTACAGCTTGGACAGACGGTGCACGCCGATGCCGCCTTCGTAGTAGATGCCCTTCTTGTTGTCATTCTCGAAGCGGAACACCGGCGTGAAGCCTACATCCCACAGGTGGGCGGTGTTGCCCGAAATATTCTGGTACTTGCTTTCTTTCCACAGACCGGCGCTGGCTTCCCAGTAGCCGCTCAGATGCGTGCCGTTCGATTGGAACCAGCGCGCGCTCCAATCCTTGGAGGCGCTGAAGCGCACCATTTGTACCTTGGCGGCGTTGCCATAATCGATGGCCACGGAATCGACCAGTTTGTCATCGGCCAACGCGCCCTGCATGGCGATCAGTGCGACAGCTGCTGCAATCATTTGTTTCGCGAACATAGTATCCTTGCAATGTAAGTGCCATATCTCATATTTATACGGCTGTCGGGATTGTACCGGGGTTCGTGGAATAATTCCGAAGTGGCTATTATTTTGAACATCTCAGGAGTTGGAATTGTCTACGCGAATCGCCTTTCTCGGTATCGGCTTAATGGGAGACCCGATGGTGCGGCGCCTGCTGGCGGCCGGCCATGCGGTGACGGTCTGGAACCGCACCTTCGCCAAGGCCGCCGCGCTGGCCGATGCCGGCGCGCACGCGGTGGCGACGCTGGCCGAGGCGGTGCGCGATGCCGACCTCGTCATCTCCATGCTGGAGGCCGGCCCGATTGTCGGCGCCGTGATGCGCGAGGCCCTGCCGGCGCTGGCGCCGCGCGCGCTATGGGTGGACATGAGCTCGACCCGCCAATCGGAGGCGCAAGAGTTCCACCTACTGTTGGCCGGGCAAGGCCGGCGCTTTGTCGATGCGCCGGTGTCCGGCGGCGTGGGCGGCGCGGCGGCCGGTACGCTGGCCATCATGGCGGGCGGCAGCACGGAAGATTTCGCCGAGCTGGAGACTGTGCTGGCGGCCATGGGCCGGCCGACATTGGTGGGCCCGGCCGGCAGCGGCCAGGTGGCCAAGCTGTGTAATCAGCTGATCGTCGGCGCCACCATCAACATCGTGGCCGAGGCCTTGTTGCTGGCGCAGGCGGCCGGCGCCGATCCGGCGGCGATGCGGGCGGCGATACGCGGCGGTTTCGCCGAGAGCAAAATCCTCGACGTGCACGGCCAGCGCATGCTGGAGCGGAATTTTGTCGCCGGCGGCCAGGTGAAGACGCAGCTGAAAGACCAGCGCAACATCCTGGCGGCGGCGCAAGCGGCGGGCATCACCTTGCCGGTGACGCAGTTGGTGACCGAGCGCTATCAGGCGCTGGCGGAGACGGTCCCGCAGGCCGATCATGCGGCGGCGCTGCTGGGACTGGAGGCCTTGAATCCCGGACAGCGCGTCGGCACCGCCCCGGACCGGCTGGCTTAGGCGAGCGGCAGGCTCTGCTCCGCCAGACGCACCCAGAAGCTGGCGCCGATCGGCAGCAGGTCGTCGTTGAAGTCGTAGCTGCCGTTGTGCAGCACGCACGGGCCGAGGCCGTGGCCGCCGTCGCGGTGGTCGCCTTCGCCGTTGCCGATGAAGACGTAGCAGCCCGGCTTGGCCTGCAGGAAGAACGCGAAGTCTTCCGCGCCCATGGTCGGCTCGACCTGGTCGTCGACCTGGTCCGCGCCCACCACCGACTTCATCACCTCCACCGCGAACCTGGTCTCGGCCGGATGATTGACCAGCGGCGGATAATTGCGGCGGAACTTGAAGTCCACCTCGGCGCCGAACGCGGCCGCCGTGTGCTGGGCGATCTCGCCCATGCGTTGTTCGATCATGTCCAGCACCGGCTGGGTGAAGGTGCGCACCGTGCCGACCAGTTCCGCTTCGTCGGGGATCACATTGGTGGCGCTGCCGGCGTGGATCTGGGTGATCGACAGCACCGCCGTATCCAGCGGGCTCTTCTGACGGCTGATGATGGTCTGCCAGCTCTGCGCGATCTGCACCGCCACCATCACCGGATCGATGCCCTTGTGCGGCTGGGCCGCATGCGCGCCCTTGCCTTTGACGGTGACGTAGAACTCGTTACTGGAGGCCATCATCGGTCCTTCGACCACGCTCATCGTGCCGACCGGCGCGCCCGGCCAGTTGTGCATGCCGTAGATCGCGTCCATCGGGCACCGATCGAACAGGCCGTCCTCGATCATGCGGCGGGCGCCGGCGCCGCCTTCCTCGGCCGGCTGGAAAATGAGGTAAACCGTTCCGTCGAAATTGCGGTGCTCGGCCAGGTGCTTGGCCGCGCCCAGCAGCATGGCGGTGTGGCCGTCGTGGCCGCAGGCGTGCATCTTGCCCGGGTGGCGCGAGGCGTGCGCGAAGGTGTTCACTTCCTGCATCGGCAGCGCGTCCATGTCGGCGCGCAGGCCGATCGCGCGCTTGGAGCTGCCGTGCTTGATGATGCCGACCACGCCGGTCAGGCCCAGGCCGCGTATCACGGGGATGCCCCATTCGCTCAGCTTGTCGGCGACGACGTCGGAGGTGCGTTTTTCTTCGTAGCACAGCTCGGGATGGGCGTGCAGGTCACGCCGGATTTGCTGTATTTCAGATTGAAATGCAATGATGGGGTCAACTAGTTTCATCTGCTTCTCCAATATCGGGTTCGCTTGCCTTTTGGGCATCGAGAACAGCCATTGTAGCCCTTGTCGCGCAAACAAATCCAGCGCGTCCGGAATGGTTTACGATAGTGCTTTCAGCCCATGCTTTTGGAACCTACGACATGACAACGACACAAGTCCGCGCGACCTGCCCGCACGACTGCCCCGACACCTGCGCGCTGCTGGTCACGGTGGAGGACGGCGTGGCCACCGCCGTCAAGGGCGACCCCGACCATCCGACCACGGCCGGCGTGCTGTGCACCAAGGTGGCGCGCTACACCGAGCGCACCTATCATGCGGACCGCCTGCTGCATCCGCTGCGCCGGGTCGGCAAGAAGGGCGAGGGCAAGTTCGAGCGCATCAGCTGGGGCGAGGCGCTGGACACCATCGCCACCCGGCTCAAGGCGATCGCCGCGCGCGCGCCGCAAGCGATCCTGCCGTACAGCTACTGCGGCACCATGGGGCTGGTGCAGGGCGAGTCGATGTCGTCGCGCTTCTTCCACCAGATCGGCGCCTCGCTGCTGGACCGCACCATCTGCGCGACGGCCGGCGCCACCGGCTACAAATACACCATCGGCGCCTCGATCGGGATTGACCTGGAGCAGTTCCAGAACGCCAAGCTGATCCTGATCTGGGGCGGCAATCCGATCGCCTCCAACCTGCACTTCTGGACCCGCGCCCAGGAAGCCAAGCGCAACGGCGCCAAGCTGATCGCCATCGATCCCTACCGCTCGCTGACGGCGGAGAAGTGCCACCAGCACATCGCGCTGCTGCCCGGCACCGACGCCGCGCTGGCGCTGGGCCTGATGCATGTGCTGATCGCCGAGGACCTGCTCGACCACGACTACATCGCGCAGCACACGCTGGGCTACCAGCAGCTCAAACAGCGCGCCGCCGAATGGACGCCGGAACGCACCGCCGACACCTGCGGCATCAGCGTGGCCGAAGTGGTCGAGCTGGCGCGGCTGTACGGCGGCATGGCGCGCGCCGGCGAGCCGGTGGCGATCCGCGCCAACTACGGCGTGCAGCGGGTGCGCGGTGGCGGCATGTCGGTGCGCAGCATCGCCTGCCTGCCGGCGCTGGTGGGCGCGTGGCGCCATCCGGCCGGCGGCATCCAGCTGTCGTCCAGCGGTTCGTTCCCGACCAACAAGGCGGCGCTGCAACGGCCGGACCTGCTGAAGAGCGCGCCGCGCACCATCAACATGACCACCATCGGCGACGACCTGTTGCGCGCGAGCTCGCCGCAGTTCGGACCGGAAGTGGAGGCGGTGATCGTCTACAACGCCAACCCGCTGGCGATCGCGCCGGATTCGGCCAAGGTCATGGCCGGCTTCGCGCGCGAGGATTTGTTTACCGTGGTGCTGGAACACTTCCAGACCGACACCGTGGACTACGCCGACATCGTGCTGCCGGCCACCACGCAGCTGGAGCACGTCGACACGCACACCGCCTACGGCCACCTGTACATGATGGCCAACAACGCCGCCATCGCGCCGATGGGCGAGGCCAAGTCCAACACGGAAATCTTCCGCCTGCTGGCGGCGCGCATGGGCTTCGACGATCCCTGCTTCCGCGACAGCGACGACCAGCTGGCGGCCATGGCCTTCAACGCCCAGGACGTGCGCGCCGTCAACTTCGATTGGGAGTCGTTGAAGCAAAAGGGCTGGCAGAAACTCAACGTGCCCGACGCGCCGTTCGCGCACGGCGGCTTCCCCACGCCGTCCGGCAAGTGCGAGTTCTATTCCGCCGCGATGGCGGCCGACGGCCTCGATCCGCTGCCCGCCTATCTGCCGCCGTATGAATCGGTGGCCAGCAATCCCGAGCTGGCCAGGCGTTATCCGCTGGCGATGATTTCTCCGCCGGCGCGCAACTTCCTCAACTCCACCTTCGTCAACGTCAAGAGCCTGCGTTCGGCGGAGGGCGAGCCGCACCTGGACATCCACCCGGCCGACAGCGCGGCGCGCGGCATCGCCGACGGCGACATGGTGCGCATCTTCAATGACCGCGGCACCTTCATCGCCAAGGCGCGCGTCACGGACAAGGCGCGCGCGGGTCTCGTTGTAGGCTTGTCAGTGTGGTGGAAAAAGCTAGGCCGGGATGGCAAGAACGCCAATGAGGTTACCAGCCAACAGTTGACTGATATGGGCCGCGCACCAACTTTTTACGATACACTGGTACAAGTCGAAAGAGTCGCTGCTTGAAGGTAATGTATGCGCAACTTAGCCCGCCGAATTGTCCGCGCCAGATACTGGGTTGCGGCGGGCTGTGCAGCAATCTTGCTGGCAGGTTGCGCTCAATTCAAGTATTACATGCAAGCCGCCCACGGCCAGTATGCGCTGTGGTCGGACGCCCGTCCGATTGAAGACTGGCTGGGCGATCCGTCCACCGACCCCCAACTCAAGGCCCGCCTGGAAAAAGCGTTGTTAATACGCCGCTTCGCCGTCAAGGAACTGGGCCTGCCCGACAACGCCAGCTACAAGAACTACGCCGCGCTGACGCGCCCCTTCGTGCTGTGGAATGTGGTGGCGACGCCGGAGCTGTCGCTGCGTCCGATCCAGTGGTGCTTCCCGATCGCCGGCTGCGTCAGCTATCGCGGCTACTACAGCAGGGACGACGCGATGGCCTACGCCGATGAGCTGCGCAAGGAGAACGACGACGTGCAGGTCGGCGGCGTGCCGGCCTATTCGACGCTGGGCTGGTTCAGCGATCCGCTGCTGTCGACCTTCATCAACTATTCCGACGCCGAGCTGGCGCGCATGGTGTTCCACGAGCTGGCGCACCAGGTGGTGTATGTGCAGGGCGATTCGCAGTTCAACGAAGGCTTCGCGACGGCGGTGGAGGAGGCCGGCGTGGCGCGCTGGCTGGAGCTGTACGGCACCGATCCGATGCGCGAGGCCTACACCCGCTACAACGCGCGCCGCCAGGACTTCCTCGAACTATTGGTGCGCCACCGCAAAATGCTGGCCGACACCTACGCCAGCAAATACAGCACCCGCCACAAGCGGGCCGAGAAGGCGCGCATCTTCGCCCACCTGAAATCCGAGTACCAAAAGTTGAAGGACAGCTGGGGCGGTTACGCCGGCTACGACCGCTGGTTTGCCGAGCCGCTGACCAACGCCCACCTCAGCGCTGTGGGAACTTACCACGATTTTCTGCCCGCCTTCCGTTCCTTGTTAAAGCAGGAACGAACGTTCGTGCGATTTTATGGTGCAGTGCAAAAAATAGCTTCTCTTGATCTAGTTCAACGCCAGCAGCAGCTGCAGCAACTGGGCCGCCCGGTAATGCTCAACGCGGAGAGCGCCAAGGAGCCGGACTCCGCGTCGGAAGGCATGCATTGATGTTGCGGTGCAGCATAAAAAGCCGTTAGAAGCCGCGTTCAAATATGGTTAAATGCGCTTGCGTCTGAGCTTGCTGCCCGATAGCATCGTCATAAGTAGGCTCCGGAAGTTCGCATAGACGAATCCCCCGACCCTGAACCGGCACTGTGCGCCGGACCTTACAACGATAATTCGAGACACGAGGCACAGGATGGAAAAAATCTGGTTGAAGTCGTACCCGCCCGGCATGCTGACCGAGATCGACACGAGTCAATACCGCTCGCTGGTACAGCTGATGGAAGAATCCTTCCACAAGTTCGCCGACCGCAACGCCTACGTCTGCATGGACAAATTCCTCACCTATGCCGAAGTGGACGCGTATTCCAAGCGCCTGGGCGCCTGGCTGCAAAGCCGCGGCATGAAGAAGGGCGCGCGGGTCGCCGTCATGATGCCCAATGTGCTGCAGTATCCGATCGCCATCGCCGCCATCCTGCGCGCCGGCTACACGGTGGTCAACATCAACCCGCTGTACACGCCGCGCGAACTGGAGCACCAGCTCAACGATTCGGGCAGCGAAGCCATCCTGATCCTGGAAAATTTTGCGACCACGCTGGAGCAGGTGCTGGGCCGCACGCAGGTCAAGCACATCGTGGTGGCCAGCATGGGCGAGATGCTCGGCGGCCTCAAGGGCGCGCTGGTCAACTTCGTGGTGCGCAGCGTCAAGAAGATGGTGCCGCCGTTCTCGCTGCCGAACGCGGTGCGCTTCAAGGACGCGCTGTCGCAAGGCGGCCGCATGAAGCTGACGCCGGTCTCGCTGGAGCCCACCGATCCGGCCTTCCTGCAATACACGGGCGGCACCACCGGCGTCTCCAAGGGCGCCACGCTGACGCACCGCAACCTGGTGGCCAACCTGCTGCAGAACGAGGCCTGGTCCAAGCCGGCGCTGGGCAATGTGACCGAGCAGATCACCATCGTCTGCGCGCTGCCGCTGTACCACATCTTCGCGCTGACCTGCTGCGCGATGTGGGGCACGCGCGTCGGCGCGCTGAATATCCTGATCCCGAATCCGCGCGACATCGGCGGCTTCATCAAGGAGCTGAGCAAGTACAAGTTCAACATGCTGCCGGCGGTGAACACGCTGTACAACGCGCTGTTGAACCATCCGTCGTTCGGCGGCCTGGACTTCTCGGCGCTGAAGATCTGCAACGGCGGCGGCATGGCGGTCCAGCAGGCCGTCAACGATAAATGGCTGAAGGTGACGGGCGTGTCCATCATCGAAGGCTATGGCTTGTCCGAGACGTCGCCGGTGGCTACCTGCAACCGCGCCGACAGCTCGGCCTTCACCGGCACCATCGGTTTGCCGGTACCGTCGACCGACATCGCTATCCTCGATGACGACGGCAAGGAAGTGGCGCTGGGCCAGCCGGGCGAGATCGCGATCCGCGGTCCGCAGGTGATGGCCGGCTACTGGAACCGTCCGGACGAAACCGCCAAGGTCATGACGGCCGACGGCTTTTTCAAATCCGGCGACGTCGGCGTGATGGACGAGAACGGCTTCGTGAAGATCGTCGACCGCAAGAAGGACATGATCCTGGTGTCCGGCTTCAACGTCTATCCGAACGAGCTGGAGGGCGTGATCGCCGCCCACCCGGGCGTGCTGGAGTGTGCGTGCATCGGCGTGCCGGACGAGCACTCGGGCGAGGCGGTCAAGATCTTCGTGGTGCGCAAGGATCCGAACCTGACGGTCGAGCAATTGATGGCTTATTGCAAAGAACAATTTACCGGCTATAAAAAGCCAAAATATATCGAGTTCCGCGAGGAGCTGCCCAAAACCAACGTCGGGAAAATCCTGCGGCGCATGCTGCGTGATGAACCACCCGGCCAGAACAAGAAAGTTGCATAAGACATGGAAAAAATTTGGTTGAAGTCCTATCCCGAAGGCGTACCCGCTGAAATCGACAGCACGCAGTACCGCTCGGTAACGCACCTGCTGGAAGAATCGTTCCGCAAGTTTGCCGACCGCAACGCCTACGTCTGCATGGACAAGTTCGTCACCTACGGCGAACTCGACAAGCTGTCGCTGCAAATGGGCGCCTGGCTGCAAAGCAAGGGCCTGAAGCCGGGCGCGCGCGTGGCGATCATGTTGCCGAACGTGCTGCAATATCCGGTGGCGATGGCGGCCATCCTGCGCGCCGGCTACACGGTGGTCAACGTCAACCCGCTGTACACGCCGCGCGAGTTGCAGCACCAGCTGGTGGACTCCGGTTCGGAAGCGATCATCGTGCTGGAAAACTTCGCCACCACGGTGGAGCAGGTGGTGGCGCACACCCAGGTCAAGCACGTGATCGTCGCCACCATGGGCGACATGCTGGGCACGCTGAAGGGTACGCTGGTCAACTTCGTGGTCCGCAAGGTCAAGAAGATGGTGCCGTCGTTCTCGCTGCCGAACGCGGTGTCGTTCAAGCAGGTGCTGGCCGAGGGTTCGCGCCTGACGCTCAACCCGGTCAAGCAGGGGCATGACGACATCGCCTTCCTGCAATACACCGGCGGCACCACCGGCGTCTCCAAGGGCGCCGTGCTGCTGCACCGTAACATCATCGCCAACGTGCTGCAGAACGAAGCCTGGCTGCAATTCAAGCCGCAGGCCGAGCAACTGGTGTTTGTGTGCGCGCTGCCGCTGTACCACATCTACTCGCTGACCATCAGCGCCTTCATGGGCATGCGCATGGGCGGCATGAATTTGCTGGTGCCGAATCCGCGCGACATCCCTGGCTTCGTCAAGGAGCTGGCCAAGTACCGCGTGGCGGTGTTCCCTGCGGTGAACACGCTGTACAACGCGCTGCTCAACAACGCCGAGTTCGCCAAACTGGACTTCTCGTCTTACGCGGTCTGCAACGGCGGCGGCATGGCCGTGCAACAAGCCGTGGCCGACCGCTGGCTCAAGCTGACCGGCACCCCGATCATCGAAGGCTACGGCATGTCGGAGACCTCGCCGGTGGCCACCGCCAACCGCGTCGACATCAAGGAATTCACCGGCACCATCGGCTTGCCGATTCCGTCGACCGACGTCTGCATTTTGGATGATGACGGCAACGTGCTGCCGCTGGGCGCGACCGGCGAGATCGCCATCCGCGGCCCGCAGGTGATGGCTGGCTACTGGAACCGTCCGGACGAAACCGCCAAGTCGATGACGGCCGACGGCTTCTTCAAGACCGGCGACGTCGGCATCATGAACGAGCAGGGTTTCACCCGCATCGTCGACCGCAAGAAGGACATGATCATCGTGTCCGGCTTCAACGTGTATCCGAACGAAGTGGAAGGCGTGGTGGCCTCGCATCCGGGCGTGCTGGAAGTGGCATGCATCGGCGTGCCGGACAAGAACTCGGGCGAAGCTGTCAAGCTGTTCGTGGTGCGCAAGGACCCGAACCTGACCGCCGAGCAGCTGCTGGACTTCTGCAAGCACGAACTGACCGCGTACAAGAAGCCGAAGTACATCGAGTTCCGTGATGAGCTGCCGAAGACCAACGTCGGCAAGATCCTGCGCCGCCAGCTGCGCGACGAAAAGGTCGCAGCGTAAAAAACAACCGGGGGGCAGTTCCGGCATCGTGCCACGCGTGGCACGATGCCGGAACTGCCCCCCGGTTGTTTCATCTAGTGGTGTTCGAAACGCGGCCCTTTCTTGATGCAAGCGAGCCGTTTGTCCCTCATGGCGGCGGCCAGCCGTTGCCGCACTTCATGATCGTGATCGACATATCCTTCGACGTTGGCCTTGCGGGCGCAATCGGCCCAGTGCTGGTCGTCGACATCTTGCAGCCTTTCAAACTCGGCCAGTGACAGCACGACCACGGCATCGCGGTCGGCCTGTTCCACGACTATCGTCTGCGTCAGGGCCTGGTGCAAATAGCTATCCAGCTCTTGCGCAATTTCACTCTCTGTTACTTTCAACATGTAGCGCCTCCATACGTTGATGGTCTAGCCAGTATAGGCCGTGTCGGCCCCGATTCAAGCGCTAACCAGTCCGGGCTGGCCGTCACGCACCAGGAAGCTGGCGACGGTCTTGATGGGGCTGGCTGGGCTGTGGACATCGTCCAAGGCCAGGAACAAGGTGGTGGTGGCGGACGGCGTGATGTTGAGCAGCATGAAGCCGCGCTGGTCGCTGCGCCCGTACTTGATGCTGTGGTTCATGGCGACATACTGTTCGGTGCGCGCCTGCGGGCGCGATGGCGACGTCACCGAGGTGCCGACGAATTCGGTGGCGATGACGGGATTGGCGGCCGAACGCGGACGCGTGGGAATGCGGTTGAGCTCGGCCGCGAAGAAGCTGTGGACGTCGCCGCCCAGTATCAGCGGGTTGCCGGCCTTGCTGGTGTGCAGCGCGTCAAACAGCCGTTGGCGCGCCGCCGGATAGCCATCCCAGCCATCGGTCCAGAAGCGGCCGTCGGATTCATGGGTGACAGGCACCTGGCTGTTCTGCGCCATCAGCGTTTGCTGGGCCAGGATGTTCCAGCGCGCCGGCGACGACGCCAGGCCTTGCTCCAGCCAGCGCTGCTGCGCCGCGCCGAGCATGGTGCGGCCGGGATCGGCCAGCGCCGGGCAGTCGCGCCTGAGCACCGAACTGGAGCCGCCGCGTCCGGCGGGTGTGCAGGCGTGGCGGGAACGGTACTGGCGGTCGTCCAGCACGTGCAAGCGCGCCAGCCGGCCCCAGTCGTAGCGCTGGTACATGCGCAGCCTGGCGAAGTCGGCCGGCGGCACGCGCAGCGGCATGTGTTCGTAGAAGGCTTGATAGGCCGCCGCGCGGCGGTCGAGGAAGCGCGGGTCCAGCCGCTCGTCGCGGTCGCCGCCGTAATCGTTGGCCACTTCGTGATCGTCCCAAGTCACGATCCATGGCGCGGCCAGATGGGCGGCCTGCAGGTCGCGGTCGGTCTTGTACTGGGCGTAGCGGGCACGGTAATCGGCCAGCGAGAAGCTCTCAGCGGTCCGTAGCGCGGTTTGCGGATGCCTGAGCTGGTACGGCCCCCACTCGTAGATGTAGTCGCCCAGGAAGGCCACCAGATCGGGCGCGGCGGCCGCGATGTGGCGGTGCGCCGCGTAGCTGCCGAACTCCCAGTGCTGGCACGAGGCCACGGCCAGCTTCAACTGATCGGGCATGGCGTTGGCGGCGGGCGCGGTGCGCGTGCGGCCGACCGGGCTGACGGCGTCGCCCAGCATGAAGCGATACCAGTACCAGCGGGCCGGCGCCAGGCCGGTGACGTCGACATGCACGCTGTGCGCCAGCTCCGGCGCGGCGCTGGCCGTGCCCTTGGCGACGATGCGGCTGAAGCGCTCGTCCTCCGATACTTCCCAGCGCACGCTGAAGGCCAACGGCGGCGTGGCGGCCGCGTCGAGCGGATCGTGCAGGATGCGGGTCCAGAGGATGACCGCATCCGGCAACGGCGAACCGGAGGCGACGCCGAGGCCGAACGGATAGGCGTTGCTGGCGCTGGACGGCGCGGCGTGGAGGCCGCTGGCGCCGCAGGAGACGGCCAGCGCTGCAAGGCGGCTGGCGGTTTGGAGAAATGCGCGGCGAGGCTGCTGCATGCCGCGCCGGATCAGGAACGGATCAGCGTTTCGATCGGCGGCACCTTGCGTGGCTTGCGGTCCGAGTCGGTGGCGACGTAGGTCAGCGTGGCCTCGGTGACCTTGACGGTGCAGGCTTGCAGGCGATTGCGCTCGGCATACACCTCGACGTTGACGGTAATGGACGTATTGCCAACCTTGACAATATCAGCATAAAACGACAGCAGGTCGCCCACGAACACCGGGTTCTTGAACACGAAGGAGTTCACCGAGATGGTCGCCACGCGGCCGTTGGCGCGGCGGGTGGCCGGCAGCGAGCCGGCGATGTCGACCTGCGCCATGATCCAGCCGCCGAACACGTCACCGTAGACGTTGGCGTCGGACGGCGCCGGCATCATGCGCAGTTCCGGCATCTTCCCTGCGGGCAGGCCGCGGTTGACGGTTTCGGCTTTGATGGTGGGGGGATTTTCTGGGGTGGTCATCGTGAATTCTCTTGAAGGGCTACAATTACCGGGATTGAACCATAAAAAGCCGACATCCGCCATGCGCCGCTACGCCGACACTCCGAACACCCCGCCACCTTCCTCCAGCAAAGCCACGCCAGCCGCCCCGCCGCGCAGCGACATGGCGACGCTGAAAACGCTCTTCCCTTACCTGTGGGTCTACAAATGGCGCGTGCTGCTGGCGCTGGGTTGCCTGATCGGCGCCAAGCTGGCCAACGTCGGCGTGCCGGTCGTGATGAAGAGCCTGATCGACAGCCTGAGCATCTCGCCATCGCATCCGCAGGCGCTGCTGGTGCTGCCGCTCGGCGCGCTGGCGGCCTACGGCGTGCTGCGCGTGTCGACCACCTTGTTCACCGAGCTGCGCGAGTTCCTGTTCGCGCGCGTCACGCAGCGCGCCGTGCGCACCATCGCGCTGCAGGTGTTCCGCCATCTGCACGCGCTGTCGCTGCGCTTCCACCTGAACCGCCAGACCGGCGGCATGACGCGCGATATCGAACGCGGCACGCGCGCGGTCGGCTCGCTGATCTCCTACACGCTGTTCAACATCCTGCCGACGCTGGTGGAGATCACGCTGGTGCTGGGCTACCTCGTCACGCACTACGACATCTGGTTCTCGGTGATCACCTTCGTCGCGCTGGTGACCTACATCTCCTTCACCATCTTCGTCACCGACTGGCGCACGCACTTCCGCCGCACCATGAACGAGCTCGATTCGAAGGCCAACACCAAGGCCATCGATTCGCTGATCAACTACGAGACCGTCAAATACTTCGGCAACGAGGACTATGAAGCGAAGCGCTACGACGAAGGCTTGCAGCGTTACGAATCGGCCGCCGTCAAATCGCAGACGTCGCTGTCGCTGCTGAACACCGGCCAGTCGCTGATCATCGCCACCGCCGTCACGCTGATCCTGTGGCGCGCCACGCAAGGCGTCATCGACGGCAAGATGACCCTGGGCGACCTGGTGCTGGTGAACTCCTTCATGATCCAGCTGTACATCCCGCTCAACTTCCTGGGCGTGATCTACCGCGAGATCAAGCAAAGCCTGGCCGACATGGAGAAGCTGTTCTCGCTGCTGGACCAGAACCGCGAAGTGGCCGATTCTCCAGACGCGCAGCCGCTGGTCACGCATGGCGCGCAGGTGCGCTTCAACCATGTGGACTTCAGCTACGAATCCAAGCGCCAGATCCTGTTCGATGTGGACTTCACCATCGCGCCGGGCACGACGACGGCGGTGGTGGGCCACAGCGGTTCGGGCAAGTCGACCTTGTCGCGCCTGCTGTTCCGCTTCTACGAAGTCAACGCTGGCGGCATCACCATCGACGGCCAGGACCTGCGCACGGTCACGCAGGATACGCTGCGCCACGCGATCGGCATCGTGCCGCAGGATACGGTGCTGTTCAACGACACCATCGAATACAACATCGCCTACGGCCAGCCCGGCGCGACGAAAGAGCAGATCGTGGCGGCGGCGCGCGCGGCGTCGATCCACGACTTTATTGAAAGCCTGCCGGACGGCTACGCGACCATGGTCGGCGAGCGCGGTTTGAAGCTCTCCGGCGGCGAGAAGCAGCGTGTGGCGATCGCCCGCACGCTGCTGAAGAACCCCTCCATCCTGATCTTCGACGAAGCCACGTCCGCGCTGGACTCCAAGGCCGAACAGGCGATTCAGGCGCAGTTGAAGGAAATCGCCAAGAGCCGCACGACGATGGTGATCGCGCACCGCCTGTCCACGGTGGCGGACGCGCAGCAGATCCTGGTGCTGGACCACGGCCGCATCGTCGAACGCGGCACGCACCAGTCGCTGCTGGCGGCGGACGGCCTGTACGCGCAGATGTGGCAACGGCAGCAGGCCAAGGCCGATGAAGAATTGGCGTCGTCCCCCGACGACGTCGTGGATGCAGTTTAACTAAGGAAGCGACTATGAAGTCTCGTTTTGCGCTGGGTGCGGCAACTGTCTTGATGGCTTGTGTTCAAAATGCGTATGCCGACCCTACGGAACCGCAGTTCCGCGCCCTGTACAAGGAGCTGGTCGAAACCAATACCACGCTGTCGGCGGGCAGCTGCACGCTGGCCGCGGAGCGCATCGCCGCGCGATTGAAGACGGCGGGCTTTGCCGACTCCCAGCTGCACCTGTTCGCCGATCCGGCGCATCCGAAGGAGGGCGGGTTGGTGGCCGTCATGCCGGGCAGCGATCCGAAGGCGAAAGCCATCCTGCTGCTGGCGCACATCGACGTGGTCGAGGCCAAGCGTGAAGACTGGGTGCGCGATCCGTTCACGCTGATCGAGGAAGACGGCAAGTTCTACGCGCGTGGCGCGCTGGACGACAAGGCCCAGGCGGCGATCTGGGCCGACACGCTGGTGCGCTTCAGGAACGAAGGCTACGTGCCGCGCCATACGCTGAAGATGGCGCTGACCTGCGGCGAGGAGACCGGCGGCGCCTTCAATGGCGCCGAGTGGCTGACCAAGAACCGTCGCGAGTTGATCGACGCCGGCTTCGCCATCAACGAAGGCGCGGGCGGCGAGCTCGATGCGGCGGGCAAGCGCGTATCGATGACGGTGCAGGCGGGCGAGAAGGTGGCGCAGAACTATCGTCTGGAAGTGATCAATCGCGGCGGCCACAGCTCGCGTCCGCAGAAGGACAATGCGATCTACCACCTGGCCGGCGCGTTGAAGAAGATCGAAGGCTACACCTTCCCGATCCAGCTGGCCGACGGCAGCCGTGGCTACCTGACCGGCATGTCGAAGATCCAGGCCGCCGAGGGCCACAAGGACGTGGCGGCGGCGATGCTGGCGGTGGTGAAGAATCCCAGGGACGCCAAGGCGGTGGCGCTGGTCTCCGGCCGCGACACCAGCTGGGGCGCGATGCTGCACACCACCTGCGTGGCGACCATGCTCGACGCCGGCCACGCCACCAACGCGCTGCCGCAGCGCGCACGCGCCAACATCAACTGCCGCATCTTCCCCGGCGTATCGCAGGAGACGGTGCGCGCGGCGCTGGTCAAGGCCATCAACGATCCGGCGGTGAAGGTGGATACGCTGGAAATCCGCGGCGAGAATTCGGCGCCGCCGGAGCTGACGCGCGCCATCATGGAGCCGGTTGAAAAACTGACCGCGAAGATGTGGCCGGGCGTGCCGGTGCTGCCGATCCTGCAATCGGGCGCCACCGACGGCCAGTTCCTGAACGCGGCCGGGATTCCGACCTACGGCATCAGCGGCATCTTCCTCACGCCGGACCTGGGCAACATCCACGGCCTGAACGAATACATCGGCGTGCAGTCGCTGATGGAGGGCCGCAGCTTCCTGTACGACCTGGTGAAGGTCTACGCCGGCCAAAACTAAGCCAGCGCGCGGTACTGGAAGTCCCGCATGCGTACAGCGCCTTCGCCGGCGCTGTACACCGCTGGCTGCAGGCTGAGGAAGCCGCCGAAGACGTTGTGGTGCATGCCGGAGGTCTCCATCTGCCACGGGTGCTGTATCCATTTGCCGTCGTCCAGCGCGTAGAAGAAGGTCACGATGTGGCGGTCGTTTCGGACGCGGATGCGCACCGTGGAGGCCTTCACGGCTTCGCGCATCCAACTCTGTTCGCTGGCGTACTGGTAGGTCAGCATCTGGGTGGCGCTGAAGCCGACGCCGACGAACATACGCTCGTTGTAGTGCAGTAGCAGGCCGCCATGGCCTGCGCCGCTGATCTCAAGCGTGACGCTGGCTTCGTAGGCGTGGTCGCCGACGATGCAGGCCAGCGGCGAGCAGTCGGCCGGCGAGGTGCCTTTGCCCGCGATGCTGACCGATCCCTGTTCAAATTGCACGCGGTTCATCTCGTCCGGCCCCGGATTGAAGAAGCACCACTGCGCGCCGAATTTGTTCTTCGTGAAGTCGTCCGATTTGGCGAAGCCTGCCTGGACGGCGCTGCCTTTCTTCGGCATCGGCAGCGGCGACGACAGGTCGCCGCCCTTGGGCTTGAACCAGCCGTCCGCCGTCCATTCGATCGGTTCGAGCAGCGTCTGGCGGCCGAGGGTGCGGTAGCCGTTCTCGTAGCCGTGGTAGACCATCCACCAGTCGCCGGCCGGGCCTTCGACCAGCGTGGCGTGGCCGCGCGACCACCACTTCTCGTCGGCGCTCCTGGTGCGCACCAGCGGATTCCGGGGACAGTTCTCCCATGGCCCGTGGATGGAACGCGAGCGCGCGGCGATCACCATGTGGCTGGTCGGCGGGCCGGAGGTGCCGCCGACCGCCAGCACCAGGTAGAACCAGCCGTTGCGGCGCAACAGCTTCGGTCCTTCTGGCGCGAACATTTCCACCACCCAGTCGGACGGATAGCGCCACGGTTCGTAGACTTTTTCGAGGGTGCCGACGGTCGCCAGGCCATCGTCGGTCAGGCCGATGCGGCGCACGCCGTTGACGAACAGGTAGCGCTTGCCGTCCTCGCCGAGCGCGTGGCCGGGATCGATGGCGTCGATGTGCAGGTCGATCGGATCGCTCCACGGGCCCCTGATGTCGTCGGCCCAGATGACGAAGATGGTGCCTTTGCCGTTCGGGGTGGCGGGGATGTAGATGAAGTAGCGGCCGTTGTGTTTGACCAGGTCCATGGCCCAGACGCTGCCGATCGGCTTGGTCAGCGCCGGGCCGATCGGCTCCCAGTTCACCAGGTCGCGCGAGTGCCAGAGGATCACGCCGGGGTAGGACAGGAAGGACGAAAACGTCATGTAGTAATCGTCGCCGTCCTTGAGGATGGTGGGATCGGGATGGTCGCCGGACAGGATGGGATTGAGGTAGGTGCCGTTGCCCAGGTTCGCCTTGCGCTGGCCTTCGATGCCGCGTCCCCAGGTGGGCTTGGCGTTGGCCGCCAGCGGCGCCAGCGCGGCGCCCGACAGCAGCGTTTTCAGCGCTGTGCGCCGTGTTGATTTCATTGTGTCCCCGCGGGTAGGTATCGTCGCGCTAGATGGTGCCCCGAGTGATGCGGACACGCAATTATGAAACTCACCAATCTGGGCAATGATTCCGCGCAACTGCGGCCGCGGTTGCTTGCTGTGAGGTCGCGCAAGGCGCATCATGCTCATTCAGACTACGCTTCGATGGAATTCCCATAGGAGGCCGTATGTCTGACTTTTACAAGTACTTCAAAGAAAATATGGATGGCTTGGGATTGCCTGCGCCTGAAAGTCTTTTTGGTAACGTGCAGTTAGCAACTGCAACGGCTTCGACGCTAATTGGTCTGGCTGAAAAATTCGGTAAAAAAGTGACTGTGGCGGAAATGATAGGAGCTGGAATTCGGGGCGAAAAATTGATGGTTATTGGAGCGATGAGCGCCGCCTATTATCTTGGCGCCGTGATCGGGAGTATCGCTGTTGCCACCGGGCGAAGTCTGGCAGGAGGAATTTCTCTCGCCGATGTTCTGCTTAGCGCACAGATGAGTCACCTGCATCGCCCTTGGCTGGCAGGCGTAATGATGCGTCATCCTGAAATTTACAAAAAGCGTCGGGTCGTGCAGACGAGGAGAGGTCCATGAAAGATGGTTTGATGCTGTTGATTGCCGGCGTGCTCTGCGCAGGCGGCGCGGCGTTGTTCTTCAGATTCTTCGGCAACGAGGCCTTCAACGTCATCATATTGGTGACGCTGGTATCTGTTCTTTTGGACAACGCGCGTTTGCGGCGCAGATTGCGCGAGATGGGCGCCAAGCCTGAGGGCAAGCGCACTTGGCTGTGACAAAAAAAAGGCCACCGCGAGGTGGCCTTCTGCCTGGTGGCGCCGCTTACGGCAGCGGTGCGTCCGCCAGCTCGCCGGACTTGAGCGGGTCGACCAGCTCGCCTTCCCACTTGGCGACCACCGCCGTGGCGATGCCGTTGCCGATGACGTTGGTCGCGGAGCGCGCCATGTCCAGGAAGTGGTCGATGCCCAGCAACAGCACCATGCCCGCTTCCGGAATGTTGAACTGACCCAGCGTCGCGGCGATCACCACCAGCGAGGCGCGCGGCACGCCGGCCATGCCCTTGGAGGTCACCATCAGGAACATCATCATGGTGATCTGCTGGCCCAGCGACATTTCAATGCCGTAAGCCTGCGCGATGAACACGGTGGCGAAGGTGCAGTACATCATCGAACCGTCCAGGTTGAACGAGTAGCCGATCGGCAGCACGAACGCGGCGATGCGGTTGCGCACGCCGAAACGCTCCAGGCCTTCCAGCGTCTTCGGATACGCCGCTTCGCTCGACGCGGTCGAGAACGCCAGCAGCGCCGGGCCGCGCATCTCTTTCAGCAGGCCGAATATACGGCCTTTGAGGAAGCCGTAGCCGATGATGATCAGCAGCGCCCACAGCAGCGCGATGCCGAAATAGAACTCGGCCATGAACACGCCGTAGGTCGACAGCACGCCCAGGCCGCTCTTGGCGATCACGCCCGCCACCGCGGCGAACACGGCGATCGGCGCGAACTTCATCACATAGCCGGTGACCTTCAGCATCACGTGGGCGACGCCGTCCAGCGCGTCGATCAGCGGGTCGGTCTTGCGGCCAACCGCCGCCGCCGCCATGCCGAAGAACAGCGAGAAGATGACGATCTGCAGGATCTCGTTCTTGGCCATGCCATCGATGATGGACGACGGCACCAGGTGGGTGACGAAGTCTTTCAGCGACAGGCTGGACGTGGCCAGCTCGGCCTTGCCGACGGTGGCGGCCAGGTGGCCCATCAGCGGGTCGCCCGGGCGGAACAGGTTCACCAGGATCAGGCCCAGGCTCAGCGACATCAGCGAGGCCAGGAAGAACCAGCCCAGCGTCTTGATGCCGATCCGGCCCACTTCCGAGGCGTCGCCCATGCGGGCGATGCCGACCACCAGCGTCGAGAACACCAGCGGCGCGATGATCATTTTGATCAGCCGCAGGAACAAGGTCGTGACCAGCGACATGATGTCGGCGAACGCGACCGGGTCGGCCAGGCTGCTATGGGCGATGTAGCCGGCAAGGATGCCGAGCCCCAGGCCCAACAGGATGTAAGTGGTCAATCGGCTTTTTTTCTGCATGTTCTGAATTCCCGTGGTAGTGTCTCTTTGGACGCAGGCCGACGCAGGGTAGTCTGCGGTAGCACAATCTGGTACAAAATAATGTCATTTCCCCTCTGTGTGGGGGTATGATCCTGCCAATGTTAGCCTTGTAAGCTGATGAAACATTAAGCAAGTTCCGCAGTATATATGATCGCGATAAAAAATCTTAATAAATGGTACGGCCAATTCCAGGTATTGGCCGATTGCAACACCAACGTTGCCAAAGGCGATGTGATGGTGATATGCGGGCCGTCCGGCTCGGGCAAGTCGACGCTGATCAAGACCGTCAACGGACTGGAGCCGTTCCAGCAGGGCGAGATCCTGGTCGACGGCATTTCGGTCGGCGCCAAGGGCACGGACCTGCCCAAGCTGCGGGCCCGCATCGGCATGGTGTTCCAGAATTTTGAACTGTTTCCGCATCTGTCGGTGCGCCAGAACCTGACCTTGGGCCAGACCAGGGTGCTGGGGCGCAGCGAGGACGAGGCCAACGCGCGCGGCCTGCAGTACCTGGACCGGGTCGGCCTGCTGACGCAGCAGGACAAATATCCGAACCAGCTGTCCGGCGGCCAGCAGCAGCGCGTGGCGATCGCCCGCGCGCTGTCGATGGACCCGATCGCGATGCTGTTCGACGAGCCGACGTCGGCGCTGGATCCGGAGATGATCAACGAAGTGCTGGATGTGATGGTCGGCCTGGCGCAGGAGGGCATGACCATGATGGTGGTGACGCACGAAATGGGCTTCGCCAAGAAGGTGGCGAACCGGGTGGTCTTCATGGACAAGGGCAGCATCCTGGAAGACTGCGGCAAGGATGAATTCTTCGGTGCGCCGCGTTCCGAGCGCGCGCGCGATTTCCTCGCGAGGATCATTCACTAGCAAGTTTGACGCTCGGTGCATTTTTTTCTTTCTACTTGGGGAGGAATCATGTCGTTACCGCGGGTACTCATACTTTTGTCCCTGGCCTGCCTCGGCGGCCAGGCCACAGCGCAGGAAGCCGGCGGCACGCTGGCCAAGATCAAGCGCACCGGCGCCATTACGCTCGGCGTGCGCGACGGCTCGATCCCCTTTTCCTACCTCGACGACAAGCAGCAGTACCAGGGTTATTCGGTCGACCTGTGCATGAAGATCGTGGCTGCGGTGCAGAAGCATCTGGGCACGCCGGTCAAGGTGGCGATGAATCCGGTCACCTCCGCCAACCGCATCCCGCTGATGGCCAACGGCACCATCGACCTCGAATGCGGCTCCACCACCAACAACGCGGAGCGCCAGAAGCAGGTGGCGTTCGCGCCGACCATGTTCGTGATCGGCAGCCGGCTGCTGTCGAAGAAAACGTCGAACATCAACGGCCTGGCCGACATGAAGGGCAAGACCCTGGTGGCCACCGCCGGCACCACCACCCTCAAGCAGATGACCATGCTGAACGCCGAGAAGCAGCTGGGCATGAACATCGTGGTCGGCAAGGATCATCCTGAATCGTTCCTGATGATGGAAACCGGCCGCGCCGCGGCCGAGGCCAATGACGACATCCTGCTGGCCAGCCAGGTGGCCAGCGCGCGCAATCCCGGCGAGTACGCGATCGGCAAGGAGGCCTTGTCGGTGGAGCCGTACGGGATCATGATGCGGCGCGACGATCCGGCCTTCAAGGCCGTGGTGGATGCGGCGCTGGTGCAGCTCTACCAGTCGGCGGAGTTCCCCAAGCTTTACCAGAAGTGGTTCCAGAGTCCCATCCCGCCCAAGGGCATCAACCTCAACTTCCCGATGCCGGAGCAGCTCAAGGCCGTCATCGTCAAACCCACCGATTCGCCTGATCCCGCCGCCTACGGCGCGCGATGAACTATCACTGGAACTGGCGCATTTTCGGCGAGTTGTCGCCGGACGGCGTTCATACCTACTGGGACACGCTGATGTCCGGCCTGGCCTGGACGCTGGCGACCTCGCTGGCCGGCTGGGTGATGGCGCTGGTGCTGGGCTTCGCGGTCGGCGCGTTGCGCACGCTGCCGGGACGCGTGCTGCCGCTGCTCGGCACCGGCTATGTTGAGGTGTTCCGCAACGTGCCGCTGCTGGTGCAGATGTTCCTGTGGTTCTTCGTCGCGCCCGAGTTGCTGCCGCAGGTGGCCGGCGACTGGCTGAAGACGCTGCCGAATGCGCCCTTCGTCACGGCCGTGGTGTGCCTCGGCTTCTTCACGTCGGCGCGGGTGGCGGTGCAGGTCACGGCCGGCATCCAGGCGTTGGCCGGCGGGCAGCGGCTTGCGGCGCTGGCGTTGGGGCTGGACCTGCCGCAGACCTATCGCTTCGTGCTGCTGCCGCTGGCGGTGCGCATCATCCTGCCGCCGCTGACCAGCGAATTCCTCAACATCATCAAGAACAGCTCTGTCGCGCTGACCATCGGCCTGATGGAGCTGACCGCCAGTGCGCGCGCGATCCAGGAGTTTTCGTTCCAGGTGTTCGAGGCGTTTTCCGCCGCCACGCTGATCTACGTTCTCGCCAACCTGGCGGTGATCGCCGCCATGCGGGTGCTGGAACGGCGTCTGGCGTTGCCCGGCACGTTGGGGGCGCGCTGATGTTCGCGCAGTTCGACTTCGACGTCATCGGCCGCTCGTGGGTATACCTGTTCCAGGTCGGCATGGCGTTCACGCTGGAGCTGACGGTGCTGTCGATGATCGGCGGCGTAGTGCTGGGCACCTTGCTGGCGCTGGGGCGCATGTCCAGCTTCAAGCCGCTGGCGCTGGTGGCCGCCGCCTACGTCAACCTGATACGCGCGGTGCCGCTGGTGCTGGTGATTTTCTGGTTCTACTTCCTGGTGCCGTATGTCGCCGCGTGGGTGATCGGCGCGGCGGAGCCGGTCAAGGTCGGCACGTTCTGGTCGGCGTTGATCACCTTCACCTTGTTCCAGGCTGCGTACTACTGCGAGATCATGCGCGGCGGCATACAGGCGATCCCGCGCGGACAGGTGCTGGCGGCGCAGGCGCTGGGACTGAACTACTGGCAGGTGATGGGCCGCATCGTGCTGCCGCAGGCGTTCCGCAACATGCTGCCGGTGCTGCTGACGCAGACCATCGTGCTGTTCCAGGACGTGTCGCTGGTGTACGTGCTGTCGGTGCCGGATTTCGTCGGCGCGGCCAGCAAGGTGGCGCAGCGCGACGGCCGGCTTGTGGAAATGTACACCTTTGTGGCACTGGTTTACTTTGTGTTGTGCTGCCTGCTTTCGTGGCTGGCAAGGCAGCTGCAAAAGCGCGTCGCCATCGTGCGCTAGTCTCTGGTAGTATCCTCGCCACCGCATTATTCGAACGGGAACACCGCATGCCATCCATGAAGAACATAGCAGGTGCCATGTTGGCGCTTGGCCTTCTCTCCAGCGCGCATGCCGCTGACAAAATCGCCGCCGACCTGGTGCTGACCCAGGCCACGCTGATCGACGTTGCGGGCGGCAAGGCCGTCAAGGGCAAGTCGGTCGTGCTCAAGGGCGACACCATCATCGCCGTGGTCGACGACAGCAAGCTGTCCGGCTACGCCGCCAGGAAGACCATCCGCCTGCCGGGCAAGTACCTGATGCCGGGGCTGTGGGACACGCACGTGCACTTCGGCGGCGGTCCCGCGCTGATCGAAGAGAACAAGCATCTGCTGGCGCTGTATCTCGCCAACGGCATCACCGCCGTGCGCGATTGTTCCGGCGACCTGGCGGACACCGTGCTGGCCTGGCGCGACCAGATCAAGGCCGGCCAGCTGGAAGGGCCGACCATCTTCACCTCCGGCGCCAAGCTGGAAGGCTACAAGCCACTGTGGAAGGGCACCATCGAAGTCGGCACGCCGGAAGAGGTGGGCAAGGCGCTGGATGGCTTGCAGGCGCAGAAGGTGGATTTCGTGAAGATCACCGAGAACACGCTGAAGCCGGAGATCTACCTGGAAGCGCTGCGCCAGGCGAAGGAGCGCGGCATGCGCACTTCCGGCCACGTTCCGGTGCAACTGACGCTGGCGCAGATGTTCGATGCGGGGTTGGGCACGGTGGAGCATCAATCCTACCTGCTGCGCTCCGCGACGCCGAAGGAGCGCGAGCTGACCGCGCAGGTGGCGGCCGGCACGCTGACCGGCAAGGAAGCGATGAAGCAGAGCCTGGCGACCTACGACGAGCCGACCGCGCGCGCATCGTTCCGTTACATGGCCGCCAAGGGCACGGCGGTGGTGCCGACGCTGTCGGTATCGCGCGTGGTGGCCTACCTGGACCGCGACGATCACTCGCACGATCCGGCCTTGCAGTACATCGGCAAGGGACTGCGCGCCACCTACGACTGGCGCGTGCAGCGCGCCGCGCAGGACAACCCAGAGGCGATCGCGCTGCGCAAGGCGACGTTCGAGAAGTCGGCATCGCTGCTGCCGTTGCTGGCGCAGGAGGGCGTGAGCATCATCGCCGGCACCGACGCGGGCTTTTTGAATTCTTACGACTATCCGGGCCAGGCGCTGCATGACGAAATCGGCCTGTACGTGCAATACGGCCTGACGCCGGTGCAGGCCCTGCGGACGGCCGTGGTCAACGGCCCGCGCTTCCTCGGCCACCTGGACCGCTATGGCAGCCTGGAGGCCGGCAAAACGGCCGATCTGCTGGTGCTGGACGCGAATCCGCTGCAGGACATCGCCGCCACCCGCAAGATCCGCACGGTGGTCAGCCGCGGCCAGGTCTACGACCGCGCGCGCCTCGACAGGATGCTGGCCGAAACCAAGGCCTGGGTCGTGGCCCAGTAGTCAGCCGCGTTCCGGGAGCGCGGCTGCTCTATCCGTAGTGCGTCCACATACGCAGGATGCGAACTATATGCTGGTCCGGGAAAACCTCGTAGACGAGGCGGTGATGTATGTTGATCCTTCGGGAGTAGGCCCCTGCCAGGTCACCGACAAGTTTTTCGAAAGGCGGGGGATGCGCGAAAGGATCGTCGGCGAGCAAGTCAAGTAGCGACTGCACTTGCTTTTTCATCCCTGCCGCAGCTGCTTTTTTTGCATCTTTCTGAGCCTGGTGGGAGTACACCAGTTGCCAGCTCACCAGATTAATTCCTTATCGCTGTCGCTTAATGGCTCCGCGCGTGCGGAGAGGATGGACTCGCGCATTCCTGGCACGGACAGCAAATACAGCGTTTCTTGTATTGCGCGCCAATCATCGGCGGAGACAAGCACAGCGTTGTTGCGCTTGCCGGTGATCGTTATTGGCACATGGCTAGCGGCGGTTTCGTCGATCAGGTTATAGAGGCGTACGCGCGCGTCGCTGGCTGAAATGGTATCCATGACTGCTCCTTGTGGGGTCATCAAAACGTACGCCTTAACGTACGCACTGTCAAGCGAGCGGCGCAAGGAGGTAAAATGGCGGTATTCGCCATTGATAGCCTGAAAGCCCGCCGCCATGTCCGACCTCGAACACATCCCAGACAGCATCACCATCGCCCGTCCCGACGACTGGCATTTGCACCTGCGCGACGGCGCTACCCTGGCCAGCGTGTTGCCGCACAGCGCGCGCCAGTTCGGCCGCGCCATCGTGATGCCCAACCTGAAGCCGCCGGTGACCACGGTCGCCGCCGCCGAGGCCTATCGCAACCGCATCCTGGCGGCTCTGCCGGCTGGCATGAAGTTTGAACCGTTGATGACGCTCTACCTGACCAACAACACGCCGCCGGACGAGATCCTGCGCGCGCAGGAAAGCGGCATCGTCCACGGGGTCAAGCTGTATCCGGCCGGCGCCACCACCAATTCGGACGCCGGCGTGACCGACCTGTCCAACTGCTACAAAACGCTGGAGATGATGCAGGAAGTGGGCATGCCCTTCCTGGTCCACGGCGAAGTCACCGACCAGGACATCGACCTGTTCGACCGCGAAGCCGTCTTCATCGAGCGCGTGATGCGCCCGCTGCGCCGCGACTTCCCGGCGCTGAACATCGTCTTCGAACACATCACCACCAAGCACGCCGCGCAGTACGTGGCGGAAGCGGAAGGCCCGATCGCCGCGACCATCACCGCGCATCACCTGCTGTACAACCGCAACGACATCTTCAAGGGCGGCATCCGTCCGCACTACTACTGCCTGCCGGTACTGAAGCGCGAAGAACACCGCCTGGCGCTGGTCACCGCCGCCACCAGCGGCGACGAGCGCTTCTTCCTCGGCACCGACTCGGCGCCGCACGCGCAGGGCGCCAAGGAAGCCGCCTGCGGCTGCGCCGGCTGCTACACCGCGTTGCACGCGATGGAGCTGTATGCCGAGGCCTTCGAACGCGCCGGCGCGCTGGAGAAGCTCGAAGCCTTCGCCAGCTTCAACGGCCCGGCCTTCTACGGCCTGCCGCGCAACACCGACACCATCACGCTCAAGCGCGAGCAGTGGACGCTGCCGGAAACCCTGCCGCTGGCGGACCAGCAAGTGGTGCCGCTCAACGCCGGCGAAACCATCAACTGGAAAATGGCATAAGCAGTGCTGCAAGCGATAGACTGGTCGCGTCGCTGGTACGACTCGGTCCGCGCTGCGGCCGACCAGCTTTCAGCGGACGTGCCCTTCATGGACACGTTCAACGCGCAAGCCGCTGCACTGGGCTTGCGCAATCATCTGGACCTGCCGATCTCCTTCGTGCCGCAGGAATCGCTGCCTGACGGCACCGCCTACGAAGCCTTCATCGGCGCCACCGGCGGCGTGCCCACGCGCGACAACCTGCACGACTTCTTCAACGGCCTTGTGTGGCTGAGCTTCCCGCGCATCAAAGTGCAGCTGAACGCCTTGCAGGCGGCGCAGATCGCGCTGGACGGCGTCGGCAAATCGCGCGGTCCCGCGCGCGACGGCGCCACCATCTTCGACGAGAACGCCGCCCTGCTGGTGGTGCGCGACTGCGCCGCCGGCCATGCGCTGACGGCCGCGCTGCGCGACCATCAATGGCGCGCCGCCTTCATCGAGCAGCGCGCCAGCTTCGGACCGGACGCGCAGGTATGGCTGTTCGGCCACGCGCTGATGGAGAAGCTGGTCGCGCCGCGCAAGGCGATCACCGCCCACACCCGCGTGGTGGTGGCCGGCGACGATTTCTTCACCATGGACCACGACGCCCGCCGCCATTGGATCGACGCCACCGTGGCGCGCGACCTGGCCGAACATGGCCTCAGCACCGCCGACTTCACGCCGATGCAGGCGCTGGGCGTGCCGGCCTGGTGGCCGGATCAGGACGATGCTTTCTACAACGACGCAACCGTGTTCCGCCCCAAACGCGCACCAGCGGTAAAATAGCCTTTTAACCGACTTCGCCGCCGACGCGGCAGAAAGAGCACGCCATGACGCAGGTAATTCGCTGGGGGATACTCGGCACCGGCAAGATCGCCAAGGCTTTCGCCATCGCCTTGCAGGACACGCCCGGCGCCAAACTGGCCGCCGTTGCTTCGCGCAGCGTAGATAGCGCTACCAAGTTCGGCGTCGAGCATGGCGCGGAACGCTTCCATGGCAGCTACCAGGCGCTGGCCGACGATCCCGAGGTCGATGTCGTCTACATCGGCACGCCGCACCCCATGCACCACGAGAACTCGCTGATGTGCCTTAACGGCGGCAAGGGCGTGCTGGTGGAGAAATCGTTCACCATGAATCGCCGCCAGGCCGAAGACATTGTCAACCTGGCACGCCAGAAAAAGCTGTTCGTCATGGAGGCGATGTGGACCCGCTTCATGCCGGCCGTGGTGGAGGCCAAGCGGATCGTCGACAGCGGCGAGATCGGCGTGCCGGCCAACGTCAGCGCTGATTTCGGCTTCACGGCGGATGTGGGACCCGAGCATCGTCTGTTCGCACCGGAGCTGGGTGGCGGCGCGTTGCTGGACCTGGGCATCTATCCCTTGTCGATGTCGTCGTTCTTCCTCGGCCCTGTGACGGGCGTGAAGGCGCAGGCTGAGATGGGCGCCACCGGCGTTGACATGCAGACCGCGTTCACGCTGATGCACAAGGATGGCGGCGTATCGTCATGCGCGTGCAGCCTGCGTTCGCGCACGCCGACCGAGCTGACCATCTCCGGAACCAAGGGCTTCGTGCGCCTGCACGACCGCTTCCACAACACCGAGACCATCACCGTCACGCTGGTGGACGGCGCCTCGCGCAGCGAGCGCACCATCAACCTGCCGCGCAGCGGCAACGGCTACACCCATGAAGCGCAGGAAGTGGGGCGCTGCATCCGCGCCGGCCTGATCGAAAGCCCGGTGATGCCGCACGAGGAAACGCTGTCCATCATGGGCACGCTGGACGACATCCGCGCGCAGATCGGCCTGAAGTACAGCGCCGATAATTAGGCGTCGCCAGCGCGGGTTGCGGGAACTGGTTAGAATCGACAGATATCGTTTCCACAATCAGGGTCCCTATCATGTTCGTCGCCGCTCGCGCTCCCTCGCTTAAAACCGTCCTGCTGGCCAGCGGCGTCGTCCTGACGCTGGCGATGGGAGTGCGCCACGGCTTCGGCTTCTGGATGCAACCTATTTCTCAGGCCAACGGTTGGACGCGTGAAACCTATTCGCTGGCGCTGGCCTTGCAGAATCTGCTGTGGGGCGCGTTCGGCCCGTTCGCCGGCATGGCGGCGGACCGTTTCGGCACCATGCGCGTGGTGCTGGTGGGCGCGGTCAGCTACATGGCGGGGCTGGTGTGGATGGCGCTGGTGAAGGATCCCACCTTGTTCGTGATTGGCTCGGGCGTGTTTATTGGCCTGGGGCTGGCGTGTACCGCGTTCGGCGCGGTCAGCGGCATCATTGGGCGTGTGGCGCCGGTGGAGAAACGGTCCTGGGCGTTCGGCATCTCCGGCGCGGCCAGTTCCTTCGGCCAGTTCCTGATGATGCCGGTGGAGCAGCAACTGATTTCTGCGGTGGGTTGGCAGAACGCCTTCTACTTGTTGGCCGGGTTGGTGGTGGCGCTGATGATACCGATGGCCTTCCACCTGCGCGAGCCGGCGGTTGCGCATGGCGGCGGTCCGCAGCAAAGCGTGCGCGAGGCGATGAGCGAGGCGGTGGGCAACCGCTCCTTCCTGTTGCTGGTGGCGGGCTATTTCGTATGCGGCTTCCAGCTGGTGTTCATCGGCGTGCACATGCCGGCGTACTTGAAGGACAAAGGCATTGTCAGCCCGGGCGTGGCGGTGATGGCGCTGGCGCTGATAGGCTTGTTCAATATCTTCGGCTCGTACTACGCTGGCAAGCTGGGCGGGCGTTTCCCCAAACGCCACCTGCTGTCGTCGATCTACTTCACGCGCGCCGTCGTCATCGGCCTGTTCCTGTTGGCGCCGTTGACGCCATACTCGGTGTACGTGTTTGCGGCGGCGATAGGATTCATCTGGCTGTCGACCGTACCGCTGACGAACGGCATCATCGCCGGCATTTTCGGCGTCAAGCACATGTCGATGCTGGCGGGCGTGGTGTTCTTCTCGCACCAGGTGGGCAGCTTCATCGGCGTGTGGCTGGCCGGCTACCTGTTTGCCAAGCTGGGAAGCTACGACATCGTCTGGGGCATCGCGATTGGGTTGAGCATCATGGCCGGCCTGGTCAACCTGCCGATCAACGAGCGAGCGCTTGAACGCGGCGTCCTGAAGGCGGCCTAGCAATGAAAACCTGGCTGTTGCGCGCGGCCGGCGTCGTGGTGCTGGCGCTGGTGTTCATGGCCTACCTGACGCCAGACTTCCTGCTGGACCTCGCCAACCGCTTCTACCTGTGCTTCTAGCAATGGGGTCAAGTCTGACATTCGGACACGGCCTCTGCCGTAGCAGCTGCTACGGCAGAGGCCGTGTCCGAATGTCAGACTTGACCCCAGCTAGACTTTGAGGAACTCTTCGCGGCCGCCTAGCCAGCGGGCCAGGTGGGCTTCGATGGTGGCGGCTTTTTCGGGGGTGTTGGCGTGTAGCAGGTCGTGGGCGACGTCGCGCGCCTGGTCGACCAGCCAGCCGTCCGTCTCCAGGTCGGCGAAGCGCAGCATCGCCTGGCCGGATTGGCGGGCGCCGAGGAATTCGCCGGGGCCTCGAATCTCCAGGTCGCGGCGGGCGATCTCGAAGCCGTCGGTGGTTTCGCGCATCGTCATCAGGCGCTGCTTGGCGATCCCTCCCAACGGGCTTTGGTATAGCAGCAGGCACACCGACGCCGCCGAGCCTCGTCCCACGCGTCCACGCAACTGGTGCAGCTGCGACAGGCCGAAACGTTCCGCATGCTCGATCACCATCAGCGATGCATTCGGTACGTCCACGCCCACTTCGATCACCGTGGTGGCGACCAACACCTGCATCTCGTTGGCGGTGAAGGCGTCCATGACCGATTGCTTCTCTGCCTGTTTGAGGCGGCCGTGTACCAGGCCCACATTCAGGTCCGGCAAGGCTTCCGCCAACAGCGCGTGCGTATCCGTCGCGGTTTGCAGTTGCAGCGCTTCCGATTCTTCGATCAGCGGACAGACCCAGTAGATCTGCCGTCCTTCCAGCGCGGCGGCATGCACACGTTCGATCACTTCATCGCGCCGGTTCTGGTCGATGGCGCGCGTGACGATCGGACTGCGGCCCGGCGGCAGTTCGTCGATCACCGATACTTCCAGGTCGGCGTAGTAGGTCATCGCCAGCGTGCGCGGAATCGGCGTGGCCGACATCATCAACTGGTGCGGGACCGCGCCTTCGACACCCTTGTTGCGCAAGGTCAGGCGCTGGCCCACGCCGAAACGGTGCTGCTCGTCGACGATCACCAGCCCCAGGTTGGCGAAATTGACTGCCTCCTGGATCAGCGCGTGCGTGCCGATCACCAGCTGCGCCTCGCCGGATTCGATCAGCGCATACGCGGCCAGTTTTTCCTTCTTCTTCAGACTGCCCGTCAGCCACGCGACCTTGACGCCCAACGGCTCCATCCACGCGGCGATCTTGCGGAAGTGCTGGTCGGCGAGGATTTCGGTCGGCGCCATCAGCGCGGCCTGGTAGCCGCTGTCGATCGCCTGCGCGGCGGCCAGCGCCGACACCACGGTCTTGCCGCTGCCCACGTCACCCTGCAACAGCCGCTGCATCGGATACGGATGGCGCAGGTCGGCGCGGATTTCGTTCAGCACGCGCTGCTGCGCGCCGGTCAGCTTGAACGGCAGCGCGGCCTGGAAGCTTTCTGACAACGCGCCGATCACCGTCAGCGCCGCCGCGCCCTTGGAACGGCGCGCACGCTGCGCGCGCTTGAGCGACAGCTGTTGCGCCAGCAGTTCGTCGAACTTCATGCGGGTCCACGCCGGATGCGAGCGGTCGAGTAGCGCATGCTCGTCCACCTGCTGCGGCGGGTGGTGCAGCAGCTTCACCGCCGGCTCGAAGTCGGACAGCTGCATCTGCGCGCGCAACTGCTCCGGCAGCGTATCGGTCCAGTCGACCCGTTTCATCGCATCGCCGATGGCGCGCCGCAGGATCGGCTGCGACAGGCCTTCACCCGACGGATACACCGGCGTCAGGGACGTCGGCAGCGGCGCGCCTTCGTTGACCACCTTGTAGGCCGGATGCACCATCTCGGCGCCGAAGAAGCCGTGTTTCAGTTCGCCGCGCGCGCGCACCCGCGTGCCCTCGGCCAATTGCTTGACCTGGCTGCCGTAGAAATTCATGAAGCGCAGCTGCAAATCGCCCGTCTCGTCGGCGATATGCACCAGCAACTGCTTGCGCGGCTTGTAGGTGATTTCATTTTTGACCACCAAACCCTCGACCTGCGAAGTATCGCCGCCGTGCAACCGGGCCTCTTCGATGGTGATGACCTGGGTCTCGTCCTCGTAGCGCATGGGCAGGTGCAGCACCAGGTCCATATCGGTGTGCAGACCCAGCTTGGCCAGCTTGGCTTCCGGGCTGACTGTCTTCTTGACGGTTTTGGAGGTTGAAACAGGCATATTGGAGCGTTTTTCGGGCACTAGCGTAAAATAGAGGGTTGGCCGCAGCAAAGCAACGCCGGTATTGTACGACTTGCACCGCCTTCGGGCCTATCCGAATTTTCTTCAACAGTTTCCAGAAGTCCGCAAATGTACTCGCTTTCCGATTTCGATTTTAACTTGCCGCAAGAGCGTATTGCGCAATTCCCGCTGCCAGACCGCAGCGCCTCCCGCCTGCTGCACCTGGACGGTGGGCAGATCATCGACCGTCAGTTCGCCGATATCGTCGGCCAGCTGCAGGCGGGCGACCTGCTAGTGATGAACGATACCCGTGTGCTGAAGGCGCGCTTCTTCGGCGTCAAGGAGAGCGGCGGCAAGATCGAGGCGCTGGTCGAACGCGTGCTGGACAGCCGCACCGTGCTGGCCCAGGTGCGCGCCTCCAAGTCGCCCGGCCCCGGCGTCAAGATCCGCCTGGCCGACGCCTTCGACGTCACCGTCGGCGAGCGCGCCGGCGAGTTCTACACCCTGCATTTCGAAGCCGACGTGTTCGACCTGATCGAAGCCCACGGCCGCCTGCCGCTGCCGCCCTACATCGAGCACGATGCCGATTCGTTCGACGAAACCCGTTACCAGACCGTGTTCAACAAGGTGCCGGGCGCGGTGGCCGCGCCCACCGCCGGCCTGCACTTCGACGAGCAGCTGCTGGCCGAGCTCAAGGCCAAGGGCGTCAATTTCGCCTACGTCACGCTGCACGTGGGCGCCGGCACCTTCCAGCCGGTGCGCGCCGAGGTGCTGGCCGAGCACAAGATGCACACCGAGTGGTACACCATGCCGCAGGAAACCGTGGACGCCGTGCGCGCCACCCGCGCCGCCGGTCGGGATGTGGTGGCGGTCGGCACCACCAGCCTGCGCGCGCTGGAGTCGGCCTCGCAGGGCGGCCAGCTGGAAGCGGGCAGCGCCGATACCGCGCTGTTCATTACGCCCGGCTACCAGTTCAAGACGGTCACCCGCCTGATCACCAATTTCCACCTGCCGAAGTCGACCCTGCTGATGCTGGTGTCGGCCTTCGCCGGTTTTGACGAGATCCGCAAGGCCTACGCCCACGCGATCGCCAACGAATACCGTTTCTTCAGCTATGGCGACGCCATGCTGCTGACGACGCAAGCACGAGCAAAATAAGGAACAATATGCTGGAATTTACACTACACAAGACCGATAGCAGCGGCCTGACCAAGGCCCGTCGCGGCGAAGTCAAACTGAACCACGGCGTGGTCCAGACTCCGATCTTCATGCCGGTCGGCACCTATGGCTCGGTCAAGGCGATGTCGCCGCTGGAGCTGAAGGAAATCGACGCCCAGATCATCCTGGGCAACACCTTCCACCTGTGGCTGCGTCCGGGCAATGACGTCATGGCCAAGTTCGGCGGCCTGCACGACTTCATGGGCTGGGACAAGCCGATCCTGACCGATTCCGGCGGCTTCCAGGTGTTTTCGCTGGGCGCGATGCGCAAGATCACCGAAGAGGGCGTGCACTTCAACTCGCCGATCAACGGCGACAAGCTGTTCCTGTCGCCGGAAGTGTCGATGCAGATCCAGCGCGTGCTGAACTCCGACATCGTCATGCAGTTCGACGAATGCACCCCTTACGAGATCGACAACCGCCCGGCCACCCTTGAGGAGGCGGCAAAGTCGATGCGAATGTCCTTGCGCTGGGCGCAACGGTCGAAAGACGAATTCCATCGCGGCGAGAACCCGAACGCGCTGTTCGGCATCGTCCAGGGCGGCATGTTCGAGAACCTGCGCGACGAATCGCTGGCCCAGCTGGAAGAGATCGACTTCCCGGGCCTGGCCATCGGCGGCCTGTCGGTCGGCGAGCCGAAGGAAGACATGATGCGCATCCTGGCCCACGTCGGCCCGAAAATGCCGGCCAACAAGCCGCACTACCTGATGGGCGTCGGCACGCCGGAAGACCTGGTCAACGGCGTTTCCAACGGCGTCGACATGTTCGACTGCGTGATGCCGACCCGTAACGCCCGCAACGGCTGGATCTTCACCCGCTTCGGCGACGTGAAAATCAAGAACGCTCGTTACAAGGAAGACAAGGAACCGCTGGACAGCACCTGCTCCTGCTATGCTTGCCGCAACTTCTCGCGCGCCTACCTGCATCACCTGAACCGCACCCAGGAAATCCTCGGCGCGCGCCTGAACACCATCCACAACCTGCACTACTATCTGGACATCATGCGCCAGATGCGCGAGGCGCTGGATGAGGACCGTTTCCACGCCTGGACCCTGCAATTCCACGCCGACCGTGGCCGCGGCATCTGAATTTAACCAAGAGTGTTGTAAGTCTTGTAAAAAGATTTATGCCACCCACATAGCCGGAAGACCTAGCGCCTTCCGGCCAGTGCTAGAATACAGCGCTATTTTTTCAAACTATTATCGGAGTCACCCGTGTTCATTTCCAACGCTTACGCCCAATCGGCTTCCCCACTCGACGCACTCGGCCTGGGCGGTAACCTCACCAGCTTCCTGCCGCTGATCCTGATGTTTGTCGCGATGTACTTCCTGATGATCCGTCCTCAGCAGAAGCGCGCGAAAGAACAGAAGGCCATGATGGAAGCACTGGCCAAGGGCGACGAAGTCGTGACCGCCGGCGGCGTGCTGGGCAAGGTCTCCAAAGTGACCGACCTGTACGTGACGATCGAAATCTCCAGCGGCGCCGAAATGACGCTGCAAAAGAATTCCATCACCATGCTGCTGCCTAAGGGCACGCTGAAGGCGCTGTAATCAGCCTCGGCCCGCGTAACGCGGGCCTTATTGCATCCGACGCCTAACACTGAACGTTGAACAATATGAATCGCTATCCTCTCTGGAAATACATACTGATCGTAGTCGCCATTCTGCTGGGCGCGCTGTACACCGCGCCCAACTACTACGGCGAATCGCCTGCGGTCCAGGTCACGAGCGGCAAATCGACCGTCAAGATGTCGGCCGAGATGGGCGCCAAGATGGAAGAGGTGCTCAAGGGCGCCGGCATCGCCTACAGCGGCGTCGCCTTCGACGGCACCGGCACCTACGCTTCCGTGCGCGCCCGCTTCGCCGATCCGGACACCCAGTTCCGCGCCAAGTCGGTGCTGGAAAAGGGCCTGAACGCCGATCCGGCCGATCCGACCTACCTGGTCGCGCTGAACCTGCAAAAAGACACGCCGAAATGGATGCAAGCCCTGCACGCGCTGCCGATGTACCTCGGCCTCGATTTGCGCGGTGGTGTGCACTTCCTGATGCAAGTCGATACCAAGGCCGTGCTGACCAAGCGCGTGCAAGGCATCCAGGCCGCGTCCCGCACTCTGCTGCGTGACAAGAACGTGCGTCACGCCGGCATCGACCGCGTGGGCGACGCCATCGAAATCAAATTCCGCGACGACGCCACCCGCCAGAAGGCCAAGGACGTACTGCAAGGCCAGATGACCGACCTGCAGCTGGTCGATTCCGGCGAAGGCGATGCGCTGAAAACCACCGTCACGCTGAAGCCGGTCGCGCTCAAGCAAACCATCGACGACGGCGTCAAGCAGAACATCTCCACGCTGTCCAAGCGTGTGAATGAACTGGGCGTGGCCGAACCTATCATCCAGCAGCAGGGCCCTGACCGCATCGTGGTCCAGCTGCCTGGCGTGCAGGACGTGGCGCGCGCGCGCGCCGTGATCGGCCGCACCGCGACGCTGGAAGTGCGCATGACCGACAACTCGGTCACTCCTGGCACCGAGCTGACTTCGGCGATTCCGTTCAACTCCGAGTTGTTCACCGTCGGCCGCAACGTGCCGGTTGTGCTGAGCAAGGATATCGTCATCACCGGCGACTCCATCTCCAGCGCCACCGCCACCTATGACCAGAACCAGCAGCCTGCCGTCAGCATCACGCTGAACGGCGACGGCGGCCGCAAGATGCGCGACCTGACCCGCGACAACGTCGGCAAGCGCATGGCCATCGTGCTGTTCGAGAAGGGCAAGCCGGAAGTGCTGTCGGTCGCCACCATCCAGAGTGAATTCGGCAGCAGCTTCCAGATCACCGGCATGGGCAACGCCGAGAATTCCGCCGAGCTGGCGCTGCTGCTGCGCTCCGGCGCGCTGTCCGCACCTATGGACGTGATCGAAGAACGCACCATCGGCCCGCAACTGGGCGCCGAGAACATCAACAAGGGTCTGCATTCGACGATGTACGGCTTCGCCGCCATCGCCATCTTCATGGTCGCCTACTACATGATGTTCGGCTTCTTCAGCGTGCTGGCGCTGGCCTGCAACCTGTTGCTGCTGCTGGCATTGCTGTCGCTGATGCAGGCGACCCTGACCCTGCCTGGTATCGCCGCTATCGCGCTGGCGCTGGGTATGGCGATTGACGCCAACGTGCTGATTAACGAGCGTATCCGCGAGGAGCTGCGTGCCGGCGCCACGCCGCAGGCGGCGATCGCCGCCGGCTTCGACCGCGCATGGGCCACCATTATCGACTCCAACGTGACCACGCTGATCGTCGGTATCGCCCTGTGGGTGTTCGGTTCCGGTCCGATCCGCGGCTTCGCCGTGGTGCACTGCCTGGGTATCTTGACCTCGATGTTCTCCGCCGTGTTCATCTCGCGCGGCGTGGTCAACCTCTGGTACGGCCGCAAGAAGAAGCTGCAATCGCTCGCCATCGGTACCGTTTGGGTACCGGGTCTGAAATAAACAGGGGCTGACATGGAATTTTTCCGCATTAAAAAAGACATACCGTTCATGCGCCACGCGCTGGTGTTCAACGCCATTTCGGCGTTGACCTTCGTCGCTGCCGTGTTCTTCCTGATCACCCGTCCGCTGAACTTCTCGGTGGAGTTCACCGGCGGCACCGTGATGGAGCTGAAGTACCACCAGCCGGCAAAGCTGGAGCAGATCCGTCACTCGCTGGAGACGATCGGCTACGAGCAGCCGGAAGTGACCGGCTTCGGCACCGCGCACGACGTCATGCTGCGCCTGCCGGTGGTGAAGAACGTCACCTCCAAGGATGCGTCGCAGCTGGTGTTCACCACGCTGTGCGCGGCCGAGAAGGGTTCGCCCAAGCAGATCGACGCCGTCAGCGCCAAGGGCGAACACGTGGTCAAATCCGCTTGCGTGGACGCGGCTGGCAACGAGGCGGTATCGCTGCAAAAAGTCGAATTCGTCGGCCCGCAGGTCGGCGATGAGCTGGCGCAGAACGGCTTGAACGCACTGGTGATGGTGATCATCGGCGTGATGCTCTACCTGGCCGTGCGCTTCGAATGGAAGTTCGCGGTCGCGGCGATCATCGCCAACCTGCACGACGTGGTCATCATTCTCGGCTTCTTCGCCTTCTTCCACTGGGAGTTCTCGCTGACGGTGCTGGCGGCGGTGCTGGCGGTGCTGGGTTACTCGGTCAACGAGTCGGTGGTTATCTTCGACCGTATCCGCGAAAACTTCCGCAAGCAGCGCAAGTCGTCGGTGCATGAAGTGATCGACAACGCGATCACCTCGACCATCTCGCGGACCATCATCACCCACGGCTGCACGCAGATGATGGTGCTGTCGATGCTGTTCCTGGGCGGCCCTACGCTGCATTACTTCGCCATCGCGCTGACCATCGGTATCTGCTTCGGTATTTACTCGTCGGTGTTCGTGGCTGCCGCCGTGGCCATGTGGCTGGGCGTGAAGCGTGAAGACCTGATCAAGCCGATCAAGGAAAAAGACGAAACCGATGGCGCTGTAGTGTAAGCGACACCAGCTTCTCAAAAATCCCTCTCCAGCCTGGACGCGCTCAAGATAGCGTTCAGTGCAGGGGAGGGATTTTTTTATTGTTCTTCGCGGATTTGCGGGAAGCAAACTCGGATCTGGAGGTTTGGGTATTCCTTTCGGCAGTTAAGTCTAATTCGATCAAAATCGCGCCGATTCAGTCTAATGGCGTCCAGAATCTCCGGGGGGCCGAGTTTTCTAGACTGAAATCGCCGGAATGCCAAATTCACTAGACCGGAATCGTCTTCGCAAAGCAACCCCAGGACCGAATTAGACTCTCCCTCATGACGGCTTAGACCGACCTGGATATATCAACGTCCCGTATTGCACGTCTTTGTAGTTGCTCCGCAAAGCGCGCCCTGTAACTGTCGGCACGGATCCAGTAGTCGTCGCCGGGAAAGCGCAGCCAAACAAAGCGCCACGCGTTGCGCCCCTTTGCATGGCGATTGGCGAATAGCGAGGGAGTGATGGACTCGCCATCGTCGGTCAGGATGCGATTGCCGACTACCTTGGTGAATTCAATGGTGTCGTGGTAGCTGGTTCGCAAACTGGTTCTGTCGGGCAGGAAGATATTCTTCCATTGAAAACCGCGCATTGCTTGACCATTCTTGCGCAGCGCGAGCCGCTCCATTTCAATCGTTAACCATCGCTGAACCAGTTCCGTGACAAGGGCATCGGGTTTGACGCCCGGTCGTGTAGCCATCAAATGGTATTCCAGATTCTGAAAATCAAGCAGAGGCAGGTATATTTGGTGTTTCGCTTCGTATGCCATGATGGATTCCTTTCGAACGGGGTCTATAAGTTGGACCACGGAACGGGACTATGGTTCGCTTTAGACTTTGGCTTGCTAAAACGCGACCAAATTAGATTTGGCTACCGGACTTCATCGACCGTTTTGGACATCGCTTGGGAATTTCAGACTAAATTAGCTACATTCGGCTCCAACCAGACTGAATTAGACTAAGTTGTGATTTGGAATACCGAAGCCTGAAGGGGGGGGCTCGGTAATCCGTGGAGAACCGTACTTATTTTGGCTTGATCATGTCGTACAGCGCCTGCGCGGCCGGCGACAGATGGCCGGCCTTGCGGGTGATGAGCACCAGCTGGCGCGAGATGGTCGGCTCCTTCAGCTTGATGGCGCGCAGGCGCGGATAGCTGCCTTTGATGATTGCCAGGTTGGGCACGATGGCGGCGGCGATGCCCGAAGCCACCAGACCCACCGCCGTTGCGCTGCGCTGCACGTCGTACTGGAAGTGCAGGTTCAGCTCCGCGCTCTTGCTGCCCAAGTAGCTGTCGAGCAGCGCGCGGTTGCCGTTGACGTCGCCCGAGAAGATCAGCGGGTAGGGCTGGATCTGCGACCACGTCAGCGAACGCCGCTTGGCCAGCGGGTGATCGTCGCGGCACACCAGTACGAAGTGATCCTCCATCAGCGGCACCGACACCAGGTCGGGATGCATGCCGCCACCCAGGCCGATGCCGAACTCCGCCTCCCTGCGCTGTACCGCCTCCGCCACGCGCGACGAGGCGTGGTCGAGAATCTTGATGCGGTTCTCGGGAAAACGCGCCGAGTATTCCTGGATGATCTGCGGCAGATACTGTATGCCCACCGTCGGCACGCAGGCGATCGCCACGTCGCCGCGCTGCGCCTTGCCGGTCTCGCGGATCTCGTTCAGCGTGGACGACAGCTCTTGCAGCAAGCGCCGCGCCTGCGGCAGGAAGTCCTTGCCGATGCTGGTCAGCGCGATCGAACGCGTGGTGCGCTCGACCAGCTTCACACCCAGGAAGTCCTCCAGGTTGCGCAACCGTTGCGTGACGGCGGTCTGCGTGACGTACAGCGTCTCCGCCGCTTTCTGGAACCGGCCGAAGTCCGCAATCGCGACAAAAGCCTGCACGCCGAGTATGTCTATTTTCATCAGAAAAATGAATGAATGATCTAAATAAATTCATTGTACTAATATTTTATGGAGGCGGAAAATTCGCTCCATTGAAACCGAAGGAGAAGATCATGCCGCTCTCAACAATTTTCCTGGTGTTCTCCAAGCTGGCGCTGATGGGCTTTGGCGGCGTGATGCCGTTTGCCTACCGCGCGCTGGTCGAGCAGCACAAGTGGCTCACGGCCGAGGAGTTCGCGAAGTATCTCGCCACCAGCCAGATGCTGCCCGGCCCGACGATCTGCAACGTGGCGCTGATGGTGGGCAACCGCTACGCCGGCACGGGCGGCGCGCTGGCGGCGCTGGCCGGCATGGTCGCCGGTCCGTTCCTGGTGGTCATCGCCCTGGGCGTGGTGTACCAGCGCTTCGGCGAGATCGAGATGTTCCGCCACGCGATACGCGGCATGGCGGCGGTGGCGGCGGGGCTGATCCTCGCCACCGCCGTCAAGATGGCGAAGGCCATGTTCGCCAAGTCCGACTGGCGCGAACGCCGCACGCAGTTGCAGGCGGCCCTGCTGGCGTTGGCCTTTATCGGACTGGGTCTGCTGCAATGGCAGCTGGCGCTGGTGTTCTGCGTGCTGGCGCCATTGGGTACCGGCGCGACTTACCTGATGGGAGAGAGAAAATGAACGAGCAATCTCCAGTAGTCGAACTATCGCTGCACATCGCGGTGATGTCCTTGATGGCGGTGGGCGGCGGCGTGGTGCTGCTAGGGCCACAGGTGGGACACTACGTGGTCGAAGGCAAGCAGTGGCTGAACAACGAGCAGTTCTCGGCCGCGTATGCGATAGCGCAGGCGGCGCCCGGCCCCAACCTGTTGTTCGTCTCGCTGGTGGGCTGGCTGATCGCCGGCTGGGCGGGCGCCATCTTCACCACGCTGGCGGTGCTGGGGCCCTCGACGCTGCTGACACTGGGCGCGATCCGCTTGCAGGCACGCCATGCCGGCGGGCGATTGACGCAAGCGTTGGGCGATGCCTTCGCGCCGATATCGATCGGCTTCCTGGCCGCCACCGCCTGGCTGTTCACCCGGATCTCCAACGTCGACTGGCATGCCGACGTGCTGACGGTGCTGGCGGCGTTGATACTGCTGCGCTCCAGGATCAATCCGGTGATACTGATCGCGGCCGGTGCGCTGGCCGGAACGCTGGGCCTTATCTGAGCGAGTGCGGCGTTGAGCGCGACCGCAGCGACGCCGACGGGCAGTGGCCGAACAGCTTGCGGTAGTCGCTGGAGAACTGGCTGAAGTTGCTCAAGCCCCAGGAGCCGGCCACGTCGCCGATGGCGCCGCCGTCCTGCAACTGCCGGCGCACGCCGTTCAGGCGCACCATGCGCAGATACAGCATCGGGCTCATGCCCAGCACGTCCTCGAAGCAGTATTGCAGCGTGCGGCGGCTCACGTGCACCCGTTCGCACAGCTCCGGCACCGTGATCGAGTCGCTGCGGTGCGCCATGATGTATTCGCGCGCCAGCGAGACCACGTGGCGGCGCCGTTGCAGGCTGGCGGCCAGCGCCGGCTCCACGCAGCTGTGGTCCAGCATGTCGAGCAGGGTGGACAGCACCAGCTCCTGCCACTGCGTCGCACCTTCCGCGGTGCTTTCCCCCTCGGCCGGCAGCAGCTGCGACAGGATGCGCAGGCATTTGGCCTGGGCCTGCGCATCGACTTGCAACAGCTCGGCCGACTGCACCCGCTGCCAGTCGATCTGGCAACCATAGCGCCGCGCCGTCTCGACCAGCAACTCGCGGCTGGCGACGATGCCGAAGATGCTGTAGGCGCTCGGTGTTACCAGTTCGAACTCAACGTTGCCCGGCTGCACCATGATCCAGTCGGCGGCCGTCTGGCGGCCGTTGATGCGGGTGCCGGCGCCGTGGTCGGGCAGGCCGAACCAGATGGCGTCCGGCCACACGCGGCAGGATTGGCGCACCGACTGGCTCAGGCTTTCCCGGAATACTTGCAGCTGCGGCAGGCGCAGTTCGGTCAGCGCACCGTGGAACAGGCCGGCGCTGATCTGGTCGTAGCTTTGTTGCCAGTTGGTGAGCTTGCTGGCCAATTCGTCGGCGTCGTGCGCCATCACAGTGCGCAAATCTGGCGCACTGTGTAACAACTCTGTCGCAGTCTGGTGCATATTATTTTTCTCCCGCTGTTGTTATTTCTTCCCTTGGACGCCAGCCCCTCGCAAGTTTGCCGATTTTCGATAACGCTGGCAATTGGCTCGCTCCTATACTCGATTCTGCTGCAACTTCCATACCAGACGCGCTTTACCTTAGGGAGAATCACATGAATGCAAAACAGGCGGCCGGGCAACCGGCGCTGCAACAGTCGCTAGGCACCTTCCAGTTGTGGGGCATCGCGGTAGGCCTGGTGATCTCGGGCGAGTACTTCGGCTGGAGCTACGGCTGGGCCTCGGCGGGGACGCTGGGCTTTACCATCACGGCGCTGTTCATCGCGGCCATGTACACCACCTTTATCTTCAGCTTCACCGAGCTGACCACCTCGATCCCGCATGCGGGCGGCCCGTTCGCCTACAGCAAGCGCGCCTTCGGCCCGACCGGCGGCTACCTGGCCGGCGCGGCCACCCTGATCGAGTTCGTGTTCGCGCCGCCGGCGATTGCGTTGGCGATCGGCGCGTATCTGAATGTGCAGTTCCCCACCGTCGATCCGAAGACGGCGGCGGTCGGCGCCTATGTCGTCTTCATGACACTCAACATCGTCGGCGTGCAGGTGGCGGCGACCTTCGAGTTGCTGATGGCGCTGCTGGCCATCTTTGAACTGCTGGTGTTCATGGGCGTGGTGTCGCCGGGCTTCTCGATGGCGAACTTCGTCAAGGGCGGCTGGTCGGGACAGGACAGCTTCAGCATCGCGTCTATCCCCGGCATGTTCGCGGCGATTCCGTTTGCGATCTGGTTCTTCCTGGCGATTGAAGGCGTGGCCATGGCCGCCGAGGAAGCCAAGGATCCGAAACGCTCGATCCCCATCGCCTACATCGCCGGCATCATTACGCTGGTGCTGCTGGCGATCGGCGTGATGGTGTTTGCCGGCGGCGCGGGCGACTGGACCAAGCTGGCCAACATCAACGATCCGCTGCCGCAGGCAATGAAGATCATCGTCGGCGAGAACAGCAACTGGCTGCACATGCTGGTGTGGCTGGGCCTGTTCGGCCTGATCGCTTCCTTCCACGGCATCATCCTGGGCTATTCGCGCCAGATCTTTGCCTTGGCCCGCGAGGCCTACCTGCCGCACTACTTCGCCAAGATCCACCCACGCTTCAAGACGCCGCACCGCGCCATCCTTGCGGGCGGCGTGGTCGGCATCGCTGCCATCTATAGCGACGAGCTGATCAAGATCGGCGGCCAGACCCTGACCGCCAACATCGTCACCATGTCGGTCTTCGGCGCCATCACCATGTACATCCTCAGCATGCTCAGCCTGTTCAAGCTGCGCCGCGCGGAGCCGAACATGGTCCGTCCTTTCCGCGCACCGTTCTATCCGCTGTTCCCGGCGATTGCGCTGGTCGGCGCGCTGATCTGCCTGGTGACGATGATCTATTACAACCCGCTGATCTTTGGCGTGTTCGTCGGCTTCATGGCGGTCGGCTATGCATTCTTCCTGGCCACCAAGGGCAATCGTCAGCAGCACGCGGCGTTCGACGCTGTCTAACCCGTCGTCTAACTCACATCAACGGAGCACTATTCATGTCCAAATCCATTTTCTCCCTGCTGGCCGCGGCCGCATGCCTGGCTTGCGCGGCAGGCAGCGCGCCGGCCGCTGACGCAGCACCGGCAGCGCCCGCGCCTGACTGGACCAACACCGGCAACGTGACGCTGGTGTCCGACTATATTTTCCGCGGCATCTCGCAGACGCAGGCCAAGCCGACCGCGCAAGCCACGCTGGACTTCACCCATGCCAGCGGCTTCTACCTCGGCCTGTTCGGCTCCGGCGTTTCGCACGCGGCCTATAACAACGGCAGCGGTTCGGAGATCGACGTCTACGGCGGCTATCGCTATCCGCTCAGCGCGGACAGCAGTATCGACGCCGGCCTGGTCACCTACTGGTATCCCGGCGCGCACTATGCGGCAGGCGGCAAGGACATCAAGTACCATACGCAGGAGGCCAAGCTGGGCGTGAATATCGGCGCCTTCAACGCCTACGCCTGGGTGGCGCTGAGCGAGTACTGGTTCGGTTTCGCGGTGCAGCCGGATAGCGGCAAGCTGGCCAACACGCGCGGCACCGCCTACGCCGAAGTGAACTGGAATCCCGAACTGATGCCGGGCCTGGTGCTGAACCTGCACGCGGGCCGCCAGCAAGTGCGCAATATGAGCGATTTCAATTTCTTCGACGTCAAGGCTGGCGTGACCAAGACCTTCGACAGCTGGGCGGTATCGGCGGCGGGCACCTACAACAGTGGCGACGCCAGCAAGAACGGCACGCCGTTGTGGACCTTCTTCAACGCCGACGGCAGCGGCAAGAACGTGGCACAGAAGCGCCTGGTCGTGACGGCCTCGCGCAATTTCTAGGTTACACCGGCAGCATCGGGAGACGGCAATGAGCAGTTTTGCACATACGGTAGGCAGCAGGACATATCAGTTCCGCGACCTGAAGGACTTGATGGCGAAGGCGACGCCGGCGCGATCCGGCGACTATCTGGCGGGGCTGGCGGCGGCCAGCGCCGAGGAGCGGGTGGCGGCGCAGATGGCGCTGGCCGAGCTGCCGCTGTCGCTGTTCCTGAACCAGATGGTGGTGCCGTATGAGCAGGACGAGGTGACGCGGCTGATCATCGACGATCACGACCGCGTCGCCTTCGCCCGCATCGCCCACCTGACCGTGGGCGACTTCCGCAACTGGCTGCTGGGCGACGCCGCCGATGAGGCTGTGCTGGCCGCCGTCGCACCCGGCATCACGCCGGAGATGGCGGCGGCCGTTTCCAAGATCATGCGCATCCAGGACCTGATCCTGGTGGCGAAGAAGTGCCGCGTGGTCACCCGCTTCCGCAACACCATCGGCCTGGCGGGTTGCATGTCGACGCGGCTGCAACCGAACCACCCGACCGACGACGCCACCGGCATCGCCGCCAGCGTGCTGGACGGCCTGCTGTACGGCAGCGGCGACGCGGTGATCGGCATCAACCCGGCCACCGACAACGTGCCGCAGGTGATCAAGATCGTCACCATGCTCGACGAGATCATCGATCGCTACGGCATCCCCACGCAATCGTGCGTGCTGACCCACGTGACCAACACCATCGCCGCCATCGAGCGCGGCGCGCCGATCGACCTGGTGTTCCAGTCGATCGCCGGCACCGAGGCGGCCAACGCCAGCTTCGGCATCAACCTGGCCCTGCTGGCGGAGGCGCAGCAGGCGGCGCTGTCGCTGCAGCGCGGCACGGTGGGCAACAACGTGATGTACTTCGAGACGGGGCAGGGCAGCGCGCTGTCGGCCAACGCCCATCACGGCGTCGACCAACAGACTTGCGAGACGCGCGCCTATGCGGTGGCGCGCAAGTTCCAGCCGCTGCTGGTCAATTCGGTGGTCGGCTTCATCGGCCCCGAGTACCTGTACGACGGCAAGCAGATCGTGCGCGCGGGGCTGGAGGATCACTTCTGCGCCAAGCTGCTGGGCCTGCCGATGGGCTGCGACGTCTGCTACACCAACCACGCCGAGGCCGACCAGAACGACATGGACATCCTGCTGACCCTGCTGGGCACGGCCGGCTGCACCTTCGTCATGGGCATTCCCGGCTCGGACGACATCATGCTCAACTACCAGACCACGTCCTTCCACGACGCGCTGTATGCGCGCCGCGTGCTGGGCCTGAAGCCGGCGCCGGAATTCGAAGCCTGGCTGAAGGAGATGGAAATCTTCACCCGCGACGATTACGTTACACTGGGCAAAGCGCTGCCGGCGTCCTTCCAACGAGCGCTGTCTAGCTTGAACTAATGGAAATCCGTATGAACGACGACGAGCACCTGCTTCCGGCCAGCCCGGTTGGCGACGACAGCGTGGTGACGAGCAATCCGTGGCAGTCGCTGCGGCGCTTCACGGCGGCCCGCATCGCGTTGGGACGCAGCGGCGTCAGCCAGCCGACCGCGCCGCAACTGGAATTCCAGCTGGCCCATGCGCGCGCGCGCGACGCCGTGCATCTGGCGCTCGATCACGCCGCGCTGGGCGACGCCTTGCAAGCCGCCAGCGGCTTGCCCTGCCTGGCGCTGCACAGCGCAGCAGCCAGTCGCGACATTTACCTGCAACGCCCCGACCTGGGCCGCCGGCTGGATGACAGCTCGCGCCAGGCGCTGCTGGAGCGCCAGCGCGATGCGGCCGGCTACGACCTGGCCTTCGTCATCGCCGACGGCTTGTCGGCGCTGGCGATCGAACAGAACGCCTTGCCCTTCCTGAACGTGCTGATGGCGCGCCTGGCCGCCGAATCCTGGTCGCTGGCGCCGCTGTCCATCGTCCGGCAGGGACGGGTGGCGGTGGGCGACGAGGTGGGCGAGTTGCTGGGCGCGCGCGCGGTGGTGGTGCTGGTCGGCGAACGTCCCGGCCTCAGCTCGCCGGACAGCATGGGCCTGTACCTGACCTGGGCGCCGAAGACCGGCCTGACCGACGCCGCCCGCAATTGCATCTCGAATGTGCGTCCGGCGGGTTTGACCTACAATGACGCAGCCTTCAAGCTTCACTACCTGCTGTCCGAATCGCGCCATCGGCAGCTGTCCGGTGTCGCGCTGAAGGATGAAACAGCCACCGACAACACCCTGCTGGACGCGCCGCAGCGCAACTTCCTGCTCGACCTCGATTAGTCGGCGGGCGGACGTCCCGCCGACCGACTAGCGAGAGAGCGACAATGAGCCGTACCGGCCGACTTTTTCTGTTGATGGACGCGATGCGCGGCTACCGCCGTCCCGTCACCGCCGCCCGCCTGGCCGAGCAGCTGGGCGTATCCGAACGCACCATCTACCGCGACATCCAGACCTTGTCCGGCCTGGGCGCGCCGCTGGAGGGGGAGGCCGGGGTCGGCTACATGCTCAAGGCCGGTTTCTTCCTGCCGCCGCTGATGTTCGGCGCCGACGAACTGGAGGCTCTGGTGCTGGGCGCGCGCTGGGTGCGCAGGCAGGGCGACGAGGCGCTGGCCGCCGCCGCCAACAACGCGCTGGCCAAGATCGCCGCCGCCTCGCCCAAGGACCTGCGCGACGACATGGCCGAGACCAGCCTGTGGGTGCCGCTGTACCAGGACCAGGACACCGCCAGCGACGTCCACGTGCGCCCGGTGCGCGAGGCGATCCGCTACCAGCACCGCTTGCGCATGGCCTACCAGGACGAGCACGGCAAACCGTCGGAGCGGGTGGTGTGGCCGTTCGCGCTGGCTTTCATGGAGGGCAAGCGCTTGCTGGCCGCGTGGTGCGAGCTGCGCATGGCCTTCCGCCATTTCCGCATCGACCGCATCGCGGAGGTGGAGTCGCTGGGCGTGCGCTATCCGGCCCGCCGCAGCGACCTGCTGAAGACCTGGCGCCAGCAACACAACCTGCGCGAAGACTACTGACAAAAACTGTCGCGGGCCGGTCGTACGATGAAGTCCTCAACTCATTCATCGGAGACTGCCATGCGCTTATACCACCACCCCGCTTCGTCCAACTCGCGCCGCGTCATGCTGGCGGCCCTGCACATGGGTACGCCTTTGGAAGTGACCGAAGTGAACCTGATGAGCCAGGAAGACCGGCGCCGGCTGGAGACGCTCAATCCCAATTCGATGGTGCCGGTGCTGCAGGACAGCGACTTCATCCTGTGGGAATCCTGCGCCATCATGCAATACCTGGCCGACCGCACCCACGGCCAGACGCTGTACCCGGACAACATCATGGTGCGGGCCGACATCAACCGCTGGTTGCTGTGGGCATGCCAGCATTTCTCGCCGGCGCTGGGCATCATCGTTTGGGAAAATATCTGGAAGGGCATCACCGGCAGCGGCCTTCCCGACCAGGCCGAGTTGGACCGGGGCGCGCGGCTGGTGGCGAAATTTGGCGCCGTGCTGGAGCAGCACCTGGCGGGCCGCGACTGGGTGGTGGGCGACAAGCTGAGCCTGGCGGATTTCGCGGTGGCCGCGCCGTTGATGTACGCCGAGCAAGCTAAGTTGCCCGTCACTCAATATCCGAAGATGATGGCGTGGTTAGCCCGCATTCAGCAGCTGGACGCGTGGAAACAAACGGAACCGGTATGGTGATGGAAACTTGTGTCCATATGTGAACTGGCGCACAGAGCGGACGGGGTGGGGAGGGTATTCTGAACTTGTCTCCTCTGGAGGAGATCCCTAGTTTTGGACTTTGCCCGCTCCCCAGCGGGCTTTTTTTTACCCGCCATTCCCGCGCAGGCGGGAATGACGACGCTATAGCATCAGCACCGCGTACAGCGACTGCACTTCCTGCGCCGATTCGCTCATGATGGCGTGCAGCGTGCCTTCGCCGACCACGAAGTCGATGGTGCGCGCGCTTTGCAGCGTGGTCGCCCCCGGACGCTGGTACAGCGGCGAATGCACCGGCGACAGATCGTTGGCCAGCAGCAGCGTATCGCCCAGGGTTTCCGGCGGCAGCGCGCGCAGGCCGACCCACATCGATTCGATCGCCCGGCAGACGCCATCCGGCACGTCCAGCTTGGTCATCACGCCGCGGCCTATTTCCACTTCGCCGTGCTCGACCCAATCCTCCGGCTCGCCTTCCATCACTTCAGGGAAGTCGCCGGCGCAGGACAGCATGTAGAAGCCCGCCACCTCGTGCATGATGCCGGCAAACAGCGCCGTATCCGGGTCGACGTGCGTGACGCGGCGCGCGATCACCTGCGACAGGGCCGCCACGTGCGCCGTGTGTTCCCACAGCTGGTTGATCTTGGCCAGCAGAACGGGATCGGTGACCTGGCTGCCGATCTGGCGCACGATCAGCGCCGCCACCAGCGATTGCAGGGTGCGCACGCCGAGCCGCTGCACGGCCGCGCGCACGCTGGAGATTTCGGTACCGGATCGGTTGTAGGCCACCGAGTTGGCGATGGCGACGCTGCGCGCCGCCAGCAACGGGTTTGCCTGGATGAGCTTGGCTGCAGCCTCGACGTGGCAATCGGGATCGCTCAGCGCCTGCTGCAGGCGCAGCGAGGCGTTGACGTTGGCCGGGAACGAAAGCTCCCCCCGGCTCGCCTGAGCAGCAATGGTCTTGAAGGCGTCGAGTCTGTCCATTGCAAAAAATTATACCCGGAATATTGCCGTGTGGCACTTCTTCTGAAAATACTTTTCTGCGGCACAACAGGCCGCCTTGGTGGATTATTGCTCGCTGAAGATGGCGTCGCAGCCGTCCTGGGTGGCGTCGGTGTCTTGCAGTTCGTCGGTCAGGCCCAGGTCGAACAGTTCTTCGATGGCGTTCATGAAGCTGTTGTGCTTGGTCGCGCCGATCAGGCGGTAGATCTCGCCGTCTTCGTTGCGCACGCCGATGATCAGCTTTTCCTGGCGGACTTCGTCAGGGGTGGACTGGTTCAGCAGCAGGTTGCCGATGATGTGTTTGTCGAACTTGGCAGGCTTTTTGCCTTCGAGCAGAGTCGTTTTCAAATGATTTCCTTGGTTGAGTCGCAGGTGGACGGGCATTCGGTATGGCCGGCCATGATGACAGTTTTAAGATCGCTCAGGGTTTTTTCAAGGGCGGCGAAGTCGTCTTCGCTGTAATGCGCGAACACTTTTCCGCTTTCCTTGACGACCGCCGGGAAGACCGTGCAGAACACCTGCTCGCCCTCCGCCGTCAGCCGGACAAAGAAGGAACGTTTGTCGCAGTCGTTGCGCTGACGCTCCACCAACCCTTTTTGTTCCAATCGCTCGATCACGCCGGTCAGCGTACCCTTGGTGATCAGCGTCTTGTCGCCCAATTCTTTATAGGACATGCCGGGCGTATTGCCCAGCGTGGCGATGATATCGAACTGGGCGTGCGTCAAGCCGCTCTGGCGCACGTACTGGCCAGAGAGCCGTTCGTAGCTCTGTAAGCAATCGGCCAGCAGCCGGATGCTTTTCAAAAATCGTTCACCCATAGACCGTGATTATAGCCGGTTCGCACCGGCAATCTTGGCCGGGACTATAATGGCGGACGCACATTCATAATAAAAAAACCATGCCTCAACACTTGCGCGGCATTGCCGCTTTGCTCATCGTGACCCTGGTATGGGGCACGACTTTCCCCGCGATGAAGGACATGACCGGCTACCTGTCGGCCAGCTGGATCGTGCTGTGCCGCTTCGCGCTGGCCGGCCTGCTGTTGCTGCCGTTTATGTGGCGCGCCAAGTGGAACGATATCCGCTGGGGCATCATCGCCGGTGGGGTGTTGTTCCTGTGCTACGTGTTCCAGATCGAGGGGCTGGCGCTAACCAGCTCCAACCGCAATGCCTTCGTCACCGGCCTGAATGTGCTGGTGCCGCCGCTGCTGGGCGTGCTGCTGGGCGCGCGGCTGGAGCGCCGCATCGTCGTCGCGCTCGCGCTGGCGCTGGCCGGCCTGTTCGCGTTGTGCTGGGAGGGCAGCTTCACCTGGGGCCGCGGCGATACGCTGGCGCTGCTGTGCGCGCTGTTCTTCGGCATCTACGTCAAGTTAATGGAAGCCACCACCCGCAAGGTCGAGAAGCTGATGGTGCTGACCGCCTCGCAGATCCTGACGGTGGCCGTGTGCGCCGCCGCCTGGCTGCTGATCCGCGAAGTGCCGCTGGGCTTGGCCGAGCGCAGCCAGGACTTGCCGGACTACGTCAGCTACATCTGGAAGGGCTTGCAGATCTATGGCCTGAACCTGGTCTACCTGGGCGTGGTCGCCACGGCGGCCATTATTTCGCTGCAAACCTGGGGCCAGAGCCACAGCAGCGCCAACGAGGCGGCGGTGATCTACGCCTTCGAGCCCGGTTGCGCGGCGATCTTCGCGTATTTCTGGCTGGGCGAGACGCTGGCCTGGAACGGCTTGCTGGGCGCGGTGCTGCTGATTTCCGGCATGATCGTCAGCCAGTGGAGCACCGAGCGGCCCGCCGCCGCGCTGGCTCCGGAGTAGGTGTCTTATGTCTTTCGATAATTTATCCCGCGTCATCCAGGAGCGGCCGCTGCGCATGCTGCTGGTGAATGCGGGCGAGGCCGATGCGCTCACCTGGGCCGGCCTGGTGCAGCCGCTGCGCCTGGCCGCCGCCGCGCTGGGCCGCGACGTGCTGCATCTGGAAACCATGACGCCGGCGCAGGTGGTGCTGGCGCAGCCGGGCTGGCCGCCTCACAGTCCACACCTTGCTTTGTTGGTGGCCGACGAGGGCCAGTCGCCGCTGGCGCCCGAATTGAGCCGCGCCGTCATCGAACGCTGCCGCTCGGCCGAGTATTGGGGTGGCGTCGGCGCCGGCGTGCTGTGGCTGGCCGCCGCCGGCCTGATGGCGGGCGTGCGCATCGCGCTGCCGTGGGCGTTGTACGCCGACACCGAGGGCATCTCCGAACGCGCCATCCTGACGCCGCACTTGTTCGAGCTGGACGGCCGCCACCTGAGCTGCTGCGGCGGCGCCGCCAGCATCGACTTCTCGCTGACCCTGATCGAGCATTTGTTCGGCGCCACCGTGCAGGCCGGCATCAAGGAAAGCCTGTGCATCGAGCGCGTGCGCGGCCACGAGGAACGCCAGCGGGTCGCGCTGCAGGCGCGCTTCGGCGCCTTGCAGCCGCGCCTGTCCGAGGCGGTGACGCTGATGGAAACCAATATCGAGGAACCGCTGTCGACCGACGACATCGCCAACCTGGTCGGGCTGTCGCGCCGCCAGCTGGAGCGCCTGTTCAAGCAATACCTGGGCAGCCTGCCGTCGCGCTACTACCTGGAGTTGCGGCTGCAACGCGCCCGCCAGTTACTCCTGGAGACCAACCACTCCATCGTGCAGGTCGGGCTGATGTGTGGCTTCTCGTCCGGCTCGCACTTCTCGACCGCCTTCGGCGCCCTGTTCGGCAACACCCCGCGCGAAGAACGCCAGCGCAAGCTGCTACCACCTGTATAGAACTGGTCGTTCTGACAAGCTTACTTTGCGGCCAAAAGTGAAAATCCTTGTCGCCATTAGAAAAGAGTTTTAGCATGCCGCTTTTTATAATGGGTCCACGCGGTGCTGTGCCGCGCCTTACCCAACAACGATAGGGAATGCCATGAACGCCAAGCTCGATACGACCGTAACTACCCGTCCTGTAACTCGTCAGACCTTTGATGAAGTTCTGGTGCCAACCTATGCACCAGCAGCGATGGTACCGGTCCGAGGCGCTGGTCTGGACCTGTGGGACCAGAATGGCAAGCACTATCTGGACTTCACCTCCGGCATCGCCGTCGCTTCGCTGGGCCATTGCAACCCGATCCTGGTCGAGGCGCTGACCCGCCAGGCCAACACCCTGTGGCACCTGGGCAATGGCTACACCAACGAGCCAGTGCTGCGCCTGGCCACCGCGCTGACCGAAGCGACCTTCGCCGACCGCGCCTTCTTCTGCAACTCCGGCGCCGAAGCCAACGAAGCCGCGCTGAAGCTGGCCCGCAAGTACGCCCACACCAAGTTCGGCCCGCACAAGTCGCGCATCGTGTCGTGCTACCAGTCGTTCCACGGCCGCACGCTGTTCACCGTGTCGGTCGGCGGCCAGTCCAAGTACACCGAAGGCTTCGAGCCGCTGCCGCCAGCGATCGACCACGTGACCTATAACGACATCGAATCCGCGCGCGCCGCCATCGGCGACGACGTTTGCGCAGTGATCGTCGAGCCGCTGCAAGGCGAGGGCGGCGTGGTCCCGGCCGACAAGGCTTTCCTGCAAGAGCTGCGCGACCTGTGCAACAAGACCGGCGCCCTGCTGATCTTCGACGAAGTCCAGTGCGGCATGGGCCGTACCGGCGACCTGTTCCACTACATGACCTACGGCATCACGCCGGACATCCTGACCTCGGCCAAGGCGCTGGGCAACGGCTATCCGATCGGCGCCATGCTGACCACCGACGAACTGGCCAAGACGCTGGGCGTGGGCACCCACGGCACCACCTACGGCGGCAATCCGCTGGCCGCGACCGTGGCGCTGACCGTGCTGGACACGATCAACCAGCCGGCCTTCCTGGCCCGCGTCAAGGAAGCCAGCGCCAAGCTGCGCGCGACGATGGAGAAACTGGTGGCCGACTACGCGCAGGTGTTCACGCTGGTGCGTGGCGCCGGCCTGCTGCAAGGCCTGGTGGTGACCGATGCCTGGAAAGGCCGTTCGAAGGACATCCAGCGCGCCGCCGAAGCCAACGGCCTGATGGTGCTGATCGCCGGCATGGACGTGCTGCGCCTGGCGCCGGCGCTGATCGTCACCGACGCCCAGATCGCCGAAGCCGACCGCATCCTGCGCCTGTCGCTGGACGGCATGATCAAGGCCGCTTAATAGCACCTACGGCGGCGGACCTGGTTCCGCCGTCTCTCATTCCAGCCCGGTGCTTTGTGCGCCGGGCTTGTGCATTAAACTGAGGAGTTCCCATGTATGTAGTCCGTCCGGTAGAACTTGCGGATATTGCTGCCCTCGAAGCGCTGGCCGCAGTGACCATGCCGGGTGTGCACACCTTGCCGAAAACGCGCGAGAAGATCGCCGACATGATCGAGCGTTCGATCGCTTCGTTTGCCGCGCACGTCGACATCCCCAGCGAAGAATCCTATCTGCTGGTGCTCGAGTCGCCGCAGGACAAGACCATCGTCGGCACCGCCGCGATCTTCGCCGCCGCCGGTTCCAACGGCACCTATTTCTCCTTCCGCAACGACGTGATCCAGCAGGTCTCGCGCGACCTGAACATCAGCCACAGCGTGCACGCGCTGACGCTGTGCTCCGAGCTGACCGGCTATTCGCAGCTGTCGAGCTTTTACGTCGGCGAACGCGAACACGGCACGCCGGAAGCGGCCCTGCTGTCGCGCGCGCGCCTGATGTTCGCCGTGCTGGCGCCGCACCGCTTCGCCGACCGCTTCTTCGTGCCGCTGGCCGGCGTGACCGACGCCGACGGCGGATCGCCGTTCTGGGATGCGCTGGGCCGCAAATTCTTCAAGATGGATTTCCTGGACGCCGAGCGCGTCATCGGCGGCGCGCGTAACCGCACGCTGATCGTCGAGCTGATGCCCCACTATCCGGTCTACGTGCCGCTGCTGCCGGGCGACGCCCAGGCGGCCATGGGCCAGATCCATCCGTCGGGCGAGCTGGCGTTCAACCTGCTGACGGCCGAAGGCTTCGAAGCCGACGACTACATCGATATCTTCGACGGCGGCCCGATCCTGCAGGCGCACAAGAATTCGCTGCGCACCTTCAACGGCGCGCTGCAACGCCGCGTGACCACCGCCGCCGAATCGCCGGACCGCGGCCGCGAACCGCAGCTGCGCTACGCCGTATCGTCCGGCTCCGAACACAACTTCCGCGCCGTGATCACGCATTGCGCCGCGCTGGAATCGCAAGTCAATGTGGCGCTGCCGGCCGACGTGCTGGAAGCGCTCCAGATCGCCGAAGGCGATACCGTCATCTGCGTCAGAATTTAAGAGTGGATCAATTATGCTAGTAGTACGCGCAATCACAGCCAACGACCTCGACGCCCTGTACGTGATGGCCACGCAGGTCGGCAGCGGCATGACCACCCTCAAGCCGGACATGAAGATGATGGGCGACCGCCTGGCGATCGCGGTCGCCTCGTTCGCCGAAACCATCCCGCCCGAAAAGCGCGACTACATGTTCGTCATGGAGGACACCGACAACGGCCGCATCGCCGGCGTGTGCGCGATCAAGGGCGCGGTCGGCCTGACGGAGCCGTTCTACAACTACCGCATCGGCACGCTGGTGCACTCCAGCCGCGAGCTGGACGTGTTCACCCGCATGGACACGCTGTACCTGTCGAACGACCTGACCGGCAGCACCGAACTGTGCTCGCTGTTCCTGGCGCCGGACTACCGCACCGGCAACAACGGCAAGCTGCTGTCGAAGAGCCGCTTCCTGTTCATCGCCCAGTTCCCGCACCTGTTCACCGAAAAGCTGATCGCCGAAATGCGCGGCTACCAGGAGGAGAGCGGCCGTTCGCCGTTCTACGAAGGCCTGGGCCGCCACTTCTTCAAGATGGATTTCGACCACGTCGACGACCTGACCGCCGTCGGCAAGAAGTCCTTCATCGCCGAACTGATGCCGCGCCAGCCGCTGTACGTGGCCTACCTGCCGGAAGACGCGCAGCAGGTGATCGGCAAGGTCCACATGTCGACCGCGCCGGCGCGCCGCCTGCTGGAGCAGGAAGGCCTGTACTTCGAAGGCTACGTCGACATCTTCGACGCCGGCCCGGTATTGCAGGCGCGCGTGTCGGAACTGCGCGCCATGCGCGAAAGCACGCTGGCCGAAATCGGCCCGACGACGGACTGGGATTCGGCCTGCGCGCCGGAATCCATCGCCGCCGAACCGATGCTGGTGTCGAACACCACGCTCAAGGATTTCCGCATGATCCTGTCGCAAGCGGTGCCGGTCAACGGCGCCATCGCGCTGCCGGAAGCCGAACAACAACTCCTGCACTGCCATACCGGCGATACGGTGCGCACGCTGACCCTTAATTTGAGGAAGAATCCACATGTCTAAAGTCCTGAGCAACTTCATCAACGGCGAATGGCTCGCCGGTAGCGGCGCCGAACTGGTCACCATCGATCCATCGGACGGCAAGCAGACCTGGGCCAGCAACGAATCGACCGCGCAGGACGTGGGCCACGCCGCCGCCGCCGCGCGCGACGCGTTTGAAGCCTGGGCCTTGACGCCGCTGGCCGAGCGCATCGCCGTCTGCACCCGTTTCCGCGATCTGCTGAAACAGGACGCGGAAGAGCTGGCGCTGCTGATCGCCGAGGAAGTGGGCAAGCCGATGTGGGAAGCCCGCACCGAAGTGACCACCATGGCCAACAAGATCGACATCTCGGTGCAGGCCTACGGCGCGCGCACCGGCGAAACCCAGAACAAGGTCGCCGACGGCGATGCCGTGCTGCGTCATCGTCCGCACGGCGTGTTCGGCGTGTTCGGTCCTTACAACTTCCCGGGCCACCTGCCGAACGGTCATATCGTGCCGGCGCTGATCGCCGGTAACACCGTGGTCTTCAAGCCTAGCGAATATGCGCCGCGCACCGCCGTCAAGACCGTGCAGCTGTGGGAAAAGGCCGGCGTGCCGAAAGGCGTGATCAACCTGGTCAACGGCGGCCGCGATGCGGGCGTCGCGCTGGGCCAGAACGCGCTGCTGGACGGCGTGCTGTTCACCGGCAGCTGCCAGACCGGCACCGCGCTGCACAAGCAGTTCGGCGGCCAGCCAGGCAAGATGCTGGCGCTGGAAATGGGCGGTAACAATCCGCTGGTGGTGTGGGACGTCAAGGATATCGACGCCGCCGTGTTCATGGCGATTTCGTCGGCCTTCATCTCGGCCGGCCAGCGCTGCACCTGCGCGCGCCGCCTGATCGTCAAGCAGGGCGCCGAGGGTGATGCGATCATCGCGCGCCTGGTCGACGTGGCCAGCCGCCTGACCATCGGCGCCTCCGCCGCGGAACCGGCGCCGTTCATGGGCCCTGTTGTTTCGGCAGCGATCGCCAAGCGCCTGGTGCTGGCGCAGGCCGACATGGTCGCCAAGGGCGGCAAGAGCCTGCTGGCGATGCGTCAGCTGGTCGAGGACACCGGCTTTGTCAGCGCCGGCATCGTCGACGTCACCGAAGCCCAAGGCATCCCGGACGAAGAGTGGTTCGGCCCTCTGCTGCAGGTGATCCGCGTGGCGGACTTCGACAGCGCGATCAAAGCCGCCAACGCCACCGAATTCGGCCTGGCTTCGGCGCTGATCTCGAACGACGAAAACCTGTGGAAGATCTTCCAGGTGCGCGCACGCGCCGGCATCGTCAACTGGAACCGTCCGACCACCGGCGCCGCCAGCAGCGCGCCGTTCGGCGGCGTGGGCAAATCGGGCAACCATCGTCCGAGCGCCTACTACGCGGCCGATTACTGCGCCTATCCGGTCGCTTCGATCGAAAACAATGTACTTGAAATGCCTGCGAAGCTGTCGCCGGGCATGCACTTCTAAGGAACTGAAATGCGCGCACGCGAATTCAACTTCGACGGCCTGGTAGGCCCATCGCACAACTACGCCGGTCTGTCGTTCGGCAATGTGGCTTCGTTCAGCAACGTCAAGAGTGCTTCGAATCCGAAGCTGGCGGCGCTGCAAGGCCTGGCCAAGATGCGCGCGCTGGCCGCGCGTGGCTTCGGCCAGGCGCTGCTGCCGCCGCAGGACCGTCCGAATTTCCGCCTGCTGCGCAGCATCGGTTTCACCGGCAGCGATGCCGAGGTGCTGGCCAAGGCCGCCAAGGAGTCGCCGGTGATCCTGGCGTGCGCCTACTCGGCCTCGCCGATGTGGACCGCCAACGCGGCCACGGTCAGCCCGTCCGCCGACAGCGCCGACGGCCGCACCCACTTCACCGCCGCCAACCTGAATAACAAGCTGCACCGCGCTTTCGAGCACGCGCAGTCGGCGCGCTCGCTGCGCGCCATCTTCAAGGACGAGAAGCACTTCGCCGTGCATGACGCGCTGCCAGGCACGCCGGCATTCGGCGACGAAGGCGCGGCCAACCACACCCGTTTGTGCAAGGACCACGGCAGCGCCGCCGTCGAGATGTTCGTCTACGGCCGCACCGAGTTCGACGCCTCCGCATCGGCACCGAAAAAATACCCGGCCCGCCAGACGCTGGAAGCATCGCAGGCCGTGGCCCGCCTGCACGGCCTGTCGGCCGAGCGCACCGTCTACGTCCAGCAGAATCCGGACGTGATCGACCAGGGCGTGTTCCACAACGACGTGATCGCGGTCGGCAACGGCAATGTGCTGTTCTATCACGAGCAGGCCTTCGCCGACGAAGCGGACGCGCTGGAACAGCTGCGCCGCGCGATGGGCGGCGTGGGCGCGGAACTGAACGCGATCCGCGTCGATACCGCCAAGGTGTCGGTGGCCGACGCGGTGCACAGCTATCTGTTCAACAGCCAGCTGCTGAGCAAGGACAACGGCAAGATGGCGCTGGTGATCCCGCAGGAGTGCGAGGAAAACGCCGCCGTGGCGGCCTACCTGCAAGGCCTGGTCGCCAGCGGCAACGCGGTCGACGAACTGATTCACTTCGACCTGCGCCAGTCGATGCGCAATGGCGGCGGCCCCGCATGCCTGCGCCTGCGCGTGGCGCTGACCGATGCCGAAGCGGCTGCCATGCATCAAGGCGTGGTGATGACGGAAGCGCTGTACCACACGCTGGTGGCGTGGGTGGAGAAGCACTACCGCGACCGGCTGGAACCGTCCGACCTGGCCGATCCGGCGCTGGCGATCGAAGTGCACGCCGCGCTGGAAGACTTGAGCCGGATTCTGGGCTTGCCTGGACTGTATGATTTGTAAAACACCATCTCGCCCCCATATGGGGATTTGGTGTCTAATAGCGCTCAACCACTGCCGCGCAGCCACAAGCCGGCGCGGCGCCTGCAACATAAAATACACATAACGTATTGGAGAAGCAACGATGAAACAAATGCCACAAGACCTGCGCGCACAGACGCTGGATTTGGTCAATTCGAGCAAGCCGGCCAGCGACAGCAGCCAGGTCGCCTCCCTGATCAGCGCCTGGCTTGGATCCCTGGACGAAGAAGACCTGGCGGGCACCGCCCCGGGTAGCCTGGCCCCGGTATTGTGGGACGGTTTCACGCAAGCTTCCAAGCGCTCCGGCTCCGGCGCGCAGATCGCCAAGCTGCGCTACGCGGATGGCCGCGGCGGCATGGCCACCGCGCTGCTGGTCCTGAACGATGACATGCCTTACCTGGTCGATTCGATCGTCATGGCGATGCGCAAGCTGCGCGTGGGCGTCAGCGGCGTATTGAACTCGGTGCTGCCGGTTGCGCGCAACGCGGACGGCGTGGTGACCGCCGTCGGCCAGAGTGGCGACAAACTCGAATCGTATGTATTGTGCCTGCTGTCCGAAGATCTGCCGGAAGCGGAAATCGGCATGCTGGTCGAGCGCCTGGCAATGGTGTCGCGCGACGCCGCCGTGGTGCGCCGCGACAAAGCCGCGATGCAGGAGCACTTCAGCCGCATCGGCGCCGAAGCCGCCGCCCATGGCGATGAAGGCAAGGAAGTCGCCGCCTTCCTGGAATGGGCCAAGACCGAGGGCTTCGAGCCGTTCGGCTACGCCTACTACCAAGTGAAACCGGGCGTGCGCGAGCTGGAACGCGACATCCCTAGCCGCATCGGCGTGCTGCAAGATACTTCGCATCCGGTCTACGGCACCTGCCTGGCCAATATTCCCGGCGATTTCGACACGCTGTCGAAGCGCGCCCACACGCTGTCCATCGTCAAGGCCGACGTGGAGGGCACGCTGCACCGCGACCAGCAACTGGACTTCATCGGCATCCGCCACACCGACGCGCAAGGCGCGATCCTGGGCGAGTACTGCTTCGTCGGCCTGTTCACCCGCGCCGCCACCGCGACGCCGCTGAACCGCCTGCCGTTCGCGCGTGGCCGCGTGGCCAAGGTGCTGAGCATCGCCGGCGTGCGCCAGGAAGGTTTCCGCGCCGAGAAATTCATCGAGATCCTCGAATCGCTGCCGCGCACAGAGGCGCTGGAAGCGGAACCTGAATGGCTGGCCGAAGTTTGCGGCGCCGTCGTTTCGCTGTACAAGCAGCCGCGCACCAAGGTGTTCGCCCGCCGCGACGTGTACGCGCGCCACCTGAACGTGCTGGTCTACCTGCCGCGCGAGCGTTACAGCGCCAGCGTCGCTTCGTCGCTGGCCAAGGCGCTGCAAGCCAGTTCCGGCGCGCAGCATGTCAGCTCGCAGACGCTGGTGGCGGACGGCCCGCTGGCCCGCGTGTACCTGATCGCCCACGCCGCGCGCTATCCGCTGGACCTGGAAACCGACATCCAGCAGCCGCTGTTGTCGGTGCTGGACGGCTGGCACAACCAGTTCTCCGCGCTGGCCGACGCCGTGCCTGACGTGCCGCTGCGCGCCAGCCTGCGCAAGATGTGCGCCGCGCTGCCGATCGACTATGTCGCCACCACCGCGCCGGAAGCCGCCTTCCACGACCTGGGCACCATCCTGCGCAACACCGATCCATCGCGCGTGGACGTGCGTGTCGAAGTTGGCACAGACGCCGCGGCCAATGCGACCACCATCCGTTTGTATTCCGTCGACCGCGTACCATCGCTGTCGACCATCCTGCCGGCGCTGCACAACGCCGGCGTGGCGATCGACCGTGAACAGGCGCACTCGCTGCGCGTGGACGGCCAGCGTCACTTCGTCACCAGCCTGTCGGTGGATGCCGCCAGCGCCGCCAGCCTGGCCAAGGCCGACATCGTGCCGGTCGCGCAGGAACTGTTCGCCGCACTGTTCAACAACGAAGCCGAAGACGGCCGCCTGAATGGCCTGGTCATCGAAGGCGGCTTGAGCGTGCGCCAGGTACAACTGGTACGCGCCTACATGAGCTACTGGCGCCAGACCGGCAGCCGTTTCTCGGTGCGCTACATCGCCGAGACGCTGCGCAAGCAGCCGGTGGTGGTCAAGCAGCTGGTGGACGCCTTCCTGCAACGCTTCAACCCTGCGCTGGACGCCGCCACCCGCGCCGCCGCACTCGATGCGCTGGCCGGCATCAAGAGCAGCCTGCCGGCGATCAACCACGCCGACAGCGAAGAAGTGCTGGGCGCGATGACCGACCTGATGGTCGCCACGCTGCGCACCAACTACTTCCAGAATAACCAGAAGGGCGACAAGATCATCTTCAAGTTCGACACCAGCAGCCTGGCGCTGGTGCCGGAACCGCGTCCGTTCCGCGAGATCTTCGTGTTCTCGCGCCGCTTCGAAGGCGTGCACCTGCGCGGCGGCCCGGTCGCCCGCGGCGGCCTGCGTTGGTCGGACCGCATGGAAGACTACCGCACCGAAGTGCTCGGCCTGGTGAAGGCACAGATGGTGAAGAACGCCGTCATCGTGCCGGCCGGCGCCAAGGGCGGCTTCGTCTGCAAGCAGATGCCGAAAGACGCCGTGCGTGAAACCATCGCGGCCGAAGGCGAAGCGGTGTATCGCCTGTTCATCGCCAGCCTGCTGGAAATGACCGACAACCGCGTGCTGGGCAAGATCGTTTCGCCGGCCGACACCATCTGCTACGACGAAAACGACCCGTACCTGGTGGTGGCCGCCGACAAGGGCACCGCGACCTTCTCCGACATCGCCAACGGCATCGCCGTGCAGCGCGGTTTCTGGCTGGGCGATGCGTTCGCGTCGGGTGGCTCGAACGGCTACGATCACAAGAAGATGGGCATCACCGCCAAGGGCGCGTTCGAAGCCGTCAAGCGTCACTTCTACGAAATGGACCACGACATCCACGCCACGCAGGTGACGATGGTCGGCGTGGGCGACATGTCGGGCGACGTGTTCGGCAACGGCGCGCTGTTGTCGCGCAAACTGAAAATCGTGGCTGCCTTCGATCACCGCCATATCTTCCTCGATCCAAATCCGGATATGGAAAAATCCTTCGTCGAACGCGAGCGCATGTTCGCGCTGCCGCGCTCCTCGTGGGACGACTACAACAAGGAGCTGATTTCGGCCGGTGGTGGCGTGTACCCGCGCAGCGCCCGCAGCATCGAGCTGTCGCCGCAGATCCGCGCCGCGCTGGACATCGAAGAAACCTCGTTGCCGCCGGAGGAACTGATGCACCGCATCCTGCTGGCGCCTGTTGACCTGTTCTACAACGGTGGTATCGGCACCTACATCAAGGCTTCGACCGAATCGCACGCACAGGTCAAGGACCGCGCCAACGACAACATCCGCGTCGACGGCAACCAGCTGCGCTGCAAGGTCGTCTCCGAAGGCGGCAACCTGGGCGCGACCCAGGCCGGCCGTATCGAATTCGCGCTGGCGGGCGGCCGCATCTTCACCGATGCGATCGACAACTCGGCCGGCGTGGATTGCTCCGACCATGAAGTGAACGCGAAGATGTGGCTGGACGTGGAAATGAACGCCGGCCAGCTGAGCGAAGCAGACCGCAACCGCGTGCTGAACGAAATGACCGCCGACATCGAACGCCTGGTCCTGCGCGACAACACGCTGCAAACGCAGTTGCTGGTGCGCGAAGCACAGTCACAGACCGACGCCGCCGCGCAAGACGGCTACGCCGCGCTGATCGCGTCGCTGGAAGAAGAGGGCGCGCTGTCGCGTGAGCTGGAGCAGCTGCCATCGGTGGCGGAACTGGCGCGCCGCAAGGCCGACGGCCGTTGCCTGACCACGCCGGAACTGGCGGTGGTGATCGCCAACGTCAAGAACCGCTACAAGCGCATCCTGTCGGCGCTGCCGCTGACGGACCTGAGCTGGGCCGAGTCGGTGCTGAAGCCGTACTTCCCGGATCTGCTGGTGGCAACCCGTCCTGCGCTGGCGCACCCGCTGGCCAACGCCATCCTGGCGACCGTGCTGGCCAATGAATCGGTCAACCGTTGCGGTCCGCTGATGCTGCGCCAACTGGCCGGCGAACATGGCGTGGATGAATCGGATGTGATCCTGGCGTGGGGCCAGGCATGGTCCGCGCTGAACCTGGCGCCGATCTTCACGACGCTCGATGCGGACGCGCTGAGAGTGCCACGCGCCGTGTCGATCAAGGTCGATGCGCGTACCCGCGTGCTGCAAAAGTCGGTGATCGAAGGCGTGCTGACGGTGCCTGCCGACCAGTTGCGCGCCGGCGTCGCCGAGTTGACCAAGCTGTTCGCCAAGCCGGAAACGCTGGCGCAGCTGACGCCGGCCGACGGCCAGTCGGATGCCGATATCACCTCCGGCCTGCGCGCCGAATTCGTGCTGGCCTGGAAGGCTGTCGAGGCGATCGACGCGGTGGCGGCGTTTGTGTTCGCGGCGCTGTCGGTATCGCGTCCTGAGGGCATGGACCTGCCGGCGTTCCTGCAAGTTGGCCTGGCGCTGCGCGCGCAGGTTGGCATCGATACGCTGGAGCGCGGCCTGAAACTGCCGGCCACCAGCCGTTCGCAAGAGCAGCTGCGCAGCTACGCCCAGAACGCGCTGCGCCGCACGCAGCAACGCTTGCTGTCGCAGGTGTTGCAGCATGCGACCGGCGACCATACGGCGGCGGAAGCGGTGGAAGTCGTGGCCAACACGCTGGGCTTGTCCGGCTACGCGGCGGCGACCGATCTGGAACAGGCGATGCTGGACGTTTGGGCTTTGTCCGAAGCGACCAACACCAGTAACACGACGCTGGCGGTGTAAGTAGATGAGCGATTTGCCCAAGGTTTTGCCGGAATCTGTACGCGCGTTGGCTGAAGCGGATTTCAGCGTGGTCGCGCAGCGTTTTTCGGCGGCCAGTTTTGCGGTGACGCAGCCGGCCGACGGTATCCTGACCATCAAGGCCGGGGGCGAACGTCCGAGCGTGCTGATTTCGGTCGGCGTGCATGGCGACGAGACGGGACCGATCGAGATGGTGGCGTATCTGCTGGACGCCTTGTCGCAGCAGGCGTCCGCGCTGGCGGTCAACCTGATGCTTTGCGTTGGCAATATCGGTGCGATCAGGGCCGGCAAGCGCTTCATCGATGCCGACTTGAACCGCATGTTCCGCAAGGAGCGCGGTACGCTGGAGGGCACGTCCGAAGCGGCGCGCGCCGATGCGATGATCGCCGCGACCGCGGCCTTCTTCGACGGTGCGGGGCCGCTGCGCTGGCATCTGGATCTGCATACGGCGATACGGCCGTCGGTGTATCCAACCTTCGCCATCGTGCCCGAGCTGATCGCCGACCAGCCGCGCCGCGAGGTGATCGAGTGGCTGGGTTTGGCCGGCATCGGCGCCGTCATCATGAACCCGGCTTCGGTCGGGACGTACAGCTACTACTCGGCCGAGCATCACGCGGCGGCCGGCACCACGGTGGAGCTGGGGCGCATCGGCACCCTGGGACAGAACGATCTGTCGCAGTTCGCCGATGCCTCGCTGGCGCTGGACGACCTGCTGCGCGGCGCGGCCAAGCGTGAGGCCAGGCAGCGGCCGCACGTGTTCAACACCGCGCGCCAGATCATCAAGTTGAGCGACCAGTTCCAGATGGCGTTCGGCAAAGAGACGCACAACTTCACGGCGCTCAAGCAGGGCGAAGAAATCGCCCGCGATGGCGACACCATCTACACCGTCCAGCATCCCGAAGAGCTGGTGGTATTCCCCAACCCCGACGTTCGCATCGGCCTGCGCGCCGGCCTGATGGTGGTGCGCGTTTCCTGATCTTTACGCCGCTTTACACTTTGCGGGATCATGGTTACATGGATTAGTTCGTTAATTAGGACAACAGTGTTCTAACCACGGAGTAATCATCATGTCGACAGCCATCAGCGGCGTTTCAAGCAGCAGTACCCAAGCCACCTCCTTCGATCCTGCGAAGGGGGCGGCGCGCTTTGCGGCCAAGGTATTCACCGACCTGGACGCCGACAAGGACGGCAAGGTCAACAAAGACGAGTTCGTATCGGGCCTGGAAAAGAAGGGCGTGTCGGCCGATGACGCCACCAAGCAGTTCGATGCGATCGATACGCAGAAGAACGGTTCGATCACCCAATCCGATCTGGAAACCGCGATCAAGAGCGGCAGCTTTGCGCCGCCGCGTCCCAGCGGCGCCCAGGGCGGCAAGCCTGCTGAAGGCGCACACGGCGGCGGTGGCGCGGGCGGCGTTAGCAGCTCCAGCAGCTCGACTACAACCTACGAAGCGGCGGACACCAACCAGGACGGCACGGTCTCCGAGCAGGAACAGCTGGTGTACAGCGTTTCCCATCCCGATAAAACGACCGACGCTAGCAAGATCGGCAACAACGTCGACCAGTTGGCCTGAGTGTCTCGATTGCGTCGATTGCGCTACACTCGCAGTTCTCTATCTCATCTCTGGAGTTCGCGATGTCGTTATCGATGCATCAGGTGTCGGTGCCCGTGTTTGTGCGTGGCTTGAAGGTGTTGTCGGATTTGCTGGGGAAGGCCGAGGCCTATGTCGAGCAGCATGGCTCGGTGCCGGATGCGATGATCTCCGCGCGGCTGGCGGACGATATGCTGCCGCTGTCGGCGCAGGTGCAGCGCGCCAGCGATACGTCGAAATTGTCGGTGGAGCGTTTGAGCGGTGTGGCCGCGCCCAAGTTTGAAGACAACGAAACCTCGTTCGCGCAATTGCAACAGCGAATCGCCGATACCATCACTTATCTGGATAGCGTCGCCGAAAGCGATTTCGCCGGCAGCGAGGCGCGCCCGATCACACTTAATTTGGGTGCGTTCCAGCCGGCGTTCCAGGGGGACGACTATCTGCTGACGTTCGCCTTGCCGAACTTCTTCTTCCACATCGTCACCGCCCACGACATCCTGCGCAACCAGGGCGTCCCGGTCGGCAAGCGCGATTATCTCGGGCCGTTCGCGTAGAAGCTTAGCCGCGCATCAGCCAGGCCGCCAGCGTGCCCGCCAGACCCAGTAAAACAACGGCGGCGCCGGCGACGGCAGGATGGAAACGCCGGGATACGGTAGGGATCTTTTGAATTGGCATGATGGGCTCTCTCTTGGCTTGATGTAACACTTCGGCCTAGAGTAGCTTGACAACAATTTCCAATCTATACATCCCGCTGTATCAAAAGTAAGCAACTGTAACGGAGCCCTTACCCCGCCTGGGGTCTGAGTTGTTTTTCTAACACAAAATTACTGTAATGCGACAGGCCGGAAGGCCCTATAATCGCTTAGTTTTTTTGCCCGTACATATCTCCCACAAGGATTGCCTGTGAACCAAACGCTGGTCCAGAAACTGACCCGTACCAAGCCGGTCGATAACACAGTAGAAACTGCTCCCACCAATAGCAATAGCCTGCATCGCTCGATCGGCTTGTTTCCCCTGACAATGATTGGTGTCGGCGCCACGATCGGCACCGGTATCTTCTTCACGATGGTGGAAGCCGTGCCGAAGGCCGGGCCTTCCGTGATCCTGTCCTTCCTGTTCGCCGCCATCACCGCCGGCCTGACCGCGCTGTGCTACGCCGAGCTGTCGTTCCGCATTCCGGCGTCCGGCTCGTCGTATTCGTTTGCCTACGCCACGGTCGGCGAGTTCCTGGCCTTCATCATGGCGGCCTGCCTGTTGCTTGAATATGGATTGGCGGCCAGCGCGACGGCGATCGGCTGGTCCGATTACCTGAACAACTTCCTGAACAACGCCTTCGGCTGGCATATCCCCGAGGTGCTGCGCTCGCCGATGATCGTTTCCACGCCCAAGGGCATGGAGCTCCATCTCGGCCACATCAACCTGCCGCCCATCCTGCTGGTCTGCCTGTGCTGCCTGCTGCTGATACGCGGCACCAAGGAGTCGGCCACCACCAACGCCATCATGGTGATGATCAAGCTGGCGATCCTGATCTTCTTCGTGGTGATCGCCTTCTCCGGCTTTGATATAAACAATTTCCATCCATTCTTCAGCCCGGACAACGGCGTGCACATCACCGGCATGACCGGCGTGACGGCCGCGGCGGCGACGGTGTTCTTCTCCTTCATCGGACTCGACACCGTGGCCACCGCCGGCGAGGAAGTGCGCGATCCCAAACGCAATGTGCCGATCGGCATCCTGTCGGCGCTGGGCATCGTGACCGTGTTCTACCTGCTGGTGGCCGTGGCCGCGATGGGCGCGCAACCTGCCTACAAGTTCGCCGGGCAGGAAGCCGGCCTGGCCGTGATCCTGCAGAACGTGACGGGCAAGACCTGGCCGGCGCTGGTGCTGGCGGCGGGCGCCGTGATCTCGGTGTTCAGCGTGACGCTGGTGACGATCTACGGCCAGACCCGCATCCTGTACGCGATCTCGAAGGACGGCCTGATCTCGCCAGCGTTCCGCAAGGTCAGCCCGCGCACCGCCTCGCCGGTGCACAACACGCTGATCGTCTGCATCGTGGTCGGCCTGGTGGCCGGTTTCGTCGATGCGACCTTCCTGTGGGATATGGTCAGCATGGGCACGCTGACGGCCTTCATCGTGGTGTCGCTGGCGGTGCCGGTGATGCGCAAGAAGGAAAACGGCAAGGGCACCAAGGGCTTCCGCGTGCCGTTCGGCCCGTACGTGGTGCCGGGCCTGAGCATCGTGGCCTGCCTGTACCTGATGTTCGGCCTGTCGATGACCACCTACACCATCTTCCTCATCTGGATGAGCGCGGCGGTGCTGACGTACTTCCTGTACGGCATGCGCAATTCGCGACTGAATCACGCCAAGTAAAACGGCGAGACGTTAAAAAGCCCCCATCGGCACTGAGCGCGATCTTGAGCGCGTTCAGGCTGATGGGGGCTTTTTTACGTTCGTTTGCTTACGCTTGTTCTTTGCCTGGCTTGGCGCCCAGGTAGAGGCGCAGTACGAGGCCGGACAGGGCGATGGCGGCAGGCAGGTTTTCGATGATGGTCAGCATGGTGATCTCCAGAAAGTTAAATTCGGTTCGATTAGCCGCGCGACGCCATGTAGCGCAGTTCGGCAGACAGGTTAGGCGAATGACGTTCGCAGTCATTGGCCAGGCGGTTCAGCCAGGACGCGGAAGCTTCGATCTGGCGTTGCGAAACAACTTCGTCCGCCACGACGGCTGGACGTGGCTTGACGGCGAACAGTGCGGCAATCAGCTGGCGCGCTGCGGTGGCAACATTGCTTGCGTAGCGGGTCGTGGTCAGGTCGATGTAAATCAGGTTGTTCGTTGCGCTCATCAGAAGCTCCTTAAATGTTCGTTTGTTGCAGTGCAGTATGCGCGTGTTTCAGTAATAAATAAAATTTTGATTTATGATACTCGCCATAAGCAAACCGTATAACTTCCGGTTTTGCCTATGACAGAAGCGTTCTGAGCGGTAACTTTTTTCGCTTTGGATTGAGTGCGAGCCGAGCGCCATCAGGTATGATTACTGTCCAACTGGCAATAATTTGACGGAGCTCCGATGTCCCTGCGCACGAAATTCATGCTCGCTTTGCTACTGACCGGGCTGGCGGCGGTAGCGATGGTGGGCGGCCTGGCCTATGTGGGCATGAGCAAGAAGGTCGACGTCATCCGCCGCCAGCACGCCGCCGACAGTTTTTACGAGGGCATGAGCGGCTACCTGCAAAAGTACGGCAGCTGGCAGGCCGCCACCCAGGCCGAGCCTTTCGACGATTTCATGCATAGCTACCGCGAGGCGCATGGCTCGCGGCCGCCGCCGCCGGATGGCGAGGAGCGGCCGGGGCCGCCGCAGGGTGAGGGACCGCCGGGGCGCGGCGATCGTCGGCCGCCGCGCCGGGGCGGCGGCGAGCCGCCGTTTCACTTCATCGTGGCGGACCAGGATTTTCACGTGGTGTTGGGGGCCGGTGTGTATCGGCCAGGCGAATTGCTGCCGGAATCGGCCCGCAAGGATGCGCGCGCCGTCAAATCGGGCGAGCGGGTGCTGGCCTATATCTCGCCGGAAGGCATCTTCACGCCCAGCAAACAGGAACAGCAATACATGGATGCGATGCGCGAAGCGCTGGTGGCCGGCGTGACCGGCGCGGCGGCATTGGCGGTGGTACTGGGTCTTCTGCTGAGCCGGGGACTGAGCCGCAAACTCAGTCACCTGACCGGCGCGGTGCGCGCCATGCACGGCGGCTCGCTGCTGCAACGGGTGCCGGTGGAGGGGCGGGACGAAGTGGCCACGCTGGCCAGCGCCTTCAACGACATGAGCGAACAATTGGCGCGCTCGCACGAGGAGCTGAAGGAGTCGCACCAGACCATCCTGGAACAGGCCGAACAGATGCGCGAGCTCAGTGTGCGCGACGCCCTGACCAAGCTGCACAACCGCCGCCATTTCGACGAACAGGCGACCACGCTGTTCAGCCATGCGGTGCGCCACAAGCGGCCATTGAGCGTGGTGATAGGGGATATCGATTTCTTCAAGCGGATCAACGACCAGTTCTCGCACGCCACCGGCGACGCGGTGCTGCGCCAGGTGGGCGAGATCCTGCGCAGCCACATGCGCTTGAGCGACCTGGTGGCGCGCTACGGCGGCGAGGAATTCGTGATCGCCTTCCCGGAGACCGAGCTGCCGCAGGCGGCGGCCTTGTGCGACAAGCTGCGCAACATGATCGAGGGCTTCCCGTGGCACGAGGTGCACCCGGATCTGAAGGTCACGATGAGCATGGGCGTATACGCCGACCTGGCCGCCGGCACCGCCGAGGCGATGCTGCAAAAGGCCGATGCGCTGCTGTACCGCGCCAAACAGACGGGCCGCAACCGGGTCTGCTTTTCCTAACTAGCTGCGCCGGCCCAGCCAGCGGCCGCCGAACATGGTGCAGATCAGCGAGGCGACGATCAGCGTGATGCCGGCCCACTGCCAGCCGGTGATGACGTCGCCCAGCGCGATCATGCCGGCGCTGATGCCGACCACCGGCACGCCAAGGCTGAACGGCGCCACGCGGTTGACGGGGTGGCGTTTCAACAGACGGGTCCACATGGCGTAGCCGAGGATGGTCGCCATCCAGCCCAGGTAGGCGGTGGAGATCCAGGTGGACAGCGGCGCGCCGGTCCAGCTCCAGCGCGTGGCCGGATCGTCGAAGGCCAGCGACAGGCCGATGAACGGCAGGATCGGCACCAGGCTGCACCAGACCATGAAACCCACCACATCGAATTGCGGCGTGGCCTGCTGCGCGCGGCGCACGACGATGTTCGAGGCCGCCCACATCGCGGCGGCGGCCAGGCAGAGCGCGAAGCCGCCGGCGGTGGTGGCGCCCGCGTGGCCGGGCTGCACGTAGTTCATGCCGAAGCAGACCAGGCCCACGGCGGCCAGCAGCAGGCCGCCTTGCAGCGCGCGGCTGGCGCGTTCGTGCAGCAGCGCGAAGCCGAAGAAGGCGGTGAAGAACACCTGCGTTTGCAGGATCACGGACGCCAGCGCGGCCGACATGCCGACCTTCAGCGACAGGAACAGCAGGCCGAATTGGCCGACGCCCTGGCACAGGCCATACGCCACGATCCACTTCACCGGCAGCTTGGGCGGGCGCACGAACAGGATCAGCGGCAGCACGGCGAAGATATAGCGGGCGGCGCCCATCTGGAACGGCGTCAGGTCGCGCAGGCCGACCTTCATCGCGACGAAGTTGGTGCCCCAGATCAGCACGACGAACAGGGCGGAGATCAGGTCACGGGTGCTGAAGGATGCTGGGGAGGCGGCGGTCATGTTGCCATCTTAGCAGGCCTGCGCCGGCGGCGCAGAGGCTGGGCCAAGACCGGAGCCAGATCAGGCCACGTCGCGGACGATGGCCTCGCTGTGGACGATGATTTTGACGGCGTCCGCTTGCAGCAGGCGGATGCGTCGCTGTACCAGCGGCCAACCGGACCACGGCACGCTGGCGCCGTCCACTGTTGAAGTGGCAGGCGCGTCGGCGGCGACGGCGGCAGCTGCGGCGGTTGCCGGCGTCATCTGCGCGGCCGTCGCCGATTGCGGCGCCAGCGCCTGCGCCAGCGTGCGCACGACCTGTTCATGGCTCTCGCGCAGCATGGCGTTGACGGGCGCGGTCGGCAGTTCCTTCACGTGGCGGCGCAGGATGGCGCGCAGCGCGGCCACGTGCGCCACCAGCAGGTAGTTCTGCACGATGAACAGGTTGATGTCCTCCACCGCGCGCTGCTTGCGGGCCGGCTCGTCGAGCATGCGCACCAGCGCGGAGCTGAGCGCGGCCAGGCTGTCCATCAGGCGCTTGCGTTCGATGCGGTAGGCGAAATCGTCCTTGCCCTTGCCTTGCAGCAGATCGAAGCTGGCCTGCATGTAGCGCAGGTTCACGTCCAGCACTTCGCGGATCAGGCGCGGCAGCGATTGATATTCCCAGCTGGCCAGCACGAAGCTGAACGCCGTCGCCACCGCCGCGCCGATGAAGGTGTCGGTCAGGCGTTCGACGATCAGGTCCTGGTTGCCCGGCGCGATCAGGTGCATCTGCAGCAGGATCATGATGCTGACCGCGATCGCCGCGTAGCGGTAGCGCACGTAGATGAAGGTCGGCGTGGCCACCGTCGACAAAATCAGGAAGCCCAGTATCGCCGCCGGATAGTTGAGGTACTTGATGATCAGCGCCGTGATCACGCAGCCGATGATGGTGCCGACGATGCGGTCGCTGCGGCGCTGCTTGGTCATGCTGAAGCTGGGCTTGAGGATGATGACGATGGTCAGCACGATCCAGTAGCTGTGCGCCGCATACGGCAGCCACGAGGCCACCGCCAGGCCGACCGAGATCGCCATCGCCACCCGCAGCGAGAAGCGGAAGATCGGCGAATCGAGCCGCAGGTGCGACAGGATCATGCGCAGTTCGTACTTTTGCTGCGACAGGAAGGGGCCCATGTCGGCGTCGACCCAGAACGGCGTGCTGTCGTAGGCCTTCTGGCTGGCCTGGTGCAGCTCGCCGATCATCTTGATGATGGCGCGCACCTTGTTGCGCTGCGCGCGCAGCACGGCCAGCGCTTCCTGCGCCGGCTTGCCTTCGTCCACGCGCTGCTGCAAGGCCGCCAGCTCCGCCTCGATGGCCGCCAGTTCCGGCTCGTAGCTGATCTCCGGGTAGGAGGCCTTCTTGCGGGTGACGTCGTAGGCCACCGATTCGATGTCGCGCGCCGCCTTGCAGGCCAGGTCGTGCAGCGATTTCAGCACCGGCGAATCGGCCAGGTGCACGCGCAGCTGGGCGTAGTCGGTGTGGGTCGACAGGATCAGCTCATACAGGTCCAGCATGCAGACGTGGGTCTGCACGACGATGGCGTCCTTGCTGTTCTGGTGGCTGCGCAGTATCAGGTCGCGCGAGGCTTGCTGGCGGTCGGCCAGCAGGCTTTGATGGCGTACCAGCTTGTTGAATTGTTCGGTGAGGTTGTAGCGGGTGTCGTAGAAGTCGGCCTTGATGTCGATGTAGGCGGCCAGCTCGAACAGCGCCTCGGCCAGCACCTGCTGCTTGATGCGGTGGCGCAGTATCCACGAGATGCCCATGGCGTAGGCCAGGTAGGCGATCGCGCCCAAGGTGAACAGGCCGGTGTGGATGAAGGACTCGCGCGCCGTCATGTCGTGTTCCATCGACATGGTCATGATGAACAGCGTGGCCAGTTGCAGCGGCATCGACTTCTTGCCGTAGACGACCATCATGCAGGCCAGGAAGCTGATCGCCACCAGCATGACCATCAGCAGCCAGTGCACCGGCGCGCACAGGCTGATCAACAAGGTGACGGCGCTGCACAGCAGCACCGAGGCGCTCATCTCGTTGAACTTGTGGCGCAGGGGGCTGGGCATGTCCATCAGCGCGGTGCACAGCGCGCCGACGCACACCGTCATGGCGGTGGCCATGTCGGCGAATTGCAGCGTCACCAGGGTGACGCCGACCAGGCCCGCGGCAAAGCGCAGGCCCAGGTAAAAGTAATGGCTGTAGAAAAAGGTGCGCAGGTTGAGTGCGTAGTGCATGGCTATGGCCTTGTGGGCAGCTTGCATGCGCGCCGCGGGATCGCCGCTGCGCGCATGGGGTAACGCTAGTTGTTACTTTGCGGGGACTTAAAGGACGGACAGCACCGGGTAGCGGCGCCATTCCGGCTCCGCGTGGCGTTTGCCGTGTTCGAAGATGAAGCCCAGCACCTTTTCCTGGCAGGTCAGCAGCGCCGGATAGTCGGCCTTCCATTGCTCGAATTTCGCTTTCAGTTCAGGTTCGGTTTCCAGCATTTCCAGCGCCAGGTCTTCGAACACGTAGTCGGAATAGGCTTCCTTTTTCTCCAGCACGCTGTTGAAGAAACCCCAGCGGAAGAAGGAGTCGTGGCCTTGCGGTTCCAGCGTTTCGACGGCGTAGCGGGCGTTGGCCTGCTTGAGCGGAATGAAGTAGTCGCCCGGCTGCACGGTGAAGCTGCCGGTGCGCGCCTCCAGTTCCACCTCGTCGTGGTACATATGGCCTTCGTAGGCCTGCGGACGCGAGGTGACGGCGGCGATATGGTAGTACTGCGCCTCGATGGTGGAGGCTTCGTCGAAGCGCGCCATTTCCACGCCGTTCCATTGCAGGCGCTCGATCACTTCGCGCCAGGCTTGCGGGATCACGTAGCCTTTCGGCGCGCGCACGGTGGCTGACGGCACGAAGCTGTTGTAGTAGGCGATGTCCTTTTCCCACGGTTGGCTGCGGTCGTAGGACAGGCGCGTGTAGTCGCCCAGCAGGCTTGGGCTGCGCTTGGCCGCGTAGCCTTTGAAGCGGAAGGTCGATGGATTCGTTTCATCCATTTTCCAGCTGACGGTCCATTGCTTGGCGTTGGCGGCCTGCTCGCGCGCGTCGGCGCGCAGCTTCTGGATCTGTTCGCCGTGGGTGACGGTGAAGGCCATCGTCACGTCCAGCAGCGCGCGCATCGAGTCGTAGCGGTCCTTGAAGGGCTTGAGCATGTGCGTCTCCGGCATGAAGCCGATCACGTGGTGCAGCGCTGCGAAGCCGGTCGAGAAGCGCGGCACTTCCAGGAACTCGGCGATGCCGTCGTCCGGCGTGTCCTGCACCGGGTTGACGTAAGGGCAGGTCGGCCAGCCTTTCGCTTCCATCTGCGCGTAGATGTGCGGCAGCATGGTCTGGCGCAGGAAGGGGCCGAGGCCGTAGCCCAGCTTGTCCGCCTGGGTGTGGATCAAGGTCATCGTGTACGGGTAGTCGGCGCCGTTGGAGGTGTGGGTGTCCACCATCACGTCCGGATCCCAGCTGGTGACGAGCTGGTTGAACAGCTGGGCGTTGAGCGTGTCGCACTTGATGAAGTCGCGGTTCAGGTCCAGGTGGCGGCTGTTGCCGCGGAAGCCGAACTGCTCCGGGCCGTCCTGGTTGACGCGCGAGGTGTCGGCGCGGTTCAGCGCGCCGTCGACGTTGTACAGCGGGACGAACAGCAGCACGGTCTTGCCCAGCGCGGCCAGGCGGGCCGGATCGAAGCACAGGTCGCGCACGATGGCCATGCAGGCGTCCACGCCTTCGGGTTCGCCGGGGTGGATGCCGTTGTTGTTGAAGAACACGGTGCGGCCTTCGGCCTTGATCTGGTTGCGGTCGAACACGCCGTCCGCGCTGACTACGCCCGCATGCACCGGGATGCCGCCGTCGGACGTGCCGATCTGTTCAAAACGCAGTACTTGCGGGTAGCGTTGCGCCAGTTCCTGGTAGAAGGCGATGCATTCGCTCCACAAGGTGGTCTGGTTCTGATTGCCTTTTTCGTAAGGCGTAGGCATTTCTGGGTGCATGGCAGTCTGGATCTCAGAGGGAGTTGAGGGGAGGGCGGGTCGCGCTGGATAAGCACTGCGACACGCTGCCGAGGGCGGAATTGTATCATTCGTGCCCGATTTTTGAGCGGCGCCGGACTAGCCGGGCGCAGGTTTTGCGTTGCTTCAAGAAAACTTTATGGCGGTGGTGCTCTACTGGAGAACACAGACATGGCCGGGAGGGTGCGATGGGCAACAGGTACGGATGGCGCGCGGTGATCGTGATGGTCTTGCTGGCGCTGGGCTGCAAGGTGGGGCTGGCGCAGATCGGGCCGCGCTATGTGATCGAGCTGGAAAGTGTCGCGGCGCCGTTGCCGCCCACTGCGGCGGGGCGGGTGCAGCTGGCCGGCAAAGGGCTGGCGCTGATCCATTTCCAGGGGCTGAGCATACTGACGGCGGGCGCCGATGCGGACGCCTACAGCGCCGAGGCGGTGCGGCAGTGGCCGGCGGCCGACCTGCTGCTGGTCACGCCCGCCGGCAGCGGCCGGTATGGCGGGGTGGCGCCGCTGGCGTCGCTGGGCAAGTTGCCGGTGATCGTGGCGGCGCAGGAGTCCGCCGCGCCGGTGTCGGCGTCGACCCAGCTGCCGAGCATGCAGGCCGACGCGCCGCGGTTTTATCCGATGCAGACCTGGGATACGCTGCATCTGCGCAAGGGCAAGACGCGGCTGCGGGTGACGGCGCTGCCCGGGTCGCCGGGCACGGCGAACGTGGCGGGATTCATGCTGGAGGTGGGCAACAGCTGGGTGTCATACCGGCTGTATGTCAGTTGCGAACACCTGGCGGCGGACGAGGCGGGCGCGCTGGCGCAACGCCTGCCGGGCGCCGACCTGGCGCTGCTGCCGGACCATCACTCGCCGCTGCTGCTGGCGCTGCAACGGGCGGCGCGGCCGGCCGCCGTCGCCGCCAAACCGGCGGCGTTGACCGAGGCCGGCCAGGTGTTCAAGGCGATCAAGCGCTAATCACTGCCTGGCGTTGGTGTCGACCCAGGCGGCGAAGGTGGTCATGAATTTTTGCAGGAATTCGCGGGTGCTGTCGTTGTTCAACTTGCCGTTGTCGTCCAGCAGCTTGGCGGCGCCGCCGATGTAGGCTTCCGGCTGCTGCAACAGCGGCATGTCGAGGAACACCATGGCCTGGCGCAGGTGGTGGTTGGCGCCGAAGCCGCCGGTCGCACCGGGCGACACGCTGACGATGGCGGCCGGCTTGCCGCTCCAGATGCTGCCGCCGTAGGGGCGCGAGCCGACGTCGATGGCATTCTTCAGCGGCGCCGGCACCGAGCGGTTGTATTCCGGCGTGACGAACAGCACCGCCTGCGCCTGCTGCATGCGCTGGCGGAACTGGGTCCATGCTTGCGGCGCGGTGGCGCCGTTTTCCTCCAGGTCCTGGTTGTACAGCGCCAGTTCGCCGATCTCGACGATCTCCAGCTGCAGCGACGGCGGCGCCAGCGCGATCAATTCGTGGGCGAACTTGCGGTTGAGCGAAACCTTGCGCAGACTGCCGATCACTACGGCGACTTTTTTCGCGGCCATGACATCTCCTGAACACGGTTGTTGGGAGTTCCGCGTTCAGTGTACTACCCTTCTGGCCTCACGTCGCCAGGTTCAGTCGAGACTTAGTCAATGGCCTGATCGCTGCCAATTTGCTTGAATCTTGCCGCACCAGCCACAGATCGACAGCCTCCTGCATGCGCAACCAACTTTCCGGCGAGGTGTTGAGTAGAGTCGCTATCCGCACGGCCATTTCGGGCGACATTGCGCGCTTCTCATGAACGAGTTCGGAAATGCTTAAACGGCTGACACCAATTCGTTCTGCCAATTCCGTTTGCGTCATTTTTAGTGCTGGCAATATATCTTCCCGCAGCACAGCGCCAGGATGCGTGGGACGTCGGTTAGGGTTACGCAACGACTTCATTAATGATAATCCTCCAAATCCACGTCCACCGCATTTTCGCCATCGAATCTGAATGTGATGCGCCAGTTGCCGGAAACAGAGACGGCATAGGTATCCTTGCGATCCCCCTTGAGTTGATGAAATTTTGACCCCGGAATATTCATATCTTCTGGTTTGATACAGCTATCCAAGCGGTCGAGCAAACGCTCGATTCTGGGGGCGAATCCCGCAGGGATACCTCGATGATCGCCATCGGAGAAAAATTTCCGGAGCCCTTTGTGACGTATTGAAATGATCAATTGGTGTCATCCTTGGGATTGCAGTGTAATCCTCCGCATAGCAAAGTCAAGCGCCGCTATTGCGCATCCTGGACATGTCACGCAATGTAACCGATCCATAAAAAAACCACGCCGCGTTGCCGGGGCGTGGTTTTCGGGGTGAAGCGAGCAACGCTTATTCCGCCTTCATTTCCTTCAGCAGGTTGTCGGCGTGGTCGACGTGTTTCATGTTCCACAGGATGTAGCGCAGGTCGACCTGGATGTCGCGGGTGTTGGCCTGGTTGAAGTCCCAGTCCGAGATGATCGAGTCGAGCGTGCCGTCGAAGGCCAGGCCGATCCACTCGCCCTTGGCGTTCAGCGCGGCCGAGCCGGAGTTGCCGCCGGTGATGTCGAGCGTGGCCAGGTAGGCGAGCGGCACCGATTTCAGTTTCGGATCGACGTACTTGCCGAAGTCCTTGGCCTTGATCGCGGCCAGTTGGGCTTTCGGTGCGTTGAACTCGCCGACGCCGGTGGCTTTGGCGGCCACGCCTTCGACGGTGGTGAAGGCCTTCCAGGTGGTGCCGTCGGCGCCGTGGTCGCGGCCGGCGATCTGGCCGAAGGTCACGCGCAGGGTGCCGTTGGCGTCAGGGTAGACCGCCTGGCCTTTGCTGTGCATGAAGGCGATCTTGGCTTTCATGTAGTTGGCGTAGGCTTGTTGCAGCTTGCCGCCCAGCTCTTCCTCTTGCGCTTCGTCCTTCATGTCCGGCTGGTACATGGCGACGGCGGCCTTGATGAAGGCGTCGTTGCTGGCCTTGAACTCTTCCGGCGTCTTGCCGATCCAGCTGGTGCGCTCGGCGGCGTCGCCCAGCTTGCTGCCGGCGTACAGCGTGTCCAGCACGGTTTGCAGGTCGGCCTTGCTCATGCCGTCCTTGATGCCGATGACGGCGTCGAAGTCGGCGTTGCGCTGGGCTGCCGGCAGGGCGGCGTATTTCGCCAGGCTGCTGATGACCAAGGCCTTGTCGACTTTTTCATCGTAGTTGCGCACCAGGGCGGCCACCGACGATTTGATGCGTGGCACGTCGCGCACCTGGTAGCCGGCCTTGCGTTCGGCGTCAGGCTTGGTGTTCTCGTTGGCCAGGCGGTACAGCATGCGCGCGGTGTTCAGCAGGCGCGGCTTGGACGAGGACAGGAAGTAGTCGCGTTTGGTTTCGGCGTCGCGCTGGGCGATCAGCTTTTCCACCAGTTCGATGTCGCCGGCGAATTCGGCCTTGCGGGCCGGGGCGGCGTTGATCCAGGTCTTCAGTGCTTCGTGCTCGGCGGTTTTACGCTGGAGCATGTCGCTGCCGGCGTAGGAGTCCAGCATGCCCTGGCGGTTCTTGTAGTAGTTGTTGATGCTGGCCACCTGCGACGCGTATTTCAGCGCGGTGTCCTTGTTGTCCTTGGTGGCGTCGGCGATGATCGCCAGGTTTTCCGCCGAGGTCTTGACGAAGGACGGGTAGCTCCAGTCGAAGGTGTAGGCCACTTCCGACGGCAGGCGGTGGCGGTTGGTGCGGCCGGGGTAGCCCAGCACCATGATGAAGTCGCCTTCCTTGCTGCCTTCCTTGGCCAGTTTCAGGTAGTGCTGCGGGAGGTAGGGGACGTTGTCCTTGCTGAAGTCGGCGGCCTTGCCGTCCTTGCTGACGTAGGCGCGGTAGAAGCCGTAGTCGCCGGTGTGGCGCGGCCACATCCAGTTGTCGGTATCGCCGCCGAACTTGCCGACGCCGGCCGGCGGCGCGTGCACCAGGCGCACGTCGCGGATTTCCAGTTGCTTGATCAGGTAGTACTCCAGGCCGCCGTAGTAGGACGACACGGTGCAGCGGTGGCCTTGGTCTTTTTCGCACTCGGCCTGGATGGCTTTCTGGTTCTTTTCGATGGCGTCGCTGCGCTTCTTGCCGCTCAGTTTGGCGACATCGGCGCTGACGACTTGTTTGCTGACGTCGGTGACGGCCTTGGTCACGAAGATGCGGCTGCCTGGCGAGGCTGGCAGTTCTTCGCCGAAGTCATGGGCCAGGAAGCCGTTGGCCAGCAGGTCGCGTTCCGGGGTGGAGTTGTGCGCCACGCTGCCGTAGACGCAGTGGTGGTTGGTGGCGACCAGGCCTTGCGGCGAGACGAAGGAGGCCGAGCAACCGCCCAGGCTGACGATGGCGCCCATCGGGAACTCGGTCAGTTTGGTCAGGTTGGCGGGGGCCAGTTTCAGGCCGGCGGCTTTCAGTTGCTTGGCTACTTGTGGCAGCTGTTGCGGCATCCACATGCCTTCATCGGCGTGGGCGGCGGTGCTCAGGATGGCGAGCGCGATCAGTGATTTATGCATTTTTGTCGTTGTTGAAGTGTTGGTAGAAGGAACAACGACGGCAGTATAGCGAAAAACCGGGGTCAAGTCTGACATTCGGACACGAGCTCCGCCGTAACTAGCATTACGGCGGAGCTCGTGTCCGAATGTCAGACTTGACCCCGGGTTGTTGGTTGCTAGTCGGCCTTGATGGCTTCGATCTGGATCGCCAGTTTGACTTCCGGGGCGAAGGCCGGGGTGCCGTAGTTCAGGCCGAAATCGGTGCGCTTGAACTCGGCCACGGCGTTGGCGCCGCATACTTCACGCTTGTAGCGCGGGTGCATGATGCAGTTGAACTTGTCCACCTTCAGCGCCACCGGCTTGGTCACGCCCAGCAACGTCAGCTCGCCTTCGACGCCGACCAGCTTGTCACCCTCGAATTTGAACGTTTTGCTCTTGTAGGTGATGGTCGGGAATTTCTCGACGTTGAACATGTCGGCCGCCTTGGCGTGGCTGTTCATCTTGTCCATGCCGAAGTCGATCGAGTCGGCGGCGATGGCGATGTCCAGCGCGCCGGTCTTGGCGGCGCGGTCCATGGTCACGGTGCCGCTGGTCTTGTCGAACTTGCCGCGCCAGACCGACAGGCCCATGTGGTCGGCCTCGAAGCTCGGGTAGGTGTGCGTCGGGTCGATGTTGTAGGTGGCGGCGATGGCGGACGTGGCCGAGGCGGCCAGCAGGGTGGCGATCAGGATTTGCAGTTTCATCTAGCGGTCTCCGGTGTGAGGTTATTGGGCTGCGACGTGGAATTTGATGGTCACTTCATCGGCCACCATGCCGGTGTCTTTCCATTCGCCTTCGCCGATGTTGTAGGCCAGGCGCTTGATCGGCAGCGCGCCTTCAAACACTTGCTTGCCGCCGTCGGCCTTGACCGTCAGCGGGAAGGTGATGTCGGCGGTCTTGCCCTTGATGGTCAGCTTGCCGGTGACGCTGAGCTTGCCGGCGCCGGCGCTCTTGATCGACGACGAGACGAAGGTCGCTTTCGGGAACTGGGCCGAGTTGAACCATTCCTTCTTCGCCACTTCCTTGTTCATGTCGGCGTCGCCCACGTCCAGGCTGGCCGTTTCCACTTCGACGGTGGCCTTGGAGGCGTCCGGCTTGGCCGCGTCGTAGTCGATGGCGACGCTGTATTTCTTGAACTTCGATTCGACCGGTACGTTCATCTGCTTGAACACGGCCGACACGGTCGACTTGGCGGGATCGGTCTTCAGGGCGGCGGCGCTGGCGGCCAGGGCAACACCCATCAGCGAGACTAGGGCGAGTTTTTTCATGGTTTTCATTGTTGGGCTCCGGTAGATGGGGGATTACGGCAGCATGCGTTTCAGCGTGACGTCGCGATCGACAAAATGATGCTTGAGTGCGGCGAGGGCGTGGACCACTACGGCGGCGGCCATCGTCATGGTCAGAACATAATGAACGGTTTTTAAGATCGGCTTAAGTTCGGTGTTCGGCTCGATCAGGGCCGGCAGCTGGAACAGGCCCAGGTACACCACCGGCACGCCGGCCGCGTAGGTGTACAGGTAGCCGGAAACCGGCACCGCGAAGATGAAGAAGTACAGCAGGTAGTGCATGCCGTCGGCCACCTTGTGCTGCCAGGCCGGAATGCTGGCCAGCGGCGGCGGCGGGGTATTGGCCTTGCGCCACAGCAGGCGGATGGCGGCCACGCCCAGCACCGTCACACCCAGCCATTTGTGCCAGGAATAGTATTTGAGCTTGGTGGGCGTGATGCCGTGGATGTCCACCATGGTCAGGCCGAGGAAGAAGGCGGCGATGATCAGCAGGGCGGTCAGCCAGTGCAGCAACATGGCCGTTTTGGTGTAGCGTTGCATAAGCGTGAGCTCCAGAAAATAGTACGTGTTAGGACTAATATACCAAAGAATTGCAATGCGTGCTGCACAGGCATGAAAAAGCCCCCGGGACACATGTCGGCGGGGGCCAGTGTAAAACAGTTCGGCGGGCTTGCTTAGATGGCTTTAGCCAGATCCGTCGCGATGCCGATGTAGTTGGCCGGGGTCATGGCCAGCAGCAGGTCCTTGGCTTCCTGCGGAATCGCCAGGCCGGTGATGAAGTCGCGCAACGCGTCTTTCGAGATGCCTTTGCCGCGGGTCAGCTCTTTCAGCTGTTCGTACGGGTTCTCGATGCCGTAGCGGCGCATCACGGTCTGCACCGGCTCGGCCAGCACTTCCCAGTTGGCGTCCAGGTCGGCCGCCAGGCGGGCGTGGTTCACTTCCAGCTTGTTCAGGCCGCGCAGGCAGCTGTCGTAGGCCAGCAGCGTGTAGCCCAGGCCGACGCCGATGTTGCGCAGCACGGTCGAATCGGTCAGGTCGCGCTGCATGCGCGACACCGGCAGTTTTTCGGACAGGTGCTTCAGCACGGCGTTGGCCAGGCCCAGATTGCCTTCCGAGTTTTCGAAGTCGATCGGGTTGACCTTGTGCGGCATGGTCGAGGAACCGATTTCGCCGGCCTTGGTCTTCTGCTTGAAGTAGCCCAGCGAGACGTAGCTCCAGATGTCGCGGTTCAGGTCCAGCAGGATGGTGTTGACGCGGGCGAAGGCGTCGAACAGCTCGGCCATGTAGTCGTGCGGCTCGATCTGGATGGTGTACGGGTTGAACACCAGGCCCAGGCGCTGCTCGATGACGTCCTTGGAGAACGCCGCCCAGTCGAACGACGGGTAGGCCGACAGGTGGGCGTTGTAGTTGCCGACCGCGCCGTTCATCTTGCCCAGGATCTCGACCTGCTCGATGCGCTTGATGGCGCGCTGCAGGCGGGCGACGACGTTGGCCATCTCCTTGCCCAGCGTGGTCGGGCTGGCGGTCTGGCCGTGGGTGCGCGACAGCATCGGCACGTCGGCGTTGACGATGGCGATTTCCTTCAGGCGGGCGATGAGCTTGGTCAGCGACGGCAGCATGACGCTGTCGCGGGCCGCTTTCAGCATCATGCCGTGCGAGGTGTTGTTGATGTCTTCCGAGGTGCAGGCGAAGTGGATGAACTCCGACGCCGCCACCAGTTCCGGCACGTCCTTGACCTGCTCCTTGAGCCAGTACTCCACGGCCTTGACGTCGTGGTTGGTGACGGCTTCGATTTCCTTGATGCGGGCGGCGTCTTTTTCGCTGAAGTCGCTGGCGATCTTGTCCAGCAGGGCGGAGCCGGCGGCCGAGAACGGCTTGATTTCAGCGAAACCCGCCAGCGACAACGCTTGCAGCCAGGAGATTTCTACTTTGACGCGGTGGTGCATGAAGCCCGATTCGGACAGGATGGGACGCAGCAGGTCGGTTTTACCGGCGTAGCGGCCGTCCAGCGGCGACAGCGCCGACAGCGTGGAGTAAGGAGTAGTGGTCATGATGGGAAGGAGGCAGGGTTAAAATTGCGCAAAGGTAGATTTTACCATTGGCCGGCCCGGAACCCTCCGATGTTATACTGGCGCCTGATCTTCTACTCTAAGCCTCTATGAAACTCATCGGTTCCCTCGCCAGTCCTTTTGTACGCAAAGTTCGTGTTGTCCTGGCGGAAAAGAAGCTTGATTACCAGTTTGAACTGGAAAATGTGTGGGCGCCGGATACCACCATCGACAAGCTGAACCCGCTGGGCAAGGTGCCGAGCCTGGTCATGGAAGACGGCAACGTCATGATCGATTCGCGCGTCATGGTCGAATACCTCGATACGCTGACCCCGGTCTGCAAGCTGCTGCCGCCCAACGGCCGCGACCGCGCCGACGTCAAGTGCTGGGAAGCGCTGGCCGACGGCATGCTGGACGCCGCCATCATCGTGCGCCTGGAGCGCACCCAACGTCCGGTGGCGCTGCAAAGCGAGGACTGGATGGCGCGCCAGATGCGCAAGGTGCAGCTGGGCCTGGCGTCGCTGTCGGACAAGCTGGGCGAATCGGCCTATTGCGCCGGCATCCATTATTCGCTGGCCGACGTGGCCGTCGGTTGCGCCTTGGGCTGGCTGTCGTTCCGCTTCCCGGAGATCACCTGGCGCGACGACTACCCCAACCTGGCGCGCCTGTACGACAAGCTGTCCGAGCGCCAGTCGTTCAAAGACACCGTGCCGCAGTAAGCCATGTCCAAGACCACGCCGCAAGACGCGGACAGCTCCGCCCAACAGCGGCGCCTGCAGATGGCCGACATCGCGCGGCTGGCCGGCGTCTCGACGTCGACGGTGTCGCGGGCGCTGGCCGGTAGCAAGCTGGTCAGCGACGAGACGCGGGTGCGCATCATGGAGCTGGCCCGCTCGCTCAAGTACACCATCAACATCGGCGCGCAGAATTTGCGCATGAAGCAGAACCGCACCGTCGGCGTGGTGATCCCCTACGACTCGGCCACCCGCCAGCACCTGTCCGATCCCTTCTTCCTGTCGATGCTGGGCAGCCTGGCCGACGCGCTGACCGAGCAGGGCTTCGACATGCTGGTCTCGCGGGTGGATGCCGAGGAGCTGGACGCGGCCGCCGCGCCGTTCGACACCGGCCGCGTGATCGGCATCATCCTGATCGGCCAGTGGCGCCACCATGAACAACTGAACCAGCTGGCCGCGCGCCATGTGCCGATCGTGGTGTGGGGCGCGCAACTGCCGCAGCAGCTGTATTGCACCGTCGGCGGCGACAATCTGAGCGGCGGCGAACTGGCCGGCGCGCACCTGATCGCCCAGGGCCGCCAGCACATCGCCTTCTTCGGCGATATCAAGCTGCCCGAAGTGGGCCTGCGTTACGCCGGCCTGTGCCGCGCGCTGCAGCGGGCCGGCTTGGCGGTCGATCCGGCCTTGCAGGTATCGGTGTCCTTCCTGCCGGAGGGCGGCAAGGAGGCGGTGCAGGAACTGCTGCGCCGCGGCGTGCCGTTCGACGCGGTGTTCGCCGGCAGCGACCTGATGGCCATGACCTCGATCAACACGCTGCGCCAGCAAGGCTACGATGTGCCGGGGCAGGTCGCCGTGGTCGGCTATGACGATATCGAGCTGGCCGGCTACTTCCATCCGCCGCTGACCACCGTGCAACAACCTATCCGCGAAGCCGGCCGGGCGCTGGTGGCCCAGCTGCTGGAGCTGGTCGACGGCCGCGCCGCCGCATCGCTGCAACTTCCTACCCAATTGATCGTCCGCAACAGTTCTGTCTGATTTATGCAACCGATTGCATTGGCTGTGCAGTAAGCAATGCAAATATATTTTTGCGGCGTTATGCAATCGATTGCATTAAATCGAAATCCGTTGAATAATGGCGTACCTGCTCAATTAAGCGGCAGATTAAAACGACAATATCTGGAGACGACAATGGAACAACGCACATTCAAACTGGGCGGCATCGCTGCCGCTGTTGCAACGGCTGTCCTGCACATGGGCGGCGCCTCGGCCCAGCAGGCCGCCCCCGCCGCCGATGGCCTGAACATGGAGCGGGTGGTCGTCACCGGCACCTCCGGCGGCTCCACCAAAATGAAATCGAGCGTGTCGATCAGTACCCTGGAAGGCGAGACCATCAAGAACGGCGCGCCGCTGAGCGCCGCCGAAGTGCTGCGTTCGGTGCCGGGCGTGCGTTCGGAGTCGTCGGGCGGCGAGGGCAACGCCAACATCACCGTGCGCGGCGTGCCGATCTCGGCCGGCGGCGCGCGCTATGTGCAGATCCAGGAAGACGGCTTGCCGGTGCTGCAATCGGGCGACTTCAACTTCATCACGCCGGACAGCTACGTCAAGATCGACGGCACGCTGGACCACCTGGAAGTGGTGCGCGGCGGTTCGGCTTCGACGCTGGCGACCAACGCGCCGGGCGGCATCATCAACTTCATCACCAAGACCGGCGAGGAAAAGGGCGGCCATATCGGCATCAGCCACGGCCTGGGCTACGACGAAACCCGGCTGGACTTCGACTACGGCGCGCCGCTGTCGGACAAGACGCGCTTCTTCATCGGCGGTAACTACCGCAGCGGCGAAGGCGTGCGCAACACCGGCATGAGCACCGAGGACGGCGGCCAGATTCGCGGCAACATCACGCACGACCTGGACAACGGCTTCATCCGTCTGTCGTTCAAGCACGTCGACGACAAGTCGCCGACCGTGTTGCCGGTGCCGGTGCAGGTGGTCAACCAGCAGATCCAGGAAATCCCCGGCATCGATCCGCGCAAGGTGACGTTCTACTCGCCGTACTGGGTGCGCGATGTCACACTGGGCAAGAACAACACGCCGGTGTCGACCAACGTCAACGACGGCCTGCACGTGAAGAGCGATACGGTCGGCCTGGAAGCTTCGTTCGACCTGGGCGACGGCTGGAACCTGAGCGACAAGTTCCGCACCTCCAACAACAGCGGGCGCTTCACCGGCGTGTTCGCCGGCAACAACGGCAAGGTTGGCAGCTATGTGTTCGCCACGGGGCCGAACAAGGGCCAGGCCTACAACGGCCGCGCCTTCTCCGCGGTGGTGTTCAACACTTCGATCGACGACGCCGGCAATACGCTCAACGACACCAAGCTGGCCAAGACCTTCAAGCTGGCCGACGGCTCCAAGCTGACCACCACCGCCGGCTTGTACCTGTCGACGCAGAAGCTGGCGCTGACCTGGAACTTCAACGAATACCTGATGCAGGCCAGCGGCGACAAACCGGCGCTGCTGCAAACGGCCAGCGCCACGCCAGGCCTGGTCGGTCCGGCCTTCGGCGGCTGCTGCTCGCGCGCGGTCGACATGGAGTACAAACTGACGTCGCCCTACCTGAACGTGGGCTATGAAACCGGTCCGCTGAACATCGACGCCAGCGTGCGCCAGGACCGCCAGCGCGCCAGCGGCACGGCCAACATCGCCACCATGAGCGGCGGCGCCTTGCGCTACGATCCGGCCACGCAGCAGCTGGTGGACTACAAGATCAACCACAACTCGTACTCGGTCGGCGGCAACTACCGCATCACCGCCAACCTGGCGGCGTTCGCCCGCGTCAGCGACGGCGTGGCCTTCAATGCGGACCGCATCCTGTTCGGCACCCCGCTGGACGGCAGCGCGCCGATCAACATCAACACCGTCAAGCAGATCGAGGGCGGCGTGAAATGGCGCAGCGGCGGCGTCAGCACCTTCGTGACGCTGTTCCAGGCCAAGACCGACGAGAGCAACTACGAAGCGACCACGCAGCGCAGCACCTCCAACAAGTACGACGCCAAGGGTGTGGAGCTGGAAGGCGCGTACGCGCTGAACGATTTCCGCATCACCGGCGGCATGACCTACACCAACGCCAAGATCACCGGCACCGCGCCCGGCGATGTGGCGGTGATCGGCAACACGCCGCGCCGCCAGGCCAAGGTGGTGTACCAGATCGCGCCGACCTACACCTTCGGCCAGGCCACCGTCGGCGCCAGCTTGATCGGCACCGGCAAGTCGTGGGGCGACGATGCGCACACCATCGTGCTGCCGGCGTACCAGGTGGTGAACGCCTTCGTCAATTATCACGTGACGGAGAAGGCTACCTTGTCGCTGAGCGTGAACAACCTGCTCAACAAGATCGGCTACACCGAAGTCGAAGGCGACGGCCATGCCGCCCGCTCCATCTCCGGCCGTGCCGCGAAAGTCAGTCTGTCCTATGCCTTCTAAAGTAATGTCGGACCGTCTGCTGGCGGTCCTTTCCGACGAGCTGCGGCCGCTGGCTGCGCAGCGGCTGGCGGCGGCGCAGCCGGTGCTGCGCCGGCTGCTGGCCGGCCTGTATGGCGAGCGCGCCGATTTCGATGCCTGGCTGGGCGAGCTGATGGAATCGCTGGGCGTGCTGTACGCGGCGCGGCCGGTGGAACTGCGGGCGCTCGACCTGGAGCGGCTGGCATGCCCCGGCTGGTTCCTCAGCCAGCGCATGCTCGGCTACTGCGCCTACGTGCAGAACTTCGGCGGCGACTTGAACGGCGTGGCCGAGCGCGTCCCTTACCTGCGAGAGTTGGGCGTCAGCTATCTGCACCTGTTGCCGTTCCTGCGCGCACGCGGCGGCGAGAACGATGGCGGCTTTGCCGTGTCCAGTTTCGATGAGGTCGAGCCTGCGTTCGGCAGCAACGCCGACCTGATGGCATTGACCGCGAAGTTGCGGTTGGCCGGCATCAGCCTGTGTTCGGACTTCATCCTGAACCACGTGGCCGACGATCACGCCTGGGCACTGGCCGCCAAGGCCGGCGACGCCGGCGCGCGGGCGATGTTCCATGTGTTCCCCGACCGCGACATGCCGGACCGCTACGAGCGCACGCTGGGCCAGGTGTTCCCGCAGGTCGCGCCGGGCAATTTCAGTTTTGTCGAGGAGCTGGATGGCTGGGCGTGGACCACGTTCTATCCGTATCAGTGGGACCTGAACTACGCCAATCCGGCGGTGTTCGCGGCGATGGCGGCCGCCTTGCTGCGGCTGGCCAATCGCGGCGTTGAAGTGTTCCGCCTCGATTCGACCGCCTTCCTGTGGAAGCGCGAAGGCAGCAACAGCATGAACCAGCCGGAGGCGCACCAGCTGCTGCAAGCCTTGCGGGCGATCGTCGATATCGTCGCGCCGGGCGTGCTGCTGAAGGCCGAAGCCATCGTGCCGACGCGCGAGCTGCCGGCCTACCTGGGCAGCGCCGAGGCGCCAGAATGCCACATCGCCTATCACAGCAGCCTGATGGCGGCCGGCTGGGTGGCGCTGGCGGAGCAGGGCACCGGCGTGCTGCGCGAGGTGATACGCAACACGCCCGCGCTGCCGGCCGCCGCGACCTGGCTCAGCTACGTGCGCTGCCACGACGATATCGGCTGGAACGTGCTGCGCGCGGAGGCCTCGGCCGACGGCGCCGACAGCGCGGTGCGGCTGGCGCGCGCGGCGCGCTTCTTCAGCGGCGCGGAGGGCAGCTACGCCATCGGCGCCGCCTTCCAGAGCACCGATCCGAACGCGGCGCACGGCAGCAACGGCATGGCCGCGTCGCTGGCCGGCTTGCAGGCGGCTGGCACCGACGAGGAACGCGCGCTGGCGCTGCGCCGCATGCTGTTGCTGCACGGCCTGGCCCTGAGCTTCGGCGCGCTGCCGGTGCTGTACATGGGCGACGAGCTGGCGATGGAGAACGACTACAGTTATCAGGATCGGCCGCAGCACGCGATGGACAGCCGCTGGTTGCAACGGCCGCTGTTCGACCAGCAGCGCTGGAAGCATCGCTACGATGTGTCCACCGTGCCGGGGACGATGTATCAGGCGCTGGCCAGGCTGGTGCGGATACGCGGCCGGCACGATGCGCTGGCGGCCAACGCGCCCCGCGCGCTGCTGGCCGATGCGCCGGACGGCATGCTGGCGCTGGCGCGCGGCGAGCGCTTCCTGACGCTGATGAATTTCTCCGCTCAGCCGCAAAGCTATGCGCTGCAAGGCGCCTGGCGCGATTGCGTGGCGGAGCAGGCGGCAGGAGGCACGCTGGTGCTGGAACCATACGCAATGTACTGGCTGGAACGCGAATAATATAGAATCGCCCAAGCAGGGCGTGGAGACAAGCATGACTCAACAAACCATAGCCGTATTCGGCGAAGCGCTGGTCGACGATTTCATCACCGAGCAGGTTGTCGGCGGTGCGCCGTTCAACGTCGCGCGCAACCTGGCGGCGTTCGGCGTGGCGACACTGATGGTCACCCGCATCGGCACCGACAAGAACGGCGCGCTGGTGCGCAACGAGTTCGAACGCTTCGATATGAGCGAGGCGGGCTTGCAGATCGATCCGCAGGAAGCCACCGGCCGCGTGGTGGTCGAGCGCAACGCGGACGGCCACCGTTTCATCATCCTGCCGGACCAGGCCTACGATTACGTGGAAACCGGGCCGGCGCTGGCGGCGCTGGCGCAGGCGGCGCCGGACACGATCTACTTCGGCACCATGGCGCAGCGGCACGAGCGTTCGCGCACGGCGTTGCGGGCGATGCTCGAAGCATCGCGCGCGTTCAAGGTCCAGCGCTACCTGGACCTGAATGTGCGCGACGGCCAGGTGACGGAGCGCTGCGCCTTCGAGTCGCTGCACCTGGCGGACATCGTCAAGGTCAACGAGGACGAGCTGAAGGATTTGTTCAGCTGGTACACCCACACCAAGCCGGGCACCAAGGCGATCGACAGCGCCGAGATGGTGGACGCCTGCCGCGCGCTGATGCGCATCTTCTCGCTGCAAGGCCTGATCGTCACGCTGGGCGAGCGCGGCGCGCTGTACTTCGGCGCCGACGGCGACGTCATCGCCAACCAGGATTGCCATGCGCCGGTGCGCATCGTCGACACGGTGGGCGCGGGCGATGCCTTCTCCGCCGTGTTCCTGTTCGGGCAGGCGCGGGGCTGGCCGATCAGCCTCACGCTGGCGCGCGCCAACGCCTTTGCCGGCGCCATCTGCGGCATCTCCGGCGCGGTGCCGGCCGATATCGCGTTCTACCAGCCGTGGATCGCGGCCTGGCGCGGCGACGCGGTCACGCCAGGAGCCGTCGCATGAAGCCGCGGCTGTCGTTCTGGCAGATCGTCAACATGAACATCGGCTTCTTCGGCATCCAGTTCAGTTTCGGCCTGCAGCAGAGCAGCATGAGCCCGATCTACAAATACCTGGGCGCGGACGAGGCCAGCTTGCCCTACCTGTGGCTGGCGGGGCCGATGACCGGCCTGCTGGTGCAGCCGCTGATCGGCGCCATGAGCGACCGCACGGTCACGCGCTGGGGCCGGCGCACGCCGTACTTCCTGATCGGCGCCATCCTGTGCAGCCTTGGCCTGCTGGCGATGCCGTTCAGCCCCACGCTGTGGATGGCGGCCAGCCTGCTGTGGATACTGGACGCGGCCAACAACGTGACGATGGAGCCGTACCGCGCCTTCGTCAGCGACAAGCTCGATCCGCAGCAGCATTCGCTCGGCTTCCTGACGCAGAGCGCCTTCACCGGACTGGGACAGACGCTGGCCTACCTGACGCCGTCGCTGCTGGTCTGGCTGGGCATGAACAAGGACGCCGTCAACGGCAGCCATATCCCGCACATCGTCATCGTCGCCTTCCTGATCGGCGCGGTGTTCTCGATTTCGTCGGTGCTGTGGACCTTGAAGACCACGCCGGAATATCCGTTGACCAGCGAAGAGCTGGCGCGGATCCGCGCGCGGCCGGCCGGCTGGCGGCACACGCTGGGCGACGTCGCCAGCGCGATCCGCGAGATGCCGCCGACGATGAAGCAGCTGGCCTGGGTCAAGCTGTTCCAGTGGTATGCGATGTTCTGCTATTGGCAGTACATCATGCTGTCGCTGTCGACCACCATCTACGGCACCACCGACCAGGCCTCGCAAGGCTTCCGCGACGCCGGCCTGTTGTCGGGGCAGGTGGGGGCGTTCTATAACTTCATCGCCTTCGTGGGGGCGCTGGCGCTGGTGCCGTTCACGCGCCGGCATGGGCCCAAGATCACGCACAGCGTCTGCCTGGCGCTGGCCGGCGTCGGCATGCTGGCGATACCGATGATCCATACGCCGGCGCTGCTGTTCGTGCCGATGGTGGGCATCGGGCTGGCGTGGGCCAGCATCATGGGCAATCCGTATGTGATGCTGGCGGGCTGCATACCGCCGGAGCGCACCGGCGTCTACATGGGCATCTTCAATATGTTCATCGTGATCCCGATGATCATCCAGATTTTCACGCTGCCGCTGTACTACCGCAGCCTGCTGGGCGGGAATCCTGAGAATGTGATCCGGCTGGCCGGTGGCCTGATGCTGTGCGGCGCGCTGGCCGTGCTGGCGGTGAAAATAAAAAAGCCGCAGGCGAACCCACGGCTTTCGGAGGAAGCTAGTCCCGCTTAGCCTTCGCTCATCTGGCTTTGCAGGTAGTTCTGGATGCCGACCTTGGCGATCAGGTCCAGCTGCGTTTCCAGCCAGTCGATGTGTTCTTCGGTGTCTTCCAAAATCATCAGCAGGAGGTCGCGCGACACGTAGTCGGCGGCCTTCTCGGCGGCGGCGATGCCTTCCTTGACGGTGATCTGCGCGCCTTTTTCCAGCTTCAGGTCGCAGCCGATCATCTCTTCGGTGTTCTCGCCGATCATGACCTTGTGCATGGCTTGCAGGTTGGGCAGGCCGTCGAGCATCAGGATGCGGTCGATCAGTTTGTCGGCGTGCTTCATTTCGCCGATCGATTCTTCGTATTCCTTCTTCGCGATTTTCTCGAAACCCCAGTGCCGGTACATGCGCGAGTGCAGGAAGTACTGGTTGATGGCGGTGAGTTCGTTGGTCAGCTGAGCGTTCAGCAGGCGTATGACTTCTGGGTCACCCTTCATGGGATGCTTTCTAAAATGGTGGTGGAATACTGACATTTTGCCACGAACGCCGTGCACGCGTGGCGCTATGCGCGCAAAGTGTACCAATATGGGCGGAGTGAGATTGTTGGGGCAAATGAAAACAATTAACATTCCCATATCGCTGTTTTGAAAGGATGTCCCCCATGATGCTGCATATCCCCACCGTGCTGAGCAAGCCGCAGGTGCAAGAGTTCCGCCAGCGCCTGGCGCAGGCCGACTGGATCGACGGCCGCGGCACGGCCGGGCCGCAGAGCGCGCAGGTCAAGCGCAACCGCCAGTTGCCGGAGCTGTCGCCGCTGGCGCAGGAGCTGGGCGCCTTCATCACGCAGGCGCTGGCCAGCCATCCGCTGTTCTTCGCGGCGGTGCTGCCGCTGCGCATACTGCCGCCTTACTTCAACAGCTACGCCAGCGGCGAGCATTACGGCATGCATGTCGACGGCGCCATCCGCACGCGGCCCGGCACGGCCAACGCGATGCGGGCCGACGTCTCGTCGACCCTGTTCCTGAGCGAGCCGGAGGAATACGACGGCGGCGAGTTGATCGTCAACGACGCCTATGGCACCCACGAGGTCAAGCTGGCGGCGGGGGATTTGATCGTTTATCCGTCGAGCAGCGTGCACCGGGTGGCGCCGGTCACGCGCGGCGAGCGGATCAGCTCGTTCCTGTGGACCCAGAGCATGGTGCGCGACGACGCCAGGCGCGGCATGTTGTTCGAGCTGGACCAGAACATCCAGAAGTTGCGCGCCGCGCATGGCGACAACGACATCACGGTGGACCTGACCGGCCATTATCACAACCTGCTGCGCATGTGGGCCGATGTGTGATGCAACCCACGGAGGGCTGACACCGCCAGCGGTAGTATCGATGCTTCCCCCTACCGGAGAGCATAACCATGGACACCAGCAATGAAAACCATCACCAGGACTTGATCGGCGAGGACGCCGTCAGGAAAATCCGCGACTTTGTCGACGCCACGCCCGGCTGCTTCTTCTGCACCAACGACGCGGCCGGCGGCCCCGGCGACGCGCGGCCGATGACCGCCTTGCAGGTCGATGCGCAGGGCAATCTGTGGTTCGTCAGCGCCAGCGACAGCCTGAAGAACGTGGAACTGGCGGCCGAGCCGTCGGCCACGCTGTACTTCCAGGCCTCGGGCCGGGCGGAGTTCATGCATTTGGAGGGCATCGCCACGGTGCTGCGCGATCCGGTCAAGCTGAAGGAGTTGTGGAGTTTTACGATGAAGACCTGGTTCGCCGGCGGCGAGGACGATCCGCGCGTGACGCTGATCAAGTTCGCGCCGACCTATGGCTACTATTGGGATACCAAGCACGGCAGGGCGGTGGCCGGCGTCAGGATGCTGCTCGGCGCGGTGATCGGCAAAACCCTGGTCGACACGGTCGAGGGCAGGCTGGACGTCTGAGCCTAGTGTCCTGAATTGCAAATTCGTTGAATAAATACGACGAGAATCGCCGCAATCCTGCGTCACAAATGCGCGCAAGGCCTCGGCCTTGCTGTGCTTTGTTCCTTGGCTTGCAACGATTTCGCCATATTTATTTCAACGAATTTACAACTCAGGACACTAGCCCAGCTGGAAGTTGACCGGCACCAGCGCGTACACGGGGACCGGCTTGCCGTCTTCCATGTTGGGCTTGTACAGGGCGCGCAGCACGGCCTGGCGGCCGGCTTCGTCGAGGTTGCTGGAGCCGGACGATTTGTGGATCACCACCTGCTCGGCCTGGCCTTTTTCGCTGATCAGCACGCGCAGGACGACGATGCCGCTCTCGCCCATGCGGCGCGAGATGTTCGGATACACCGCCTGCGGCGCGCGGATGTATTCGACGCCGGACACGGTTTTCGGCGCGACGGCCGTGGCCACATGGGGCGGCGCCGGTGGCGCCGGCGGCGCGGCGACGACGACCGGCTCGCTGCTGCGCGCTTGCGGCGGCGCGACGGTGATGGTCGGCTCGGTCTGGGCCAGGTTCACCAGCGGAACCGGCGGAATGAAGGCGGGCGCCTGGTGCACCACCGGCACGGTCTTGGGCGGCGGCGGGGCCGGCTTGAGCGGCTCCGGCGCGGCGATGAAGGTGACGTTGACCACCTGCGGCAGGATCGCGTGCGTGACGTGGCGCAACATTCCCGACTGCAGCATATAGAACCCGAACACATGCAGCATGACGATGGCGGCCAGCGGCGCGAACTTGCGGCCGCGGGTTTGCCATTGCATTGTCAGCTGGGCGGCCAGGCCGCGCTCGTCCGCCGCCGGCGTGTGCGCCGCGCGGCCATAGGTCATGGTGTTCATCGGAGTGATCTTTGTAGCTAAGCTTAGTTGCTGAAGACAGGGCGCTTCAGTACGGTTTCCTGGATCTCGGCGGTGGCGGCCAAGTGCTCGCTCAGGATTTCTTCGGCGCAGGAAAAGCACTGGCCGCAGCAAGTCGACACGCCCAGGTCGCGGCGTAATTCTTCCATCGACGTCAATCCCAACTCCACGGCTTGACGGATTTCACGATCAGATATGTTGTTGCAGACACATACAATCATCGATGCACCTTCTGGCTAGGCTTTACAAAAAGAATGAACTGACATGATTGCCTTGCTTGCTACTTAATGCGAATCATTATCATTAATCGTATACTGCCTCAACTTTGAGCGAGATGCAAGCGCAAATAGAAGTAATTCGCATTACCGTTTATAATGCTAGTATCTTATTTCCGGCAAGAACGCGATCTTGCAGTTCGCCGGCAAGCCGCAGCGGCACTGGCCGGGCGGCGCTTTGAACGGACTTCGCTATGACGCTCGCAGCTCCCCTGATCACCCTCGACGCCCTGACGGTCGGCGCCAGCGCCACCGTGGTGCACATCGCCCCCGGCGACGACGTCGCCCACGATGGCGCCACGCTGGCGCGCCGGCTGATGGAGCTGGGCTTTGTGCCGGGCGAAAAAATCCGCATGCTCAAGCGCGGCATGCCGGGCGGCGAGCCGCTGGCGATCAAGGTCGGCAACTCGACGTTCGCGCTGCGCCGCTTCGAAGCGGCGCTGATCTCGATACAACCGGAATAAGCCATGGGTGCAGCAGACATCGCGGCGCCGGTGGCGCCGGTCCTGAAGACGACACCGATGGTGGCGTTGCTGGGCAATCCGAATTGCGGCAAGACCGCGTTGTTCAACCGCCTGACCGGCGCGCGCCAGAAGGTGGCGAACTACGCCGGCGTGACCATCGAGCGCAAGGAAGGCGCGTTCCAGTCCCCGGGCGGCAACGGCTTCCGCGTGCTGGACCTGCCGGGCGCCTATAGCCTGTCGGCCCATACGCCGGACGAGGCGATCACGCGCGACGTGGTGGCCGGCCTGCGCGCGGGCGAGCAGTCGCCGGACGTGGTGGTGTGCGTGGTCAACGCCACCAATCTGCGCCTGAACCTGCGCCTGGTGCTGGAGATCAAACGACTCGGCCTGCCGATGATTTTGGCGCTGAACATGGTGGACGTGGCCAGGAAGCGCGGCATCGTCATCGACGCCGACCGTCTGGCGCAGGAGCTGGGCATGCCGGTGGTGGAAACCGTGGCGGTGCAGGCCGGCGGCGAGAAGTCGCTGCTGCGCGCGCTGGACGCGATGTTGCCGCTGCACGCGGTCAAGCCGCAGCCGCTGTCGGCGATCGACGCGGTCGGCGTGGAAGAGACGCAGCGCGAAGTGCGTCGCATCCTGGCGCTGGTCAGCAGCGACGCCCACGACACGGGCAACCTGACCGAGAAGATCGACAACGTGGTGTTGCATCCGGTGCTGGGCCCGGTGATCCTGGCGGTGCTGATGTTCCTGGTGTTCCAGGCGGTGTTCAGTTGGGCCAATGTGCCGATGGATATGATCAAGGGCGGCGTCGACAGCGCCGGCGCCCTGCTGAAGGGCGCGATGGCCGATGGTCTGCTGCGCAGCCTGCTGGTCGAGGGCATCCTGGGCGGGGCCGGCAGCGTGCTGGTGTTCCTGCCGCAGATCCTGATTTTGTTCTTCTTCATCCTGATCCTGGAGGACTGCGGCTACCTGCCGCGCGCGGCCTTCCTGCTGGACCGGCTGATGGGCGGGGTCGGCTTGTCGGGGCGCGCCTTCATTCCGCTGCTGTCCAGTTTTGCCTGCGCGATTCCGGGCGTGATGGCGGCGCGCACCATCCAGAACCCGCGCGACCGGCTGGTGACGATCATGATCGCGCCGCTGATGACGTGTTCGGCGCGGCTGCCGGTGTATGCGCTGATCATCGCGGCCTTCATTCCGGAGCGCGAGCTGTACGGCTTCATGAGTCTGCAGGGGCTGGTGCTGTTCGTGCTGTACTTCGCCGGCATCGCTTCGGCGATGGCGGTGGCTTACGTCATGAAGCGGTCCATGGGCTCGAACCACAAGCATCCGCTGATGCTGGAGCTGCCGGCCTATCACTGGCCGCATTTGCAGAACCTGGCGCTGGGCCTGTGGGAGCGCTGCAAGATCTTCCTGTCGCGCGTGGGCACCATCATCCTGACCTTGATGGTGCTGTTGTGGTTCCTCAGCTCCTTCCCCGGCGCGCCCGAAGGGGCGACCCATCCGGCCATCTATTACAGCATGGCCGGCATCCTGGGACGGGGGCTCGAATATGTGTTCGCGCCGATCGGCTTCAACTGGCAGATCTGCATCGCGCTGGTGCCCGGCCTGGCCGCGCGCGAGGTGGCGGTGGGGGCGCTGGGCACGGTGTATGCGTTGTCGCAGAGCGGCGAGGAACTGGCGCAGTCGCTGACGCCCATCATCGCCAGCTCGTGGACCTTGCCGACCGCCTTGTCGCTGCTGGCGTGGTACGTGTTTGCGCCGCAGTGCATGTCGACCCTGAGCGTGGTGCGGCGCGAGACCAACAGCATCCGCTATCCGCTGATGATGGCCGGCTATATGTTCGCGCTGGCGTACACGGCGTCGTTCCTGACTTACCGCATTTCCCTGTACTTCATCGGAGGCTGAGCATGTGGCAGCAAGTGATCGTGGCGTTGATCGTGGTGGCGGCCCTGGCGCATTTCTGCACCAAGTACCTGCCGGCGGCCTTGCGCAAGCAGATCGTCTATGTGCTGTCGCGGCGCGGCTACGACCAGAATAAACTGGCTAAACTGTTTAACACGAAATCGAGCTGCGGCGACGGCTGCTCCAGCTGCGGTTCCTGCGAAACCACGCCGTCGGCGTCGTCCGACGCGCCCACCTCGGCGCCGCTCAAGCGCGTCATCAAGCTGCACGTGCAGCGCTGATTCCCACCCTTCTGCGCCGGCGCAAACGCGCCGGCCACAGCCTGTTTAATCTATCCGCAAAGCGATTGATTTCTTAATCTTTGCGGATAAGATGAAACATGGTGATCACCTGCGATCCCAAGAAAGACAACCTCAACCAGCATAGGGAGAGACTGTATGGTGGACAAACGTAAAATCATTTTTGTAACGCCGGAGGAGGATGCCATCATCACGGCGGCAGCTTGGTCCGACCCCGATGCGCAGCCGCTGACTGATGAGTAGCTTGCGCAATTTCGTCCCTGGCGGACACGGTTTCTCGCGCCGCCCGGCTCGCCGACGGTAACGCTGACCATGGAGTTCGACCGCGACACCATCGAGGCCTTCAAGCGGCAGGGCGACGACTGGCAGCAGGGCATCAACGCCGTGTTGCGCGAATGGGCGGTCAAGCGTGATTTTGTACCGGACGTGCTGGGCGATGCCTATCGGCAGTCGCACGCCGGCGACTTCAGCAAAGCGGATTGAACGACTCCGTCCGCTGCGCTGATCAGGCCAGGTAGGCCATGCCTATCGAGGCCGGCGCGGTCGGGGCGAAGCCGTATTGCGCATACAGTTCGCTGGCCTTGCCGTCGGCGATCAGGCTGACGTAGCCGCCCGGCGGCACCTCGCGCTCGAGGTAGGCCTTGATCTCCTTCATGATGGCCTTGCCCAGCCCCTGTCCCTGGTGCGCTGTCAGCACGCCGATATCCACCACCTGGTAGAAACAGCCGCCGTCGCCGATCACGCGGCCCATGCCGACCGGCTCGCCGTCGCGCAGCACCTGTACCGCGAATAAGGTGGCCGGCAGGCCGCGCGCGGCCGCTTCGGTGGACTTGGGACTGAGGCCGGCGCCGATGCGCAAGGCCTGGTAGGTGGCGACGGACGGCGTGGCGTGGATGATGGTGTAGCGGGACATGGTCTCTCAGCTTAGTGGGTTGAACGATTCGGCCTGCGCCATCGGCCAGTACAGGCCGAACACCGGCGGCAGGCGCGCCAGCTGGCTGGGGTCGAGCAGCTCGCCCGGTTCCAGGTAGGGCAGCAGCGCCGACACCAGCTTGACCTGGTTGGTCGAGATGCGCCGCACCAGGTGGTGCGCCTTCAGTTGCGACGGGTGGGTCAGGCCGGCGGCGGCGATCAGCTGGGCCAGCGCCTTCAGGGTGTTTTGGTGGAAGTTGGCGACGCGCCGGGTCTTGTCCGGCACCACCAGCGCGCGCTGGCGGGTCGGGTCCTGGGTGGCGACGCCGGTCGGGCAGCGGTCGGTGTGGCAGCTCTGCGACTGGATGCAGCCCAGCGCGAACATGAAGCCGCGCGCCGAGTTGCACCAGTCCGCGCCCAGCGCCAGGATGCGGGCGATGTCGAAGGCGGTGATGATCTTGCCCGAGGCGCCGATCCTGATCCTGTCGCGCAGGTTGGCGCCCACCAGCGTGTTGTGCACCAGCAGCAGCGCCTCCTGCAGCGGTGTGCCGACGTGGTCGGTGAACTCGACCGGCGCGGCGCCGGTGCCGCCCTCGCCGCCGTCGACCACGATGAAGTCGGGCGTGATGCCGGTGGCCAGCATGGCCTTGACGATGCCGAAAAATTCCCACGGGTGGCCGATGGCCAGCTTGAAGCCGGTCGGCTTGCCGCCGGACAGGGTGCGCAGGCGGTCGATGAAGGCCAGCATCTCCAGCGGCGTGTTGAAGGCCGAGTGCTTCGACGGCGAGATGCAGTCCTGGCCCATCGGCACGCCGCGGGTGGCGGCGATTTCGATGGTGACCTTGGCGCCGGGAAGCACGCCGCCGTGGCCGGGCTTGGCGCCCTGCGACATCTTCAGCTCGATCATCTTGACTTGCGGCGCGGTGGCGTTGGCGACGAAGTTCGCTTCCGAGAAGCTGCCGTCGGCGTTGCGGCAGCCGAAGTAGCCGGAGCCGATCTCCCACACCAGGTCGCCGCCGTTGCGGCGGTGGTGGGGGCTGATGCTGCCTTCGCCGGTGTCGTGCATGAAGCCGCCGGCCTTGGCGCCGCCGTTGAGCGCCAGGATGGCGTTGGCCGACAGCGCGCCAAAGCTCATCGCCGAGATGTTGAACACGCTGGCCGAGTAGGGCTGGGCGCGCGGGCAGTCCGGGTGGTTGCCGATCTCGATGCGGAAGTCGTGGTGCTGCTCGGGCGCGGGGCTGATCGAATGGTTGATCCATTCGTAGCCGGGGGCGTAGACGTCGAGCTGGGTGCCGAAGGGGCGCTTGTCGGTGTCCATCTTGGCGCGCTGGTAGACGATGCTGCGCTGGTTGCGCGAGAACGGTTCGGCCACGGTGTCGTCTTCCAGGAAGTACTGGCGGATCTCGGGCCGGATCGATTCGAAGAAGAAGCGGAAGTGCGCCAGGATCGGGTAGTTGCGGCGCAGCGCGCGCCTGGTTTGCAGCAGGTCGGCGACGCCGACCACGACCAGCGCGGCGGCCAGCAGCGGGATCCACCACGGCGCGCCCAAGGCCAGCGACGCGGCCAGGGTGACGATGGCGGCGTTGAACACGAGGTAGCGCGGGGAAAACAGTTTCATGGGTGCTCCGGTGGACGGCTGGTGGGGGCAGTGTACTGCTGTTTCTTATGGGAATCCATCAGTCTGTGGCGGGGCGGCGCGCAAGCTGGACAACAATGCTAAGCTAGCGGGATTGCGGCGCACGGCCGTTCTTTTTTTGGGAAGTCCACCATGATCGTCGTCCACCATCTGAACAATTCGCGCTCGCAGCGCGTGCTCTGGCTGCTCGAGGAGCTGGGGCTGGAGTACCAGATCGTGCGCTACCAGCGCGACCCGAAGACCATGCTGGCGCCGCCGGCGTTGCTGGCGATCCACCCGCTGGGCAAGTCGCCGGTGATTTCCGACGGCGCCATCGTGGTGGCGGAGTCGGGCGCGATCGTCGAGTACCTGGTCGAGACCTACGGCGAGGGCCGGCTGGTGCCGCCGGCCGGCACGGCGGAGCGCCGCCGCTGGACCTACTTCCTGCACTACGCCGAAGGCTCGGCGATGACGCCGTTGCTGATGAAGCTGATCTTCGACCGGGTCGAGACCAGTCCGGCGCCGTTCTTCGTCAAGCCGATCGCGCGCGGCATCGCGCAGAAGGTCAAGGCGGGCTACATCCAGCCGCAGATCGACAAGCATCTGGATTACCTGGAGGCGGAGTTGAACCAGACGCCGTGGTTCGCCGGCGCCGAGTTCAGCGCGGCCGATATCCAGATGAGTTTTCCGCTGGAGGCGGCCGCCGCGCGCGGCGGGCTGGACGAGCGCCGCCCGAACCTGATGGCCTTCCTCAAACGCATCCACAGCCGCCCGGCCTTCCAGCGCGCGCTGGAGCGCGGCGGCCCGTATGAGTTGTTGAAATAAGCTGGTCGGGTAAAATGATGGATTGAACAAGCCCGGAAGATGTTGAACATGGGTAGACTCCTCGCCATCGACGGCCTCAATATTGTGCGCCGCGTCTACGAAGCCAGCCCCGAACCCGATGGTCCTGAAAAGGCCGAGATCGCGCTGCGCCACGCGCTGTCCTCGTTCCGCAAACTGCTGCACGAGCACGAGCCGAGCCACGTGCTGCCGGCCTTCGACTTCGGCGGCAACACCTGGCGCCACGATCTGTATGCCGGCTACCGCGAGGCGCGCGCGCCGATGCCGGCGGCGCTGCGCGAGGCGCTGCCGGGCTTTTACGACAAGCTGCGCGGCGTCGGCCTGCATGTGGTGTCGCTGCCGCAGGTGGAGGCGGACGACGTGATAGGCACCGTGGTGCTGCGCTGGCTGGCCGACGGCCGCGGCGAAGCCACCGTGGCCAGCACCGACAAGGACTTGCACGGCCTGATCGCGCAGGGCGCCCGCGTGTGGGACCACTTCAAGGGCGAATGGCACGACCACGCCTGGGTCGAGCGTAAATGGGGCGTGCCGCCGGCGCAGCTGCCGGACCTGCTGGCGCTGATGGGCGACGCCACCGATTCGATCCCCGGCGTGTCCAAGGTCGGCGTCAAGAAGGCGGCCAAACTGTTGCGTACTTACGGCACTCTGGACGGGATCATGGCCGGGGCCGGCATTCTGAAGGATACGCTGGGCGAAACTCTACGAAAAGAACGCGAAATGCTGTATCTTTCGAGACAATTGGTGCAATTAAAAACGGACGTGCGGGTCGGCGTGACCTGGAATATGCTGGCCTGGGATAAGACCTGAGCGCACGCCCACTAAGACAAGGTTTGCAAGATGTTAAAAGCGGTCATTATCGACACCAGCGCCGTCGCGCGCGGCCTGCTCAACACGGTCCTGCTCGATGGCGGCTATGACGTGGTGGGCCAGACCCATACCTGCGCCAGCGGCCTGGCGCTGCTGATCAAGCACAATCCCCACATCGTCTGCATCGCCCGCGAGCAGATCGAGAACGGCGAAGAGGTGGTGCGCGAGATCAAGACCGGCTGGCCGAAGGCGCTGATCTTCATGGTCTCGAGCGAATTCGACGCCGCCACCATCCAGGCCGCGCACGCGATGGGCGTGAACGGCTTCATCGTCAAGCCGTTCAAGGCCGACACCGTGCTCAACACGATACGCAACACGGTGATCGCCATGGTCAAGCGCCAGCGCGCGGCGCTGGCCAAGGATGCCGGCCCGTCCGACAGCGACGGCGGCGAGTCCGCCGCCGGCTAGTTTCAGACGGCGAAGGTCGAGCTGGCGATGATGCCGCCGCCGAGGCAGACGTCGCCGTCGTACAGCACGGCCGACTGGCCCGGCGTCACCGCCCATTGGGCGTCCATGAACTTCAACGCGAAATCGGCAGCGCCTTGCGGGGCGAGCTCGCACGCCACGTCGGCCTGGCGGTAGCGGGTCTTGGCCGACAGCGCGCCCGCCGTCGGCGCCTCGCCGGCGACCCAGCTGGCCTGGTCGGCGCGCAGCGCCGACGACAGCAGCCACGGATGGTCGTGGCCCTGGACGATGTACAGCGTGTTCTCGGCCACGTCCTTGCGCGCCACGTACCAGGCGTCGCTGCTGCCGTCCGGGTTCTTGTAGGCCTTCATGCCGCCGACGCCGATGCCCTTGCGCTGGCCCAGCGTGTAGAAGCTCAGGCCCACGTGTTCGCCCACCACCTTGCCGTCCGGCGTCTTCATCGGGCCCGGCTGGTAGGACAGGTAGCGGTTGAGGAATTCGCGGAACGGCCGCTCGCCGATGAAGCAGATGCCGGTCGAATCCTTCTTGGCGGCGTTGGGCAGCGCCAGCTTCTCGGCGATCTTGCGCACTTCGGTTTTCGGGATTTCGCCCAGCGGGAACAGGGTCTTGGACAACTGCGCCTGGTTCAGGCGGTGCAGGAAGTAGCTCTGGTCCTTGGTGTGGTCGACCGCCTTGAGCAGTTCGTGGCGCTCGCCGTTCTGGCGCACGCGCGCGTAGTGGCCGGTGGCGATCAGGTCGGCGCCCAGGTGCATCGCGTGGTCGAGGAAGGCCTTGAACTTGATTTCGGCGTTGCACAGCACGTCCGGGTTGGGGGTGCGGCCGGCCTGGTATTCGCGCAGGAAGTCGGCGAACACGCGGTCCTTGTATTCGCTGGCGAAGTTGACCGCCTCGATGTCGACGCCGATGACGTCGGCCACGCTGGCGGCGTCGATCCAGTCCTGGCGCGTGGAGCAGTATTCGGAATCGTCGTCGTCTTCCCAGTTCTTCATGAACAGGCCGACCACGTCGTAGCCTTGTTCCTTGAGCATCCACGCCGCGACCGAGGAATCGACCCCGCCCGACATCCCGATCACGACTTTTTTCTTGCTCATCTTACTTTCCTGCCTTATCCGTTCGCGGTGCTCACCGCTTCCTTGTACACCGAGGTGTGGGTTTGTATCAGTTCCAGCGGGGCGCGGCGCCCGGCCAGGTATTCGTCGACGCATTGCAGCACGGTGGGGCTGCGGTGACGGTCGGCGCAGGCGGCCAGTTCGTCGCGCGTCAGCCACATGGTGCGCAAAATGCCTTCGTCCAGCGGACGGTCATGCCTGGCGCCCGGCACGCCGCAGAAGGTGAAGCGCAGATAGGTCACTTCCTCGCCGGTGCGGTTGGAGGTGTAGCGCGACATATACATGCCCACCAGCGCGGTCGGCGTGAAGTCGTGCGCGGTTTCCTCCAGCGTTTCGCGGATCACGGCCTGCTCCAGCGATTCGTGCGGGTCGAGGTGGCCGGCCGGCTGGTTGATGCGGATGCCGTCGCTGGTCTCTTCTTCGATCAGCAAGAATTTGCCATCTTTTTCGATGATGGCGGCAACAGTAACAGAGGGTTTCCAGATACGCGGCATGAGTCATCCTTGAAAGAGCCGACATTTTAGCCTGTTCCGGGCATTTGGTTTGAACCCGCCGTCGCCGAAACATGGGTTCGTATTGAAAAATCGCAAGGTTTGTTGTGTTAATCCGTGTTTGACTGAGCGCTTTGCGCGAAATTCAGTGTTTTAGCGGCAATTCATGATAAATAGTAATAAATGATGTGATAAAACCGCTATTTATTGATCATTAGTTATTAAGTATGCTGGGGCCATCGAGGGGCGATGCTGTCCCGGCAATCCGTGTTAGATTCTAGTCAGTTTATCAATCCTTTGGAGGCACCATGAGAGTAGGCATACCGGCCGAGACGCGGCCGGGCGAAACCCGGGTAGCGGCAACGCCCGAGACAGTCAAGAAACTCGCAGCCAAGCATCAAGTGATCGTGCAAGCCGGCGCCGGGTTATCGGCGTCGGTCACCGACGAGGCCTACGCGGCCGCCGGTGCGCAGATCGGCAGCGCGGCGGAAGCCTTTGCCGCGGACGTGGTTTTGAAAGTGCGCGCCCCGAATGCGGAGGAGCGGGGGCTGATCGCCGCCGGCACCGTGGTGATCGGCATGTTGAATCCCTTCGACGCCGACAACAACGCGGCGATGGCGGCGGCCGGCCTGCAGGCCTTCGCGCTGGAGGCGGTGCCGCGCATCACGCGCGCGCAGTCGATGGACGTGCTGTCGTCGCAGGCCAACATCGCCGGCTACAAGGCGGTGATGGTGGCGGCCAACACGTACCAGCGCTTCATGCCGATGCTGATGACGGCGGCCGGCACCGTCAAGGCGGCGCGGGTGCTGATCATGGGCGTGGGCGTGGCCGGCCTGCAGGCGATCGCCACCGCCAAGCGCCTGGGCGCGGTGATCGAGGCCTCCGACGTGCGCCCGCCCGTCAAGGAGCAGGTCGAGTCGCTGGGCGCCAAGTTCATCGACGTGCCGTTCCTGACCGACGAGGAGAGGGAAATCGCCAAGGGCGTGGGCGGCTATGCGCGCTCGATGCCGGCCGACTGGATGCGGCGTCAGGCGGAGCTGGTGCATGAACGCGCCAAGCTGGCCGACATCATCATCACCACCGCCTTGATCCCGGGCCGCGCGGCGCCGGTGCTGATTTCCGAGGAAACCGTGAAGGCGATGAAACCGGGTTCGGTGATCGTCGACCTGGCGGTGTCGCAGGGCGGCAACTGCCCGTTGTCGGAGCTGAATAAAACCGTGGTCAAGCACGGCGTCCACATCGTCGGCGAGCCGGATCTGGCGACCCTGGTGGCGGCCGACGCGTCGGCGCTGTACGCGCGCAACGTGCTGGACTTCCTCAAGCTGATCATCGACAAGGAAGACAAGTTGGTGATCGACCGCGAAGACGAAATCATCAAGGCCACGCTGCTGTGCACCGGCGGCGAGCTGCTTAGAAAATAACAGGGGAATCAATCATGGAAGTCAGCCACACCATCATCAATCTGATCATCTTCGTGCTAGCGATCTACGTCGGCTACCACGTGGTCTGGACCGTGACGCCGGCGCTGCATACGCCGCTGATGGCAGTCACCAACGCCGTCTCGGCGATCATCATCGTCGGCGCCATGCTGGCCGCTTCGCTGACCGAGGGCCTGATCGGCCAGGTCGCCGGCACCGTCGCGGTGGCGCTGGCCGCCGTCAATGTGTTCGGCGGTTTCCTGGTCACGCAGCGCATGCTGGAGATGTTCAAGAAAAAAGAGCCCAAGGCTAAGCCTGTGGTGGCCATCAAGGAGGAACACGCATGAATTTCATCTCCATGAACCTGGTGACGATGATGTACCTGATCGCGTCGGTGTGCTTCATCCAGGCGTTGAAAGGCTTGTCGTCGCCGTCCACGGCGCGCACCGGTAATGCGTTCGGCATGTCGGGCATGGCGATTGCCGCCGTGACCACCATCGCGCTGATCCTGAAGCTGAAGGCGGAAGCCACGGCGGCGGCGGCGGCGGGCGCCTCGGGCGGCATGGGCCTGGGCCTGGTGGCGCTGGGCGTGATCGTCGGCGGCGGCATCGGCGCGATGCTGGCCAAGAAGGTCGAGATGACCAAGATGCCGGAACTGGTGGCGGCGATGCACTCGCTGATCGGTTTGGCCGCCGTGTGTATCGCGGTGGCCGCGGTGTCGGAGCCGCACGCCTTCGGCATCGCCGCCGCCGGCGAGGCGCTGCCGTTCGGTAACCGCATCGAGCTGTTCATCGGTACCTTCGTCGGCGCGATCACGTTCTCCGGTTCGGTGATCGCGTTCGGCAAGCTGTCGGGCAAGTACAAGTTCCGCCTGTTCCAGGGCGCGCCGGTCAGCTTCGCCGGCCAGCACATGCTGAACCTGATCCTGGCCATCGTCATGGTGGGCCTGGGCCTGGCGTTCTGCTTCGCCGGCGGCACCGAGCCGGCCTGGGTGCCGTTCCTGGTCATGACCGCGATCGCGTTCGTGCTGGGCGTGTTGATCATCATCCCGATCGGCGGCGCCGACATGCCGGTGGTGGTGTCGATGCTGAACTCGTACTCGGGTTGGGCCGCTGCGGGCATCGGCTTCTCGCTGAATAACTCGATGCTGATCATCGCCGGTTCGCTGGTCGGTTCGTCCGGCGCGATCCTGTCCTACATCATGTGCAAGGCGATGAACCGTTCGTTCTTCAACGTGATCCTGGGCGGTTTCGGCGGCGCGCCGACCGAGGTGGGCGCGGCGGGTTCGAAGGAACAGCGTCCGGTCAAATCCGGTTCGGCCGACGACGCGGCCTTCATCATGGCGAATGCGGAAAGCGTGATCATCGTGCCGGGCTACGGCCTGGCGGTGGCGCGCGCGCAGCACTCGCTGAAGGAGCTGGTCGAGAAGCTGACCCACAAGGGCGTGACCGTGAAGTATGCGATCCACCCGGTGGCGGGCCGCATGCCGGGCCACATGAACGTGCTGCTGGCGGAGGCCGAGGTGCCGTACGACCAGGTGTTCGAGATGGAGGATATCAACGGCGAATTCGGCCAGACCGACGTGGTGCTGATCCTGGGCGCCAACGACGTGGTCAACCCGGCCGCCAAGGATCCGAAATCGCCGATCGCCGGCATGCCGATCCTGGAGGCGTACAAGGCCAAGAGCATCATCGTCAACAAGCGTTCGATGGCTTCCGGCTACGCGGGCCTGGACAATGAGCTGTTCTACCAGGCCAATACGATGATGGTGTTCGGCGATGCGAAGAAGGTCATCGAGGACATGGTCAAGGCCGTGGAGTAAGCTTGGTTCATGATTTGTGAACGGTCCATTGGTATTTGGCCGATTGATGGTTGGGTTGCTGAAGCATACGATGGCTACATCAACCCACCTCAAGGAGTCTCACCATGAACCGCTTACAAAACAAAGTCGCCATCGTTACCGGCGCATCGTCGGGCATCGGCCGCGCTACCGCCAAACTGTTTGCCGCTGAAGGCGCGCGCGTTGTGGTCGCCGCGCGTCGTCAGGTCGAGCTGGAGTCGCTGGTGGCGGAAATCGTCGCCGACGGCGGCCAGGCCATCGCGCTGGCCGGCGATGTCACTTCCGAATCGTTCAATGCGCAACTGGTGGCCGCCGCGGTCGAAGCGTTCGGCCGGCTGGACATCGCTTACAACAACGCCGGCACGCTGGGCGAAATGGGCGCCACCAGCGGCGTCTCGGAGCAGGGCTGGAGCGAGACCATCGCCGCCAACCTGACCAGCGCCTTCCTCGGCGCCAAGCATCAAATTCCTGAAATGATCAAGCATGGCGGCGGTTCGGTGATCTTCACGTCGACCTTCGTCGGCTACAGCTTTGCCTTCCCCGGCGTGGCGGCGTATGCGGCCAGCAAGGCGGGGCTGATCGGCCTGACGCAGGCGCTGGCTTCGGAGTACGGCCCGCAAGGCGTGCGGGTGAATTCGGTGCTGCCGGGCGCGGTCGACACGGCGATGTATCGCGATATGAACAACACGCCGGAATCGGCGGCCTTCGTCACCAACCTGCATGCGCTGAAACGCGTGGCGCAGCCGGAGGAGCTGGCGCGCTCGGTGCTGTACCTGGCTTCGGACGACTCGTCCTTCGTCACCGGCACCGCGTCGCTGGTCGACGGCGGCGCTTCGATCACGCGTACCTGAGCGTAGAGCGGCGCGGCGTACCTGTATGGGGTGGCGCTGCGCGGTCCTTGGGAGAAACCACGCTATTTCCGTTCTCTCTTTTCTTCTATTTTCCGCAGTTCTTGTCTGCCTTCCGCGCTCTGCGAATTAGAGAGGAAAATAGAGAAAACGAATGGGAAAGCAAGGGCGGAAATAGAGTGCTTGCCCCAAGGGGGCGTGCAGAGCACCCCCTGTGTGTATTCTCAGGTCAACTGCGCCCAGGTCAACGGCGGCCGTACATCATCAGTTCGGCCAGCACGCCGCGCGCGGGGGCGAGCATGTCGATGGCTGCCAGCGACAGGCCCAGCAGCGCCTGCGCCGGCGAATCGTTGGCGAAGATGCGGGCCATGGTGTCGGTCAGGCCCACGGTGGTGTCGCGGTCCTGGCGGCGCAGTTCGGTGAATTGCGCCAGCAGCGTCGGATTGGCGCCTTGCGCCAGCAGGCGCGCCAGCACGGCGACGTCGCGCAGGCCGAGGTTCAGGCCTTGCCCCGCCACCGGGTGCAGCGTCTGCGCCGCGTTGCCGATGGCGACCGTGCGCGCGCTGCTGCGCGGATCGGCGTTCAAGCCCAATGGGAAGGCCAGCCGCGGCGAAGCGTGGGTGAAGCCGCCGACCCGCTCTCCAAACGCGGCGCCCAATTCGGCCAGGAAGGCCGCGTCGTCCAAAGCTTGCAAGCGCGCCGCCGTATCGGGCCGCACGCACCAGACCAGCGAATAATCGTCGCCTTGCGGCAGCAGGGCCAGCGGGCCTTGTTCGGTAAAGCGTTCGTAGGCGCGGTGGGCGATCGGGCGGCTGCTGCGTACCTGCGCGATGATCGCGGTTTGCTGGTAGTCGCGGTGTTGGGCCTTGCTTTCCTGGTCGCTGAACAAGCCACCTTCGGCCTGCACCACGATGGCGGCCGTGGCGGAAGTCGCGCCGGCGATCGTCAGCGCGACGGCGTCGGCGCCTTCGTCGACCGCTTCAACGCGGGCCGGGCGCAGCGTGGCGATGCCGGCGCGTTGGCAGACCGCGCCCAGCGCCGTCACCAGGTCGCCGTAGCGCAGCACGTAGCCGAGCGCCGGCAGTTTGTGTTGGTCGCGGTCGATCAGGCTGCGGCCGAACTGGCCGCGGCGCGATACGTGGATCTGGTGGATCGCGGTGGCGGCCAGCGGCCATGCGCCGATTTCTTCCAGTATCTGCCGGCTGCCCCACGACAGCGCGATCGAACGCGGATCCTTGCTGGCTTGCTCCAGGGTCTTGGCGTCGATCAGCGCGATGCGTTGTGCGGGCATGCCGCGTTTGGCCAGCAGCGCGGCGAGCGCCATGCCGGCCGGACCCGCGCCGCAGATGGCGACCTCAAAAGTTGTATCTGTCATTGCTGTTGCATCAGTTGTTCGATGTCGGCCACCGTCTTCGGCGCGGCGGCGCTCAAAATCGTGTGGCCGCCTGGCGTGACCAGCACATCGTCCTCGATGCGGATGCCGATGTTCCAGTATTCCTCCGGCACGCCTTCGGCCGGGCGCACGTAGATGCCCGGCTCCACCGTCAGCACCATGTCCGCCTGCAGCGGGCGCGAGGGCTTGCCTTCGGCCGCCGTGTCGCGGTACTGGCCGACGTCGTGCACGTCCATGCCCAGCCAGTGGCCGGTGCCGTGCATGTAGAACTGCAGATAGCACTTGTTGGCGACGATGTCGGCGATGCCGCCGTGCGTGTTCTGGTTCAGCAGGCCCAGGTCCAGCATGCCCTGCGCCAGCACCTGCAGCGCCGCCTCGTGCACGCCGGAATACGGCAGGCCGGGCGCGATCGCCTTCAGCGCCGCCGATTGCGCCGCCAGCACCAGTTCATACAGGCGCTTTTGCGGCGCGCTGAAACGGCCGTTGACCGGATAGGTGCGGGTGATGTCGGAGGCGTAGCCATCGAGCTCGCAGCCGGCGTCGATCAGTATCAGCTCGCCGTCGCGGCTCCGGGCGTTGTTGGCGCTGTAGTGCAGCACGCAGGCGTTGGCGCCGGCCGCGACGATGGAGTTGTAGGCCGGCGCCTGCGCGCCGTTGCGGCGGAACTCGTACAGCAGCTCCGCTTCGATTTCGTATTCGTACATGCCGGGCCGCGACGCGCGCATCGCCCGCGCGTGCGCCTGCGACGAGATGGTGGCGGCGCGCAGCATGGTGGCCTGTTCGGCGGCGTCCTTGAACAGGCGCATTTCGTCCAGCAGCGGCAGCAGGTCGACCGCGCTGGCCGGCGGGGTCACGCCGGTGCGCGCCATGCGCCGCACGTTGGCCAGCCACAGCTTGACCTGCGCGTCCAGCGCGCTGCCCAGCGCGTAGTACAGCGCCGGCGCGTCGGCCAGCAGCTTGCTGATTTCGCCGTCGAGCTCTTCGATGGCGTGGGCGGCGTCGAAGCCGAAGGCCGCGCGCGCGCCTTCCGGGCCGTGGCGGAAGCCGTCCCAGATTTCGCGTTCGAGGTTCTTCTGGCGGCAGAACAGGATGGCGCGCGCCGGCTCGCTGCCGCGCGCGGCCACCAGCACCAGCACGCTCTCCGGCTCGGCGAAGCCGCTCAGGTAGTAGAAGTAGCTGTCGTGGCGGTACAGGTATTCGCTGTCGCTGTTGCGCGTGACTTCGGGCGCGGTCGGCAGCACCGCCACCGCGCCGGGCGGCATGTGCGCCAGCAGGCGCGCGCGGCGGGCGGCGTAGCTGTCCATCACTGCGCGCCCTTGGCGGCCGGCAGGCGCATGGCCGGCGGCGCGTTGAGCTGTTCGAGCTGCTGCACGGTGCCCAGGTTGTGCCATTCGCCCTGGTAGACTTCGCCGCCGACCTGTCGCTTGTCGGCGTAGGCGCGGATCAGCGGTCCCAGCTTGGCGTACTCGCCGGGCGCGATGCCGTCGAACATTTCAGGGCGGTAGACGCCGACGTTGCCGAAGGTCCATTTCGGCGAGCCTTCGTTGGTCAGCGAGTACATCGTCAGGCCGAAGTCGCCCTCCGGATGGAAGTCCGGGTTGGGCACCAGGTACAGCCAGCAGATGTCGCGCTGGTCGGCCGGGTAGGGCTTGCCCCACATGTCCTTGTCGTGCAACACGTCCTTGACCTGGGCGAAGTCGAAGTAGGGCATGTAGATGTCGCCCGACACCGCCACGAAGGGCTCCTCGCCCAGCAGGTGGCGCGCGCTGGCGATGGCGCCGGCGGTCTCCAGCGCGGTGCTTTCGTGCGAGTACATCAGTTGGGCGCCGAACTGGCTGCCGTCGCCCAGCGCCGCTTCGATCTGCTGGCCCAGGTGGGCGTGGTTGATGACGATCTCGGTGATGCCGGCCCGCACCAGGTTGAGGATGTGCCAGACGATCAGCGGCCGGCCGCGCACCTTGAGCAGCGGCTTGGGCGTGGTGTCGGTCAGGGGACGCATCCGTTCGCCGCGTCCGGCGGCGAAGATCATGGCTTTCATGCGCGCCGCCTCAGAAGGTGTAGCCGACTTGCGGCTGCTTGTCTTCCAGCTGGTCGAGCAGGCGCACCAGCGGCCGCAGTTCCTTGTAGCGGTTGGCGGTCTTGCGCACATAGTCCATCACCGCCGGCAGGTCGTGCAGGTACTGGGCCTTGCCGTCGCGGTAGTTCAGGCGGCAGAACAGGCCGAGGATCTTCAGGTGGCGCTGCAGGCCGGCGTATTCGAAGTCCTGGTAGAAGGCGTCGATGTCCTGGTTGACCGGCAGGCCGAGCGACTTGGCGTGCTGCCAGTAGCGGATCGCCCAGTCCAGCACCAGTTCCTCGTCCCACTGCACGTAGGCGTCGCGCAGCAGCGAGGCCAGGTCGTAGGTGATCGGGCCGTACAGCGCGTCCTGGAAGTCCAGCACGCCCGGGTTGCCGGCGTCCATCCACATCAGGTTGCGCGAATGGAAGTCGCGGTGCACATACACCTGCTGCTGGGCGGTGAGGTTGGCCAGGATGGCGTCGAACACCGCTTGCAGCTCGGCCGCCTGCTGGTCGCTCAGGGTGGCGTTCAGGTGCTTGCCGATATACCACTCGGGGAACAAATTCATTTCGCGCAGCATGAAGGCGCGGTCGTACTCGGGCAGCACGCCGGGCTCGCTGGTCAGCTGGAACTTGACCAGCGCCTCCAGCGCCTCGGCGTACATGGTCGAGGCGTTGTCGTGGTCCAGCACCTGCAGGTAGGTGGTCACGCCCAGGTCGGACATCAGCAGGAAGCCGCGTTCGTAGTCGGTGGCGACGATGCGCGGCACGCTGACGCCGGCGTGGGTGAGCATTTCGTCAAGCTTGACGAAGGCCAGCACGTTCTCGCGCTCGGGCGGCGCGTCCATCACCACCAGCGTGGCGCCCAGCGCCGCTTGTTGATCCGGCAAGACATCGACGCGGAAGTAGCGGCGGAAGCTGGCGTCGGCCGAGGCCGGGCGCGCGCTGGCGACGTCGACCACGTTGAGCGTGGCCAGCCAGGCGGTCAGCTGCTCCAGGCGGAGGTCGGAAGATGTATCGGAAGTTAAATTCTGTAATAAAGACATTAAGCGAGCCCTGGAAACCGGTGTTGGGTGAAGATTCCCATATAATAAGGGATTCAAATCAAAAAATCGCCTGCTATGGTGTTTCCTCCCTTCTTTTCATGAGTCGCATGCGCTGGCTACCGGCCCCCCCCACCTCCTCGCAACGCTGGGCTTACGCCCTGACTGCCCTCGTCGCCGCCACGGCCGTGCCCAGCTACGCCCAGAGCGTGCCGCCGAAGGCGCGCGCGCCGCGCGTGGAGGACAAGAACGCGGTCACCACCATCCAGGCCGAGGATATCAGCGGCCGCCCCGAGCGCGAAATCACGCTCGAGCGGGACGCCGAGCTGGTCAAGGACAAGACCCGCGTCAAGGCCGATACCGCCTGCTACCGCCAGGTCGAGGACGAGGTCGAGGCCCAGGGCCATGTCAAGATCTGGCGCTTTGGCGATTATTTCACCGGCGACGAGCTCAAGCTGAACATGGACAGCGGCAAGGGCTATATGCTCAACCCGACCTACCAGCTGGAAGCCAACCACGCCCAGGGCAAGGCCGAGCGCATCAACTTCCTCAACGAGGACGAGGCGGTGGTGGTCAACGGCACCTACAGCACCTGCCAGGGGCCGAACCCGGACTGGTATCTGCGCTCGAACACCCTGAACCTCGATTCCGGGCGCGACGTCGGCACCGCCGGCAAGACCATCATTTATTTCAAGGACGTGCCGATCCTGGGCACGCCGGCGATGTCGTTCTCGCTGTCGGGCGCGCGCCGCTCCGGCTGGCTGTCGCCGATGCCGGGCTTCGGCTCCAAGGGCGCCGCCGAGCTGACCGTGCCGTACTACTTCAACATCGCCCCCAACCGCGACTTGACGGTGTACCCGAAGATCATCCCGCGGCGCGGCTTCCAGCTGGGCGCCAACGGCCGCTACCTGGGCGAGACCGAAGGCGGCCTGTACCAGGGCGAAACCTATGTCGAATACCTGCCGCACGACAAGCAGTACCTGCCGTCCACGCCGGGCGGCTCGACCGACCGCTGGTCGATCAAGTCCAGCCACGCCCAGGACCTGTCGAAGGACTGGTCGTACGGCTGGAGCGTGCGGGCCGCCTCGGACAACAACTATCCGAACGATTTCTCCAAGACCGTGTCGAGCTCGACCGAGCGGCAACTGCTGCGCGAGCTGCGCACCGACTACCACGGCGACTTCTGGACCCTGACCGCGCGGGTGCAGAAATACCAGGTGCTGCAAGACCCGGAATCGCTGATCCCGGTGCCGCGCCCCTACGACCGGCTGCCGGCGCTCAACCTGCACGCCGCCCAGTACGACGTCGCCGGCGGCTTCGACTGGGCCGTCGACAGCGAGCTGACCCGCTTCTACCACCCGAGCCTGATCAACGGCACCCGGCTGGTGGCGATCCCGCAGCTGAGCTACCCGATCGTCGGCCCCAGCTACTTCGTCACGCCCAAGGTCATGCTCAACCTGGCCAGCTACCAGATGGACGCGTTCGGCGCGCAGGCGTCGGAAAACCTGTCGCGCGTGGTGCCCACCTTCTCGCTCGACTCCGGCCTGGTGTTCGAGCGCGACGTCAAGCTGGGCGGGCGCGACATGACCCAGACGCTGGAGCCGCGGCTGTTCTACGTCAACACGCCGTACCGCGACCAGAGCAAGTTCCCGACCTTCGACACCGACGCCGCGACCTTCAACTTCAGCCAGATCTTCAGCGAAAACCGCTTCGTCGGCTCGGACCGGGTCGGCGACGCCAACCAGCTGACGGCGGCGCTGGTGTCGCGCTTCCTCGACTCGGCCGGCGCCGAGACGCTGCGGCTGGCGTTCGGCCAGCGCTTCTACTTCCGCGACCAGCGGGTGCAGCTGGCCTCGACCACCCCGGTGGTCGATGCGCGCTCGGACATGCTGCTGGCCGCCACCGGCCGCATCTCGGAAACCTGGAGCTTCGACAGCGCCGTGCAGTACAGCCCCAGCGAGCGCCGGGTGGTGTCGGGCAGCTATGGCGTGCAGTGGCTGCCGGGCCAGAAGAAGGTGCTCAACGCCGGCTACCGCTACCTGCGCGGCAGCTTCAAGAACATCGAGCTGTCGAGCCAGTGGCCGATCTTCCAGCGCTGGTACGGCGTCGGCCGGGTCAGCTACTCGCTGCAGGACAAGAAGATCCTGGAGAGCCTGGTCGGGCTGGAATACAACGCCGACTGCTGGGTGTTCCGCGTGGGCGCGCAGCGCTTCGTGACCACCTCGACCAAGGCGTCGACGCCGATCTTCTTCCAGCTCGAACTGAACGGCCTGTCGCACCTGGGCGTGGGCAGCCCGCTGGAGGCGATGAAGAACAGCATTCCCGGTTATCAGCGTTTGAACGAAGGCTACGGCCGCTAAAGCAAGCCACCCCGGCGTCCGCCGCCGTTTCCCAGGCAGCGGACGCTTTTTGATCCTTTTACACCTGACTCATGAGCGTTCTTAAGATGAAGTTCGAAATGAAAATCCTCGCAGTCCTGTTGTGCACGGCCGCCCTGGGCGGTTGCAGCCTGTTCTCGAAGAAGCCGGCGCCGGCCGCCGCCGCCCCGCTGGCCAGCGCCGCCCCGGCCGCCGCGCCCGCGCTCAACACCGCGCCGGCCGCCGCCACCGCCAAGTCCGACGGCAAGGGCTTCCTGCCGCCGGGCGAGTCGGGCAACGTGGCGATCGACTCGATCGTGGTGGTGGTCAACGACGACGTCATCACCCAGCGCGAGCTGGGCAACCGCATCAAGTCCGTCACCGCCCGCATGAAGGCGCAGAACGTGCAGATGCCGGACCCGGCCGACCTGCGCCGCCAGCTGCTCGAGCGCATGATCGTCGAGCGCGCCCAGCTGCAGATGGCCAAGGAAATGGGCGTGCGGGTCGACGACCAGCAGCTCGACCGCGCCATCGGCCGCATCGCCGAGGCGCAGAAGCTGTCGGTGCAGGACTTGCGCAACCAGATGGAAAAGGACGGCACGCCGTACGCCGCCTTCCGCGAGGACATCCGCCAAGAAATCATCATGCAGCGCCTGCGCGAGCACGAGGTCGACGCCAAGATCCAGATCTCGGACGCCGAGGTCGACAGCTTCCTGGCCGCCGAGAAGGCCGCCGCCGCCGAGCAGTTCGAGATCAACATCTCGCAGATCATGGTGCGCATCCCCGACAACGCCACCGCCGAGGTGATCGCCCAGCGCCGCGCGCGCGCCGAGGAAGTGATGCGCCAGCTGCGCACCGGCGCCGACTTCGCCAAGATGGCCGCCACCTATTCCGACGCCAGCGACGCCCTGCAGGGCGGCGTGGTCGGCTGGCGCCAGCCCGAGCGCCTGCCGCCGGTGTTCGCCGAGGCGCTGAGCAAGCTCAAGCCGGGCCAGGTCACGCCGGTGATCAAGAGCGTGGGCGCGTTCCACATCCTGAAGGCGGTCGACCGCCGCAGCCTGGCCGAGGCGCAAGCCGTGGCCGCGGTGCAGCAGTCGCACGTGCGCCACATCCTGATCAAGGTGACCCCGACCATGAGCGCGGCCGACGCCAAGCGCAAGCTGGCCGAGCTGAAGGAACGCCTGGACCACAACGCCGCCAAGTTCGAGGACCTGGCGCGGCTGGTGTCGAACGACGGCTCGGCCGCCAAGGGCGGCGACCTGGGCTGGCTGTACCCGGGCGACATCGTGCCCGAGTTCGAGGCGGCGATGAACAGCCTGAAGATCGGCGAAGTGAGCCAGCCGGTGGAGACCAGCTTCGGCGTCCACCTGATCGAAGTGCTGGAGCGCAAGAGCGACGACGTCTCGAAAGAGCGCGAGCGCAACACCGCGCGCCAGGCCATCCGCGAGCGCAAGGTCGAGGAAGCGGCGGAAAGCTGGCAGCGCGAAGTGCGCGACCGCGCCTACGTCGAGTTCCGCACCGAAGACGGCGCCGCCGCCAACAAGTAAGCCACCAAGGAGAGCACGCGTGAGCGCCACTTTGCACACCGGGCGCAGCGCGCTGCGTCCCGCGATCGCCGTCACCGTCGGCGAGCCGGCCGGCATCGGCCCGGAGATCGCCATCCGCGCCGCCTGGGCGCGCCGCCACGAGGTCAACTGCGTGCTGCTGGGCGACGCCGCCTTCCTGGCCATGACCGCCGGCGCCATCGATCCCGCCATCGAGTTGTCGGCGCTGTCGCTGCAGGCGGTGCGCCACGGCGGCCTGCCGCAGTTCGGCCCGGGGCGCCTCAGCGTGATCGACGTGCCGCTGGCGGCGCACGTCGTGCCGGGCAAGCTGGACAAGGAGAACGGCCGCAGCGTGCTGGCCACCCTGGACGCCGCCATCGAAGGCGTGCGCGCCGGCTGGTTCGCGGCGGTGGTCACCGCGCCGCTGCAAAAAAGCACCATCAACGACGCCGGCGTGAAGTTCTCCGGCCACACCGAATATTTCGCCGAGCAGACCGGCAGCGCGCAGGTGGTGATGATGCTGGCAGGCCAGCCGCCGGCGCCGGCCGGCCGGCCGCTGCCGCCGCCGCTGCGGGTGGCGCTGGCCACCACCCATCTGCCGCTGAAGGACGTCGCCGCCGCGCTCAGCCAGGACGGCCTGGCGCGCGTGCTCGACATCATCGAGCATGACTTGAAAAGCAAGTTCGGCATTGCCGCCCCGCGCATCCTGGTGTGCGGCCTGAACCCGCACGCGGGCGAGGGCGGCTACCTGGGGCGCGAAGAGATCGACGTCATCGCGCCGGCCATCGCGGCGGCGCAGGCGCGCGGCATCGATGCGCGCGGCCCGTATCCGGCCGACACGCTGTTCCAGCCCAAATACCTGCAAGACGCCGACTGCGTGCTGGCCATGTACCACGACCAGGGCCTGCCGGTGCTCAAATACGCCACCTTCGGCCAGGGCGTCAACATCACCCTGGGCCTGCCGCTGATCCGCACCTCGGTCGACCACGGCACCGCGCTCGACCTGGCGGCGCAGGGCCCCGGCCTGGGCCTGGCCGACTGCGGCAGCATGGAAGCCGCGATCGACAGCGCGCTGGCCATGGTCAACAGCCAGGCCGCCTCCTCCTCACCTCTCAAATAAGAACCGCCATGAAACACGTCGCCCGCAAACGCTTCGGCCAAAACTTTTTACACGATAAATACGTCCTCTCCAGCATCACCGAGGCGATCGCCCCGGCGCCGGACGACGCGATGGTCGAGATCGGGCCCGGCCTGGGCGCGATGACCGAGCAGCTGATGCGCAGCTTGAAGCTGATGCACGTGGTCGAGCTCGACCGCGACCTGGTGGCGCGGCTGGAAAAGACCTACAACCCGGCCAAGCTGACCATCCACGCCGGCGACGCGCTCAAGTTCGACTATTCGACCATCCCGGTGCCGGCCGGCCAGAAGTTGCGCATCGTCGGCAACCTGCCGTACAACATCTCCAGCCCGCTGCTATTCCACCTGGCGACGTTCGCGCCGCTGGTGCAGGACCAGCATTTCATGCTGCAGAAGGAAGTGGTGGAGCGCATGGTGGCGGCGCCGGGCAGCAAGACCTACGGCCGGCTGTCGGTGATGCTGCAGTGGCGCTACGACATGTCGCTGCTGTTCGTGGTGCCGCCGGAAGCGTTCGATCCGCCGCCGAAGGTGGAGTCGGCCATTGTGCGCATGATCCCGGTGGCGCAGCCGCTGGCGTGCGACGGCCCGACCCTGGAGGCGGTGGTGTTGAAGGCGTTCTCGCAGCGCCGCAAGGTGATCCGCAACTGCCTGGCCGGCATGTTCACCGAAGCGCAGATCGTCGAAGCGGGCATCGACCCGACCATGCGTCCGGAGACCGTGGGCCTGGCGCAGTACGTGGCGCTGGCCAACCTGCTCAAGCCGCAGTAAAAAAAGGCGGGGGTCAAGTCTGACATTCGGACACGGCCTCTGCCGTAACAGTGCCTACGGCAGAGGCCGTGTCCGAATGTCAGACTTGACCCCCGTACAAAAAAAAAGCCCGCTGGTGAAAGCGGGCTAAATCCAATTCCTTTGCAAGAAGTGGAGGAGACAAATGAAGTATGCTGCGGCGCGGCATATAACGCAAGTTTATTTTTCGAATATCGAACATCACTATAGCGTATAACTCTCCGGCCGCCGCGCCGCGAATTCCGCGCGGCGCTCCCCTCTGGATTACTTCGGTTTGCAGCTCAGCGTCACGTTGCTGATGTTGGCGCCGTTGACCACGCCGGTGTTGTTGGCCAGCGCGCAGTTGACGTCGTCCGGCTGCGACAGGATGGTCACGCCGTAGGCGGAACCGTCCGCCACTGGCGTGGCAAACACGAACTCGCCCTTGCCCAGCACGGTATCGGTGGCGGCGGCGCTCGAGACCGAGACCTGGCCGCCGGTGGAGCCGTTCAGCAGCACCACGACGCGCGGCACGGCGGCCACCGCGGCAGCGGTGGCGGTGGCGGCGACCGCCTCGGATTTGTTGAACAGGCCGACGAACGGGCCGCCCACCGAGTAGCTGTTCTGCAGGCAGCGGATCGTGACGGCGATCGCCACCGTATGGCCGGCCGAGCCGGAACCGCCCGCCACCGGTGCGCAGGTCTGGTGCGCCGGATCGTGTTGCACGGTGACGTTGTATTCGGTGCCGTACGGGATTTGCTTGGGCATCACGAAGTTGGTGGTGCCGGACGCCACCGTCAGGGTGTCGCTGCCGTTGGCCAGCACCAGGCCATCGTTACCCAGGCCCTCGATGGTGCCCTGCACGGCGAATTGGGCCTTGCCGCCGCAGGCGGCCAGCGCGGCGGCCAGCATCAGCGCCGCTACGGCGCTCAAAGTCGAAAATTTCATCAATTACTCCAAAAAAAGGCGGATCGGCCGGCTATCGCGATGCGGGCCGGCGCAGGAATTACTTGCAGGTGACGGTCACGCCGAGGAAGTCCGAGCCCGGCATGGTGCCGACTTCTTTGCTCAAGGTGCAGGTCTGGGTCAGGTTCTTTTCAATATCCTTCGGCTGCGACAGCACGGTCACGCCGTAGGGCGAACCGTCGCCGACCGTGTTGTTGAAGGTGAAGTCGACCGGCGCGCCGGCGGTGGTCGACGGCAACACGCTGACGGTGTCGGCGCCATTGGCCAGGATCAGGCCATTGAGCTTCAGGCCGGTCACGGTGCCGCCCAGCTTCCACGGGTTGGCCTGGCAGGCGAACTGGATCGAGTACGAGGTGTAGGCGTTGGCCTTGCCGACGTTGCTGGTGCCGACCGGTTTGCAGCTGCCGCCGGTGGGCGGGGTGGAGACGATGATATTGAACTCCTCGTCGACCGCCGCCAGCTTGGTGAATACAAAGTTGGGGGTATTGACGGGGATGGCCAGTTTTTCGCCGGTCTTGGTGTTGGTCAACACCAGGTCGGGCTTGGTCAGGCCGCTGACGGTGCCGGACAGGGCCAGGTTGCCATTGCCACCGCCGCAGGCGTTCAGCAAGGCGACGCACACCAGGGCCAGGCCCGAACGCAGATACAAACTTTTCATAAAAATCTCTCTCCAAAACGAATAGGGCCCGGCAATACTCGGGTGCAGCATCTTACACGGAATGGCCCGTATTTTAGTGCATTTGCTAAGGCCTGGCCGCTAAGCGATGTAACAGCTTGTGACACTTGCGGCCGCCGCGCCGCCTATTTGACCTGCGCCAGCTCGCAGCGCGAACGCCTGCCGTCGAGCCGGCAGATGTTGCGCACCCGGCCCTGCTGGTCGTGCACCTGCACCAGCCACTGGTCGGCGCCCAGCCGTTCCATGCTCATGAAGCCGAAGCCGTCGACCCAGGAACTGAACTGCTCGACCCGCGCGCCCGGCGCCGGCGTCACGCCGTCCGGCAAGCGTTCCGGCAGCGGCACGGTGTCCTCGGCGGTGCCGGAAAAGCCGGAAATGAACTGGCTCGGATGGCCGCTGGCGAAGCTGACCTGCTGCCACAGATGCACATGGCCGGACAGCAGCGCCTGGATGCCGTCCGGCAGCAGCTGCGCGTTGAGCGAGCCGAACGCCTGCTGCAGGCCGGCGTCGCCCGGCAGCAGCACCAGCGCGCCGTTGGCCTTGCGGTCGGCGCCCATGCCCAGCAGCGGGTGGTGGGCGATGCCGAGGTTGCGCGGCGCCTGCCGCGCCAGCGCGTCCAGCTTGCGGTACAGGTCGCGGTACTTGTCGTAGCCCAGTTCGCCCGGCTTGAGGCCCTTCCAGGTGGTGCTGGCGGTGTCCAGCACCAGCAGCTGGGTGTCCTGGCCGATAGTCACTGCGTAGGGATCGCTGTAGTTGCCGACGGCGTCGTCGGCGGCGTTGTTGCAGTCGCGCCCGGCCAGCAGCGGGCGCGGGTCGAGCAGGCGCCAGTAGCCCTGGCCGCCGCGCAGGCAGTTTTCGTGGTTGCCGCGCGCCATGACCCACGGCGCCGCCTGCAGCAGCGCCGCGCCGGGCGCGAAGAAATCGGCGTTCCAGGCGTCCCAGCCGTAGCCCCAGGGGCTGCCGGCGCAACCGGCGTTGCCGTCCGGGCAAGCGTTTTCGCGGTAGTGGTAGTCGCCCACGTGGATCACCAGCTCGGGGCGCCACGCGGCGGCGGCGGCGGCGATGGCGGCGAACGGATAGGCGGCGCCGTCGTTGCAGGCCTGGTAGCTCTGGCTGCTCTTTTGCAGCCGGCAGCCGGTGTCGCCGAGGACGACGATGCGCCGCGGCGCCGCGCTCGGCAGCGGTAGCGGACGGCCCAGCACGCTCGCCTGGGCATAGCTGCCGACGGCCGGCAGCGGCGCCTCGCAAGTCAGCAGCGGGAAGGCGGCCGGTTTGGAATCGGCCGGGGCCGACGGCGTGCTGCGCAGCGCCAGGGTGGCGGCCGGCGCGCGCACGGCCATCGGCTGCGGGCGCTGGTCGATGACGATGTCGGGGCAGGCGGGGGCGGCGATCAGCACGCGCGCCACGGCGGCGCCGTTCTCGCCCAGCACCACGAAGGAGGAAAAGGCCGGCGCCTGGCCGACGCTGGCGCAAGCGGCCAGCATGGCGGTCAACAGAGGCGGCGCCCAGCGGCGGCAAGTCGTCACAAACGTAGTCAAAGGCACGGCGGCTCCAGCAGGTGAATCCGATGTTACCATGCCCGTCGCCAGGCGGCGATCGGTGCGACAATACGCAGATTCCACATTTCCCATTGCCCACCATGAACCATCGCCGCCCGCACGCCCTGTTGTTCGACCTCGACGACACCCTGTGGCCGATCGCCCCGGTGATCGCGGCGGCGGAAACCAGTTGGCACGCCTGGCTGGCCGAGCACGCGCCCGAAGTGACGCAGCGCTATTCCATCGCCGAGCTGCGCGCGCGCCGCATGGCCTTGCTGGAGCAGCGTCCCGAGCTGGTGGTCGACCTGTACCAGCTGCGCCGCGTGGCGCTGGAGCAGGCCTTCGCCGAGGCCGGCGCCGACGCCGTCCACATCGACGGCGCGATGCGCCACTTCCACCTGCGGCGCAACGCCGTCACGCCGTACGCCGACGTGGTGCCGGCGCTGGCCGAGTTGCAGGCGATGCTGCGGCTGGGGGTGATCACCAACGGCAACGCCGATCTGGAAATCATCGGCCTGCACCACCATTTTGAAGCCGTGCTGGCCTCGGCGCGCTTCGGCCGCGCCAAGCCCGATCCTGCCATCTTCCTGGCCGCCTGCGAGGCGATGGGCGTGGCGCCGCGGGACGCGGTCTACGTCGGCGACGATTTGCGGCTGGACGTGCAGGGCGCGCAAGGCGCCGGCCTGCGCGCGGTGTGGATGAACCGCGCCGGCAGCACGGCGCACCTGGAGGCGGGCGTGGCGCCGGACGCCATCTGTGCAAGTTTCGATGCACTTCTGATATGGGTGCGCGGGCAAATGCAGCATTGACGCCACGCCGCGGCCCCCGTCCGGCGCAGAGCGTGCATAATAAGCAGAAATACCATTAGTGAATGACTATGCAACTCGATACACGCGCACAAACCCTGCTCAAGGCTCTCGTCGAACGCTACATCGCGGACGGCCAGCCGGTGGGCTCGCGCGCCCTGTCCAAGATCTCCGGGCTGGACCTGTCGCCGGCGACCATCCGCAACATCATGGCCGACCTGGAGGAGCTGGGCTACGTCGCCAGTCCCCACACCTCGGCCGGGCGGGTGCCGACGCCGCGCGGCTACCGCATCTTTGTCGACACCCTGCTGACGGTGCAGCACCTGGACGAGCAATCGGTCGAAGGCCGCATGCGGCTGCAGGCGCCGCAGCCGCAGAAGATGATCGCCAACGCGGCGCAGATGCTGTCGTCGCTGTCGCAGTTCGCCGGCGTGGTGCTCAGTCCGCGGCGCGAATCGGTGTTCCAGCAGATCGAGTTTTTGCGGCTGGGGGAGAAGCGCATCCTGCTGGTGATCGTCGGCCCGACCGGCGACGTGCAGAACCGGCTGTTGCTGACCGACGTCGACTACAGCCCGACGCAGCTGATCCAGTCGGCCAACTACATCAACCAGAACTACGGCGGCCTGGCCTTCGACGAAGTGCACATGCGCTTGCAAAACGAAGTGCGCCAGCTGCGCGACGACATGGGGCGGCTGATGCAGGCGGCGGTGGAGGCGGGCAGCGAGGCGATGGCCGACAGCTCGGACGACATGGTCATCTCCGGCGAGCGCAACCTGCTGTCGGTCAGCGACCTGTCGTCGAACATGACATCGCTGCGGCAGATGTTCGACATGTTCGAGCAGAAGACGGGATTGATGCAGCTGCTCGACGTCTCGAGCAAGGCCAGCGGGGTGCAGATCTACATCGGCGGCGAATCGAGCCTGGTGCCGATGGACGAGATGAGCGTGGTCACCGCGCCCTACATGGCCAACGGCAAGATCGTCGGCACCCTGGGAGTGATCGGCCCGACCCGCATGGCGTATGAGCGGGTGATACCGATCGTCGACATCACCGCCAAGCTGCTGTCGAACGCGCTGAGCCACAACTAAACCCGGTAAGCGGGGGTCAGGTCTGACATTCGGACACGAGCTCTGCCGTAAAGCAGCTTACGGCAGAGCTCGTGTCCGAATGTCAGACCTGACCCCCGAGGTTTAAGCGCGGTGCGGGCAGGCGGTCTTGGTGCAGTTGCCGTAGATCGCCAGCGCATGCTCGGCGATCTTGAAGCCGCGCTCCTTGGCGACGATCTGCTGGCGCGATTCGATTTCCTCATCGAAGAATTCTTCCACCCGGCCGCAATCGAGGCACACCAGGTGATCGTGGTGCGAACCTTCGTTCAATTCGAAAATCGCCTTGCCCGTCTCGAAGTGGTTGCGGTTCAGCAGGCCGGCCTGCTCGAACTGGGTCAGCACGCGGTAGACGGTCGCCAGGCCCACGTCCATATTGTCGGACAGCAGGATCTTGTAGACATCCTCGGCGGTCAGGTGGCGCACTTCGCTGTTCTGGAAGATGTCCAGGATTTTCAGGCGGGGCAGCGTGGCTTTCAGGCCGCTGGCCTTCAGGTCGGTAGGATTGTTGCTCATGGTGTCGACTCTTTGCGTGGTTGGCGGTAGCTAGGCGCCAGTTTAACGCACTCCGGCAGCCGCCGCACCATCGGCGCCGATCCGCGCCCTCCCGCGTGAAATTTACATTTGCAATGTTTTACAATTATTCTTTATAAAACAAGGACATAGTTCCAAATTTGCTGGATAATGCGATCTCTCCGAGTGCCCGCGCAGCCCCATCTCGCACCTTGTGCTTTATGATATAGCGTTTTTCGGCACTTCCGCTCGATCAGATTGAGGACAACCATGCGCGTCACCCAGGCTTTATCGCAGTCTTTGTTGCACCGTTTCACCCGCCGCGCGCCTCTGCTCGCCGGCGCTGTTTGCGTCGCGCTGGCCGCGGGCGGCTGTGCGTCCAACACCACGCTGGGCGAGAAATCGACCGACGTGAAAGAAACCGGCACGACGCTGGACGCCAACAAAGGCGCGCAAACCACCACCATCAGCAAGCTGCAGAAGTTCATGTGGTTCTTCTCGCCGTATCGCCCCGACATCCAGCAGGGTAACTTCGTCTCCGAAGAGATGCTGTCGCAGCTGAAGGCCGGCATGACGCGCGAGCAGGTCCGCTTCATCTTCGGCACCGCGCTGCTGGCCGACCCGTTCCACGCCGACCGCTGGGACTACGCGTTCCGCATGGCCAAGGGCAACGGCGAAATCACCACCAGCCGCGTGATCGTGTTCTTCGACAAGGACGGCAAGGTGGCGCGCTGGGAAGGCGGCAACCTGCCGACCGAAAAAGAATACATCGCCCGCATCGCCGGCCCGGCGCCCAAGGTCAAGAAGGATCCGAGCGTGCCGGACGCGCGTCCGGTGGGCAATACCTCGCCGATTCCGGCCGGCAGCGACAACGCCGCCGCCTCGCCGGTGGGTGTGACGGTGAACAACGACAAGAAATAAGCACGAGGACAGACGCATGACAGACCTGAACATCGCCATCGCCGGCGCCGGCGGCCGCATGGGCCGCATCCTGATCGAAGCGGTGCTCGATGCGCCCGACGCCACCCTGTCCGGCGCGCTGGACCGCGCAGGCTCGGCCAACGTCGGCAGCGACGCCGCCGCCTTCCTCGGCAAGCCGGCCGGCGTGCCGGTGGAAGCCGAGCTGGCCAAGGGCCTGGCCGGCGCCCAGTTCCTGATCGACTTCACCCGTCCCGAAGGCACCTTGGAGCACCTGGCCTATTGCGCCGAGCACGGCATCAAGATGATCATCGGCACCACCGGCTTCGACGCAGCGGGCAAGGCGGCCATCGCCGAGGCGGCCAAGAAGACCGCCATCGTGTTCTCGCCCAACTTCAGCGTCGGCGTCAACGTCACGCTCAAGCTGCTGCAACAGGCGGCCAAGGCGCTGGCGGTCGGCTACGACATCGAAGTGATCGAAGCCCACCACCGCCACAAGGTCGACGCCCCGTCCGGCACCGCGCTGAAGATGGGCGAAGTGCTGGCCGACGCGCTCGGCCGCGACCTGAAGGATTGCGCCGTCTACGCGCGCGAAGGCGTGACCGGCGAGCGCGATCCGTCGTCGATCGGCTTCGCCACCATCCGCGGCGGCGACATCGTCGGCGACCACACGGTGCTGTTCGCCGGCACCGGCGAGCGCATCGAGATCAGCCACAAGTCCAGCAGCCGCGTGACCTACGCGCACGGCTCGCTGCGCGCCTGCCGCTTCCTGGCCGACAAGGCCACCGGCCTGTACGACATGAACGACGTGCTGGCGCTGAACTGATGACGCCCAACCACTTCACCCTGGCCAGCTACTGGGAGCAGGGCGACACCATCAGCCACATCGTGGCGCTGGTGTTGCTGGCGATGTCGCTGGTGAGCTGGTTCTTCATCCTGGCCAAGAGCTACGCCGCGTGGCGCATCCGCCGCAGCGCGCCGGCGGTGCAGGCGTTCTGGGAGGCGCCGTCGATGCAGGACGGCGTCGCCGCGCTGAGCCTGGCCGATCCCGAGCAAGTGTTCCTGCCGCTGGCGCAGCAAGGCGCCGCGCAATTGAAGAGCGCCGGCCGCGCCTCGCTGGGCGGCGAGATGGGCCATGCTGCCCAGGTCACGCGCGTGCTGCGGGTGGCGATCCAGCATTCCACCAACCGCCTCGAAGGCGGCCTGACCTTGCTGGCGTCGATCGGCGCCACGGCGCCGTTCGTCGGTCTGCTGGGCACGGTGTGGGGCATCTACCATGCGCTGGCCAATGTGTCGGCCAGCGGCACGGTGCAGATCGACAAAGTGGCCGGCCCGGTGGGCGAGGCGCTGATCATGACCGCCATCGGCCTGACGGTGGCGATCCCCGCCGTATTGGCGTATAACGGATTCAACCGCGTCAACCGGCTGACCCTGGCCGAGCTGGACGCCTTCGCGCACGACCTGCACGCGTATTTGACGAAGTAACGGAGGGGGTCAAGTCTGACATTCGGACACGTGCTCTGCCGTAGCAGCCGCTACGGCAGAGCACGTGTCCGAATGTCAGACTTGACCCCCCGCTTTAAGAGGAGCGAGCATGAGCTTTGGCGCATTCAACCACCACCGCAATCCGGGCCCGATGGCCGACATCAACGTCACGCCGATGGTGGACGTGATGCTGGTGCTGCTGGTGATCTTCATCCTCAGCGCGCCGATGTTCACCCACGCCGTCAAGCTGGACCTGCCGAAGGCGCAGGCGCAAGCGAGCCCGCAGCAGGCCGCCACGGTCACGCTGTCGATCGACGGCGCCGGCAAGATCTTCTGGAATAACGACCCGGTCGAGCAGGGCGTGCTGGAGGCGCGCCTGGTCGAAGCGGCCAGGCTGGAGCCGCAACCGGAACTGCAACTGCGCGCCGACAAGGACACCCGCTACGAGGTGGTGGCCCAGGTGATGGCGGCCGCGCAGTCGAATGGATTAACGAAATTGGGCTTCGTCACCGATCCCGAAAAGGAAAAAAAATAATGGCAACCGCAGAACTGAACGGCGCGGCGATCACCGACTTTGACGCCTTCCACGCCGCCTGCAAGGCCGCGCTGGGCTTCCCCGACGGCTACGGCAACACCATGGACGCCTGGGTCGATTGCCTGAGCTATCTGCGCGACGAAGACGGCATGAGCAAGTTCCGCCTGAAGCCGAACGAAGTGCTGGAAATCGTCGTCACGGGCGCGCAGGCCATGAAGGCCGCCGTGCCGGATATCCTGGAAGAGATGACGTACTGCGTGGCCGGCATCAACGAGCGCTACGAAGACTACGGCGAGAAGCCGGCCCTGAAGCTTACGCTGCGCTAACCACGCCGGCCGGCACCGCGTTCGGGATCAGCGCCTTGGCGCCGGTCTCGCCCGGGGCCAGGGTCAGCACCTCGAAGCCGGTCTCGGTCACCAGCACCATGTGCTCCCATTGCGCCGACAGCGATTTGTCGCGCGTCTCGACGGTCCAGCCGTCGTTCAATTCCTTGGTCGCCGCCTTGCCGGCATTGATCATCGGCTCGATCGTGAACAGCATGCCCGGCTTGAGCACCACGCCCTGACCCGGGCGGCCGTAGTGCGCCACCTGCGGCTCCTCGTGGTAGACCATGCCGATGCCGTGGCCGCAGTAGTCGAGCACCACGCTGTAGCCGGCCTTCTCGGCGATGGTCTGGATCGCGAAGCCGACGTCGCCCAGGGTGGCGCGCGGCTTGACGGCGCGGATGCCGGCCCACATCGCCGAATAGGTGGTCTCGACCAGCTTGCGCGCCGACTTCGACGGCTCGCCGACGTAGTACATGCGGCTGGTGTCGCCATGCCAGCCGTCGCGGATGACGGCGACGTCGATGTTGATGATATCGCCGTCCTTGAGGATGTGGTCTTCCGCCGGAATGCCGTGGCACACCACATGGTTGACCGAGCTGCACACGGTGGCCGGGAAGCCGCCGTAGCCGACGTTGGCCGGGATCGCCTGCTGCACGTTGACGATGTAGTCGTTGCACAGCTGGTCGAGGTAGGCCGTGCTGACGCCCGCCTTGACGTGCGGCGCGATCATGGTCAGCACGTCGGCCGCCAGCTGGGCGGCGACGCGCGCCAGGACGATTTGCTCGGGCGACTTGATCAGGTTGGCATTGCGACGGGACATGGGACGACCTCTTTCATTTTTCAAGCCGCGTATTCTGCCACAACCGCTAGCGCACCGCTTTCAAGTCGAAGTGCGGGTTGTCGATCAGGCAAAGCAAATTACCGAACGGATCGGCCAGTTCGACCGTCTGGATGTTCTCGCCGACGTCCTGGATGGCGCCGTGCACGGTGGCGCCCAGCGCGACGATGCGCTCGACTTCGGCGGCGATATCGTCGACGCCCCAGTAGACCATGCTGCCGGTCCGGCCCGGCTTGCCGTCCGGGATCAGGCCCAGCTCGAAACCGCCGATGTTGAAGCCGACGTAGAACGGCTGGTCGAAATAGGGCGCCGTATCGAATACCTTGCTGTACCAGGCCTTGGCGGCCGCCAGATCGGTGACCGGGTAGGCCACGGTGCGTAATCCCTTGATCATGCTTGTCTCCACATAGATGTTGAAAACATCATCTTGGCACAATGGCGGCGGGTGCGATTGTAAAAATGGAAGCTAGGCCGCCAACAGGAAGCGCTCGGGCGCGCTGCCGGCGAATTCCTGGAAATCGTGGATCAGGTGCGACTGGTCGAAATAGCCGCAGGCCAAAGCCAGTTGCGCCCAGTCCGGCGAGGGTGTGGCCTTGAGCGCGGCCGTGGCGCGGCGAAAGCGGCAGATGCGCGCATACAGCTTGGGTGACAGTCCGACCCGCGCGCGGAACAGCGCCGCCAGGTGCTGGCGCGACACGCCCAGCTGCGCCGCCAGCTGCTCGATGCGCAACGCGCCGCCGCTGGCGTCCAGCGCGGCCAGGGCGCGGCGGACCAGCCCATCGCCCGGATCGCCCGGCTGGCCGGCGCCGGCCGCGCGCAGCCGCAGCAACAGCTGATGCTCGATCAGGGCGATCCGCTCGCGGTCCGACAGCTCGCAGGTCCACAGCGCATCGGCCAGCCGGTCGGCATCGCCGCGGTCCCACAGCTGGTCGATATCGGCCCGCTGGTCGGTCAGCGCGTGCAGCGGCGCGGCCAGGAAGGCGCCCGCCGCGCCGGGCTTGAAGCGCACCGCCACCGTCCGCAGCGGCGCGCCGCTGGCGACCAGGATGGCGCTGCTCATCATGCCGACCGCGAAGCCGGGCCGGCCGCCGTCCTGCCAGAGAATATCGACGCAGTTATCCGGCAGCACCCGGTGCGTATGGGCGCCGCCCGGCGCGCAGGCGGCCCACATGCACTCGACATGCGCGGCCAGCGCCGGATGGGGAGGATATTCGCGATAATACATCCGCCCAGTATACCCCGGGGGTCAAGTCTGACATTCGGACACGAGCTCTTCCGCAGTGCAGCAGAGGCCGTGTCCGAATGTCAGACTTGACCCCCTGGGTTATAATGTCCGGTTCATATACACTTATTGGCCGCACACCATCATGCAAGATAAATATAGTCCCGCTGACGTAGAAAAAGCCGCTCAATCCCACTGGAAAGCCATCGACGCCTACAAAGCCGTCGAGCACGACCCGCGTTTCCCGAAAGGGAAGTATTACGCCTGTTCGATGCTGCCTTACCCATCGGGCAAGCTGCATATGGGCCACGTCCGCAACTATACGATCAATGATGTGATGTACCGCTACCTGCGCATGAACGGCTACAACGTGCTGATGCCGATGGGCTGGGATGCGTTCGGCATGCCGGCGGAAAACGCGGCGATGGCCAACAACGTGCCGCCGGCGCAGTGGACCTATTCCAACATCGCCCACATGCGCGAACAGATGGAGTCGATGGGCCTGGCGATCGACTGGTCGCGTGAAATGACCGCGTGCAAGCCGGAATACTACAAGTGGAACCAGTGGATGTTCCTGAAGATGCTGGAAAAAGGCATCATCTACAAGAAGACCGGCACCGTGAACTGGGATCCGATCGACCAGACCGTGTTGGCCAACGAGCAGGTGGTCGACGGCCGCGGCTGGCGTTCCGGCGCGCTGATCGAAAAGCGCGAAATCCCGATGTACTACGCCCGCATCACCGACTACGCCGACGAGCTGCTGGCCTACGTCGACGACAAGCTGCCAGGCTGGCCTGAGCGCGTGCGCACCATGCAGACCAACTGGATCGGCAAATCGACCGGCGTGCGCTTCGCCTTCCCGCACCAGATCAAGGGCGCCGACGGCGAGTTGATCCAGGACGGCAAGATGTACGTCTTCACCACCCGTCCGGACACCATCATGGGCGTGACCTTCTGCGCCGTGGCCGCCGAGCACCCGCTGGCGATCCACGCCGCGCAGACCAATCCGGCGCTGGCCGCCTTCAACGCCGAGTGCAAGCTGGGCTCCGTGATCGAGGCCGACATGGCGACGATGGAGAAGAAGGGCATGCCGACCGGCCTGTTCGTCACCCATCCGCTGACCGGCGAGCAGGTCGAAGTCTGGGTCGGCAACTACGTGCTGATCACCTACGGCGACGGCGCCGTCATGGGCGTGCCTGCGCACGACGAACGCGATTTCGCCTTCGCCAAAAAATACAACTTGCCGATCAAGCAGGTCATCACCGCCGAAGGTAAGGAGTTCTCCACCGAAGCCTGGCAGGAATGGTACGGCGACAAGGACATCTCCATCGTCACCAACTCCGGCAAGTACGACGGCCTGCGTTACGCCGAAGCCGTCGAAGCCGTGGCCGCCGACATGGCCGCCAAGGGCCTGGGCGAGAAGAAGATCACCTTCCGCCTGCGCGACTGGGGCATCTCGCGCCAGCGCTACTGGGGCACGCCGATCCCGATGATCCACTGCGGCGATTGCGGCGTGGTGCCGGTGCCGGAAAAAGACCTGCCGGTGGTGCTGCCGGAAGACTGCGTACCCGATGGTACCGGCAACCCGCTCAACAAATACGAAGCCTTCCTCAAGTGCGACTGCCCGCAGTGCGGCAAGCCTGCGCGCCGCGAAACCGATACGATGGACACCTTCGTCGATTCGTCGTGGTACTACATGCGCTATACCTCGCCGGGCGCCGACAAGGCGATGGTCGACGAGCGCAATGACTACTGGATGCCGATGGACCAGTACATCGGCGGCATCGAACACGCCGTCATGCACCTGCTGTACGCGCGCTTCTGGACCAAGATCATGCGCGACTTCGGCCTGGTCAAGTTCGACGAGCCGTTCGTCAACCTGCTGACCCAGGGCATGGTGCTCAACGAGACCTACTTCCGCGAAGACGCGGCCGGCAAGAAGACCTGGTTCAACCCGGCCGACGTCGACCTGACGCTGGACGACAAGGGCCGCCCGCAAGGCGCGACCTCCAAGGCCGACGGCAATCCGGTCAACATCGGCGGCACCGAGAAGATGTCGAAGTCGAAGAACAACGGCATCGACCCGGCCGCGCAGATCGACCAGTACGGCGCCGACACCGCGCGCCTGTTCACGATGTTCGCATCGCCTCCTGAGCAGACGCTGGAATGGTCGGGCAGCGGCGTCGAAGGCGCCAACCGCTTCCTGCGCCGCGTGTGGGCCTTCGGCTACGCGCAGCGCGAAGCGATCGCCGCCGCCGGCGCGCCGCTGACCGCAGTCGCCACCACCGACGCCGGCAAAGCCCTGCGCCGCGAGCTGCACAAGGTGCTGCAGCAGGCCGACTACGACATCAAGCGCATCCAGTACAACACCGTGGTATCGGCCTGCATGAAGATGCTCAACACGCTGGAATCGGCCAAGGAGGCGGATGCCGCGTCGCTGGCGGAAGGCTACGCGATCTTCCTGCGCCTGCTGAACCCGGTCGCTCCGCACATCACCCACGTGCTGTGGGAAGAACTGGGCTACGCCAAGGCGCACGGCGACATCCTCAACGTGCAGTGGCCGCAGGTGGACCCGACGGCGCTGGAGCAGTCCGAGATCGAAATGATGATCCAGGTGAACGGCAAGCTGCGCGGCAGCGTGGTCGTGGCCAAGGGCGCCGACAAGGCGAGCATCGAAGCGGCGGCACTGGCCAACGAAGCGGTGCAGAAGTTCATCGAAGGCACGCCGAAGAAGATCATCGTGGTGCCGGGCAAATTGATCAACATCGTGGTTTAACTGGATAGCACATGCTTACTACTTCCGAGTTGTTCCGGCGCGGCCGCCTGGGCGCCGCCGTGCTGGCCGTGGCGCTGACCGTGTCGGCCTGCGGCTTCCATCTGCGCGGCGACGGCGGCCACTACACGCTGCCGTTCCCGTCGATGTACGTCGGACTGCCGGAAGCGTCGCCGTTGGCGATCGATTTGAAGCGCAACATCCGCGCCAACGGCGGCACCACCGTGGTCAGCGCGGCCAAGGATGCGGACGGCGTGATCGAGGTGCTGTCCGACCCCGAGAAAACCCGTTCCAAGACCATCCTGACGCTGAACCGCAACGGCCGCGTGAGCCAGTATCTGCTGTCGTACAACATCGTGTTCCGCGTGCTGGACAAGCAGGGCAAGGAGCTGCTGGGCAGCACCCAGATCCTGCTGACCCGCCCGATCGACTTCAACGAAACCCAGTTGCTGGCGAAGGAACAGGAAGAGGCGCTGCTGTACAAGGATATGCAGACCGACCTGGTACAGCAGATGATGCGCCGTATCGCGGCCATCAAGCCGCTGCAGGTGTCGCTGCCGCCGCCGCGGCCGGCCCTCGGCCAGTAAGGACGCGCGATGCAACTGCGGTTAGAAGCGCTGGACGGCCATTTGACGAAGTCGCTGTCCCAGCTGTACGTGATCACCAGCGACGAGCATCTGCTGGCGCTGGAAGCGGCCGACAAGATCCGCAAGACGGCGCGCGCGCAAGGCTATTCCGAGCGCGATGTGCTGACCGTGGAGCGCAGCTTCAAGTGGGGCGAGCTGCTGGCGTCCAACCAGGCGCTGTCGCTGTTCGGCGACAAGAAGCTGATCGAGCTGCGCATCCCGACCGGTAAGCCGGGCAAGGATGGCGGCGCGGCGCTGCAGAATTATGTGAAAGATCTGAGTCCGGACAACCTGACCCTGATCACGCTGCCCAAGCTGGACTGGCAGACGCAGAAGGCGGCCTGGGTCGCCAGTCTGCAGCAGGCGGCGGTGTATATCGACATCCCCCAGATTGAACGGGCGCAGTTACCCAATTGGATAGGCCAGCGCCTTGCCGCACAAGGGCAAAGCGCGGACAGACAGAGCATCGATTTCATCGCCGATCGCGTTGAAGGCAATCTGCTTGCGGCCCATCAGGAGATACAGAAGTTGGCCTTGCTGCACGAGCCGGGCAAGCTGACCTACGAGCAGGTGCACGATGCGGTGCTGAACGTGGCGCGTTACGACGTGTTCAAGCTCAGTGAAGCGATGCTGTCGGGCGATCCGGCGCGTCTGGTGCGCATGCTGGAAGGCTTGAAGGGCGAGGGCGAAGCGCTGCCGCTGGTGCTGTGGGCCGTGTCGGAAGAGATCCGCACGCTGCTCAAGCTGAAGGCGGGCATGGCGCAGGGCCGTCCGCTGGGTGCGCTGCTCAAGGAGCATCGTATCTGGGGACCGAAGGAACGCATGATGGAGCCGGCGCTGCGCCGCATTTCGCTGCCTGTATTGGAAGCGGCGATGCGGGACGCGGCGCAGGTCGACAAGATGATCAAGGGCTTGCGCGCCAAAGCGCACGCCGGCGACGCGTGGGACTCGATGCTGCAGTTGGCCTTGAAAGTCGCACGCGGTTAGGGAAACTGGCTAAAAATGCCCGCAGCGTCGTTGTGGCGCCTCGCCGTGCTAACGCACTGTCTTCGGCGCCACGCCTAGCTGCGAGCATTTTGAGCCAGTTTCTAAAGAACTGAGGGATAGCTATGGATATCAAGCACTACATGGAACAACTGGGCCAGCAGGCGCGCAAGGCATCGCGCGCCATGGCCCGCGCCGACAGCGCGACCCGCAACCGCGCGCTGACGCTGATCGCCGACGCGATCGAACGCGAGGCGCCGCAACTGCGCGCCGCCAATCAGCTCGACATGGATGCGGCGGCCGCCAACGGCCTGGCCCCGGCCATGCTGGACCGCCTGGCGCTGTCCGACAAGGCCATCGCGACGATGGTGGAAGGCCTGCGCCAGATCGTCGCGCTGCCCGACCCTATCGGCGAAATCTCGGGCCTGAAGTTCCGTCCGTCCGGTTTGCAGATCGGCCAGATGCGGGTGCCGCTGGGCGTGATCGGCATCATCTACGAATCCCGTCCCAACGTGACGGTGGACGCGGCCGGCCTGTGCATCAAGAGCGGCAACGCCACCATCCTGCGCGGCGGCTCGGAAGCGATCCACTGCAACCGCGCGCTGGCCAAGCTGGTCACGGAAGGCCTGCTGGGCGCCGGTCTGCCGGCCGATGGCGTGCAAGTGGTCGACACCACCGACCGCGCCGCCGTCGGCGCGCTGATCACCATGCCGCAGTACGTGGACGTGATCGTGCCGCGCGGCGGCAAGGGCCTGATCGCGCGCCTGATCGAAGAGGCGACGGTGCCGATGATTAAGCACCTGGACGGCATCTGTCATGTCTACATCGACGCCAAGGCCGACATGAAGAAGGCGCTGGACATCGCGTTCAACGCCAAGTGCCACCGCTACGGCACCTGCAACACCATGGAAACGCTGCTGGTGGCGCGCGCGATCGCGCCGGCGGTGCTGCCGGAACTGGCCAAGATGTACGCGACCAGGCAGGTCGAGCTGCGCGCCGATCCGGAAGCGCTGGCGATCCTGTCGGCCGCCGGCTACCCGCACCTGGTGGCCGCCGTCGAGGAAGACTGGTCGACCGAGTACCTGGCCGCGATCCTGTCGGTGAAGATCGTCGCCGGCATCGACGAGGCGATGGAGCACATCAACCATTACTCGTCCAGGCACACGGAAGCCATCGTCACCGAAGACCACACGGACGCCATGCGCTTCCTGCGCGAAGTCGATTCGGCGTCGGTGATGATCAACGCGTCGACGCGCTTTGCCGACGGTTTCGAATACGGCCTGGGCGCGGAGATCGGCATCTCCAACGACAAGCTGCACGCGCGCGGCCCGGTTGGTTTGGAAGGTTTGACCTCGCTGAAGTACGTCGTGTTCGGTCACGGCGAAACCCGTCAATAAGGAGACATATGCTCTGGATTAAAGCGCTGCACATTTTCTTCGTGATCTCCTGGATGTCGGGCGTGTTCTACCTGCCGCGCATCTTCGTCAACCTGTCGATGGAGAACAACGAGGTCTCGACCCAGCGCCTGCTGACGATGGCGCGCAAGCTGTATCGTTTTTCGATGTGGCTGTCGGTGTTCGCGGTGGTGTTCGGCGTGATCCTGGTGTGGATGCAGTACGGCGCGCAGATGCCGCACTGGCTGCACGCCAAGCTGTTCTTCGTGGTGCTGGTGATCGGTTATCACCATGCCTGCGGCGGCATCCTGAAAAAGTTCGAGAAGGGCGTGAACACCCGCAGCCACAAGTGGTATCGCGTCTTCAATGAAATGCCGGTGTTTATGATGCTGGCGATCGTGCTGCTGGTTGTCGTCAAACCCTTCTGATCGGAGTGTCATGAGTAAAGTCTGCCAGTATTTTTTCGCCGCCCATTCGCCGTGGACCTACCTGGGCCACGAGCGCTTTGTCGCCATGGCGCGCCAGCACAGCGTGCAGGTTGAAGTGCGCCCGGTCGACCTGGGCAAGGTGTTCGGCCTGTCCGGCGGCCTGCCGCTGGCCAAGCGCGCACCGCAGCGCCAAGCCTACCGCCTGGTCGAGCTGACGCGCTGGTCGGAGTTCCTCGGCATTCCGCTGAACGTGCAGCCGAAGTTTTTCCCGGTGTCGCCGGACCTGGCCAACCGCATGGTGATCGCCGCGCGCCTGACGCACGGCGTGGACGTGGCGCTGGCGCTGTCGTTCGCGGTGATGCGCGGCCTGTGGGCGGAGGACAAGAATATCGGCGATGAAGAGACGCTGGCGCAGATCGCCGGCAGCTGCGGCCTCGATGGCAAGGCCTTGATCAAATCGTCGGAGACGGCCAGCGTGCAGGCCGAGTACGACCGCAATACGGAAGACGCGACGGCGGCCAGCGTGTTCGGCTCGCCGTGGTATGTGTTGGATGGTGAAAGTTTCTGGGGCCAGGACCGCCTGGACTTCCTGGAAAGAGCAATGCAGAAGTAAATAGTTTTTTTAACGGACAAAAGGTACACCTATGGCATCCTATTTTTGCCCATGCCCACGCGGCATGGAAGCGGCGCTGGCCGAAGAACTGGGCGAAATCGCCCTGCTGAGCACCACCCTGAAGGTGCACAACCAGGTCCCGGGCGGCGTGCACTGCTCCGGCGAGCTGCTCGATTCCTACCGCATCAACCTGCACTCGCGCATCGCTTCGCGCGTGCTGATGCGCATGGCCGTCACCGGCTACCAGAACGAGAACGACATCTACGACTTGGTGCTGGCGCAGCAGTGGGAAGACTGGTTCACCTACGACCACACCATCCGGGTCGACGTCACCGCCGTGAAGTCCCCGCTGAAAAGCCTGGAGTTCACCACGCTGAAAATCAAGGACGCGATCTGCGACCGCTTCCGCGACCAGTTCGACAAGCGTCCTTCGGTCAACACCAAGGAACCGGACATGCGCATCGTCGGCTTCCTCGACGCGCGCCAGTTCATCATCTATCTCGACACCTCGGGCGAAGCGCTGTTCAAGCGCGGCTGGCGTGAGGAAACCGGCGACGCGCCATTGCGCGAGAACCTGGCCGCCGGCCTGCTGCGCGTGTCGGGCTGGAAGCCGGGCATGCCGCTGTTCGACCCGATGTGCGGCTCCGGCACCATCCTGTGCGAAGCGGCGCAGATGGTGCAGGGCATTCCTCCGGGCGCGCGCCGCCGCTTCGCCTTCGAAGCCTTCAACGACTTCGACCCGGCGCCGTGGAACGAGATGAAGAATTCGATCAAGGCCAATCCGCTGCCGGCGTCGCCGACCATCTTCGGCTCCGACATCTCGGGCGACATGGTGGAGATGACCCGCCACAACCTGAAGTGCGCCGGCATCATGTTCGACGTGCCGCTCAAGCAGATCGAGGCGCAGGAAGTGAAGGCGCCGACCGAGCAGCCGGGCATCCTGCTGACCAACCCGCCGTACGGCGAGCGTATCGGCGTGCGCGGCGACAGCACGCTGCCGGAAGACGAACTGGCGGGCAGCTTCTACTCGGCGCTGTCGACCACCTTGAAGCAGCGCTTCGCCGGCTGGACGGTGTTCCTGTTCACGGCCGACCTGGGCCTGCCCAAGCTGCTGCGTTTGAAGGAATCGCGCAAGACGCCTTTCTTCAACGGCGCGCTGGAATGCCGTCTGTTCCGCTTCGACATGGTGGCGGGCTTCAACCGCCGCGAAGCGGCCAAGCCTAAAGAAGTCTAAGCACCACGTCACATGTTCCCTACACCTCCAGACTATCTTCCCCCGGATCCTGTCGCGGAGGTGCCGGAACCGCCGCCGTCGCACATGAAAGTCCTCAGCGCCGGCGCGCTGGCCGCCACGCTGGCGGCGATGTCGATGCTGGGGCCATTCTCGATCGACGCCTACCTGCCGGCCTTCCCGAATATCCAGGCCACGCTTCACGCCACGCCGATCGAGGTCCAGCAAAGCCTGACCTTCTACATGTTGTCCTTCGCCGGCATGGTGCTGTGGCACGGCGCGCTGTCGGACGCCTTCGGCCGCCGCAACGTGATCCTGGTGTCGCTGGCGATGTTCGCCATCGGCACGCTGGGCTGCGCCGCCGCCAGCAACGTGCACTACCTGTGGGTGTTCCGCATCCTGCAGGGCATGTCGTCCGGCGCCGGCGTGGTGGTGGGGCGGGCCATCATCCGCGACCTGTACCACGACGCCGCCGCCGCGCGGCTGCTGTCGATGGTGACGATGATCTTCTCGATCGCGCCGGCCATCGCGCCCATCCTGGGCGGCTGGGTGGTCACGCTGTTCGACTGGCGGGCGATCTTCCTGGCGCTGCTGGCCTACAGCGTGCTGCTGTTCATCTACTGCTACCGGCGCCTGCCGGAGACGCTGCCGAAAGAAAAGCGTCAGCCCTTCAATCCGCACTTCCTGCTGCGTAACTACAGCGAGATCATGCGCTCGCCGCTGTTCCACATGAAGTCCGGCGTGGTGGCCTTCAATTTCGCCGGCCTGTTCCTGTACATCTCGTCGGCGCCGGTGTTCCTGCCGCAGCACCTGGGGCTGGGCGCCTCGCAGTTCGGCTGGCTGTTCATCCCGTCGGTGAGCGGGATTTTCCTCGGCGCGCTGGCGGCCAACCGGATTGCCGGAAGGATGACATTTTCGCGACAGATTGGTATTGGCTTTTGTTTCCTGCTGGCGGCGTCGATATTTAACCTTTGCTACCACTTGTTGTTGCCGCCTGCGCTGCCGTGGTCGGTGGCGCCGATGTTCTTTTATACCTTCGGCATGTCGGTGGTCGCGCCGGGCGCGACCTTGCTGGCATTGGACTTGTTCCCGCACATCCGCGGAACGGTGGCTTCCTGCCAATCTTTCGCCACCACCCTGCTGGGCGCGCTGGTGGCGGGGGTGATCGCACCCTTCTTATCACACTCCGCGCTGTGGCTAGCCGCGGGACAGATGGCATTTAGTGCCTCTGCTCTCGTTTTGTGGTTGACGTCGCGCTATTACCGGAGCATGCTTCTACGCCATCCGGGCCAATAATTATTAACGGCAGGAAATTGAGTTAGTTTAGAAAGAAATCTTACTTGCTGTTAAGTTACTACAAGACTTTATGTTAGTATAACTTTTTGGTTGTAATTTTTTTCCACGATTTTTGCACAACGCACCCGGCCCAGACAACGCTTGATACGATGCATCAACCTGACCATGATATTCGCAATCGCCTGCTGATTGCCCGTCTGCCGGCGATGCCGCAGATACTCATTAAGTTGATTGAGCACTTGCAGGCCGACGACGCCGGCATGCCGGAGCTGGCCGCCCTGATCGCCAAGGATGCGGCGATGACCAGCAAGATCCTGACCGTCGCCAACAGCTCGGCCTACCACCGCAACGCGCGCGTGGTCGGCCTGGAGCAGTCGCTGGTGTCGCTGGGCACCGACATGATCAAGACGCTGGTCATCAGCGAATCCGTGTTCCAGACCTTTAACAGCTTCCCGCATTCGAGCAGCACCGACCTGCGCGGCTTCTGGAAAGGCTCGCTGACCACCGCCGTCATCGCCCGCGACATCGCCAAGCAGATGGAGTACCCGCACGTCGAGGAAGCCTACCTGGCCGGTCTGCTGCACAACGTCGGCCGCCTGGCGCTGCTGGCCACCGCGCCCAAGGAATACGCGTTCAACTTCATGGCGCGCGACGACGAGGACCTGTGCGCGGTCGAACAGCGCACCCTGCAAATCACCCACTCGGAAGCGGGCGCCTGGCTGATCGAACGCTGGCACCTCGATTCCTTCCTGGCCGACAGCGTGCTGTATCACCACGAGCCGATTTCGCGCGTGGAGTCGGCCCATCCGCTGATCCGCGTGGTGCGCCTGGCGCACCTGCTGTGCTTCCACGAAGACCAGGGGCAAGCCATCGAGGAGGCCGGCCACCTGTGCGGCCTGGACCCCGAGAAGCTGGAGCAGATCGTCAGCAGCGCCGCCCGCCAGGTGGAGAAGTCGGCCGCCTACCTGGGCATCGACCTGGCCGGCGCCGACGATATTCCGACGCCGAGCGCCTATGCGGCGCCGATGGTCGATCCGGTGCAACAGCGGCTGTCCGAGGAAGTGCGCAATATGGTGCTGGTGTCCGAGATGGGCCAGACCTTCGCGCGCCAGCAGGGCGAAGCCGGCCTGCTGGATGCGATGACGCGTTCGGCGCGCATCCTGTTCGATTTTGAGAACGCCGTGGTGCTGCTGGAGAATCCGACCGGCCACGCGCTGCACGGCACCGCCACCGGCGAGCAGCAGCAGCGGCTGGCCGAATTGGTCATCCCGCTGAACAAGGGCGGCGTGGTGGCCGAGGCGGCGACGCAGCGCAAGCTGACCTTCGTCAGCCGCGAGGGCAACCCTCAGCAGGCGCTGAGCGTGGCCGAGGAACAGCTGTTCCGCATCCTCGGCAGCGAGGCCATGGTATGCCTGCCGCTGGTGGCCAACCAGCGCTGCCTGGGCGTGTTGATCGGCGGCGCGCCGGCGTGGCAGATGGCCAGCTTCCAGAAGCGCGAGCGCTTCCTGCAATCGTTCGGCACCCAGGCCGCCGCCGCGCTGGAAACGGCGATCAGCGAGCGCGGTCACACCAGGCGCCAGATCGCCCACGTGGCCGAAGAATACCGCGAAGCCTCGCGCCGCGTGGTGCACGAGGTGAACAACCCGCTGTCGATCATCAAGAACTACCTGTCGGTGCTGGACGGCAAGCTGGCCAAGCGCGAGCCGGTGGTGGGCGAGATGTCGATCCTGAACGAGGAGATCGACCGGGTCGGGCAACTGATCAACGGCCTGGCCGACCTGCAGCCGACCGAAAGCTCGCGCGTGACCGATGTCGGGCGCGTGGTGGACGACGTGCTGCGCCTGTTCCGCGCCACCGACTTCGTGCCGGCCTCGGTGCAGATCGTGGTGCGCATGCAGGAGGAGCCGGCCGAGATCGACGGCGACGCCGACCTGCTCAAGCAGATACTGGTCAACCTGATCAAGAACGCCGTCGAAGCCCTGGCCGACGGCGGCAAGATCGAAATCTCGAACCGCGGTCACGTCAACCGCGAACGCAAGCTTTACCTGGAACTGGTGGTCAGCGACACCGGTCCCGGGCTGTCGGCCGAGGTGCTGGCCAATCTGTTCTCCGCGGTGCGCAGCACCAAGGAAGGCGCGCACCACGGCCTGGGCCTGTCCATCGTCCACAGCCTGGTGAAGAAAATGCAGGGCCTGATCACCTGCCGCTCCGGTAAGACGGGTACCACCTTCGAAATCCTGCTGCCCGCCCGTGGCAGCACCAGTCAAGTCGCCGGCGTGCAAACGCGGGCGATGGATTCAGTTTAAGGCCATGATGAACCTGAACCCAGCCAGCCTAACCGCTGTCACCGCGGACGACCACGCCCCCGTCGCCCTCTCCACCGACAACTGCCCGCGCATCCTGCTCGTAGACGACGAGCCGCGTTTGCTGTCATCCTTGTACGAACTGCTGCGCGACCGCGACTACCACCTGGTGACGGCGACCTGCGGCAGCGAGGCGCTGGCCCAGCTGACCAGGCTGAAATTCGACCTGATCCTGCTCGACCTGCGGCTGCCGGACATGAGCGGCCACGAGATCATGGACTTCATCAACGCCAAGGAGATCGACGGCGACGTCATCGTCATGAGCGGCGATGTCGGCATCGAGGCGGCGATCGGCGCGTTGAAGCGCGGCGCCTACGACTACCTGCGCAAGCCCTACAGCCGCGAGGAGCTGCTCAAGACGGTGGAGAACGCGCTGCAAAAGCGCCGCCTGGCGATCGACAACGAGCGCATCGCCTCCAAGCTGGAGAACTCGGAGAAGATGTACCGCTACCTGGTGGACAGCTCGCCGGACATCATCTACACCCTGAACCACGAAGGCAAGTTCACCTTCGTCAACGACCGCGTGCAGCAGCTGCTGGGCTTTACCCGCGAAGAGCTGATCGGCCGCCACTACTCGGTGCTGGTGCACGACGAAGACCAGGAGCGCGCGCGCTACGCCTTCAACGAGCGCCGGGTCGACGAACGGGCCTCGCGCAACGTCGAGCTGCGCCTCAAGTGCAACACCGGCAGCGGCATCGAGCGCACCTTCAACAACACGCTGATGACGATTTCGCTCAACGCGATCGGCATGCACATCCCCGACCACGAGGTCAAAAAGCACGAGTTCTTCGGCACCTACGGCGTGGCGCGCGACATCACCGACCGCAAGCGCGCCGAGGAAGTGATCTCCTACCAGGCCTACCACGACATCCTGACCGATCTGCCCAACCGCATGCTGTTCAAGGACCGCCTGGGCCTGGCCGTGATCCAGGCCAAGCGCAAACTGACCGAGCTGGCCGTGATGTTCGTCGACCTCGACCGCTTCAAGCTGGTCAACGACACGCTGGGCCACGTCAAGGGCGACGAGCTGCTGCAGCAGGTGGCCACCCGCCTCAAGGATTGCCTGCGCCGCGGCGACACGCTGGCGCGCCAGGGCGGCGACGAATTCACCATCGTGCTGCCGGAGCTGCGCGACCGCCAGGACGCCAAGGCCATCGCCGACAAATTCCTCGAAAGCCTGCACAAGCCGTTCGACCTCGATGGCCACGAGGTGCACATCTCGGCCTCGATCGGCATCGCCATCTATCCGGGCGACGGCGAGACCATCGACGAGCTGCTGCGCCACGCCGACATCGCCATGTACCAGGTCAAGGCGCTGGGCAAGAACGGCCACAGCTTCTATCACAACTCGATGCTGGACGTGTCGCACCAGAAGATCGCGCTGGAGCAGAGCCTGCGCAAGGCGCTCGAGCTGAACGAGCTGGAAATGTATTACCAGCCGCAGGTCGACGTCGCCAGCGGCCGCATCATCGGCGCCGAAGGCCTGATGCGCTGGAACCATCCGCAGCGCGGCTTGCTTTCGGCCGGCGAGTTCCTGCCGTTCGCCGAAGAGAATGGCCTGATGCTGCCGATCTCCGACTGGATGCTGGGCGCGCTGTGCCGCGACCTGCTGCAATGGAACGCGGCCGGCGGCGAGGCGATCCGCCTGTCGCTGAACCTGTCGCCGCAATACCTGGACCGCGGCGACTTCTTCGAGAAGATGCGCGGCGCGTTGACGCGCTACGGCATTTCGCCGGCGCAGATCGAAGTCGAGATCACCGAGAACATCTGCATCCGCAATCCGCAGTACGCGATCGAGCAGCTCAACAAGTTGTGCCAGCTGGGCGTGTCGGTGGCGATCGACGATTTCGGCACCGGCTATTCGTCGCTGTCGTATCTGCACCGCTTCCCGATCCACACGATCAAGATCGACCAGTCCTTCGTCAAGGAGATCCACGACGAGAACGGCCACTACCCGGTGATCCTGGCGATCATCTCGATCGCGCGCGGCCTCGGCCTGCACCTGGTGGCCGAGGGCGTGGAGACCGAGGTGCAGGCGCGCTACCTGCAAGCGAACGGCTGCACCACGATGCAGGGCTATCTGTACCACCGCCCGATTTCGCTGGCCAGCTTCATGGACGTGCTGCAGGACCAGGGCCGCCTGACGGCGATGCCTTCGGCCCATGTGCTGCACGTGGTTCCCAACCTAGACACCCAACCGGCAATGGTCGCGATCCAGGCCTGACGCAGCATAGAAGAACAGCATGACGAAATACGGCCCCAACGAAGCAGACGCCAATCACGGCAGCACTTACACCGCCGAGTTCTTGCGCGTCAAGGGGCTGGCCGAGCGTGGCGTGGCGAATGCCCAGCACAGCCTGGGCTTCATGTATTTCAACGGCCAGGGCGTGGCGCAGAGCTACGAGCTGGCGGTGGTCTGGTATCGCCAGGCCGCGCAGTCCGGCCTGGAACACGCGCAGTACAACCTGGGCGTGATGTACCAGAAGGGCCAGGGCGTCGAGCAGAGTTACCAGGAAGCGGCCGCGTGGTACCAGCTGGCGGCCGAGCAGGGCTACGCCGCCGCGCAGTACAACCTGGGCTGGCTGTACGCCAAGGGCCAGGGCCTGGACGCCGACACCCACAAGGCCATGCACTGGTTCAGCAAGGCGGCCGACCAGGGCGACGCCGGCGCGCAAAACAATCTCGGCATGATGTACGACACCGGCAAGGGCGTGCCGCAGGATTTCAAACAAGCCATCGCCTGGTACCGCAAGGCGGCCGAGCAGGGCTATCCGCGCGCGCAGTTCAACCTCGGCCTGCGCTACGACAACGGCCAGGGCGTGCCGCAGGACGTGGGCCAGGCGATGTCCTGGTACCGCAAGGCGGCCGACCAGGGCTACGCGCCGGCGCAGTTCAACCTGGCGCTGCGCTTCGACAAGGGCGACGGCATCGCCCAGGACAGCCAGAAGGCCATCCTGTGGTACCGCCGCGCGGCCGAGCAGGACCACGCCAGCTCGCAGTTCAACCTGGGCCTGATCTACGACAACGGCCAGGGCGTGCCGCGCGACGAGCAGAAGGCGCTGGACTGGTATCGCAAGGCGGCCGAGCAGGGGCACGCGGCGGCGCAGAACAATCTGGGCCTGCGCTACGACCACGGCCAGGGCGTGGCGCAGGACTACGAGCAGGCGCAGTTCTGGTACCGCAAGGCGGCCGAGCAGGGCTATCCCGGCGCGCAATACCACCTGGGCATGCTGTACGACGCCGGCCACGGCGTGGTGCAGGATCACCAGGAGGCGATCTTCTGGTACCGCAAGGCGGCCGACCAGGGGCATCTGCGGGCGCAGTTCGACCTCGGCCTGCGCTATGAAACGGGACGCGGCGTGCCGCGCGACGACCGCAAGGCCATGGCCTGGTATCGCCGCGCCGCCGAGCAGGACTACGCGGCGGCCCAGTACAACCTGGGCCTGCTGTTCGACAAGGACGACGGTCCGCAACCCGATTGCGCCCAGGCCAACGGCTGGTACGCCAAGGCCGCCGGGCAGGGGCACGCGCTGGCGCAGTTCACGCTGGGCCTGCGCTTCGACAACGGCCAGGGGCTGGCGCAGGACTACGCCCAGGCGCACCACTGGTATCTGAGGGCCGCCGGCCAGGGCCATGCGCGCGCGCAGTTCAACCTGGGGCTGATGTTCATGGTCGGCCAGGGCGTGCGCGCCGATCTGGCGCAAGCCTGGATGTGGCTGGCGATGGCCGAGCGCAGCGGCTATGCGGCCGCCGGACGTTATCTGAAAAACACCGCCGCCCGCATGGACGGCGCCCAACTGGCCCAGGCCCGCGAACGCTTGGAACTGTTGCCCAGTTAAATTTTTGCCGTGCGGCAGCTCAAGTCGCGCCGATTCTTGCCGTTAGATTATCGACAACCGTCATTCCGTGGCGGCATCGAGAGCATACGGCATGCAGATCAACACCAACCTGTCCGCACTGAACGCCCAGCGCAGCTATGCGCTGGCGGGCGAGGACATGGCTGTGCGCCTGCAAAAACTCTCCAGCGGCCAGCGCATCAACTCGGCGCGCGACGACGCCGCCGGGCTGGCCATCAGCGAGCGCATGACCGCCGGCATCAAAGGCTTGCACCAGGCGCGGCAAAACATCAACGACGGCATTTCCCTGATCCAGGTGGCCGATGGCGCGGCCGGCCAACTGCTGGAAAATTTCCAGCGCATGCGCGAGCTGGCGGTGCAGGCCGCCAACGACAGCAACAGCAAGACCGACCGCGCCGCCATCCAGAACGAGGTGAGCGCGCTGGTCGCGTCCAATGTGGACATCGTCGCCGGCGCCCGCTTTAACAACCTGAGCTTGCTCGACGGGACGTTCTCGCAGCAGTTGCAGGTCGGCGCCGAGGCCAACCAGACGCTGGCGCTGGCCATTCCGCACGCGTTGGCGCCGATCGGCACCAACAAGGCAAATGTCAGTGTCGCGCCGGAGCAGGTCACGGCGGTTGGCACGGCGGTGGTGGCGGCGATCGGCAATGGCGATCTGGTCATCAACGGCGTGGCGGTGGGCGCGTCGGCGGCCGGGGCGCAGCCGGGACAGAGCGCCGGCAGCGCCTTTGCGGTGGCGGCCGCGATCAACGGCGCCAATGTGCGCAATGTGACGGCCAGCGCCGCCACCACGGTGGCCGGCGCGGTCGGCGCCAACGGCGCGCTGGCGGCGGCCAGTTTTTCCATCAACGGCGTCAACATCGGCGCCATCGCCGGCAACACCGCCGCGATCCGGGCGGCCAGCGCCGCCGGCGCCATCAGCGCGGCATCCGGCGCCAGCGGCGTGACGGCCAGCGCGGTCGGCGGCACACTGACGCTCAGCGCCGCCGACGGCCGCGATATCGTCATCTCCGAATCCAACCCCGGCAGCGCTGGCTCGCTGGGCCTGGCCGTGGGGGCGAACAAGGGCACGGTCACCGTGACCGAGGCCGTGCGGCCGGGCCCGCACTCGATGTCGATTACCGGCGCCAATCCGGCGGCGGCGGGACTGAGCGCCGGCAGGCAGACCTCGGTCGTGGTCGGGCCGCCGGAGGTGGTGCAGCAGGATGTGTATAGCGGCGGCGAACCGGTGCAGGACCTGAGCAACCACGTCGGCGCGTCCGACGCGCTGGCCTACTACGACGGCAAGATCGACGAGGTGAGCAGCATCCGCGCCCTGCTGGGCGCGGCCAGCAACCGGCTGGCGGCGGCGGCCGGCAACGCCGAAAGCGGCGCCAACAACCTGGCGGCGGCGCGTTCGCGCATCCGCGACACCGACTACGCCAGCGAGACGGCGCTGCTGACCCGCGCCAGCATCCTGCGCCAGGCCGGCGCCTCGATGCTGGCCCAGGCCAACGCCCAGCCGCGCGGCGCGCTGCTACTGCTGCGCTAGTCCCGTCCCGGCGCCGACACGTGGCCGACCCGGTAGCGCTGTTCGTGCTGCAGCGGCGGCAGCGCCGGTTCCCCGCGCCACAGGCACAGGCGCACGATGCTCCAGTTGCCCGGCTCGAAGCCGATCACCACCGCCAGCGCGCCGCACTCCAGGGCGTGGCGCGCGTGCTGCTCTTCGCGCCGGCGCAGCTGCGCCAGGTCGCTGTGGGGCGCGATCGCCTCGACGCTGCGGGTGGCGTGGCGCGCTTGCCGCACCGCCTGGCCGACGCTGGCGTGCCACGGCGTCCAGCTGCGCACCGACGGCCAGCCGAAGGCTTGCGCCACGCCGGCGAAAGCGGGACCGTTGAGGAAGTCGTGCATGCCTTCTTCGCTGTGCCACAGGTAGAAGGGCGCGTACAGGTTTTCCTGCGAGTCGCCGCGCTCGGCGTACAGATAGGCTTTGAAGGCCAGGTGCGGCAGCTGGTCCAGCAGCGGCCCTTTGCTGCCGATGCGTTCGCGCACGATGGCCATGTCGTAGTCGGCCGGCAGGCTGAAGCTGTATTGCATCGCGATCATGCCGGCCTCCACAGGCTGGCGGCCGGGGCGCCGCCGCTGAACGACCAGTCGTCGCCTTGCGAGCTGGACAGTACCACCATCACATCCCGCGGCCGCAGGCCCGGCGCTTCGGCCAGCAGTTCCACCAGGCGGCGGTAGAAGGCTTGCTTCATTTCGGTGCTGCGCGGCTTGCCGGTGGTGATGTTGATCAGCACGAAGTCGTCGGAGCGCGGGCCGGCCGGACTTTCGTAGTCGCGGTCGAAGACCAGTTCATGCGCTTCGTGTTGCTGGATGAGCTGGAAACGGTCTTGTTGCGGCACGTTGAAGGCCTCGACCATGGCGCGGTGCAGGCTGTGCGACAGCGCGGCCAGGTACTCGGGCGATTTTCCTTTCAGTAGAGAAATGCGACTCATGGGCATGACGGCCTCCGGTTGGGTGATTGACAGGTCCACGATACAGGGCTATTTTGATCCTGAAAATCAGGAATATTTTGATGGATGGTTCGATAAATCGGGATGGTTATGCGACGAATTACTTTTGACCTCGATGTGCTGCGCACCTTTGTCACCGGCGTCGACCTGGGCAGCTTCGCCAAGGCGGCCGACCGGCTGGGGCGGTCCACCTCGGCCGTCAGCGCCCAGCTGAAGAAACTGGAGCAGCAGCTGGGCATGCCGGTGTTGCGCAAGGAAGGGCGCGGCATGGTGACCACCTCGGCCGGCGAATCGCTGCTGGGCTACGCGCGCCGGCTGTTGGAGCTCAACGACGAGGCGGCCGGCGCCGTGCGCGGCGCCGAGCTGGCCGGCAGCGTGCGGCTGGGCATGCAGGAGGATTTCGGCGAGCACATCCTGACCGAAGTGCTGGGCCGCTTCGCCCGCGTCCATCCCAGGCTGCGCATCGAAGCCTGCGTGGCGCGCAATGCCGACCTGATGGCGCAGATGGCGGCCGGGCGGCTGGAGCTGGCGCTGGCCTGGAGCGATCCGGCGCTGGCGTCGCCGGCCGTGGCGCGCACGCCGGAACTGGCGCGCCTGCCGATGCGCTGGATAGCCGCGGCCGGCGTCGGCGCGGTCGATGGCGCCGCCTGGCCGGCCTGGAGCGGGCACGGCGAGCCCTTGCCGCTGGTGATGATGGACGCGCCCTGCATGATGCGCTCGGCCGCGCTGCAGGCGCTGGACCGGGCCGGCATCGCGTGGCGCATCGCCTTCAGCAGCCCCAGCCTGGGCGGCGTGTGGGCGGCGGTGGCGGCCGGGCTGGGGGTGACGGTGCGCACCCAGCTCGGCCTGCCGCCGGCCCTGCGCGCGCTGGAGCAGCCCGGCCTGCCGCCGCTGCCGGTGATCGGCCTGCGCCTGCATCGCGGCGCGGACGAGCTGGGCGCGCCGGCCCAGCGTCTGCACGACATCGTGCTGCAGGCGATCGCCGCGCAACCGGCGCTGGCGCGCGCCGCGGTCGCTACTGGAGGCTGAAGCCGCAGGCCTTACGGTTTGAGGCCGGCGCCGGCCAGCTTGGCCACGCCGGCCAGCGTGGTCTGCGCCGCGTTCAGGCCCAGCAGGAAGTCCAGGTCGGAATAGGCGGCGTAGACGTCGGTCGGCTGGTGCCAGTTGGGATTCCAGCCGGCGCCGATCTGCTGGCCGCGCTCGTTCTCGCGCAGCGAGATCGCCGGCACCAGGTCCATGAACGGCGTCGAGTCGGTATTGGTCATGTGGAAGCCGACGGCGGCCGGGTAGTGGCTGGCGTACTTGTCGTTGGCCGCGCGCATGGCCCAGGCCAGCCGCGCCGATCCTTCCGCCTGCTGCGACACCGACTGGTACTCGATGTTGACGTCGGCCTCGCGCCGCTGCGCCGGCGGCGACACGTAGAGCGGCTGGCCCTTGGCGTCCAGCACCGGCTTGCCGGCCGCGTCCAGTTTGGCGATCGGCATGCCGTGGTCCCACAACATCATGTCGTGCTGGATCAGGCCCAGCCATTTCGGCTCGGGATACTTGCCCGAGCCCTTGGGCGATTCGATGCCCTGCATCTCCTTGCGCTGCATGGCGTAGGCGGTGGCGCCGTTCAAGCCGGTCTCCTCGTTGTTCCACAGCGCGAAGCGGATCGAGCGTTCGGTCCGCACGCCGGGCGCGCTGAAGATGCGCGCCAGCTCCATCACCAGCGCGGTGCCGGAGCCGTCGTCGTTGGCGGCCTCGCCGAAGCCGATGCCGTCCATGTGGGCGCTGACGATGTACATTTCCTCCGGATGCGTGCTGCCGACCTTGGTGCAATAAACGTTCTCGCGCAGCGAGGTGCCGACCGGCGTCTGCTCGGCGTTCAGCGCGCGCAGTGTTGCATCGGGCTGGCGCAGCGGATCGGTGTTGACGCCGATCGCCGCGCGGTTGCCGAACAAGGTGCTGCCGCCCTGGCCGGCGGGGCCGCCGGCGCCGCCGCTGGGAATACCCGGCGCGCGCCTGGCCGCGGGCGCGTCCGGCGCCGGCTGGGTGTACTGGTATTGCAGGCGTTCGGTGTTGCTGCAGCCGTAGGACTTGAGCTGGGCCTCGATCCAGTCCAGCGCCTGGCGGTTGCGCTCGGTGCCCTGGCGGCGGTCGCCGAAGCGCGTCAGGCTCTTGATGGTGGCCTTGTATTTTTCCAGGTCGAGCTGGCCGACCAGGGTGGCGATCGGGTCGGCGGCGGCCGCGCCCTGGGCGTGGGCGAGCGGCGCGGCGACGGCCAACGCGATAGCGAGGGTACTCAGGGCGACTACGGTTTTCATCGGCATCCTCTGGTGGGGTGAAACTGGCTTTGCCATTCTGCATCAAGATTGCGTAGACTGGGCGCATGATGAAAAAAATCGCCAAGGTGTCCATGTTTGCCGCATTGATCGTCGCCGCTTATCTCGGCCTGTGGCCGGTGCCCATCGAACCGGTCAGCTGGAGCGCGCCCACGCCGCCCGGCTACACGGGCATGCATGCGGCCAACCAGCGCCTGGCTGGCGCGCGGCAGATTGCGCTGGGCGGCGAAGTGGGGCCCGAGCATGTGTTGGCCGGACCCGACGGCAAGCTCTACACCGGCGTCCTCAGCGGCAAGATCCTGCGCATGCGGGCCGACGGCGCGGCGCTGGAAACCTATGCCGACACCGGCGGCCGGCCGCTGGGCCTGGACTTCGACGGCGCCGGCAACCTGATCGTGGCCGACGCCGTCAAGGGCTTGCTGTCGGTGGCGCCGGACCGCAGCGTCAGCGTGCTGGCGGACCGGGTCGGCGGCGAAGCGATCCGCTTCGCCGACGGCGTGGCGGTGGCGGCCAACGGCAAGATCTACTTCAGCGACGCTTCGCAGCGCTTCGGCCCGGTCCAGCGCGACACGATGGAGGCGGCCATGCTGGACGTGCTGGAACAATCGTCGACCGGGCGCGTGCTGGAATACGATCCCGCCAGCAAGGCCACGCGGGTGCTGGCCGGCGGCCTGAGCTTTTCCAACGGCGTGTTGCTGAGCTCCGACCAGCGCTGGCTGTACGTCAGCGAGAGCGGCAAGTACCGGGTCTGGAAGATCGCCGTCGACGCCGCCGGACTGGACGTGCGGGTGGCGTCGCCGCAGGCGCAGGTGCTGCTCGATAACCTGCCCGGCTATCCGGACAACCTGGTGCGCGGCGCCGGCGGCCGCATCTGGCTGGGCCTGTCCGGCCCGCGCAACGATCTCGACCAGATGGCCGACAAGCCGTATCTGCGCAAGCTGATGCTGCGCCTGCCGCGCGCGCTGTGGCCCGAGCCCAAGCCCTACGGCCACGTGCTGGCGTTCACCGAGGACGGCCGCATCGTCGCCGACCTGCAGGACCCGGGCGGCGCCTCGCCGGTGACCACCGGCGTCACCGAGACGGCCGAGCGGCTGTACATCCACAACCTCGGCGCCGGCGGCATAGGCTGGATCAAGCGCTGAGAGTGATTGTCAATATGCCACGAACTTGTTACTTCAATAAAAACAACGTTTGGGCAATATTTTTTTCAAACCGCTATCATAATGATAATTTGTTGAAATTTTTACAGTAAAATAGCCGCACTGTTGCTCGCCATATCCTCAAATCTTTTGAAGGTTAGCCATGCGTAAGCTATTTTCTGCCCTGCTGTGCGCCGCGGCGTTCGGCGCCCCGTCTGCCTTTGCCGCCAACCTGGTCGCCGATGGCGATTTTTCCGCCGCCACGCTGTCGACTCACTGGACGCAAAGCGGCGACACATCGGCGCAAACGGTCGGCTACGACTATTCCGGCTCGCCGCTGTCCGACCTGTTCAACACGGTGTACAGCGATGGCGCCTACCTGGGCGCCGGCATCCTGGGGCAACAGGTCCACACCGACGGGCACTATGGCCAGTTTGGCTCGCCTTTGCGCGATCTCTACACGCTGAGTTTCGACCTGCAACGCTACCATGCGAACCCGACGGATCCGGTGCTCAATCAGTCCAAGGTGCTGTTCAACGGCCAGGTCGTCTGGCAGCAGAGCAACACGGACGGCGACTGGACCCACATCACGATCGCCAATCTGATGACCGACAAGCCTCTGACCTGGCTGCAATTTTCGAATCAAAACTACTACGACTACACCGCGATCGACAATGTGGCGCTGTACTTGACCGGCGTGACCACCGTGCCGGAGCCGTCGTCCGCGCTGATGCTGTCGCTGGGCCTGGGCATGCTGCTGGTCGGCCACGCCAGGCGCCGCCGACGCGGCTGAGTCGGCCCGACCGCCCGATCGCCGTCGCCCGACGGCGCATTTTCCATCCGCCGCCCGGCCGTACCGGCGCGGCTTCCCTTGTCATCAGGAGCGACCATGTCAACACCATTTTTGGGCGAAATCCGCATGTTCAGTTTCAACTTCATTCCCAAGGGTTGGGCGCGTTGCGACGGACAACTGTTGTCGATCAACCAGAACCAGGCGTTGTTCTCCATCCTCGGCACCAACTACGGCGGCGACGGCCGGACCAATTTCGCGCTGCCCGACATGCGCGGCCGCATGCCCATGCACAATACGCTGCCCGGCACGCAGGGCGGCGAAGCCACGCACACGCTGACGGCGGCGGAGCTGCCGCAACACGGCCACAGCATGCGGGCGGTCAACCAAACCGATCCCACCGTGCTGCGTTCCACCAGTCCCAGCGGCAACTACCTGTGTTCGATTCCGGCCGGCGGCGCCAACGTCTTCCACAGCTACGACGGCAGCGCGGCCCTGTCGCCGGCCAGCGTGGCGAACGCCGGCGGCGGCCAGGCGCATGAAAATCGCCAGCCCTACGCCACCAGCATGTTCGGCATCGCGCTGGTCGGCATTTTCCCTTCGCGTAATTAAGCGACCCGCTCCAGGAGACCATTCATGTCTACGCCATATATCGGTGAAATTCGTATGTTCGCGGGGAACTTCGCCCCGCAGGGCTGGGCGTTCTGCGACGGCGCGCTGCTGCCCATCTGGGAAAACGACACGCTGTTCAACCTGATCGGCACCACCTACGGCGGCGACGGCGTGGAAACCTTCGCCTTGCCCGACCTGACCGGGCGGGTGCCGGTGCACGTCGGCACGCTGAGCGGGACCAGCTACCAGCTCGGCGAAAAGGGCGGGCTGGAGCAGGTGGCGTTGACCATCGCGCATATCCCGCCGCACAAGCACCAGGTCAATGCCAGCAACGCCGTGCCGCCGCCGGCCGCCAGTGCGATCAACATCACCGACGGCAGCAGCTGGGTGCCGGCGGCGCCGTCGCCCAAGCCCAGGCTGTACGGCACCGCGGGGCCCAATTTGTTGATGGGCGCCGGCACCATCGGCGTCGGCGGCGGCGGCCAGCCGCACGACAATATGGCGCCCTTCCTGGCGGTGCAGTTCATCATCTCGCTGTTCGGCATTTATCCATCTCAAACTTAAGGAGACACCATGGCCGATCCCTTTGTTGCGGAAATCCGCCTCTTTGCCGGCAATTTTGCGCCGGCCGGCTGGGCGACCTGCGATGGCCAGATCCTGCCGATCGCGCAGAACACCGCCCTGTTCTCGCTGCTGGGTACGCAATACGGCGGCGACGGCAAGAGCACCTTCGCGCTGCCCAATCTGCGCCAGCGCGCGCCGCTGGGCGTGGGCCAGGGCGCCGGACTGAGCGAACGGCTGCAAGGCGAGGCCGGCGGCGCCGCCAGCGTCACCGTGAACGCCGCGCAGACGCCGGTCCACGGGCACGACATGCTGGCGTCCGGCGCGCCGGCCACCACCACCAGCCCGAACGGCAATACGCTGGCGGTGTCGATTTCGCCGACGCCGCCGTATATCGGCCCGGCGCCGCTGCAGCCGATGGGTGGCGCCGTGATCACCGCGTCGACCGGCGGCGGCCTGGCGCACAACAATGTGCAGCCCTATCTGGAGCTCAATTTCATTATTGCCTTGCAGGGAATTTTCCCGCCGCACAGCTAATCTTCGTGAAGGAATGACTATGGAACGGCGAACTTTTGTCATAGCCACCGGCGGCATGCTGGGCGGCAGCGGCCTGTGCGGAGCGGCCGAGCTGGCCAAGGCCAAGGCCAGGACCGCGCCGGTCGCCGGCATCGGCGCCGCGCCGGCGCCGGCGCTGGCCGGCAGCGCGGCCTACCTGGCGTTGCTGCAGGAGCGCTTCAATGTGTATCCGGGCAGCCGGGGGATCGCGATGACGCTGTTGAGCGTCAAGCGCCACTTCGAGCAGGCGCGCGGCGACCAGTTTTCGCTGACCTTCGCGGTGGCCGCCAGCCAGTCGCTGGCCAGCGGCATGTATGAGGTCGAGCATGCCAACCTCGGCAAGCAGACCATCTACCTGCAACTGTCCGGCAACGGCCCGGAAGGCAATTACTACCGGGCCGACTTCAACTTGATGAACTAGCTTCCGTCAGGCGCGGCGGGCCACAGGCGGCGCCGCGCGTTGCGGCCGCGCGCGGTTCGAGGCGATCAGCGCCAGGTTGGCGGAGGCCTTGCCCGGCTTGCCCTGTGGCGGCAGCTTGAACACTTCCAGCGCCTTGGCCACGGCCTGCGCCTGCACGTCCAGCACGCCGGTGGCGGCGGCGGCTTCCTCAACCATCAGGGCGTTCTGGCGGGTGACTTCGTCCAGTTGCATGATGGCGTCCTTGACCTGGTTGACGCCGCTGCTCTGCTCGCGCGTCGAGCCGCTGATGTCGCCCATGATGGCGGCCACCCGGCCGATGGCGGCGATCACCGCATCCATGTCCTGTCCTGCGGCGCTGGCCATGCCGGCGCCGATCGCGATCTTGCCGGCCGAGGCGTCGATCAGGGTCTTGATCTCCTTGGCGGCGGCGGCACTGCGCTGGGCCAGGTTGCGCACCTCGCCGGCCACCACCGCGAAACCGCGCCCGCTCTCGCCGGCGCGCGCCGCCTCCACCGCCGCGTTGAGCGACAGGATGTTGGTCTGGAAGGCGATGCCGTCGATCAGGCTGATGATGTCGACGATCTGGCTCGACGAGGCGCGGATGTCGTTCATCGCCGCCACCACTTGCGTGACCGCCACGCCGGTGCGTTCGGCCAGCGCGGTCGCTTCGCTCGCCACGCCGCTGGCGGTGTTGACGTTGTCGGCGGTCTGGCTGACGGTGCCGGTGATCTGGCCCATGTGCGCCGAGGTCTGCTCCAGGTTGGCCGCCTGCGCCTCGGTGCGCGCCGACAGGTCGGCATTGGCCGCGCGCACCTGGGTGGTGGTGCTGCGGGTCAAGGTGAAGTTGCTGCGGATGTCGACCAGGATGGACGCCAGGTTCAGGTTCAGCTGGCGCACGAACGCTTGCAGCTGGCCCAGTTCGTCGTGGCGGTCGACCGCCATGCGGGTGGTCAGGTCGCCGCCGGCCAGGATGCGGGCCGCGTCGATGCTGGCCTTGATCGGCGCGACCACCGCCAGGTGCAGGTTGCGCCAGCTGTACAGGGCCAGCGCCACCATCAGCAGCGCCTGCCAGTGCAGGGCGCTGTCGCTGTAGGGCCAGACGGCGTGGCCGGCGATCGCCAGCCCCAGCACGGCCATGCCGCCGAAGCACAACGCCAGGCGCTGCGCCAGCGTGATGTCGCGCAGCGCCTGGGTCCAGCGGCGCCAGCCGCGCGCGGCGGCGCCGCCGCGCACGATGCGGACGCCGTCCGGATTGCTGCCCTGGACGGTGCGGTAGAGCTGTTCGGCGTCCTGGATCTGTTCGCGCTTGGGCTTGGTGCACACCGACATGAGGCCGGTGGTCTTGCCCTTTTCTATCACCGGCGTCACGTTGGCGATGCACCAGAAATGGCCGCCGTCCCGGCAGCGGTACTTGACCAGGCCGCGCCACGGCTGGCCCGACAGCACGGTGCGCCACATGTCGGCATCGACTTCGGGCGGCATGTCGCCATGGTAGAGCGAGGTCTGCTGGCGCCCGCCCAGCTCTTCGTCGGCGTAGCCGCTGGCGTGGACGAAGGTGGAGTTGGCGTAGGTCAGGCGGCCCTGGAGGTCGGTGGTGGTGACGATGGGCTTGCCGTCTTCAAGAACGGTTTCGCGGCCGGTTGCCGGGGATGTGCTGCGCATGGGCGATCCTGTGCATGGGGTTGTCGAGGGTGGCTAGCATCCTAACAGATTCAGGTGTCAACTATTTCCCAAATGTCATGATAGTGCCCGTGGTGCGCCCGGGTCGCATAAAATGGCGAGCGCGGGCAGTTGAGACGCCCATCACAGTCTCGCTTATTTCCATAATTAATGTCGAAATCGAATTTCCATCCCCTCTATCGCCCGGACATCGATGGCCTCCGCGCCTTGGCGATTCTGCCTGTTATCGCCTATCACGCTTTTCCACGCATCGCGCCGGGCGGTTTCATCGGCGTGGATATTTTCTTTGTCATTTCTGGATATTTGATCTCGCTGATCATATTCAGAAGCCTGTCAAACAACGATTTCTCCTTCGGCGAATTCTATGCGCACCGGGTCAAGCGGATTTTTCCGGCCTTGATATTGGTCGTCAGCACGTGCTACGCAATCGGCTGGCTGGTCTTGCTGCCCGATGAATTCAAACTGCTGGGCAAGCACATTGCCTCGGGCATGGGCTTCATGCAGAACCTGGCCCTTTGGCACGAAGCCGGCTATTTCGATACGGCCTCGGAAATGAAGCCGCTGATGCATTTGTGGTCGCTGGCGGTCGAGGAGCAGTTCTATCTGATCTACCCCCTGCTGGCGTGGCTGGCATGGAAGGCGCGGCTGAATATTTTTGCTGCGGTAGTCGTGCTCGGCGTGGCCTCTTTCGCGCTCAATTATCATGGGGTAAGCCAGGATGCGGCCAAGACTTTCTTTGCGCCGCAAACCCGTTTCTGGGAACTGATGGCGGGATCAGGGCTCGCCTATCTCCACGCACTGGGAGCAGGGCACCCGTGGACGCAATGGATGAATACCCGGATATTCAAGCGTGCGGAGCGCGGGATGTCATTCGCCAACTGCCTGTCATTGCTTGGCATGGCGCTGGTTGTCTACGCGGTGGCCGCGTACGACCGCAGCTTGCCCTACCCCGGCGCGCGCGCGCTCGCACCGGTGCTTGGAGCGATGCTGTTGATCATTGCCGGTCCACAGGCCTGGGTCAATCGGCAAGTGTTGTCGCGCAAAGGCGTCATATGGATCGGACTGGTCAGCTATCCACTTTATTTGTGGCATTGGCCGCTGCTGGCATTCGCCCGTATCGTCGAGTCCGACACGCCTGCGCCTGGCATCCGCCTGGCGGCAGTCGGGGCCAGCGCGGTGCTGGCGGTGTTGACGTACTGGCTGATCGAGAAGCCGGTCCGCTATGGCCTTCCGACCGGGCGCAAGATCGCCACTTTGTGCGCGCTCGCCACGCTGATCGGCGGCTTGGGCTACAACGCGTATTCGCGCGACGGACTGGGGTTTCGGGTGAGCGACGTGGTGGCGCGCAATGCCATGTTTTCCAATCAGAACACGCCTTGGTTGCCCGAGAACCAGGATGGCCGGTGCACTATGTTATTCAAGAGCGATGTCCAATTCCCCTACTGCCGGATGGCAAAGGATGGCGCGCCGACCGTGCAGATACTGGGCGACTCGCACGGACTGGCGGCCTACCCCGGCATCCGCGATGTCTTGAGCGGCGGCGGGGAAAACCTCATTCATCTCGGCGCCGGCGGCTGCCTGCCTTATACGAATCTAATGAGTTTCGATAAAAAATCCGATGATGAGGCAAGCAAGAAAAACTGCTTGAAGATTGCAGACCAGGCGCTCGATTTTTCCATCAAGCACGACAGTATTCACACGGTGCTCTTGTGGTCTCGCGGTCCGCTTTATTTGTCTTCCAAAGGCTTTTTTTATAACGACTACGCCGACGAGAAAAACCATGATTGGGTATTGAGATCGGCAACCCATCCGGACCTATCGGCTCGTCAACTGATCCTGGAAACGGCAATGCGGGAAACGCTGGATGTACTGGTCGCCAGCAAGAAGAACATTATCTTCGTGCTGGATAACCCGGAACTGGGGTTCGATCCGAAAAATTGTGTGGACTCCAGACCTTACCGGCTGACCGGTCGCCTGAAACAGCCTTGCGCCATCCCGCGAAAAGATTTTGACGACAGAAATAAGGCATATCGCGATCTGGTCGCCACGGTCTTGAAGGACTATCCGTCGGTGCAGCTGTTTGACGCGGCGGCGCCGCTGTGCGATGGACAATACTGCTGGGCGATCAAGGACGGCAAGATGTTGTATCGCGATGATGACCACCTGTCGCTGGACGGAGGCCGACTGGTGGGGAGTGAGTTGATCAAGCTGCTGCAAGCCGTAACGTTGTCAAAACCACGCAAACCCGCGTAGAATGCGTGGCACGCGGGTGTAGCTCAATGGTAGAGCAGAAGCTTCCCAAGCTTACGACGAGGGTTCGATTCCCTTCACCCGCTCCATGACGGCCACGACCAGTACGATGCCAACCGTATAGGCGAGCAGGTCATGCCACGAGAACGCCGACCCCAGCACCAGATACCCATCCAGCCGACGAACAGCCAGTAACGCTTCCTCGTCATGCCTGGCCCTTGCCCTGCGTCGACTTGAGCAGGCTGTCGCGCAGGGTGGCGACGGCCTGTTGCACCGTCGAGAATTCATCCGGCGTCAGGCCGCAGGCCTCCACCAGGTTCATCTCCAGCCCCCGCTCGCGCAGCGCGCGGCCGGCCTCGGTCAGGTTGACCAGCACCTGGCGCTCGTCGCCCGGATCGCGCGCGCGGCGCAGATATCCCATCGCTTCCAGCTTCTTCAGGATCGGCGTCAGCGTGTTCGATTCCAGGAACAGCTTCTCGCCCAGGCTGGTCACGGTCTGGTTGTCCTGCTCCCACAGCGCGATGATCGCGATGTACTGCGTGTAGGTCAAACCCAGCTCGTCGAGGATGGGACGGTAGGCGCGACCGAACGCCAGGTTGGCGGAGTAGATCGAAAAACACAGGAAGTCGGCCAGCTTGCGGGCGGTCGGTTGGGCGGGGGCGTTGGCGGTCATGGCGATTCCTTCTTGATCTGGATGCTGTCCATTATACATCGCACGCGATTTGATCGGAACTGCTTGACTTTGTTTTTGGCTGGGTTATTATTCGTCTCATCCGATTGCATCGGATGCGATTTAAATCCTTAGACAGCTAACCTTGAGAACTTCCGCCATGATCAACATCGAAAAAGTACTGTACACCGGCAAGACCCACACCACCGGCGGCCGCGACGGCAGCGTCCGCAGCAGCGATGGCCGCCTGGACCTCAAGCTGTCCTCGCCCGGCAGCAACGGCCAGGGCAGCAATCCTGAGCAGCTGTTCGCGGCCGGCTGGTCGGCCTGCTTCATCGGCTCGATGGGCCTGGCCGCGCGGGCGATGAAGGTGCAACTGCCTGCGGACCTGGCGGTGGACGCCGAAGTCGACCTGGGCACCACCGGCGAAGACTACCTGCTGCAGGCGCGCCTGAACGTCAGCCTGCCGGGCCTGGACCGCGAACTGGCCCTGGCGCTGCTCGACGCGGCCGACAAGATCTGCCCGTACTCCAAGCTGGCGCTGGACAAGATCCACGTCGAGCTGGCGCTGGCGGCATGAATACCGGGCGCCGCACGCTGTTGACCGGCGCCCTGGCGGCGGTCGGCCTGGCCGCCGCCGAGCTGCCGTTCTCCTCGCTGGCACACGCCGCCGAGGCCCCGCGGCCGCTGGCGCCGATCAGGCAAATCCGCGCCGGCGAGCTGGACGTGGGCTATTACGAAGCCGGTCCGGCCGACGGCAAGCCGGTGCTGCTGTTGCACGGCTGGCCATACGATATACACAGTTTCGCCGAGGTGGCGCCGCTGCTGGCGGCGCAAGGCTACCGGGTGATCGTGCCGCATCTGCGTGGCCACGGCAGCACGCGCTTCCTGTCGGACGCCGCGTTCCGCAACGGCCAGCAGGCGGCGGTGGCGTTGGACATCATCGCGCTGATGGATGCGCTGAAGATCGACCAGGCGATCCTGGCCGGCTACGACTGGGGCGCGCGCACGGCCAACATCATCGCCGCCTTGTGGCCGCGGCGCTGCAAGGCGATGGTGTCGGTGAACGGCTATCTGATCAACAACCGCGAGCGCAACCAGCTGCCCTTGTCGCCGCAGGTGGAACACGGCTGGTGGTATCAGTTCTACTTCGCCACCGAGCGCGGCAAGGCGGGCTACCAGGCCAAGCGCCGCGAGTTCGCCAGGCTGATATGGCAGGCCAACTCGCCGCAGTGGCGCTTCGACCAGGCCACCTTCGAGCGCAGCGCAGCGTCGTTCGACAACCCGGACTACATCGCCATCGTGATCCACAACTACCGCTGGCGCCTGAGCGTGGAGCAGGGCGATCCGAAGTACGATGCGCTGGAGCGGCAACTGGCGGTAGGTCCCGTGATCGCCGTGCCGACCATCACGCTCGACGGCGACAGCGACGGCGTGGCGCCGGCCACGGACGGCCAGGGCTATGCCGCCCGCTTCTCCGGCAAGCGCACGCATCGCGTCATCAAGGGCGTGGGCCACAACCTGCCGCAGGAAGCGCCGCAGGCGTTCGCCCAGGCCGTGATCGACGTCGACGCTTACTAGCGCGTCAGGCGGTCTTGCGTTCGCCGCGCTGGAGGAAGTGCTCGACCAGCGCGCGGTGCGTGGGCAGGTCGGCCAGCGCGCGCAACGACATCTGCTCGATCATCTGGAACTCCTTGCGCGCCTCGTCGATGCGCGGCAGCGTTCTGGCGTTGGCGTATTGCGCGGTTGGATACTCCATCCCGTACAGCACATACTGCCAGCTGGACGGCGGATACATCTCCAGGTCCACCACGAAGTCCATGCGGTGCGGCGCGCGCGTGCGCCACATCGACAGCTTGTCGCGCAGCGATTCCGGGATGCTGGCCGGGTCGGTGTTGTCGATCCAGAAGGCGTTGTCCTTGCGCTGCGTGAGGCAGTAGTGCAGCTTGACGAAATCGACAATGCGCTCATAGCGCGCCTTCATCATCTCGTTGTACACCTTGGCCACCGGCGCCAGGTCGCCGTTGTGCGGGAACAGGTAGCTGACCAGGTAGGCCGCCGTTTCGATCAGGCCGATGCCGGACGATTCCAGCGGCTCCAGGAAGCCGCCCGACAAGCCCACCGCCACGCAGTTCTTCACCCAGTGCTGTTCGCGGTAGCCCACGTTGAGCTTGAGCTGGCGCGGATTGAGGCTGTCGCTGGCCGGGCCGATGTACTGGCGCAGTACTTGTTCCGCGCGCGTGTCGTCGGTGTGGCGGCTGGAGTAGACGTAGCCGATGCCGCGCCGCTGGTGCAGGCCGATGTCCCAGGTCCATCCCGCCTCGTGCGCGGTGGCGATGGTGTACGACGGGATGGGCGCGTCGGCCGTATCGTAGGGCACTTGCATGGCCAGCGCGCGGTCGACGAACAGCGTGTCGTTGATGTTGCGGAAGGGCGTGCCCAGCGCGTCGCCGATCAGCGCGGCGCGGAAGCCGGTGCAGTCGATGTACAGGTCGGCCGTCAGCACGCCGGCTTCCCTGGTGTGCACCGCGCCGATCGCGCCTTGTTCGTCCAGTTCCACCCGGTCCACGGTCGCCAGCACGTGGCGCACGCCCAGCGATTGCGCGTGGGTGCTGAGCAGGGTGGCGAATTTTCCGGCGTCGAAATGGTAGGCGTAGTTCAGCGGTCCCATGAAGTCGGCGTCGTTGTAGCGCTTGGGGCCGTGGGATGCGTCGGCCACCCGTTTCTGCATGGTGGCGGCGGCGGCGAAGCCCACCCCCGGCGCGGCCGCGCCTTGCAGCCAGTAGGGCAGCAGCTCCGGGCCGCCGGGCCGCTGGCTGGGCAGGCTGAATGGATGGAAGTAGTGGTCGTTGCCGGGCGCGCCGGGCGGGCGCACCCAGTCGGTGAACTTGATGCCTTGCTTGAAGGTGGCGTGGCATTCGCGGATGAAGCGCGCTTCGTCGATGCCGATGGCGGCCAGCGTGCCGCGGATCGAGGGGAAGGTGCCTTCGCCGACGCCGATGATGCCGATCTCCTTCGATTCCACCAGCGTGATACGCACGCTATTCTCGTCCGCGCCGGCGCCCAGGGTGCGGGCCAGGAAGGCTGCCGTCAGCCAGCCGGCGGTGCCGCCGCCGACGATCAGGACGTTTTTGACTGGTGCTGGTATCGTTTTCATTTTATTTCGGTCTCCGTCGGTAGAGTGTGCAGCCCCGCAAAACACGTCTGGCAAGTCAGGGAAACAACGCCGCTACAATTTTTAAATTGACATCCGTGATTTGAATTATGTACCATGAAATCGATTTCACAAATAACGAAAACGTTTTCACTCAATTTGAAAACGTTTTCAAACAACATGAAATCGATTCCACGATGATAAATGTGGCACCGCCCAATCCCCTCGGCGATCGCTACGCAAAAGGAGACTTATGAACGTCCACGTACCGCAGTCCGGGAAGCGCTTGCCGTCCCCGATCCAGTTGGCCATCCTTGCCCTGATGGCCGGCACCAGCGTCACCGCCTATGCGGCCACCCCGGCCGAAGCGCCGGCCGCCGAGCAGTCCACCGCCGTCGCCGCCGCCGATAAAACCTCTTCGACCATCACCGAGGTGTATGTTACCGCGACCAAGCGATCCACTTCGCTGCAAAAGACCCCGGTCGCGGTGACCGCGCTGAACGCCGCGGTGCTGGACGATAACCACGTGCAGACCTTGCAGGACGTGGTCAACCTGGTGCCAGGCTTTGCCGCCACCGGCCAGGGCGACCATGGCGTGATCACCATGACCTTGCGCGGCATCGGCAACGACAGCGCCAAGACCGAATACGCCGATCCTGAAGTGGCCAGCTTCGTCGACGGCATCTACTCGCCGCGTCCGGAAGGCGCGACTGCGCTGCTGTTCGACCTGGAAGCGATCGAAGTGCTGCGCGGCCCGCAAGGCACGCTGTGGGGCCGCAACTCGACGGTCGGCGCAGTCAATATGCAGACCGTGAAGCCGGAAATCGGCAGCAGCGCCGGCAACTTCGAAGCGGGCTACGGCAGCTTCGCCCGCATGGGCGCGCGCGGCGCGGTCAACATCCCGATCAACGACACGATGGCGATGCGCGTGGCGGTGGTGCACGAGCAGCACAACGGCTACGTCAGCTACCAGGATGCGCCCAACCTGTCGCTCGCCGCGCAGCACGCGGCGGCCGATCCGGTGATCGCCACATGGAACAAGGCGCATCCGGGCAACCCGATCGCCTTCCAGCCGATCAACACCAACCTGTATGTCAACAACAACCAGAAGTACAGCGCGCAGGACCAGAGCGCGGCGCGCCTGAGCTTCCTGTGGCAACCGACGCCTGGCCTGAAGTGGAACGTCGCGTATGAGCACTACATGGACCGCGGCACGCCGAGCATGAACCTGATGCAGACGCCGCGCGCGGGCCAGGACTTCTGGTCCGCGCTGATCGACGTCGCGCCTAGCGTCAACCGCGATTCGCACTCGGTGCGCAGCCGCGTCGACTACGAGATCAACAAGGACATCAGCCTGGCCTACATCGCCGGCTACTCGCGCTTCAATGGCTCGTCGACCTACGACCAGGACGGCGGCGCCACGCTTCCGACCAGCTTCACCAGCGGCGGCAGCTACCAGGCCAACAACACCGTCTGGTCCAAGTACAAGAACTACAGCCACGAACTGGAAATCCAGTCGACCGGCAAGCGCGATGTGGACTGGCTGCTTGGCCTGTACTACGCCAATGAGGATAACGGCATCCGCTTCGACATCCCAATCATGAACGGCACCCAGCAGGGCACCGTGGGCTGGCAGGGTTCCTTCATCCAGCCGAAGGAAACCGTGGAATCGAAGTCCGTCTTCGGCCAGACCACCTGGAATGCCAGCGACGCCTTGCACCTCACCGGCGGCCTGCGCTACACCTCGGACGAGCGCAAGAACATCGGCGGCACCAACAACGGCTGGAGCAATCTGGACGCGCCGCAGATTCCGGTGAGTCCTTCGATGAACCCACTGGGCGGCGGCACCGGCTTCTCGACCTACCAGCGCAACGACGGCGTGTTCAACGACCACAAGCTGACCGGCCTGGTACGTGTGAGCTACGAGATCGACAAGAACAACATGGTCTATGCCAGCGTATCGACCGGCTACAAGTCGGGCGGTCTGCAGGATGGCGGCGTGCCATATGGTTCGGAGACGCTGACCAACTACGAGATCGGTTCGAAGAGCACCTTCCTGGGCGGCACGGTACGGATGAACAATTCGGCCTACTACGAGAAGTTCAAGGGTTTCCAGTTCAGCGCACCGATCACCAATCCTGATGGTACGCGCGGCCTGGCGACCAGCAATGCCGAAGGCGCCAAGGTCTGGGGCCTGGAGACGGAGATCGCCGCCAAGATCACGCCTGTGGACCGCGTGCAGTTCACCGCCGCCTACACCAACGCCACGCTGAAGCACCTGGTCGGCGGCAGTAACGACTACGTGCTGCCGGCATGCTCGGTGCCGGGCATCAGCACCTGCCTGGACGTCACCGGCAACGCCATGCCGCACTCGCCGAAGTTCAGCGCCCAGATGATGTACCAGCACAGCTTCGCGCTGGCCAACGGCACGCTGATCCCGCGCATCAGCGCGCACTACGAAACGGCCAGCTGGCTGAGCGTGTTCAATCTGGGTGAGCCGGACAAGCAGAAGGCCTACACCCGTACCGACCTTGGCCTGCGCTTCGATGCCGATTCGAAGTGGTACTTCGACGCCTACATCCGCAACGCGGAAGACGCGAAGATCAAGACCAGCGCGATGAACGCCAACGGACCGTGGCAAGCGCAGTACCTGCCGCCGCGCACCTTCGGCATCAACGTCGGCAAGTCGTTCTAAGCAAAGAGTTTTTCGTGTAGTCCCAGTGTTGTTGTAGTGGTCTTCCAGCCCCTCTGCCTGAAAAGGTCGAGGGGTTTTTTTATCCCGGGTTGAGGCAACAAAAAGGGCCGGCGCTTTCCAGGCGCCGGCCCTCTTGCTTGCTGCCTTGCTGCTCTAGTCTTTGTGATGGAACGGTGCGTACCAGGTGACGATGAACGATGGGATCGTGGCGGCCATCACCAGCCAGAAGTAGTGCACATAGCCTAAGGCTTGCTGCAAGTGGCCGCTGGCGATGCCGGTGACCATCATGCAGAGGCCCATCAGGCCGGTGCCGAAGGCGTAGTGCGTGGTGGTGTATTTGCCCGGCGCCAGTTGCTGCATCAGGTAGATCATGAAGCCCACCGAACCGAAACCGAAGAAGAACTTCTCGATCGCCACGCCGGCGCTGATGATCAGCAGATCGTGCGGCTGGTAGATGCTCATCAACAGGAAGGTGACGTTGGGGATGTTGACCGCGCAGCACAGCACGAACAAGGTCGCCGGCAGCCCGCGCCGCGCGACGAAGATCCCGCCCAGCAGGGAGCCTAGCAGCACTGCGATCAGGCCATAGGTGCCGTAGATCAGCCCCAGCATCTCGTTCGACAATCCCAGCCCGCCTTGCGCCACCGGATCGACCATGAAGAAGGGCCCGATCTTTTCCAGCAGCCCGATACTGAGCCGGAACACGAACGCAAACGACACCATCAGCCACACGTCGCGCTTCTGGAAGAAGGTGACGAAGGAATCCTTGAGGATGAAGGCCGCGTCGGCCACCGACTTCGGCGCGTTCTCCGCCTTGGCGCCGTCCGGCATCACCCGCATATGCCACAGCGCGGCGACGATGGTGATGGCCGCCACGATGAAGAAGATGATGCGCCACGATTCGATCCACTCCGGCCCGAACACGCCAGCCTGGTGATGGAAGTAATTCGTATGCAGCCAACCGCTCAAATACACCATGCCGCCCGAGGCGACGATGGGACCGATGTTCCAACTCAGGCTCTGGATGCCGCAGAACAGCGACTGCGTCCTGGCGTCCAGCGAGGTGACATACACGCCGTCGGACGCGATGTCCTGCGTGGCGCCGACCAGCGACAGCACGCCGAACATGAACACCATCACCACCATGTAGTCGGGCAGCGACATCGCCAGCGCCACGCCGGCGAAACCCAGGCCGATGATCAGCTGCGCGCACAGCACGAAGAACTTCTTGGTGCGGTACATTTCGACGAAGGGCGCGAACAGCGGCTTGATGGTGTAGGCCAGGATCAGGTAGCTGGCGTATTGCGCGGCCTGGCCGTTGTCCATGCCCAGGTTCTTGAACATGATGGAGGTGACGCTGGTGAGCATCATGTAGGTCAGCGCCATCGCGAAGTAGCCGCTGGGGACCCACAGCATCGGCGTGCCGCGCGCGAACATGGCGCGCCATAGCGATGGCGGTTGACTGGCGGCGGAAGCCTGCGGCTCTGGTGGCACGGCGGATGGTGCGGTTTGCATGATGTCGTCCTCGTTATTCTCGTTGGAGTGTAAAGCATCAGGCTCTGCGGCCTGTAGAAAGGAAAACGCCGGCATCTGCGCCGGCGGGGTTGAAACGCTTGCTTCAGGCCGCGTGCGCGGTGCGTTGCGGCCTTTGCTTCAAAAGATAATCGCGGTACCAGTGCGCGCTGTGCTTCAAGGTTCGCTTCTGCGTCGCATAGTCGACGTGGACGATACCGAAGCGCTTCGCATAGCCCGAGTTCCACTCGAAGTTGTCGAGCAGGCTCCAAAGGAAGTAGCCCTGGATGTCCACCCCTTGCAGGCGGGCGTCGTTCAGCGCCTTCAGGTGGCGCAGCACGAAATCGATGCGCGCCTCGTCCGGGATCTCGCCGTTGACGATCACGTCCGGGTTGGCCATGCCGTTCTCGGTGATGTAGATCGGCGGCAGCTCGTATTCCGCTTTCAGTTTCAGCAGCAGCTCGGTCAGTCCGTCGGGGAAGATCTCCCAGCCCATGTCGGTAATGCCCAGCTTCGCCTCCGGCTGGCGCGGCGGCGTCTCGGCCGAGCAGTAGGCGCGGAAGTAGTAGTTCACGCCGAGGAAGTCGATCTTGTGCCGGATGTCCTTGAAGTCGTTCTCGTGGATCTCCGGCGCGTTGTCGCCGTGGCCTTGCAGCGCCAGTTCCGGGTACTTGCCCTTGAAGATGGGGTCCATGAACCACCGCACCGAGCGGGCGTATTCGAATTCCGCCAGCGCCTTGTCGGCCGCGCTGTCGGTGGCCGCGTCGGCGGTCCACTGATTGAGCACGATGCCCAGCTGCGCCGGGCTGCCGACGGCGCGCATGGCCTGCATCGCCAGCCCGTGCGACAGCAGCAGGTGGTGCGATACCTGGATCGATTGCTTCAGGTCCGCCACGCCCGGCGCGAACTGCGCGTTGCCGTAGCCCAGGTTGGCCGTGCACCACGGCTCGTTGTGCGTTGCAATCGTTTTCAAGCGCGAGCCAAAACGACGCGCCACTTCGCCGGCATAGTCGGCAAAGCGGTGGGCGGTGTCGCGATTGAGCCAGCCGCCGTCGTCCTGCAGGCCTTGCGGCAGGTCCCAGTGGTACAGGGTGACGTGGGCGGCTATGCCCTTGGCCTCCAGTTCGGACAGCAGCCGGTCGTAGAAGGCGAAGCCGGCTTCGTTCCAGGCGCCTTTGCCGGTTGGCTGCACGCGCGACCAGGCTATCGAGAAACGGTAGGCGTCCACGCCCATGCCGGACATGATGGCCACGTCTTCCGGGTAGCGGTGGTAGTGGTCGCAGGCGATGTCGCCGTTGCTGCCGTCGATGACTTTGCCGGGCGTGTGGCTGAAGGTGTCCCAGATCGACGGGCCTTTGCCGTCGGCGGCCGCGCCGCCTTCAATCTGGAAGGCGCTGGTGGCGACGCCCCAGGTAAATGAGGGAGGAAATTGAGTGAAATCGGTCATGGATAGTCGTTTTGAGGATTAACAGGGTGCGAAACAGGGCATTTTGACGTTTGAAAACGATTTCACGCCTCCTGACTCGATTAGACCTTAAGTCAAACGGGGTGTCAATCTTTTGCTGAAATGGGTTTTGGACGGCTGATATAATGCTGCCTCATTCTTCATCGACTCACTTCATCCCATGTCTTCCGATACCCCTAAAGACGGCCCAGCGCGGCCGATGCTCTACGACCCGACCGAACACCGCATCCGCAGCTTCGTCACGCGTGCCGGCCGCCTGTCGACCGCACAGGCGCGCGCGCTGGAGGAGTTGAGCCCGAAGTACATGATCGAATACGCCAAGACGCCGCTCGACTATGAGCAAGCCTTCGGCCGCAAGGCGCCGGTGGTGCTGGAGATCGGTTTCGGCATGGGCGGCACCACGGCGCACATCGCCGGTGTGATGCCGGAGAAGGACTTCATCGGCGTGGAAGTGCACACGCCCGGCGTGGGCAGCCTGCTCAAGTTGATCGAAGAACAGGGCCTGACCAACCTGAAGGCGATCCAGCACGATGCGGTGGAAGTGCTGAATCAGATGATCCCGGACGGCTCGCTGCACGGCGTGCATATCTACTTCCCGGACCCGTGGCACAAGGCGCGCCACAACAAGCGCCGCCTGATCCAGGCGCCGTTCGTCAAGCTGCTGGTGCAGAAGCTGGCCGTGGGCGGTTACCTGCATTGCGCTACCGACTGGGAAGACTATGCGGTGCAGATGCTGGAAGTGCTGGGCGCGGAAGAGGGCTTGCAGAACACCGCCGACGGCTATGCGCCGCAGCCGGCTTATCGTCCGCTGACCAAGTTTGAAAACCGCGGTCTGAAACTGGGCCACGGCGTGTGGGACCTGGTCTTCACCAAGAAGTAATTATTTGCGCAGCCGGACGATGGCGGCGTTCAAGCGTTTGAACGTTTCGTCCGGTACCGATTTGCTGCACCACAGGCGTCGCTCGTAGCCTTTGTACAGGTCGGAAAAGTAGATGCGCTTGTAGTGCGAGGCCGGATAGCCCGAGGCCTTGATCGCGTCGTCCAATTCCTCCTCAGTGATGAAGAAGTAGTCGATGCTGTGCCGGCGCAGCATGTCCAGCAGCTGCCGGGTGTCCGCACTGCTTGGGATGGTCGGCGTCTTGTAGCGCAGCAGTCCGCGATCGATGGCCACGCCGTAGGATGTGCCCTTTTTCACCACCACGCGCAGCTGCTTGTCGGTCAGCGTATCCTTCAACGGCTGCTCGTCATGCATGGCGGGATTGCCGCTCCAGGTCAGCGCGAACGGGCGCTTGTCTTCATACACCACTTCCGAGAATTTACCGACGCGTTCGCGCTCCGGCGTTTGCAACCAGCCCAGCATGCAGGCGGGTTCCTGCTCGGCCGCTTGCATCAGCACCAGCTGCTGCTTGGCCGGCGTCTGGCGCACCACAAAAGGGATACCGGCTGCGGTGAGCGCGGCGATGGCGGGGGTGGCGGCGTGGCCCGTCAGTACGCCGCGCGTGTCGGCATATTGCAGCGGCGGGCTTTGCGCATAGTGAATCACCAGCGGCTGGGCCGAGGCGGCGCCCGCCGCCATCAGCAGGGACAGGGCGAACGCTTGCATCATCTTTCCAGCTGTTCCATGTCCAGCACCACGACATAGGCAAGGTGGCCGCTCTGCCACACGCCGCCGCCGCGCACCTGGGCCTCGCAGCTGGTGACCTTGCCTTCGATGTCCTTGTGCTTCAGCAGCGCGCGGAAGGTCAGCGAAGCCTTGGGCGACAGGTAGCCCGTCATGCGGCCGTTGAGGAAGACCGCGACAGCGGCGCTTTCATAGGGATTGACGTCGTCCGGCACCAGCGTGGCCAGGTAGGGCGTTGCTGCGGCGTGGTCGCCATGATCGCCGGCCAGCGCCTTGAGCGTGGCCTGGTAGCGCGATTCGGTGACCACTTCGACCAGGAAGCGGCCGTCGTCGGACCAGTGCAGCGCGGGAGCATCTTCGGGCAGCTTGGGCTCGTAGGGCGTGGCGGGACGCGCCGGCAGCGGCATCGGCTTGGCCGGATTGGTCTTGATGATCGCGTAGACCACCAGGCTGGTGACGGCGATGATCAGCAGGGAGATGGCGAGTTCCATGGCGGGCCTGTTTATCTAAAGGCCGACATCTTAACGCATGCCCTTGGCCTGATACACAATTTTGCCGCCCACGACAGTTTGCAGCACCTTGATGTTGGCGATGTCCTCGGCCGGAATGGTGAAGAAATTCCGGTCCAATACGATCATGTCGGCCAGCTTGCCCGGCTCCAGCGATCCGGTCAGCGCTTCCTGGCGCAGCGTGTAGGCGGCGTTGAGCGTGATGGCGCGCAGCACGGCGGCGCGCGGCATGCCGGGTTGCGGTCCCAATGTGCCGGCGTACTCCTTGCCGGCGTCCGGCGCGGCGGTGCGGGTCACGCCGACTTTCAGCGCGAACCATTCGTCGAGCGGATCGACCGGCCAGTCGCTGCCAAAGGCGATGCGTGCGCCCGCGTTCAGCAGCAGCGCCTGCGGTTCGACGATGGCGTAGCGTTGGGGACCCATGTAGTCCTTCAGCGCGCCCACGGTGTCGGGCGCCGGTTTGCCCCACTGGAAGGACAGCACCGGCGTCACATCGAGCTTGGCGAAGCGCGGATAGTCGGCCGGGGCGACGATTTCGTCGTGCGCCAGCGCGGGGCGGATGCCCTTGCCGGCCGGCGTGGAGCGCAGGTATTCGATGGCGTCCAGCGTTTCGCGCACGGCGCGGTCGCCGTCGACGTGGATGTGCGGATCGATGCGGGCGTTGGCCAGTTCCGTCAGCGTGGTTTTCAACGCTTCGGGCGAGAAGTAGCTGGCCGGGCCGGTGCTGTGGCCGGGCTGCCAGTCCGGCTTGTCCCCCGTGCCCTTGTTGACCAGGTAGGGTTCCAGCATGGTGCCGGTGAAGGCCGGGGCGGAGATTACGCCGTCCATGAACAGCTTTGCGTGGCGCATCTGCATCGACGGCGCGACGGTGGTCGGCCCTTGGTCGAACTGCTTCTGCTGTTTGAGCAGTTCGGCCACCGCGCTTTGCGGCGTAGCGCCTTTATCCAGGTCGACCAGCACCGCGAAGTGCGCGCGCGCCGTCAGCTTGCCCTGCTGGTGCAGGTCGGCGAAGGCGGCCATGGTTTCGGGATCGGTGTAGGCGTCGAGGAAGCTGGTGATGCCCTGCTTGCGCATCGCCGCCAGCGCGGCCTTGGAGGCGGCCAGGTTCTCGGCCACCGTCAACGGCGGCAGCAGGTTCATCGCCATGTCCTGCGCGGCGTCTTCCAGCAGGCCGGTGGCGTCGCCCTTGGCGTCGCGGGTGATCTTGCCGCCGGCGGGATCGGGCGTGTCGCGCTTGATGCCGGCCAGTTGCACGGCTTTTGAATTGAGCAGCGCCGAGTGGCCGAAGGACGAGCGCACGATGACGGGGCGTTCGGTCCTCAGCGCGTCGAGCATGGCGGCGGTGGTTTCCACGCCGTCGGGCAGCATGCCTTGCTGGAACCAGTTGACCACCACCAGCCAGCGGCTGGCGTCGGACTTCTTGTCCTTGTCCAGGCAGGCCTGGATGCGCGACTGGAACTGGGCCACCGTCAGCGCGGCGTAATCCAGGCTGCAATTGAGCAGGCGGCTGCCGCCCGATTGCGGGTGCATATGACCGTCGACCAGGCCGGGCATCAGCATGCGGCCGTGCAGGTCGATGACTTTGGTCTTTTTGCCGGCCAGCGGCTTGGCGCCGGCATTGTCGCCGACGTAGACGATGCGGCCGGCACGCACGGCCAATGCCTGCTGCACGCTGTCCTTGGCATCCACGGTGTAGATGTAGCCGTTGCGGTAGATGGTGTCCGCCGGCGCTTCGGCGCCTTGTGCGGACGCCGCCAATGCCAATGTCAGTGCAGCGACGTATCTGTTCATGCGTTTCCCTGTTTTATGCGGCTCCCATCGCTTTGGTGCGCGGGGCCAGCGGCAGGAACGCCAGCAGATTCCCCGCCAGTACCAGCGCCAGTCCGGCCAATGCCGTCGGCGTCCAGTGGTAGCCTTCATAGATGGTTGAAATGGTCAGTGCCACGATGGGGAATAATACCGTGGAATAGGCCGCGCGGTCCGGTCCTATGCGGCCGACCAGCAACAGATAGGCGGTGAAGCCGATCACCGAACCGGGTATCGCCAGATACAGCAGAGCACCGACGTAGCGCGTGCTCGGCTCCAGCGCGAACGGCATGCCCAGCGCCAGCGCCGCCACGCCCAGCGTGGTGGAACCGATCAGCATGGCCCAGGTGTTGGTCAGCCACGGCGTCAGGCCCAGCGACTGCATGCGGCTCGACAGCAGGTTCCCGCACGAGAAGCACAGCGTGCCGCCCAAGGTCAGCGCAAGGCCCATCATCACCTTGCTGTCGTTCCAGTGGCCGGCCATCTGCGGCGAAAACAGCAGCACGATGCCGGTCAGGCCGAGCAGGGCGCCCATCATCACCTGGCGGCGTATCGGCCGGCCGAGGAAGATGCGGCCGTTGATGGCGTTCCAGATCGGCGCGGTGGAGAACACCACGGCTTCCAGGCCGCTGGTGATCCACTGGCTGGCGTAGTAGAAGCACAGGAAGTTCAGGCAGAAAAGCGCCAGGCCCTGGGCGACCAGGTAGCGCCAGGCCTGGCGCGGCGGCCACCACGGCTTGCGGGTGATGAGCAGGAATCCCATCAATACGGCGGCGGCCAGCCAGAAGCGGTAGGCGATCGACACCGGCGCCGGCACCACGCCGAGCTGGAAGGTGATGGCGATCCAGGTGGTACCCCAGATCAGGACGGTAAGCAGGTAGAGGAAGATATTCATGCAGCCAGCATGCCGGGTGCGCGCGGGCGGCGCTTGTCTGAAATTGCGCATATCGGCCGGCCGCCAGCGAGGAGTGGGCGCTCCGTGCTAGACTTTAAGCCAACTCTTACTGAATGTTCGCGCCGTGCCAGCCCGCCCTTCCAACGCCACCGATGCCATCCCCGCCCGCGCGCCGGACGGGCTGATTTCGCACGCGGTATTCCGCACCATGTCCGAAACGGATGCGGAGCTGGAGCGTTTCGCCTGGCTGGGCGACGATCTGGCGGTAGCCATCTGGCGCCGCGACACCGAGGTGGCCGAAACCAGCTACAGCAAGCCGGGCCACCACACCTTGTCCTACTACATGGGCGGCGGCTACCGCACCGAGCGCGACGAGCTGCCCGGCCTGTACGGCGCGCCGGAGCGTTTATGCACGCTGCCGGACTGGCACGAGTCCAGCTGGACGGTGCGCGGACCGCTGCGCTTCCTGCACGTCTACTTCCTGCCCGAGCACTTCACGCGGCGCGCGGTGGTGGAGCTGGACCGCGAGCCGCGCGAAATCACGCTGGCCGACCGCACCTACTTTGAACATGAACGCATCGGCCGCCTGTGCGCCGGCCTGGCGGGCATGTCGTGGGAAGGCGCGGACGACCAGCTGCGCGCCAACGAGGTCGCGCACGAGACCTTGAGCCACCTGCTGCTGTCGCAATCGATGCCGCAGCACCAGCAGCGCGTGCGCGGCGGCTTGGCGCCGGTGGTGCGGCGCCGCCTGGCCGACTACATCGAAGCGAACCTGTCGCAGAATATCTCGCTGGGCATGCTGGCGCAGCTGGCGTGCATGTCGGAGTACCACCTGGCGCGGATGTTCAGGATCTCGTTCGGCATGCCGCCGTCGGCGTGGATCGCGGCGCGCCGCGTGGAGCATGCGCGCCAGTTGTTGAAGACCACCGACCAGCCCTTGCAGCAGATCGCCGACGCCTGCGGCTACGCTGACCTGAGCCACTTCAGCCACCGCTTCCGCGACAGCGTCGGAGCGCCGCCGAGCCGCTACCGCAGCATCGTTACGTCGTAGGTTTTTCGAACGAGAAGCCAGGCGCGTACAGGTGGTAGCCGTCGAAGTCCTGCTTGCCGATGTCCGCCCCGTGGCTGCGCGCGATGGCGTAGGCCATGCTGAAGTGGAAGTAGAAGTTCGGCAGGATGTACAGGTTCAGATATTCGTCGCCGGGCAGCGCGATGTCGGCAAAGCCGGCGCGGTCATGGCACAGGCGTTCTGCCGCGCCGTCAAAGCGCTGCGCAGGAATCGCGGCGATGTAGGCGATGGTGTCGTCGATCTGCTTCGCCAGCGCGGCCAAGGACAGCTCGGCGCCTTCGAAACTCACCGGCGCCAGGCCGGCCAGCGGACAGCAGCCCCGCAGCGCAAAATTGCATGTGGCCCGCACCTGCGAGGCAAACGGCAGCATCTCCGCATGCAGCCGCGCCATGAGGATCTCCGGATGCGGCTTCACTTTCTCGACCATGCCGGCCAACTGGCCGAGATAGCGGGTAAAAATAATTGGTGTGTGCATAGTCAAAGGTAGTTTATTTGGCGGAGAGGATCTGCGGCAGATTCTGCGCGCGAAACGCCTCGACAACAAAATCGATAAACACGCGTGTCTTCGCCGGCAGCAGTTTCTGGCTGGTGAAGTACAGGGAGATCGCCCCGACATCGCCGTACCAGTTTGGCAGCAAGCGCACCAGCGCACCACTTTCCAGATGCGGCGCGGCGTGCGGCACCGGTATCAAGCCGACTCCAAGGCCCAGCACCACGGCGCGGCTGAGCGCATCCGGATCGTTGACCAGCATGATAGCCTGCTGCTTTGCCGCGACCTCGACGCCGGCGTGATTGCGCATCACCTGCGTCCGTTGACGTCCCGTCACCGGAGAACGTATCACCACGCTGGGGAACTCGGCAAGTCCGGAAGGGTCTTTAGGACGATGCTTGCCCTCCAATAGCGCAGGCGCCGCCACCGCGATCAAATGGATGCGCGCCAGTTCGCGCGCCACCATACCGGGCGGCAGCTCAAAGCCGGCGCCAATCGCCGCATCGAAGCCGCCCGCGATCAGGTCCAGCGGACGGCTATCGAATACCCAGTCGGGTATCACGCCCGGATAACGTTCGAGAAACGCCGGCATGAGGGGCAGCAAATAATCCATGCCAAATCCCGGTGCGGCGCTCAGCTTCAACATGCCGGCCGGTTGTCCGGCATTGACCTTGATATCGGCAATCGCTTCCTGAATGTTGTCGAGACCGCCTTGTACCGATTGCCGGAAACGTTCTCCCGCTTCGCTCAGCGTCAGGCCACGCGTGCTGCGCATGAACAGCCGCACGCCAAGATTGCGCTCCAGCAGCGCAACGTTGCGGCTCACCGCCGCCGGCGTCAAGCCCAGCCGGCGGGCCGCTGCGGAAAAGCTCCCGCTCTCGGCGCTGCGCACGAAGGATTCCAGATTGGCCAGGGTTTCCACGGCTTCACCTTCAAGTGTTGATTGAAACTGATTATAGCCGGTTGCAACTAACGCCAGAAGCAACCAAGGCCTAGAATTCAACTCAGCAAACAGTTTATACAACTAACCTTCCAAGGAAACATCATGACTACTATCGGCATCATTGGCTCGGGCGCCCTCGGCTCCAACTTCGCTCGCATTCTGGCCAAACAAGGCATCCAGGCCACCATCTCCAACAGCCGCGGGCCCGCCTCGCTCGCGGACCTGGTGAAAGAACTGGGGCCGTCCATCAAGGCTGGCACGGTGGAAGAGGCTGCACGCGCCGATGTCGTGCTGGTCGCGGTCCGCTGGGTCGACGCGCAGAAGGTGCTGGGCAGCCTGCCGGCATGGAATGGCCGCATCGTGATCGACGGCACCAACCCGGTGGAGTTCTTCGATCCCGCGACGTCGCCGGATGCGAACGACGCCAGCAACCCGCTGGCGGCTTATGGCATCAAGGCGGTCGACCTGGGAGGCAGGCACTCCAGCCAGGTGATCCAGCAGTTCGTGCCCGGCGCGCGCGTGGTCAAGGCCTTCAACCACAACGACGTCAATGTATTGAAGGAGCCGGAGACGGCGGGCGGCAAGCGCGTGTTGTTCTACTCGGGTGACGACGCCGCCGCCAAGGCCGAAGTGCGCGCCATCATGGAGGGTGCCGGATTCTTCGCGGTTGACCTGGGCGCGCTGGATGTTGGTGGTCCGCTGGCCTCGCTGCCTTTCGGCCCGCTGTCGACGCATAATTTCGTGCGTATCTCTTAAGCGACAGATTGACGTTGAGTCAGGCAGGTGACAATGCAGTCTCGAACGAATTCATTTAAAGACTGTTCAGACGCCGAGGCGGCAATACAGGCGTCCCGGTGAACGTCTGACCCAACGCGTACGTTAAAGCTTCCGCTGTATGGCCGATTTGCTGGCTTGCCGGTACGTTCGCAATAATCAATATATCGATCAACAGCGTCGATGAAGGCTTGTTTCAGTTCGCCTGGACTTTCGCCTTCATAGGTAATGAGATCGTCGACAAATAAAACTTTGCCATGCAGGCAATTATCCTCGGTGCTGATCTCTCCGGTGCCGTGATAGCCTTTGTGTGAAAAAGTCGGTTTGGTCATGATCTTCCTCAGACGCGACCCTTGCAGGCTGCTATGGCTTCGCGGGCGCGCTTTATCTGATAAATTTTTAGCAGGCCTGAAGGATGAGTTTTCGACATAGTGAACCGGTATCCCGTGATGTGCTCGAACACATAGTGGGAGCTGCCATCGCAACTCTCACTAAAATTATGCTGACGCATCAAAGTGACTAGCTCCTCCCACGTGAAATCAGTAGGAGGAGGCACCTGATGTAGCCTGTTGTAGAGCTTCTCTTTTCTGGACATAAAATTATGCCAATGAAGGGAGTGTACTGCAACTAAAAAACAGTTGCGCTAAAATTTGTCAAACGAATTCGGTCCGCTCGGCCGAGTAGGCCGGAAGTGAAGAGGTCACAGCTCGAATATCACCATCACTTGCCGCTAACTATTCCATCTCGCTGATCATGGCGACGATCTCGTCGCCATAGGAGGCGAGCTTCTTCTCGCCGACGCCGGAGATGCCGCGCAGGTCGGACAGCGTGGTCGGACGCGCCTTGGCGATCTCGCGCAAGGTGGCGTCGTTGAAGATGATGTAGGCCGCCACGTCGTGCGCGCGCGCCGTCTCCACCCGCCACCAGCGCAGCTTGTCGAAGATGGCCTGTTCGCGCGGCGACAGGTCGCTCTCCACATAACCCTTGGACGCGCGGCCGGCGCTCTTCTGCTTGACCGGCTTCTGGTACTGGCGCAGCTGCACCTTCTGCCCGCCCTTGAGCACCGGCCGCGCGGCGTCGGTCAGCTTGAGCGAGCTGTATTGTTCATGGTCGACCGTCACCAGTCCCAGCGCGATCACCTGGCGCAGTATCGCGCGCCATTCCTGCTCGCTGCGGTCGGCGCCGATGCCGAACACCGACAGCGAATCGTGGTGCCAGGTCTTGATGCGGTCCGTCTCGACGCCGCGCAGCACTTCGATCACGTGGCCGGCGGCGAAGCGCTGGTCGACGCGGTACACCGCCGACAGCAGCTTCTGCACCGGCACCGTGCCGTCGAACGACACCGGCGGGATCAGGCAAGTGTCGCAGTTGCCGCACGGGCCGGAGGCTTCGCCGAAATAGTCGAGCAGGCGCACGCGCCGGCAGCTCAGCGTTTCGCACAGGCCCAGCATCGCATCGAGCTTGGTGCCCAGCACGCGCTTGAAGGTCTCGTCGGCCTCCGATTCGTCGATCATCCGCCGCTGCAGCACCACGTCCTGCAGGCCGTAGGCCATCCAGGCGCTGGACGGTTCGCCGTCGCGGCCGGCGCGGCCGGTCTCCTGGTAGTAGCCCTCGATACTCTTGGGCAGGTCCAGGTGGCAGACGAAGCGCACGTTGGGTTTGTCGATGCCCATGCCGAAGGCGATGGTGGCGCACATGACGATGTTCTCTTCGCGCAGGAACTTGGCCTGGTTGGCCGAACGCTTGGCGTGGTCCATGCCGGCGTGGTAGGCCATGGCCCGCACGCCGTTCTCGTTGAGGAATTCGGCGGTCTCCTCGACCTTCTTGCGCGACAGGCAGTAGACGATGCCGCAGTCGCCGCCATGCTCGGTGGTGATGAAGTCCAGCAGCTGCTTGCGGCCGTTGGCTTTCTCGACGATCTGGTAGCGGATGTTGGGACGGTCGAACGAGGACACGAACTGCATCGCATCGCCCAGTTGCAGGCGGTGGACGATCTCGGCGCGGGTCTGCTGGTCGGCGGTGGCGGTCAGCGCGATGCGCGGCACGTTGGGGAACTGCTCGTGCAGCACCGACAGCTTGATGTACTCGGGCCGGAAGTCATGCCCCCATTGCGACACGCAGTGCGCCTCGTCGATGGCGAACAGCGCGATCTTCGACGCCTGGAACAGGTTCAGGCAGCGCTCCGTCATCAGGCGCTCGGGCGCCACGTAGACCAGGTCGATCTCGCCGGTGCGCACCAGCCGCTCGATGCGGTTGGCTTCCTCGTAGGTCTGGGTGGAGTTGAGGAAGGCGGCGCGCACGCCCACTTCGGCCAACGCGTCCACCTGGTCCTGCATCAGCGCGATCAGCGGCGAGATGACCACGCCGACGCCGTCGCGCACCAGCGCGGGAATCTGGTAGCACAGCGACTTGCCGCCGCCGGTGGGCATCAGGACCAGCGCGTCGCCGCCGGCGCTGACATGGCCGACAATCTCCGCCTGCTGGCCGCGGAAGACTGGATAGCCAAACACGGTTTGCAGCAGATGAAGGGCGCGCTCGTTATTTTCCTGATGATCCATTTCTACTACTCGATTCCGACAACAAAACTGCGACTAAGGTTTAATCGGCCCAGACGATGGCGCCGGTGTAACCGGTGACCAATACCATCAGGCCGAAGGCGATGCGATACCACGCGAACGCGGTGAAGGTGTGCGAGCTGATGTAACGCAGCAGCCAGCGCACGCACAGGAAGGCCGACACGAAGGCCGCCACGGTGCCGATCGAGAACAGCGGCAGGTCGGTGGCCGACAGCAGCGCGCGCTCCTTGTACAGCGAATACACGGTGGCGCCCAGCAGCGTGGGGATCGCCAGGAAGAACGAAAACTCGGTCGCCACCTTGCGCGACAGGCCGAAGATCATGCTGCCCATGATGGTGGCGCCGGAGCGGCTGGTGCCGGGGATCAGCGCGAACGCCTGGGCGAGGCCGATCTTGATGGCGTCCAGCGGCGTGATGTCGTCCACCGAATTGATGCGGGACATGGCCGGATTGGCCTTCTCGCGTTTTTCCACCCACAGGATGACGAAGCCGCCGACGATGAAGGCCAGCGCCACCGGCACCGGCGCGAACAGCGAGGCCTTGATGGCATTGTTGAACAGCACGCCCAGCAAGGCGGCCGGCAGGAAGGCGATCAGCACGTTGAGCGCGAAGCGCCGCTGTTTCGGGTCGTCCAGGCCGGTCAGCACGGCGGCGATGCGCGCGCGGTACTCCCAGCAGACGGCGAAGATGGCGCCCGCCTGGATGACGATCTCGAACACTTTCATCTTTTCTTCCATGCCATGGAAGCCCAGCAAGTGTTCCGCCAGAATCAAATGGCCGGTCGACGAGATCGGCAAGAATTCCGTGAAACCTTCAACCAGGCCCATGATCAGGGCTTTCAGTGCGAGAACGATATCCATGAAGTAAGTTATTAGTTGGTGGGAAGGGAGGCCCTGTCACAGCGCCGGGGTCGAAGCTTACCATGTTCGCCGCCTCCGATTCTGAATCTCACTCAAGCGTAATGGGGTTTTCGGCGGCCAAACGAAAAAACGCCCCGGAACGGGGCGTTGAAAGGAAGACAATTCGAGCGCCGACTGCTTACCAGCTGGCCTTGAGCGTGTATTTGCCGCTGGTGGCGCCGGTGCCGCCGCTGTAGTAGATCACCTTGGCGTACAGCGTGCCGGCGCTGCCGTAGCTCAGGCTGTCGGTCGCGCCGGTGCCGTTGACGCTGGAGGCCACCTTGGTGCCGGCGCTGTTGTACAGCTCCAGGTCGTAGTCCGAGCTGGCGTTCGGGGCCAGCGTCAGCGCCAGCGTTTTACCGGACGGCAGCACGATCTTGTAGTAGTCGACGTCCGACGAGGCGCTCATGGTGCCGTTGACGGTGGTGCCGGCCGTGCCGACCGCTTGCGCGGTGGCGGTGGTGTTGTTGCTCTCCACTTCGTTGATGGTCGGGCCGCTGACCACCGACGACAGGATGTTCTGCGCCTCGAACTTGGCCTGGAAGGTGTTGGCGTAGCTCAGGTCCGACGGGAACAGCGTCTTGGCCGCGTTGACGATGGCGGTGGCCATGGCCGGCATCTTGATGTTGCTGCCCAGGCCGAAGTGCGCTTCCAGGATGATCTGGTCGATATTGGCGCGCGGCTTGCCGGCGGCGATCAGCGCCACCATCGATTGGTACAGCGGCGCCGACCACAACTCGTCCGACTGGAAGCTGACGCCGCCCTCGCTCACCGACTGGTGCGCGGCGTAGGTCTTGCTGGCGTTGTACTTGGCGTCGGTGCGGTTGAGCATGCGGCCGTCCCAGCAAGCGCCGTGGCCGTCCCAGCTGAAGGCCCACTCGGGGTGGTAGATCTTGCCGTTCGGGGTGCTGTAGGAGTAGGACGCGGCCCAGTAGTCGCCGAAGCCTTCGCCCATGGCGCCGGTGTCGCCGCCGGTCCAGCTGCTGTTGATGTTGGCCTGGATGCCATGGCCGTATTCGTGCAGGATCACGTCCGCGTCTTCGCTGTCGTTCACGCAGCCGTGGCCGAAGGCCAGGTAGTCGGAGCCGGCGCCGCCGCCGCTGTAGTGCGAGTTGTCGTCGCCGTTGACGCCGTCGGTGTCGATGTTCAGCGGACGGTTGATGATGGACTTGGTGCCGGTGAAGCCCAGCGACTGGATGTAGCGCTGGCTCTGGTCCACGTGGAAGTAGACGTTGGTGTCGTCGAAGCCGTTGTTGCCGCGCTTGGCCGTCCACACGCCGTTGCTGGTGGTGCTGGGCGCGGTGGCCGGGGATTCGATGTTCTTGATGTTGACGAACGGGCCGCTCAGTTTGTAGACGCCGCTGGTCACGGTCAGGTCGCGCAGGGTCTTGGTCGAGTAGGCGGCGTCGAAGGCGGAGGCGGACGAGGTGTCGGTCAGCGCGTCGGTGTTGAGCGCCGTGCGCGGATCGGGATCGAAGGCGTAGCCGGAACCGTTGATGCCGGACGGCGCGACGGCGGCCACGGCGCCGCCTTGCAGGGCCTGGCGGCCACGCGCATCCTGGCTGTCGCTGACCGCCTTGGTGGCGGCGTGGCGCTCCAGCACCGGGCCGGCCAGCTCGGCGCGGGCGTCCAGCGTGCGCTTGCCGCGCCGCGGCAGCGAGGTGGAATAGGAAGCGATGACGGCGCCGTTATGCGCGTTGAGGTATTGCACGAAGCCGCCGGTCGGCATCTGCGCCTCGATGCGCACCTTGCGCGCCAGTTGCACGCCATCCTTGGTGGTCACCCACACCAGTTCGGAGGCCGGGGCGGCCACCAGCGGGTGCTGCACCTTCATATTGGTCCAGGCCTTGTCCAGCGCCTGGTCGTCGGAGATCTGGGCCTGGTTGTACAGCTGGTTGACGGCGCTGGCGTCCACCTTGTCGGAGATGTGGCGGGTTTCGTTGAAGATCTTTTGCAGCTGGCCGTTCTTGCCGATGGAGACGACGATCTCGGCCCGGTCCACTGGCAGGCCGCGCAGCATTTGCTGATAGTGGTAGTGCTTGCCGGTGAGCGATTCCTGCACCTTCACCAGGCCCAGGTTGTTCAGCGATGCCGGCAGGCCGAACTGGGCCGCGTTCTGGCGCAGCGCGTCTTCGGCCGTGGTGGCGGTGGTGGTGGAGTACAGCGTCAGGTTGTCAACGGAATAACTGCCGGCGTGCGCGGAACCCGCGTAGGCCAGGACGATCAGGGATGCGATGAGGGGACGGGAAAATTGGCGCATGCTGCATGAACTCCTATAGGTTTTGGTTTATTCGGTATGCGAGCCTTGTGGGTGCCAAACGAGTATAGCCACGACTTTTTGCCATTTGTAAAATCGGGCGTTTTTAGACAGTTTTCCGGATTCTGTTAAAAATGAGACATAGCGGCGTCCCGTCCACGGCGCTAAGATGGACCCCAAATCACCGATGAAAGGTCGCTTATGTACAGGCTGTTTTCCCTGCTGTTGCCGGTCGCGCTGGCGTCCGGCTGCGCGATGGCGCAAGCGCCCAGGCCGATCGAGGATGCGGAGCCGGAGGTGACGCGGCAGGTGGCCGCCGCCGTGGCGAACATGGCGGTCGATCCGGCGGCGGAGGCAGCGCCGCTGCTGCGCGCCTGTCCGGCCCAGGCCGCGCCGCCGCTGGAGTTGCTGCAACGCACGGTCGACGGCGAAGAGCGCACTTATCTGTACCGCGCCCGCTGCGGCAAGGGCTTGCTGGTGTCGGCCACCTACGGCAAGAACCGCGCCATCAAGCGCCTGACGGTCAAGGCGGAATAAGGCTATTCGTGCGTCGACAGCCGCTTGATGAATTCGAACCAGGCGATGCTCAACGCCGTCGCCATGCCGCACGCCAGCAGCAAGGCCAGGCCAGGCCGCGAAAAAGCGAACAGCGCGCGGATGGTGTCCAGGTAAAGCACGGCGGCCAGCAACAGCGTGGTCGCCAGGCTGATCCAGGCGAACGAGCGGCCCGACCCTGGCCGCCGCCATGAAGACTGCGACCAGCTGCGATTGGTGTGGATCAGCCCCAGGTTGGACAAGACCAAGGACAGGAAGGTGGTGGTGCGCGCCATGTCGTCGGACTGGCCCGACCATTTGACGGCCAGATGGAAGCCGATCAGCATGACCAGCAGGCCGCCCCCTTGCAGCAGGCCGCGCACCAGGATCTCGCGATCGAACAGCTGCATGTCCGGCCGGCGCGGCTTGCTGGACATGGCGCCCGCTTCGATGGGCTCGGCCTCGAACACGATCGAGCAGGCGGGGTCGATCACCAGTTGCAGGAACAGGATATGCACCGGCATCAGCAGCAGCGGCCAGCCCAGCAACACCGGCAGGATCGACAGGCCGACGATGGGCACGTGCACCGCGACGATAAACACGATGGCCTTGCGCAGATTGGTGAACAGGCGGCGGCCGTGCTGGACCGCCAGCAGCAGCGACGAGAAGTCGTCCTTGAGCAGCACCAGCGCCGCCGCCTCGCGCGCGACGTCGGTGCCGCGCGCGCCCATCGCCACGCCGATGCTGGCCGCCTTCAACGCCGGCGCGTCGTTGACGCCGTCGCCGGTCATGGCGACCACTTCGCCGCCGTGGCGGAACGCCTGCACCAGCCGCAGTTTCTGTTCCGGCGCGATGCGGCAAAAGACGTCGGTATCCTTCAGCCGCAGCCGCAGCGTCGCATCGTCCATGGCCGCCAGCTCGACTCCCGACAGCAAGCCGCCCTGGGCGCCGGCGATGCCGGCCTGGCGCGCGATCGCCAGCGCGGTGGCGGGATGGTCGCCGGTAATCATCACCACCCGCATGCCCGCCGCGCGGCATTGCGCCACCGCCTGCGGAACTTCCGGCCGCAACGGGTCTTGCAGCGCGACCAGGCCGAGGAAGACAAAATCAAAGACGTGCTGGTTGTCCGGCAGGCTGGCCGCCGGGAAGATGGCGCTGGCGACACCGATCACGCGCAAGCCGTTGTTGGCCATCGCCGCGACTTGCGCCGCGATGGCGGCCGCGCGTGCCGGTTCCAGATGGCATAGATCGATGATGGCCTCCGGCGCACCCTTGGCGGCGATCAGGTATTCCGAACGGTCCGGCGATTGCCAGACGCGCGACATCGCCAACATCTGCCGCGACAGCGGATAGTCGTCGATCAGCGTCCAGTCCGAATGCAGGTGTTCGGTGTTGGCCAGCAGACGGGCGCCGGCCTGGCCGATGGCGGACTCCATCGGATCGAACGCTTGCCGATGGCTGGCCAGCACGGCATATTCCAGCAGGCCGTGCAGCTCCTCCTGCAAGGCGGCGGCGCCCGGCGCCTGGCAAGCATAGTCCGACTGCTCCGACCACAGCTGGACCACCTCCATGCGGTTGACGGTCAGCGTGCCGGTCTTGTCGACGCAGAGGATGGTCGTCGCTCCCAGCAATTCGATCGCGGGGATGCTGCGCGCCAGCACTTTTTCGCGCCCCAGCCGCCACGCGCCCAGTCCGAGGAACAGCGTCAGAATGACCGGCAATTCCTCGGGCAGGATGGCCATGGCCAGCGTCAGTCCGGCCAGCAAGCCCTGCAGCCAGTCGCCGCGCAGCCACCAGTAGGCAAACGCCAGGGCGGCGGCCAGGCACAAACCGCCGGTGGCGACGGTCTTGACGACGCCTCGCGTTTCCAGCTGGATCGGCGTCAGTTCGCCGGCCGTTGCGGCAAGCGAGGCGCCGATGCGCCCCAGCGCGCTGTTCGGCCCGGTGGCTATCACCCGGCCGCTTGCCGTCCCTTGGGTGATCAGCGTGCCGGAGTACACGCGGCGTTCATCTGGATCGGCCGCGTCGGCGCCGTGCTTGGTCACCGGCACCGATTCTCCCGTCAGCATGGATTCGTCGACGGTCAGGTTTGACGCGGTGAGCAAGTCGATATCGGCGGGAACGCGATCGCCTTCCGCCAGCAGCACCAGGTCGCCGACCACCAGCTCGCGGCCGGCGACGCGTTCTTGCTTGCCGTCCCGTATCACCAGGGCGCGCGGGGAGGACAGGTCGCGCAGGGCGTTCAGCGAGCGCTCGGTGCGCCGCTGCTGGAAATATGTCATGCCGATGACGATGCCAACAAAGGCCAGCAGCATCAGCGCTTCGTTGCGATCGCCCAGCACCAGGTAAATGGCGCCGCAGGCGACCAGCAGCAGGAACATCGGTTCGGAGACCACGTCCAGCAACAGGCGCCAGGCGCTTTGCGGACGCGAGACGGGAAGTTCATTCGGGCCGTTGGCGCGCAGTTTTTCCGCTACTTGCGCAGCTGTCAGGCCATCGCTGTTCTGTTGCATCGCCATGGTGTCCATTTGTTCGCGAGAGCAGGGTGGGAAAGCAAGGTCGAACCAATACCGTCATCTTAAGTGACTTTGCGAAACGATGGACCAAAAAAAGCCCTCGGTCTTTTGGACCAAGGGCGAAAGAGCGACCCGATGGCAGCGTCGCGAGGAGATGGGCTCTTAGAACGTCAGGTCGAGGCGGGCGCCGAAGTAGCGCTGGTAGTCGCGCGGCGGCAGCCATTCGGTGGTGCTGACCACCAGCGGCGTGTTGGGCGCCTTGCTGCTCCAGTTGCTGTTGGCGTAGCCGTTGTTCAACCCCGCCGCATAGCGCTTGTCGAACAGGTTGTTGACCAGGAAGGTGAACTTGTAGCGGTCCTGTTTGTCCTTCACGCCGAAGCTCAGGTTGGTGATGCTGTAGGCGCCCTGTACCGTCATCGGATCCTGGTTCAGCGAGAACTGCGTGCGGCTCTGGTAGCGCGTGGTGGCGGCGACGAAGCCGTTGAAACTTTGCGACGGCAGCACCAGATCGTACTGTCCACCCAGATTAATTTTGATCTTGGGTGCGTTCGGCAGCGTCTTGCCGGCCAGGTCCTGCACATTGCTGTTGTTGTACTTCGGGCTGACCACGCAGCCCGGCCCGGTCACGGTGCCGGTGCCGGTGGCGTTGAGCACGTTGTAGCACGGGCCGTTCTCGAACGACTCGATGGTGGCCTCGGTGTAGGCGAAGCTGCCGTTCAGTTGCAGCTCGCGCGTTACGCGGATGCTGCCTTCCGCTTCCACGCCCTGCGTGCGCAGGCCGCCGATGCTGTTCAAGCCGGTGCGATAAGTACCGTCGGCGTCGAAGAAGCTCGACGATTGTTGGAAGTTCGAGAAGTTGGTGCGGAACAGCGCCAGGCTGAACATCGCGCGGTTGTCCAGCAGGCTTTGCTTGAGGCCGATCTCGTAGCTCTTCGCGGTCTCCGGCTTGACGGCCGGCAGCTTGGCGGTGGCCGCCGTGAAGCCGGACGTCAGGTCGTAGGCCACGCCCTTGTGGCCGGTCGAGGCCATGGCGTAGACCATGCTGTCTTTGTTGATGCGGTGCTCCAGGCCCAGCTTGCCGGTGTAGCTCTTGTCGTTGTCTTCCTTGTGGTAATACTCGGTCAACGTATGCACTTGCGGCGGCACCGTGTAGCGGCGGAAGTTGTAGCCGGTGTCTTCGTCGTTGTAGCGGCCGCCCAGGATCAGGCTGGTGTTCGGCACGAAGTCCCACGAGCCCTGGCCGTAGATGGCCTTGCTGATGTTCCAGGCGTCGGCGCCGTAGGAGGTGCCGTAGGCCTGGATCAGCGGCGCCTTGGTCAGCTCGCGGTTCAGCCAGTTCTTGCCGTACCACAGGCCGGCGACGTAGCGCAGCGCGCCCTTGTCCGGCGAGGTCAGGCGCAGTTCCTGCGTGGTCGAGTGGACGTCGAACGAACCCCACTGGAACAGGCCGCCGTGCATGCCGGTCGGCTGGCCGTTGGGCAGCAACAAAAAGGGCAGGATGTCGATGTCGGTGTTGTCGTTGTCCTGATAGTCGTCCATGTGGTAGCGGCCGTAGGACGAGATCGAGCTCAGCGTGTGGCCGGCCAGCGGACCGTTGGGGTCGAACGCCCAGTCCAGCTTGACGCCGGTGCCGACGTCGTGGAACTTGCCGCCGGTCGGGTAATCGTTGCGCACGTCGCGGTTGCCGGGGCCGATGTTGATGCCGGCCAGTACCAGCGAGGCCGGCAGCTGCGGCGCGTTGCGGTAGATGCCGCCCGGCGACATATAGCTGTAGGCGTTGGAGCAACAGAACTTCTCGGTGCGGTTGTAGTGCGGCGTCAAGGTCACGGTCAGCTGGTCGAGCGGGTTCCACTCCAGTTTTCCGCTGAGGTTGTCGCCCTTGCTGCCGTTCAGGTGGCCGCCGGTGCTCAGGTCGTTGAGCGTGCCCTGGTAGCTGGTCTTGCTGGCGGCCAGGCGCATGCGCAGCGTGTCCGACACGGCGCCGCCGATGCTGAAGCCGGCCCGCCATTCATGGTCGTCGGTCAGGTAGGTGCTGACGGTGGTCTTGAGCGGGCCGCCGATCGGCTTGGTGGTGATGTTCAAGGCGCCGGCGATCGAGCTCTTGCCGAACAAGGTGGACTGCGGTCCCTTCAGCACTTCGATGCGGTAGACGTCGGCCAGGTCCTTGAAGGCGCCGGCCTGCATGCCCTGCGGGATATCGTCGACGATGACCGAGACGTCGGCCTCGACGCCGATGCCCAGCGAGAAGGTGCCGATGCCGCGCATATTGATGCTGAAGTTGCCCGGCTGGCTGCCGTAGGACAGCGTCAGCGCCGGCGACAGCGACGGGATGTCCTCCAGGTCGCGTACGTTGGAGCGTTGCAGCACGGCGTCGCCCAGCACGGTGATCGAAGCCGGCACGTCTTGCAGACTCTGGGCGCGCTTGTTGGCGGTGACGACCACCGTTTCGAGCTTGCCGCTATCGACGGTGGCGGCCTGCTGGGCGGAGGCGGCGCCGAGGCCGAGCAGGGGGAGAGTTAGGGTCAGGGCGACCGCGGCCGTGATGGGCCGCAGCGCCGGGATGGCAGGGTTCATGAGGTCTCCAGTTTATTAAGTGCTTTGTGGAATCGCTTCCACTTATGGTCAAAAAAAACGCCGGCAATCTCATGGACCGCCGGCGGTGCTGCGCTTACTTGCTACTGACCTTCAGCGGCGCCTTCAGCTTTTGCGCGTAGTTGCGCACGTAGGCCTGCCATGCCGCGCCGTCGGCGAAATCGCCGCTCTTGTTCCAGCCCGCGCCGAAGTAGTAGACGAAGGGCTTGCCCGCTTGGGCCGCGCCCAGCGTCAGCTGCTGGCCGTCGGTGACGGCGTAGCCGCTGGCGCCGGCCGGCAGGATCACGCCGCAGCCGATGATGCCGTCGTCGCCGTGTTGCGGTTCCCAGTAGCTGGCCCAGCCGCCGGCGGCGTCGGTGACGTAGTCGCCCTGGCCGTCGCGCCGCACGATGCCCACGCCCACCGTCAGCGGACCTTTGCCGCCGGCGCTGTAGCGGCTTTCGACACGGGTCATGTTGGAACCGGCGTCGATCGAGAAGCGCTTCACCTCGGAGACCATGCGGCCGTTGCCGGCGTCCCACTTGCCGAAACTGAGTTCGAACACGGAGCGTAGCGGACCGTCGGCCAGTACCTTCCAGCTCTGGTAGTTGGAGGAGTTATGCAGTGCGTTGTTTGCATAAATGGTGGTGCCGCCGCAGCCGCGGTTCTGGCCCACGTGGTAGTAGTCCAGGCCTTCGCCGGCATCCTTGTGATAGGCGCCGTTCTGGTACCACTTGTCCAGCACCGGATAGCGCACGCGCTTGACCCACACGTCCACGCCGCTGCTGACCAGGTGCTCCTTCGGATCCTTGATGATGGCCGGCCCGTAGACGCGGTGTACGGTACGGTCGCTCTCCCACGCGAAGTCGTCCAGCCGTTCCGGCACGAAGCGCGCATGCGTCTTGACGTCGACCGGCGGCGTGGCGGCCAGCCGCTCGGCCGGCAGCACCAGGTAGCGGCGCGTATCGCCGGCCGGCACGTTCACGGAGAACAGCAGCTGCTTGCCGATCACCTGGGAGTTGAGGATCGCCGACGTCGCGGCATCCATCACCACCGGCGCCTTGACGCCCGGGGTGACTTCCACCAGCTCGTCGCCGCGCAGGCCGTCGGTGCCGTTGGCCACGCTGACCGTCTGCGGCCTGGCCTTGTCCAGCACCGCCATGCGATACATCTCGCTGCCGGCCAGCAGGAAGCCGCCGACGCCATAGACTTCGGTGGCGTCGTTGTCGAACGATTTGGGATCCTGGCCGATAGGCTGCACGTGGGTCAGCTTGCCGTCCGCCTGCACGTTGGCCACCAGCGCGCTCCACACCTTCTGCACGGCGGGCTTGTAGGCCTTGGCATCGAGCAGGCCCTGGTTGACGCCCCAGGCGAAGGCATACGCGTACAGCGCCGAGCCGCTCGATTCCTTCAGCGGATAGCTGGCCGGGTCCAGCAGGCTGGCGCGCCACAGGCCGTCCGGCTGCTGCAGCGTCAACAGCTTGGCCGACATCTCCTTGTACTGCTGCTCGAAGCGCGGACGGGCAGGGTGCTTGGCCGGCAGGTATTGCAGCATGCGCACCAGGCCACCCATCACCCAGCCGTTGCCGCGTCCCCAGTAGACCTTCTGGCCATTGGCTTCGCGTTTGTCGAAGTATTTACTGTCGCGGAAGTAGAGGTGCGCTTCCTTGTCGTACAGGTAGTCCGACGTCGCCCACCATTCGCTGACGGCGAAGTCGAGGTAGCGCTGGTCGCCGGTGACGGCCCACAGGCGCAGCCAGGTCGGAGGCCCCATGAAAAGCGCGTCGCACCACGACCAGCGTTCCTGGTTGCCCGGCACGGTGAAGTCCAGCGTGCCGCTGCGGCGGTTGGCCAGGATGTCGTCGAAGCTGGCGCGCATGGCGGCGATCATCTTCGGATCGCGCAGTTGCAGATACAGCTCGGCGTAGGTCTGGCCGATGATGTGGTCGTCCGCGTGGTAGTGGTTGGGGCCCAGCTTCCATTGGTTCTTGTCGCCGATGGCGAGCATGGCGTCGCGGTATTTGCGGTCGCCGGAGATGCCCACCAGGGCCATGAAACCGGTATCGCCCACCGCCTGCGTCCAGTCGTCGGTGCGGTGCTTGCTGGGGTTGGCCAGCTGCCAGTCGGCCACGCGCTCCATCGCGTTCAACACCGCTTTGGGATTGATGGCGGCCGATGGCGCGGCCGCTTCGGCGCTCGGCGCCTCGCCGGCGAAGACTGGTGTTGCGGGCAGTGCGGCCACGAAGGCGGCCAGCACGGCGGCGTGCAGATACGTTGGTTTCATGTAGGCGTCTCGTTGAGTTTTATTTGTACATCGGTCCTGCGGTGACGAACGGGCCTCCCTGGTAGATGGTCGGCGCATCGCCGGCCGCCGGGTAGGCCGCGCTGTCGGGGAAATTGCCGGCGAACTGGCCGGAGCTGTGCTTGGGCACATAGCCCAGGTGCGAGGCGTGCTTGTTGTCCCACCACCTGGTCGGATTGTCCGAGGTGCCGAAGGTGATCGTGTGGCCGACGCGCGGCGTGAACAGCGAGCAGCGGATCAGCTCCACCAGGTCGTCGTAGGCCAGGTAGGTGACCATCATGCGGCTGTTCTTCGGTTCCGGGAAGGAGGAGCCGATGCGCAGGCACACGGTCTCGGTGCCGAAGCGGTCGTAGTAGTAGCGCGACAGCGCTTCGCCGAAGGCCTTCGATACGCCGTAGAAACCGTCGGGACGCAGCGGCATGCCGGCGTCGACCAGTTGCGTGGTTTCGTAGTAGCCCACCACGTGGCTGGAGCTGGCGTAGATCACGCGCTTGACGCCGCACTTGTGCACCGCCTCGTACAGATGGTGCAGGCCGAGGATGTTGGCGTTCATGATGGGTTCGAACTTGTCTTCCACCGAGATGCCGCCGAAGTGCAGCACGGCGTCCACGCCTTCCATCATCTTCAGCACGCCGTCGCGGTCGCCCAGGTCGCCGATGACGATCTCTTCGCCCTCGCGTTCCGGGCCCAGGTCCTTGACGTCGTTCAGGCGCACCACGTCGGCCCAGGCCTTGGCGCGTTCGCGCAGGATGGTGCCCAGGCCGCCGCCGGCGCCGGTCAGGAGGATGCGTTTGAATGGTTTTGCGCTAGAGGTAGTGGTCATTTTGAGTTTTGTAGTTAAACGTTTAATCGCAAGTATATCGATTTTATTTTCGGGGTCAATCGCTTTCGTATCAGTGAGTGCATGGTCTGTGGCGGATTTGCCGTGCTAAGATCGAAGCGGATGGCTCATTAAAATAAAAACCGATTGACTGGATTGATGAAAAAACCCGTACCCACCATCCGCGACGTGGCCGCCGCCGCCGGCGTTTCCACCGCCACGGTGTCCAAGTTCGTCAACGGCGCGCAGCGTTTTTCGGCGGGCGTGGAAGCGACCATCACGCAAGTCATCGCCGACCTGGGCTACCGTTCCAACCCGCTGGCGGCGTCGATGATCACCGGCCGCACCAGGAGCATCGGCCTGTCGCTGCTGGACCTGGCCAATCCGCACTTCGCCAGCGTGGTCAAGGGCGCCAACCGCGTGGCGCAGCAGCACGGCTACAACCTGCTGCTGGTCGATACCGATGAAAACCCCGACCGCGAACGTCCCTTGCTGGAGGCGCTGAGCCGCCGCGTGGACGGCGTGTTCGTCATCTCGCGCATACCAGAATCGGAGATGGACTGGATGCTGGAGCTGGGGAAGCCGATGGTGTTCTTCGGCCATCTGGCGCAGCACGATATTCCGTGGGTGGCGGGCGACGACCGGCGCGGCGCCTGCATGCTGGCGCGGCACCTGGTCGCGCAAGGACACCGCAAGATCGCCTACCTGGGCTTCTCCAAGTCGCGTCGCGACGGGGAGCGCCTGGCCGCCATCCGGGAGTGCCTGTCCGCGCACGGCCTGTCGCTGGCGGTGCATGACGCCGGCGCGCCGTCGGCGCAGGAAGGGGAGCGCGTGTGCTCGGCCATCATGCTCGGCGCCGACCATCCCGATGCGCTGATCTGCTACAACGACCTGATGGCGCTGGGCTTCATGAAAGCCGCGCAGACGCTGGGCTTCCGCCTGCCGGACGACATCTCGGTGGCCGGCTTCGACAATATCCAGTTCGGCGCCTACACCTCGCCGTCATTGACCACCGTCGACCTGCAAAGCGAGCGATTGGGCGCCGCCGCGATGGAGCAGCTGATAGGCCGGATCGAAGGCAAACCCGTCGCCGCCTTCAGCATGATCGAGCCGCAGCTGATCCTGCGCGGCTCCATCGCCAGCCGCGTATAACGGCGATTTTTTCACATGATGCTTTACGTCTCAGGGAAAATCACATAACATCGGTTAAACGTTTTCCAAGAAGAGTCTGCCACCCCATGATTTCTACCCGATTCCGTCTTTCCGCGCTCGCGCTGGCCGCCCTGCTGGCCGCTGGCGGCGCAGCGGCGCAAACCGCCGCCAACTACGTGCCGCCGCAAGCGACCGCACCGATGAACCGCATCGTGCAGGACAACGCCTACCAGCAGCTGGACTACTTCTTCAAGAAGCTGGTGGCGGAAAAGGAGGCCGTCGTCATCGACGGCTACGCGCCGTTCAAGGCCGGCGACAAATTCTTGCCGGGTAAGGTGGCGGCAGGCCTGGGCCACGTGCTGCTGAACAGCGCCAAGGACGATCCGGCGTTGCCGCAGCGGCTGCGCGACTATCGCGACATCGCCGACATGACGGTCGGCATGGACAACCACACCTGGGGCATCTACTACTACATCGGCACGCTGGTCAAACTGAAGCAAGCGGGCCTGCTGGAGCAGGCGGTCAGCCCGGCCACGCTGGAAAAACTGCGCAAGCAGCTGGACTGGCGCACTTTCGTCACCGTGCCGCAGTACGACTTGATCAAGCTGCCCACCAACTACTATGGCGTGGCGTTCAGCATCGCGCGCCTGCGCATGTTGATGGGCTGGGAGGACGACAGCGGCAGCCAGATCCTGCTCGACAGAATGCTCGTGCATTACAAAAAATACTCGGGCAAGTTCGGCTTCTCCGACGAGACCGACGGCGAAGGACGCTTCGACCGCTACAGCATCCTGCTGATCGCGGAAATCTGCGAGCGCTTCCTGGAGACCGGCCTGGAGCCGACCCCGGAGCTGAAAGGCCTGCTGCGCAAGGCGGCCGACATCGCGCTCAACGTCAGCAACACCGCCGGCGATGGTTTCAGCTTCGGCCGCAGCCTCGGGCCTTACGGCGAGACGGCGCTGGTCGAGATCCTGTCCGTGTCCGCCTACCTGGACGTGCTGACGGCGGAAGAGAAGCAGTACGCGTATGCCTACTCGTCGCGGGTCGCCGCCCGCTACATGGACTTCTGGTACGACCCGGCGATGCACTCGCTGGACATGTGGGGCAAGGGCCGCCGCACCGACGCCTATCGCGGCAAGCACCGCATCCTCGGCGAGAACTTCTCGCTGCTGCACCAGCTGATCTACACCAACGACACCTGGAACAAGGCCGGCATGAAGGACGCGCCGCCCAAGGCCGACCTGCAGGCATGGCTGGACAGGACCCGTCCGCAGTTCAGCACCACCACCTTCGCGCAGGGCGAGTACGACCGCGCGCTGACGGTTTTCCGCGACGGCAAGCACGTCGTCAGCCTGAACATCATCAACGGCGGCATCAGCCAGCATGACAACAGCCCTTACTATCCGCTGCCGTTCGCGCCGGGCATCGTCTCCGGCATCGCCGACAGCGGCGGCGCGCATCCGCAACTGCTGCCCAAGTTCACCATGGCCGACGGTGCGCAATTGATTGGCACCGCCTGGATCAAGGACATCAAGACCAGCCAGGCCGGCCAGCGCTACACGGTCAGTTATCGCCAGGATGAGCTGGACCGGCTGGGCAAGAAAAGCCCGGTCAAGGACGGCCGCATCAAGCTGCAAACCACTTACACGCTGGAACACGGACAGCTGACCCGCAACGACGTCTACACGCCGGTGGGGATGCAGGAAGTGGAGAAGATCACGCTGGAATTCGCGTCCTTCTCGGAGCAGCCCACCATGGACGGCAGCACGGTCACCTTCGCCAAGGGCGACGTGGGCGAGTACAGCGTCTCCGGTCTCCAGCGATGCCAAGTCGCGCCGACCAACGGCAGCAAGGATTACATGGCGCCGTATGGGGCGATGAAGACGCTCGTCACATGCAGCACCGGCAAGCTGACGATGAAGGAACCGCTGACCATCAAGTGGACCATCAAATACCATTAAGGACATCATGCCGCACTTAAAAATCGAATACACCGCCAATCTCGACGCGCACGCCGACATCGGCGAATTGTGCAAGACGCTGTCGCGCACGCTGGTCACGCTGAAGGACGCCGGCGGAACGCTGGTGTTCCCGCTGCTGGGCACCCGCGTGCTGGCCTATCCGGCCGCGCAGTACGCGGTGGCGGACGGCGAGCTGGGACGCGCCTTCGTCTACCTGAACATGCGCATCACGCCGGGCCGCAGCGAGGAACTGGTCGATGCAGTCGGCGACGCCGTGCTGGCCGCGGCGCGCGCGCACCTCGCTCCGGCGCTGGACAAACTGCCGCTGCGCCTCACCCTGCACATCGATGCGACACCGCCTGCTTACGAAGGCAAATTCAGTAGTTAAAAAACTTGGAGAGACGGATGCGTAGTGTACTGAAGCTGTTGTTGGTGACGAGCTGCCTGTCGGCGGCATGGGCGCAGGACGACCAGGCCCCTGGCCAGGCGATGGTGGTGCCGGCCGCTGGCGCCCGCATTGCTCCTGTGGTGACGAAGCAGCCCCCTACGCTGCAAAACATCTATGGCCGCACCCACCTGCTGCTGGATGGTCGCTGGAACTACATCGTCGACCCGTACGAGGCTGGCTACTACAACTACCGCCACCAGCCCTTCGACCAGTCCGCCACCGGCTCCGGCGGCTTCTATGACGACCGCAAGCCAAAGGATAAAACCGAATCGGTCGAATACAGCTTTGACGGCTCGCCGACGCTGGCCATTCCCGGCGACTGGAACTCGCAGAACGCCAAGCTGGAAAACTATGAAGGCACGGTCTGGATGCGCCAGCAGTTCCAGGCCGCGCCCAAGGACGGCAAGCACTACTTCCTCTACTTCGGCGCGGTCAATTACGAAGCCCACGTCTACCTGAACGGCAAGAAGGTCGGCAGCCACAAAGGCGGCTTCACGCCGTTCCAGTTCGAAGTGACCGGCCGCCTGCTGAAGGGCCAGAACACCGTCGTCGTCAAGGCCGACAACACCCGCCACCAGGACGACATCCCGACACTGAACACCGACTGGTGGAACTACGGCGGCATCACCCGCGACGTGCTGCTGGCCGAAACGCCGGACACCTACATCGCCGACTACCAGATCCAACTGGCCAAGGGCGACATGGGCCGCATCGAAGGCTATGTGCAGATGACCGGCGCCCAGCGCTCGCAGGACGTGACCATCACCATCCCGGAGGCGGGCGTCAAGGCCACCGTGCATACCGGCGCCGACGGCCGTGCCGCGATCAGCATCCCGCTGGCGAAGAACAGGATGCGCTACTGGTCGCCGGACGATCCCAAGCTGTACACCGTCACCATCGCCGGCGCCACCGACAAGCTCAATGACCGCATTGGCTTCCGCACCATCGAAACGCGCGGCCAGGACCTGCTGCTGAACGGGAAGTCGGTATTCCTGCGCGGAGTCTCGCTGCACGACGAGAACCCCTTGATACCGGGTCGCCTGCGCGGCGAAGGCGATATGCGCATGATGCTGCAATGGGCCAAGGAGATGAACTGCAATTACGTCCGCCTGGCGCACTATCCGCACAGCGAGGAGATGATCAAGCTGGCCGACGAGATGGGCATCCTGGTCTGGGCCGAGGTGCCGGTGTACTGGACCATCTCGTGGGAGAAGCCGGAAGTCTACGCCAACGCCAGCCAGCAGTTGACCGACCTGGTCACGCGTGACCGCAACCGCGCCAGCGTCATCATCTGGTCGATCGGGAACGAGACGCCGGTCAGCGACGCTCGCAATGTCTTCATGGGCAAGCTGGCCGACACCGTGCGCTCGCTGGACCATACCCGCCTGGTCGCCGCCGCGCTGGAAGTGCACCGCAAGGGCAACGAGGTGACGGTGGAGGATCCGCTGGCCGACAAGATCGACCTCGCCAGCTTCAACGAATACGCCGGTTGGTACTGGTCCGACAACAAGGAGATGCTGAAGTTCTCGTTCAAGGTCAATTACAACAAGCCGGTGGTAATCAGCGAATTCGGCGCCGACGCGCTGGGAGGTCTGCATGCCGACGACGACACCCGCTGGAGCGAGGAGTATCAGGACCTGCTGTACAAGAACCAGTTCAAGATGCTGGACGCGATCCCTGGCCTGCGCGGCACGACGCCGTGGGTGTTGACGGACTTCCGCTCGCCGCGCCGGCCGCACCCGTACTATCAGGACTTCTGGAACCGCAAGGGACTGATCTCCGAAACCGGCAAGAAAAAGCTGGCCTTCTACACGATGAAGGCTTACTACAACCAAAAGCAGCAGCAATACAAATGACCATGAAAAAAACCACGCTTGCCCTGGCCGCGGCCTTGCTGCCGTTGTTGGCCCACGCGCAGGACGCGCAGATCGATCGCAAGGTCGCCGCGCTGATGAAGCAGATGACGGTGGCGGAGAAGGTCGGCCAGCTGCACCAGATCTCCGGCCGCCTGGTCACCGGCCCAGCCAGCAGCGACTATGCCGCCACGTTGGCCGATATCCGCCTGGGCAAAGTCGGTTCCATGCTCAACGTGAAAGGCGTGGCCGACACGCGCGAGATCCAGGCGCTGGCGCTGCAATCGCGGCTGCATATTCCGCTGCTGTTCGGCCAGGACGTGATCCACGGCTACCACACCGTGTTCCCCGTGCCGCTGGGCGAATCGGCGTCGTGGGATATGGAGGCGATCGAGCAGTCGGCCCACATCGCCGCGCGCGAAGCCGCCGCCGCCGGCATCCACTGGACCTTCGCGCCGATGGTGGACGTGGCGCGCGATCCGCGCTGGGGCCGGGTGATGGAAGGCGCGGGCGAGGACGCCTTCCTCGGTTCGGCCATCGCCCGCGCCCGCGTGCACGGCTTCCAGGGCAAGCAGCTGGGCGCCACCGATTCCGTGATGGCCACCGCCAAGCACTTTGCCGCGTACGGCGCTGCGGTGGCGGGCCGCGACTACAACGCGGTCGACATGAGCAACCAGCAACTGTTTGAGGTCTACCTGCCGCCATTCAAGGCCGCGCTGGATGCGGGCGCGGCGACATTCATGAACTCCTTCAACACGCTGAACGGCGTACCGGCCACCGCCAGCGCCTTCCTGCAGCGCGATATCCTGAAAAACAGCTGGAACTTCAACGGCTTCGTCGTCAGCGACTGGGGCTCGGTGCGTGAGATGGTGCCGCACGGTTATGCCAGCGACCTGGCCGATGCCTCCGTCAAAGCCATCAACGCCGGCAGCGACATGGACATGGAGAGCTACGCCCACTTCCAGCACCTTGAGGACGCCGTCAAATCCGGCAAGGTGAAAATGAAGACACTGGACGATGCCGTTCGCCGCATCCTGTACAAGAAATTCGAGCTGGGCCTGTTCGACGATCCATACCGCTATTCGGTCGCCGCGCGCGAGAAGGTCGTGCTGGCCGATCCGTCGCATCGCGCCGCCGCGCTGGACGTGGCGCAGAAATCGCTGGTGCTGCTGAAGAACGAAGGCAAGGCTTTGCCGCTGTCGCGCACCGCGCAGAAGATCGCCGTTATCGGGCCGCTGGCCGATGCGCGGCGCGACCTTGAAGGCGGCTGGGTGGTGGAGGGTGACCGCGCTCCCGTGGTCAGCATCCTCGAAGGCATCCGCAGCCACGCCGGCAAGGCGCAGGTCAGCTACGCGCCGGCTTGCGACAACCGCTGCACCGGCACCGAGGGCTTTGCCGACGCCGTCGCCACGGCCGCCAGGGCGGACCTCGTGGTGCTGGCCGTCGGCGAGACCTGGGACTTGAGCGGCGAAGCCAAGTCCCGCACCGACATCACCCTGCCCGGCCATCAGGAACAGCTGTTCGCCGTGCTGAAGGCGACCGGCAAACCGATCGTGGTGGTGATGCTGGCCGGTCGTCCACTGGTGTTCAACACCATCGCCGACCAGGCGGACGCCATTGTCTACGCATGGTTCCCCGGCAGTGAGGGCGGCAACGCCGTCGCCAATGTGCTGTTCGGCGACTACAACCCGTCCGCCAAGCTGCCGATCACCTTCCCGCGCAGCGTCGGCCAGATTCCGCTGTCCTACGCGCAGTTCAACACCGGCCGTCCCGTCACCGACGAGAAGAACGTGGTCTACAAATCGGCCTACATCGATTCGGTCAATACGCCGCGCTATGCATTCGGCCATGGCCTGAGCTACACCGACTTCAAATACTCGGGCCTGACCGTCAGCAGCAAGGAGATGTCGCCGTCGCAGCAGGTTACGCTGTCGTTCGACCTGGCCAACACCGGCAAGACCGAGGGCACCGAGATCGTGCAGCTCTACCTGCGCGACATGGTCGCTTCGGTGGTGCGGCCGGTGAAGGAGCTGAAAGGCTTCCAGAAGATCCATCTGCAAGCGGGCGAGCGGCGCCGCGTGAACTTCACTATCGACCGCGAGCTGCTGTCGTTCTTCAACAGTCAACTGGTATGGGGCGCCGAAGCCGGCGACTTCAAACTGATGGTCGGCAGCGCCTCCGACGACATCCGTCTTGAGGGCGCAGTCAAACTGCTCCCATCCAAATAACCAGAACCACCGGACACCGATACATGAACAAGCCCCTTCAACGTAGCGCCACGCCCGTCGTCACCGCCATGCGCGTGATCCCGGTCGCGGGGCAGGACAGCATGCTGCTCAACCTGAGCGGCGCGCACGCGCCTTACTTCACCCGCAACCTGTTGATCCTGACCGACAGCGCCGGCAACCAGGGCGTGGGCGAAGTGCCGGGCGGCGAGGCGATACGCGCCACGCTGGAAGACGCGCGGGAGCTGATCGTCGGCCAGCCGGTGGGTCACTACAACGCGGTGCTGAACCAGGCCCGCGCCGCCTTCGCGCACCGCGACAGCGGCGGCCGTGGATTGCAGACCTTCGACCTGCGCATCGCGATCCACGCTGTTACCGCTATCGAGTGCGCGCTGCTGGATTTGCTGGGCCGGCACCTCGACGTGCCGCTGGCCGCGCTACTGGGCGACGGCCAGCAGCGCGCGCAGGTGCCGATGCTGGGCTATCTGTTCTTCATCGGCGACCGCACCCGCACCGATCTGCCCTACGCCAGCGATCCCGGCGCGGCCGACCGCTGGTCGCGCCTGCGCCATGAGCCGGCGATGGATGCGCAAGCCGTGGTCGCGCTGGCGGAAGCGGCGTATGAGCGCTATGGCTTCAAGGACTTCAAGCTGAAGGGCGGCGTGCTGCGCGGCGAGGAGGAAATCGAAGCCGTCACCGCGCTGGCCGAACGCTTCCCAGACGCCCGCGTCACGCTCGATCCGAACGGCGGCTGGCTGCTGAAGGACGCGATCCGCCTGTGCCGCGACCAGGGCCACGTGCTGGCCTACGCCGAAGACCCCTGCGGCGCCGAGAACGGCTACTCGGGCCGCGAGGTGATGGCGGAGTTCCGCCGTGCCACCGGCCTGCCGACCGCCACCAACATGATCGCCACCGACTGGCGCGAGCTGGGTCACGCGATCCAGCTGCAATCGGTGGACATCCCGCTGGCCGATCCGCACTTCTGGACCATGCAGGGTTCGGTGCGCGTGGCGCAGCTGTGCCATGAGTGGGGCCTGACCTGGGGCTCGCATTCGAACAATCACTTCGACGTCTCGCTGGCGATGTTCACGCACGTCGCCGCCGCCGCGCCGGGCAAGATCACCGCCATCGATACCCACTGGATCTGGCAGGATGGCCAGCGCCTGACCAGGGCGCCGCTGCAAATCAAGGGCGGCATGGTCGACGTGCCGGCCAGCGCGGGCCTGGGCGTGGAGCTGGACATGGCGGAAGTGGAAGCGGCGCACCAGCGCTACCTCAACATGGGCCTGGGCGCGCGCAACGATGCGGTGGCGATGCAGTTCCTAGTGCCCGGCTGGAGCTTCGACGCCAAGCGTCCGTGCCTGGTGCGATAGCTCAATCCAGCGAGCGTTGCATCTCGTCGATTTCGTCCTTCAGCCAGGCGCGCAGGCGCGCGATCTTGGTCATGCCTTCCTTGCTGCGGCTGACCACCAGCCGGTAGCCGCGCTGGTACGGGGCGCTGAAGCAGACGATCCGCTTCAAGGCGCCGCTGCAGAGGTCTTCGTAGGCGATCGCATACGAAACGAGACTGATGCCTTGTCCCGCCAGCGCCGCCTGCGCCAGCACGGCGAAGTTGCTGTAGCTGCGGGAGAAATCGTATCTTCCTTTCAGGGCGCTGTTCTTGCGCAGCAGCTGTATCCACTCTTCGCTGCTGTGTTCATGCAGCAGCGGGAAGCGCTGCAGGTCGGCCAGCGTCAGCGCCTCCTGGCCGGGCGCCAGCAGCGACGGGCTGTAGACCGCCACCAGCCGTTCGCGGAATAGCAGTTCGGGATCGCCGTCTTCGATCGGATGGAAGCGCAGCGCGGCGTCGGTGCTGCCGTCCTCCAGGTCGGCCAGGCGGTCGCTGGAATCGATGCGGATGTCCAGTTCCGGATATAGCTTGGTGAAGCGGTGGATGCGCGGCACCAGCCACTTGATCGCCAGCGAATGGGTGGTGGAAATGCGCAGGATCTTTTCCTCGTCGCCGTCCTGCAGCGCCACCACCTTGGTGCGCAGCTCGCCCAGTGCGCGGGCCACGGCCGCCGCCAGTTCCTGCCCCTTGTCGGTCAGCGTGATGTGGCGCGGGTGGCGCGTGAACAGCTCGAAACCTACCGCCGCTTCCAGCTGCTTGACCTGGAGGCTGATCGCCGCCGGCGTCTTGTGCAGCTCCTGGGCGGCCAGCTTGAAGCTGCCCCAGCGGGCGGCGCAGTCGAAGTCGATCAGGCCGGAAAGGGAGCGCAGCGGTTTGTTCATGTCGGGATTAGGCTAAGTTTTTCTTATGCATCGATAGAGGATTACTCGTTTGATCGCAGACGCTCCAGAGAGGAAAATATACCTCATACGCTGATAAAACTCCATGAGTAAGGAATTATCGATATCGGCGCCACATTCAACAGGAGGTTGCCATGTCCCAGACCCACACCGTCATCCCACTATGCGACTGCAAACCGGTCGCCCCATGCCCGGCGCCGGCCCCGACGCAAAAGTTCTCGGCGGAATTGATGCGTATGCTGGCGCAACTAGTGATGCTGCGCTGACCTGCCGGATCGCAGCGGCGGCGCAACAGCCATCGACGATGGCAGCAGGTTTATGCAAGTTGCGCCGCATTGCACATCTGTGCGGCCGGAGACGGCGTGACAATCGGTGCTCCACTAAAAAAATACGGAGACACCATGACCTACCTACGCATCACAGCGGCGCTGGCAGCGCTGCTGGCCGCCGGCGCCGCCAGCGCCGACAATATCTCGCTGCGCCTGAGTTATGCCGACGGCCGCAGCGGCCCGGTGTTCAGCGCCCGCCACGCGGAAATCGGCACCTTCGCCTTGACGCCGGACGTGCGCAGCCAGGCGCCGGGCGCGCAATGGCGGGTGGTCGCGCGCGATGCCCAGGGCGGCATCCTGCATGAAGTGACCGTGGCCGCCGGCCAGCAGCGCCACGTTGAGGTGTTCAATCCGAAAACCGGCGCCATCGACATTGCCGAAACCGTGCGCCAGGCGACCGGTTCGTTTGAAGTGTCGCTGCCGTTCGACAGCGCCACCGCCAGCGTCGAGGTGGTGCCGGTGCAGGCCGGCAGCGGCAAGGGCAAGAGCGCCGCCGCCGCCCCGTTGGCGCGTTTCGACCGCGCCACCCTGGCCAAGCTGGCCGGCAGCTCGCGCACCGCGCGTGCCGCCGCGCTGGCGCCGGCCGCCAGCGTGACCAGCATCCTCAACACCGGCCCGGCCGCCGCGCGCATGGACTATGTGTTCATCGGCGACGGCTACACCGCCGCCGACATGGGCAAGTGGCGCACGGATGCGCAGAAAGTCATCGACGGCTTCCTGGCCGATCCGCTGTTCGCGGCCAACCGCGCCAACATGAACGTGCGGCGCGTGGACGTGGCCAGCAACCAGTCCGGCGTGGATGAACCGGACAAAGGCATCTACCGCGACACCGCGATGGACGCCGCCTTCAACTGCTACAACATCGACCGGCTGCTGTGCGTGGATAACGACAAGGTGCACGATATCGTCGGCTCGGTGCTGGCGCCGGATCAACGCGACGTGATCATCGTGGTCGCCAACTCCACGCGCTACGGCGGTTCCGGCGGCGAGATCGCCACGCTGTCGATGGCGCCGCAGGCGATCGAGGTCGCGCTGCACGAGATCGGCCACACCGCGTTCTCGCTGGCGGACGAATACGACTACGGCACCTGCAGCCTGAATGGCGAGCCGGGTGAGCCCGATGTGACGATGAACGCCACCCGCAGCGTCAAGTGGCGCAGCCTGATCTCGGCCAGCACGCCGGTGCCGACCGCTGCCGGCGTCTATCCGAACGGCACCGTGGGGGTGTTCCAGGGCGCGCAGTACTGCACCAGCGGCAAATACCGTCCGACTGAAAACTCGCGCATGCGCACGCTGGGTTATCCGTGGCACGCGGTCAACGAGGGCGCGGCGCGCAAGGTGTTCACGCAGTACAGTGGCGGCGGCGCCGGTGTGACGCAGACCGGCACCATCCCGGCCGGCGGCAGCGTCAACGTGCCGAATGTGAACCCGGGCTGGATACAGGCGGCGGCCGGAAAAATCAGCTTGCAGTTGACCGGCAAGGTGGGCACCAGCTACCAGCTCTATCTGTATCAGTACGGCGCGAACGGATGGGCGCAAGTGGCAACCAGCGGGGGGGCGACGGCGAGTCCGTCGATCTCCTACAACGCCGCTGCCGGCTACTATTATGCGATGGCCACCAGCTCCACCGGCGGCGCATACTCGCTGACTTACAGCTATACCAAGCCTTAAGCTGAGGCGCTCCAGGTCGGCTAGCCAAGACTACGCCGACCTGGAGAACTATTGTTGGAGCTTGACGCGAATACGTGGTTTTTTGTTCGCGGCCACCGCTGCATTCAATCTAGTCTTGGCCGCAGCATATTGATGCTCAGTTAGTAACTCCGCTCCAGAAGGGAGAAACCAGCCGACGACACAATTATTGTCACGAAGAGAAATCTGAATATGTGTACTGATGTGAAATCCGGATGTGGGAGCGACCTTATCCCCTTGGTGGAAGGCTGCCCGTACCGCCTGGAATGATGGACGTGGCGGTTCTTGCGATGCCCGCGCCTGATGAAGCCAGGTGAATACTGCATTATCTAAGGCACGGTAAATGACATCAGTATCGGTATCGTTGGCCGGTCTATTTTCTGGAACTGGCGTTCCACTCCCCTTCAGGCCAGCAGCAAAGGTTTGATATGCCGAACTGAACTCCTTGATGCCTGCTTGCGTGGTCATATCAAGCCAATCTTGTACTTGTAGAACGGCGCCTACAACTGCTGGAGTCGCGATAGGTTTCGCGGTGTATCGTTTTTCCGGACTAAGATGGGATGCTTGAGCAAACAACAGCGCACGCTCGAAATCGCCCTCAAAAAAATAGGCGCCAGGTCCTAACCAGTCATATTGGTTATTACTGTGGTTAAGATGTTGCTGACGGCCACTAACCAAGTCGTCACGCGTGGTGATGTCGCAGCCGTGATAGGCGACAAGAGCCGTACTTGAGTTCACTTGAACCTGCGAGTCAGATTGCCAGCGCGGGTAATAATACCTGCGCGCAGCGCAACCTTTGCGGCTTCTTCGGCGGACATCGCGTAGGGGTTCGTTGTGGGTGGGGATATAAGCCCAACCTTGACTCCATAGCGTTTGGCGATTGCTTCCACCACTGCCGAGAATTGCCTTTGTTCCGTTGCGGAGACGCCTGTATCCCCCGGCTTTTCGTCCGTCCTGTTTGCCGGCGTAGAGCCTGCTGACTTGGTTTTGGTCTTCGGCGTATCCATGACACGATTCTGCCACAGTGCCCACAGGCGCGCAATTTGCGCCTGCAAATGCTTGCTTACTTTCTCAGTTTAGGGGGGCGGTGGCGCGCTCCAGGTCGGCCAGCCACAGCATGGCCGATTCGCGGTTGGCGCCGCACATCTCGGCCGACGGTTGCAGGCCGCCGCAGAAGGCCGGCCGTTCGGGACGGCCGAAGATCTTGCAGCGGTTGTCGTCGGCCAGCTGGACGCAGCGCACGCCGGCCGGCTTGCCGTCGGGCATGCCGGGGATGGGGCTGGTGATCGAGGGCGCCGTGCAGCAGGCGCCGCAGTTGGGACGACAGTCCAGGGTGGGCGGGGAAATATGCATAGGGGCGGTATTTTACGCCCCTTTTTCTTCGGCCAGCCATTTTGCGATCTGCGCCGCCACCCACGGGCCGTCGTCCAGCGGCAGGTCGTGGCCGGCGCTGGGGTGCACCCGCAACGGCGCACCCCATGCCTGCGCCAGCCGCAGCGAGCAGCGGTGGTCGACCAACTGGTCGCCGGCGCCGGCCAGGATCAGCAGCGGCACGGCCGGCCGCGTGGCCGGCGCGCGGAAGCGGGCGGCGGACCACAGCTGGCGCAGCGCGTTGGCGCGCGTGACGGGAAATTCGCGCTGGTAGCCCAGCCAGCGTTGCAGCAGTTGTTCGCGTTCATCGACCGCGCCGGTGCGGCTGGTCAGGCGCAGGATCAGGCGCTCTTGCCGCTCCACGCCGCCGCGCAGCATCAGCCCGACGATGGCCGGATAGTTCTGCCAGCGCAGCCGCTGGTGGAAGCGGCTGTATGGCCGCATGCTGGTGTTGATCAACACGCAGCGTTCCACTTCGCCCGGATAGCGGCTGGACCACTCCACCGCCGCCATGCCGCCCAGCGACAGCGCCAGCAGCGAGTAGGGCGGTTGGACGCCGCGCGCCTGCAGGTCGCGGCGGCAGTAGTCCACCATCTGCGCCACCTGCGTGACGCTGCGCATGGCGTGGCGCTCGCCGTTGCCGGGCAGGTCGGGCGTGACGATGGCGGCCTCCGGCAGCGCGGCGGCCAGCTGGCCGGGGAAGCGTCCCCAGTGGCGCTGTTCGCGCATCAGGCCGCGCAGCAGCACCCAGCTGCTCATGCGTCGTACCACTGCGCCAGCGCGCGCCGGTGCTGGACCTTGCGCGCCATCCCTTCCGGCATCCAGCGCCCGTGGCTGTTGGCCGCGCGCATCAGGAAGTCGAACCAGATCAGGTGGCGCCGCAGCACCCGCTGCAGGCGGTGCTTGGCGGTCGGGTTGAAGATGGCGATGCGGTCGAAGATCTGGCGCGGATTTTTCTTCACCCACAGCCACGAGCCCATCTCCAGCGTCAGCGGCAGGAACACGCGATCGTTGTAGCTGGTGCCGTTCAGGTACAGGTAGTCCCACAGGTCGCCGTGGGTGCGGTACTGGCGGCTCTGCGGTTCGAACACGTAGTTGTGGTTCGGGTAGCTCTGGCTGAACAGCTGCTCCAGCGCGCCGATGTCGGCCAGGTGCGGGATCGGCGCCGTGGTGTGCGCGTGCGGGAACCAGATGCGGTCGCGCAGGCCGAAGCCGGAGTGGCAATCGAGCGCCATGCTGAACTGGCGCGACAGCAGCTCGCGTTCGACCAGGTCGCACACGGCCTGGCTTTCCGCCTCCATCGGCGCGCCGGCCTTGCCGCGATACCACGGCAGGTGATGGCTGTAGCGCTGGCCGCCCAGCATGAACGGCACTTTGTCGACCGCGCTCAGTGGCGCGTTGCGCATCAGGTCCACGCCTTGCGGATTGCAGCGCGTGGCCTGCCACATGCCGCCCGGATTCACCAGCGGCATGAACACCAGCCGCAACGATTCGAGTTGCTGGTGCAGGGTGCTGTCCCAGCGCAGCCGCGCCAGCAGGCTTTCCATGAACGACAGGATGATCTGGGTGCCGATGCGTTCCAGCCCGTGGATGCCGCCGAAGAAGCCCAGCGCAGGCACGTCCGGGCTGGGATTGCCCAGTGCGATGCTGTAGACCGGGAACTGGCGGCCGTCGATCGCCACGGTGCAGGAAGTGCCGACCTCCAGATGCCGCCCGCCTTCGTCGATCAGGCGCTTCAGGGTGATCAGTTCAGGCAGGTTCTTCTCGGGCATGGACGCGGACGCAGAAAGATGTGTCCGACAGTGTAGCCCAATTTGCGGGCGCCGCTTACTGTGCGTCGCCGCTACCATACAGCTCGCGGCACACCAGCGCGATCTGCTCGCGCAGCCGGCGCTGGGCCGGATGGGCGTCGTTGCGGCGGCGCCAGCGCAGCACGAAGGGCGCCGGCGCCAGCTCCAGGCCCGGCAGGTGCTGGCAGCTTAAAAAACGCGTCGACGTCATTTTCTTTTTCGCCAGAGGATGGTCCTTGCGCGCCATGCAGACAAAGCGTTCCTCGAACAGCGGCAGGGTGGGGTGGCGTGCCGCCGCCGGGTACGCCGATCGCAGCATCGGCCTCGCCAACAAGGCCGGCAGCATGACGACGGCCGGATGGTCGGATAGCGCCAGCGTGAAGCGCACCAGCTCGGCGTCGGTCAACGGCGACAGGTTCTCGGACCATGCACTTGTGCGCGACCGTCGGAATTTTCCAGGCTATTGTTTGTAAATTCCGGCGCCCACCATATAGTCGTCCACCTTTTCAACGTAGCTCGATTTAGCTTCGATTGTTTTGGTGACCGGGTTTGGCCATTTGTAGTCGAACCATCCTTGGTTTTTCGCTTTGACGACCTGGATAAGGCCTTTGATAATGTAAGTGCCTTCTGCGTCGCGCATGTCGAGCAGGTTTTTGCCGACCATCTTCGAGGCGTTGCCGTTACCGATGGCTAAATTGACGCCATTCAAATCGTAGACAAAGATATACAGGTTACGGTCAACGAACTGGCCTTTTGGATTGTTGAATTCGGCAAACGCCTGTTCTTTCCCGTTCGCCTTCACATAGGCAACGGCTTTCTTGACCAGCGCGACACAGTCATCCGCGTTGGCTCGCTCACTCGCGGCAGATGCGCTGGTGGCTGGCAGCGCAGCGAACAAAAGCAGAGAACTTATAGAAATAAACTTTTTCATTTTGATTTCCATTCCGGGTTTTTTGCTATTACCCATACTATGAATTTCGATTCGAAAAACCCTTGATCTGAATCAAAACCAGCTTCATCTTTTTAAGTTATTTCATTCGCCACTGCGGCCCATTCAAGCTTTTATTCAAGGCGCTGATCGGAGGTAGCAGCGACCGCTTGCTTGACGCTGAACCTGCTTACGCTTATATTAATGACTTATAAGTAAGTTAAATCGGGTACACCCATGCAAGCCCCTCAAGATACCAAACCACGCTGGGAGCGGCGCAAGGATGCGCGGCCGCAGGAATTGCTGGCGGCGGCGCTGGACCAGTTCGTCGAGCGCGGTTATGCCGGCACCCGCCTGGAAGACGTGGCCAAGCGCGCCGGCGTGTCCAAGGGCACGCTGTACCTGTATTTCGCCAACAAGGAAGAACTGTTCAAGGCCGTGGTGCGCGAAAACATCGTGCACGCCATCGGCGAGGCCGAGCAGGAAGCGGCCGGGTTCGACGGCCCCAGCGCCGAACTGCTGCGCCTGATCCTGATGAAGTGGTGGAACCAGATCTGCGCCACCCAGCTGGCCGGCATCACCAAGCTGATGCTTACCGAAGGCAACAACTTCCCGGAACTGGCGCAGTTCTACAACGAGGACGTGGTCGCGCGCGGCAACGCCCTGATCGCCAGCGTGCTGGTGCGCGGCATCGCGCGCGGCGAGTTCCGCCCGGTCGATCCGGCCGTGATGACGCCGGTGCTGGTGGCGCCGGTGCTGATGCTGATGATGTGGACCCACTCCTTCATGCCCACCTGCGAGATGGCGGCTATCGATCCGCAAGCCTTCATGGAGACGCTGATCGACGTCACCCTGCGCGGCCTGGAGGCGCCGCGGGCGTGACCCGCGCCGCCCGCTCTTTGCGGCAAACTTGCCATTTTGGTAGGTTCAACCCCCTTAAACTGCAGACTGTCGCAATTTCCCGCGAACCCGCCGTCATATCGTTAATATGTGCCTCGATGCCAGTTCAACGATAAAATGACGGATTATTTAATCCGACCAGAGTCATAAGATGAATATCGAACAAGCCCGCTTCAACATGATCGAACAGCAAATCCGCCCTTGGGACGTCCTGGACACGAGTGTGCTGGATCTGCTGATGGTGGTGAAACGCGAGAATTTCGTGCCGGCCGCGCACAAGGCGCTGGCGTTTGCGGATACCGAAATCCCGCTGCCGGGCGGCGTTTCCATGCTGAACCCGAAGGTGGAAGCCCGTCTGCTGCAAGACGTCAACGTCAAGAAGCATGAGAGCGTGCTGGAAATCGGCGCCGGCTCCGGCTACCTGGCGGCGCTGCTGGCGCACAAGGGCCGTCACGTGACGGCGGTGGAAGTGTCGCCGGAGCTGAAAGCGCTGGCGGAAAAGAATTTGGCCGACAACGGCGTCACCAATGTGACGGTGGAACTGGGCAACGGCGCCCAGGGCTGGAGCAACGGCGCGCCGTTCGACGTGATCGTGGTGACCGGTTCGCTGCCGGAATTGCCGCCGGCGTTGTTGCAACAATTGAAAGTGGGCGGCCGTCTGGCGGCCATCATCGGCCAGTCGCCGGCGATGAAGGCGCAGCTGATCACCCGTACCGGCGAAGCCGGCTACGATACCCGCACGCTGTTTGAGACCGACGTCAAAGCGCTGGCCTCGGCCACGCAGCCGTCGCAGTTCAAGTTTTAAGCCGGGCGGACCAGCATGCAGCAGATTACCGCTCTGGAACTGGCCGATTGGCTGGCGGACGATGCACGGCCCAGCCCGATGTTGCTGGACGTGCGCGAAAACTGGGAATTCGAAACCTGCCGTATCGACGGCTCGGTGCAGATCCCGATGAATACCATACCGGCGCGCATCGACGACCTGGATGAGGATGCGGCGATCGTCTGCATCTGCCATCACGGCGCGCGCAGCATGCAGGTGGCCGCCTTCCTGGAGCGTAACGGCTTCGGCAAGATGGTCAACCTGACCGGCGGCATCCACGCCTGGGCGCTGCAAGTCGACAGCACGATGGCCAAGTATTAAGTGTCGCGGCGCTAGACATGAGCGCGGCGCCAGGATGGTGTGTTTTTGATATGATCAACTTTTTTGATGACTCCAACGGAGAATGCAATGCAGAGACCCCTTATCGCCGTGCTGATCACCAGCGCCTTCTTGACGCTCAACGCACAGGCGGCCGACCTGATCCAGGTATATCAGCAAGCGCTGGCCAATGACGCCTCGTACGCCAGCGCCCGCTCGTCGCTGGCCGCAGGGCAGGAACGGATCACCCAGGGGCGCTCCGGCCTGCTGCCGACGATTTCGGCCAACGGCAGCAATACGCGCAATTCCGGCGACCTGGCCACGTCCGTGGGCGGCAGCTACCTGCCGAAGCAAGACGTCGACAACCACAGCAATTCCTACGCCGTGCAACTGACCCAGCCGTTGTTCAACTGGGGCAACTGGCAGACTTACCAGCAAAGCAAGCTGGCGCAGGCCACCGCCGAAGCCACCTTCGCCCAGGCCCAGCAAGACCTGATCACCCGCGTGGCGCAAGCCTATTTCGACGTGCTGACAGCGCAGGACAACCTGACCTCGACCCAGGCGCAGAAAGTGGCGACCACCGAACAACTGGCCTCCGCCAAGCGCAACTTCGAAGTCGGCACCCAGACCATCACCGACACCCACGAGGCGCAGGCCGCGTATGACCTGGTGGTGGCGCAGGAGTTTGCCGCGATCAACGATCTGGACAACAAGCGCACCGCGCTGCAAGTGATCATCGGCCAGGCGCCGGGCGCGCTGGCGCCGCTGCGCACCGGCGTGGCGATCAACGCGCCGTCGCCGGCCGCGGTGGAACCGTGGGTCAGCTCGGCCGAGAGCCAGAACTACGCCGTCGTGGCCGCCAAGCTGAACGTGGAGATCGCCAAGCGTGAAATCGAGCGCAACCGCGCGGGCCACATGCCGACCGCCAACCTGATCGCTAGCACCACGCACCAGACCACCACCGGCCAGCAGCGCCTCAACAACAACGCCATCGGCGTCAGCTGGAACGTGCCGATCTTCAGCGGCTTCGCCATCACCAGCAAGGTGCGCGAAACCATCGCGCTGGAAGACAAGGCCCGCAACGACCTGGAAGCGACCAAGCGCGCCGCCTCGCAGAACGCCCGTTCGGCCTACCTGGGCATGAACAGCGGCCTGGCGCAGGTCCGGGCGCTGGAAGCGGCCGAAGTGTCGAGCAAGTCGTCGCTGGATTCGAACAAGCTGGGTTACCAGGTCGGCGTGCGCATCAACATCGACGTGCTGAACGCCCAGAAGCTGCTGTACTCGACCCAGAAAGACCTGGCCAAGGCCCGTTACGACACCATCATGAACGGCCTGCGCCTGAAGTCGGCCGCCGGTTCGCTGAAGGAAGACGACCTGGCGCCGATCAACGCCTTGCTGGCGCACTGAAGTCGCGCCCGTTGTCGTGCCGAGACGGCTTGACCGTCTCGGCACGGGGCGCTGGCGCCGGCGATGCCCTGCGATTGTCAGTGGGACCCGCCAGCCCGGCGGCGCCACCAGCCCAGCGCGGCCAGTCCACCCAGCAGCATCGCATAGGTAGCGGGTTCCGGCACTGCCTGCACCGCGTTGTAGCCAGCGATCTGCTCGCCCACATAGTCACCCACGAACTGATTTAGCGTGTTGCCATGCGGGGTTTCTGCGGTTTTCGGATCGACCAGCCCCTCGTCGTCGAAGCTGCCCTTGTACTTGTAGAACTCGAAGCGGATCGCCACCGATGGATCGCCCTTCATGTCGATCGATTTGCTCACTTCGTCGACAAAGCCGGGTTGCAGCACCTGCCACTCGATCTCCGTTTCCGTCTTGTCATTCAGCGCCGCCACGCCGGCGTTCTCGAACGGATGATGGCCGCCCATCAGTTCATTTAAATCCACGTTGTCCGGCAAAGTGGTCTGGACGATTTTGACCCAGAACGCATTATTCTGCGGCACCAGCGGGTCGACGCGCTGGGCCTGGATCACCGCCACCACGGGTGCTGCCGGCGCCGGCGGCGGCGTGAAGCTGACCGACGGAATGGCGGTGGCGGCATTGACCAGCTGACCGGGCGTGCCCGATTCGACCAGCCAGCTGTAGGTGGTGCGTGCCGGCGTGCCGGTGGTGCTGACGCCGAAGTGATCGCATGGTACGTTGGGGTAGCCGACATTGCCGAATGTCCAACAGCTCTCGCCGGGCGTGCTGAAGGTGCCAGAAGCCGTGCCCGCGCTCCAGGCGCCGCCACTGAAGCTGGCCAGGTAGGTGACTTTGCTGCCGATGACCTGGGCGCCGGCGCCCAACAGGTCGCTCACCACCGGCATGCCGTAGCGTTCGACGTCGCCCGGCGATGGCGTGCCGAAGTTGCGGTTCAAGCCGAATACATCGACGATCTGGCTCCTGCTGACGCCTTCAAGCTCAATCTCAAAGCCGTGCGCGGTCAGGCCGGTATCGTTGACCACATCGAAATTTGCCAGCGAACCATAGGTCGCCGCGACCGACAGCGGCGGCAGCGTCGCAAGCACAGCGCTTGCGAGGGCCAAGACGAGTTTGGACATATTTCCTCCCATTAGCTACAAGTATTGAGCCGTCCGCGCCGCGGACGGGACCCGCGGCAAATAGCCACAGCATCAGCTTGATACTAGGAGGTACCGTCTTGCAATTCACTGTCCAAAGTCAAGCGCACTAAAGTTTGTGGCGCCTGCATTTTTCTGCTTACAGTCCGGCGCCCTGGCCGTCGAAACTGCGCTCGATCAATTCGATCTTGTAGCCGTCCGGGTCGGTGACGAAGGCGATCACCGTCGAGCCGCCCTTGACCGGGCCCGGCTCGCGCGTGACGGCGCCGCCGTTGGCCTTGACGGCGCCGCAGGCGCTGACGATGTCGTCGGCCGAGATCGCGATGTGTCCGTAGGCGGTGCCGAGCTCGTAGCTGGTCTGGCCGTAGTTGTAGGTCAGCTCCAGCTCGGCGTGTTCCGGGTTGGCGCCGTAGCCGAGGAAGGCCAGCGTGTACTGGTACTCGGGATTGTCGCTGGTGCGTAGCAGCTTCATGCCGAGTACCTTGGTGTAGAAATCGATCGAGCGCTGGAGGTCGCCGACGCGCAGCATGGTGTGCAGAATACGCATAGAGGTCTTTCGTGGGAACGGATAAACCAGAATTCTATGCGTTTTGCCGCAACCCTGCTCAGCTCTCCAGCCGCGCGTCCAGCGTGATGTGGGTGTTGAGCAGTTTGGAGACGGGACAGTTGTCCTTGGCCTTGAGCGCCGCCGCCTCGAATTTCTGCTGGTCGGCGCCGGCGATCCTGGCCACCAGGTTCAGGTGGACTTCGGTGATGGCGAAGTTGCCGTCCACCTTGTCCAGCGTGACGGTGGCGGTGGTGCTCAGGTTTTGCGCCGTCAGGCCGGCCTCGGCCAGGATGCCGGACAAGGCCATCGTGAAGCAGCCCGCGTGCGCGGCGCCGATCAGTTCCTCCGGATTGGTGCCGGGGCCGTCTTCAAAGCGCGCGTGGAAGCCGTACTCGATGTTGTCCATGACGCCGCTTTGCGTGGAAATCTTGCCGCCGCCGTCTTTCAGGCCACCGCTCCATACTGCCGAACCCGTGTGTTTGCTGCTCATGATGTTGACTCCTTATTTGCCTGCGGTTGTGGTAGCGGAAGGCGCAACGCGCCAGATGATGTTGCCGACGTCGTCCGCCACCAGCAGCGCGCCTTGTTGATCGACCGCCACGCCGACCGGGCGACCATGCGCCTTGCCGGTGTTGTCGAGGAAGCCGAACAGGAAATCTTGCGGCGGGCCGGACGGCTTGCCGCCGGCGAAAGGCACGAACACCACCTTGTAGCCGCGGTGGGGCTTGCGGTTCCACGAGCCGTGCTGGCCGATGAACACGCCGCCCTGGTAAGACCGGGGGAACAGGCCGGCGTCGTAGAACGCCAGCCCCAGCGAGGCGGTGTGGCCGCCCAGCGCGTAGTCGGGCGCGATCGCCCTGGCCACCAGCTCCGGCTTCTGCGGCGCGACCCGGCGGTCGAGGTGCCGGCCGTAGTAGCTGTAGGGCCAGCCGTAGAAGCCGCCTTCCTGCACCGAGGTCATGTAGTCCGGCACCAGGTCGTTGCCCAGCTCGTCGCGTTCGTTGACCGTGGTCCACAGCGTCTTGGTGTGCGGCTCCCAGCCCATGCCGTTGGCGTTGCGCAGGCCGGTCGCGTACAGGCGCGCCTTGCTGGTGGCCAGCTCCAGCTGCCAGATGGCGGCGCGGCCGGTTTCCGCGTCGGCGCCGTTCTCGCCGACGTTGCTGTTGGAGCCGACCGTGACATACAGGTACTTGCCGTCCGGGCTGGCGATGACGTTCTTGGTCCAGTGATGGTTGATGGTGCCGGCCGGCAAGTCCATCACCTTGACGCCGGGCGTGCGGATCGAGGTGGCGCCTGGCTGGTAGGGGAAGCGCAGGATGGCGTCGGTGTCGGCCACGTACAGGCTGTCGCCGATCAGCGCCATGCCGAACGGCGAGTTCAGTCCCTCGATGAACACGCTTCGGGTCGGCGCCGCGCCGCTGGCGTCCAGCCCGCGCAGCAGGGTGATGCGGTTGGCCGAGGCGCCGGCCGCGCCGGCCTTCTTCATTTCATGTTTCATGATCGCGCCCTTGATGCCCTTGCCGTCGTCCGGCTTGGGCGGGGCGTTGGTCTCGGCCACCAGCACGTCGCCGTTGGGCAGCGTGTAGACCCAGCGCGGGTGGTCCAGCCCGCGCGCGTAGGCGGTGACGCTGAAGCCGGGCGCGCTGCGCGGCCGGTCCTGGCCTTGCCAGGCGTCGACCGGCGCCACGTTGATGGTGGGGATCAACGTGCGCTGCGGTTCCGGCAGCAGCGGATTGGGGCCGTAGCCGGTCGGGTAGTTTTGCGCCAGCGCGAGCGGCGATACCAGCAGGATGGCGAGGGGGGCTTGCATGGGCGACCTCCTGATGCAGATGCTGGAACCTCATCTTAACCAGTTGTTTTTTCCACGGTCGCTAGATTGAATCCTGACAACTATTATCTGAAGTCGTTTATCATTTGGTCACTTTTCCCCACGCTTTTATCGAACAGGATGTTTGCATGAGTACTGCTGTGACTTCGGAACACGCCGCCCACGCGCCGTCGGCCAATTGCCCCAACTGCGAGGCGGTGCTCAACGGCCACTTCTGCTCGAACTGCGGCCAGGAAGCCATCCTGCACCACGCCAGCACGCGCGAGTTCCTGCACGAGTTCGTCGGCCATTACGTGGCGCTGGAAGGCCGGCTGTGGGGCACGGTGATGCGCCTGCTGTTCCGGCCCGGCGCGCTGACGCTGGAATACATCCGCGGCCGCCGGGTGCGCTTCGTGCAGCCGCTGCGCCTGTATTTGACGCTGAGCTTGATATTTTTCGCCATCATGAAGTTCACCAGCGGCTTTGATCCCGGCGTGGGCGATGACGACAAGCCCGAGACGGCGGTCGCCACGTCCGCTGCCGACGCGGCACGCAAGGCCGCCAAGGTACAGGAGCGGGCGGCCGCGCAGCTGGTGCCGCCGACGCCGGAAGAGGTGCGCGGCAAGATCGCCGCCGAGGCCGCGATCGACAGCATGCAGCAAGACTTCAAGCTGGAAGACTCCAGCGCCGCCAGCGCCAGCGCCAGCAGCAAGAGCAAGTTCAAAAGCAAGAGCGGAAAATATCTCAATCGCAGTGTGGCGGGCGATAACAATGATTTCCTGGACCGCTGGCCGACCCTCAAACACAAGTGGCAGGCGTTCGAAGACCTGCCGGGCGGCGAAAAAGGCAAGGTCTTCACCGAAGGCTTCTACCACTACGCGCCGTACGCGAACTTCTGCCTGATGCCGGTGTTCGCGCTGTTCCTCAAGGTGCTGTACCTCGGCTCGGGCAAGCGCTTCGGCGAGCACCTGCTGTTCGCGCTGCACACCAACGCCTTCGCCTTCTTCATCTACAGCGTGATCCTGCTGGTGCCGTCGGCGCTGGTCGGTTTCGTGCTGTGGTGCTGGCTGCTGGGCTACCTGCCGTGGGCCATGCGGCGCGTGTACGGCGGCAGCCGCTGGGGCGTGTTCTTCCGCTGGGGCACGCTGATGACGTTTTATTCGATGGCGATCGGCCTGGCGGTGCTGCTGTCGATGCTGGGCGGGATCATGAGCGTCGGCGGCCACTGAGGTCCTTGCAGTCTGGCCGCCGGCACACTATACTGCGCAAAATACTGTTTAAATGTACAGTTGTGAGACGGCGGGGTGATAGCAGAAGCCTGCGTTATGGGTTACTCTGCTGCGTGTCGCCGACCTCACCCTTTTGCCGAGATTTTTATGACCGCCACGCACGCCGTTTATCAAACCATCGCACTGGTCGTGCGCCAGAACACCGACGGCATCGCCGAATCGGTGCGCAGCGTGGTCGATTTCCTGCAACAGGACGGCTACACGGCGGTGTTTGAAGAGCAGACCGCCGCCCATCTCGGCTTCGGGATGGCCAACGTGCGGGTGATGAGCGCCACCGAAATCGGCGCCCACTGCGACGCCGCCATCGTCATGGGCGGCGACGGCACCATGCTGGGCATCGCGCGCCAGCTGGCGCCGTTCGACGTGCCGCTGATCGGCATCAACCAGGGCCGCCTGGGCTTCATGACCGACATCCCGCTCGACGCCATGCTCGACGTGCTGCCCAAGATCCTGGCCGGCCGCTACAAGGCCGAGCGCCGCACGCTGCTCGAAGGGCGGGTGGTGCGCAACGGCGACACCATCCACGTCGGCCTGGCCGTCAACGATGTCGTGGTGTCGCGCGGCGCCGGCGCCGGCATGGCCGAGCTGCGGGTCGACGTCGACGGCCACTTCATGTACAACCAGCGCTCCGACGGCTTGATCATTTCGACCCCGACCGGCTCCACCGCGTACGCGCTGTCGGCCGGCGGACCGCTGCTGCATCCCAGCCTGGGCGGCATCGTGCTGGTGCCGATCGCGCCGCACGCGCTGTCGAACCGTCCCATCGTGCTGCCCGAGTCGAGCGCGATCGTGATCGAAATCGTGCGCGGGCGCGACATCTCGGTCAATTTCGACATGCAGACCTTCGCCAGCCTGACCGCGCAGGACCAGATCATCATCCAGCGCTCGCCGCACTCGATCACCTTCCTGCACCCGGAAGGCTGGAGCTACTACAACACGCTGCGCGAAAAACTGCACTGGAATGAACATCCTTCCGCTGAAGGCAAACTCAATTAACCTCACCAGGCCTCCATGCTCCGTACTCTGTCCATCCGCGATTTCGTCATCGTCGACACCATCGAACTGGAATTCTCCGCAGGCTTCACCGTTTTCACCGGCGAGACCGGCGCCGGCAAATCGATCCTGATCGACGCATTGACGCTGGCGCTTGGCGGCCGTGGCGACGCCAGCGTGGTGCGCGAAGGCGCGGCCAAGGCCGACATCACGGCGGATTTCGCGTTGAGCGAGCAGGCGCGCGACTGGCTGGGCGCCAACGAGTTCGCGGTGGAGGAGGGCGGCGCGCTGCTGCGCCGGGTGATCGACAACGCCGGCCGCAGCAAGGCCTACATCAACGGCATCGCGGCGACGGCGGCGCAGTTGCGCGAGATCGGCGACATGCTGGTCGACATCCATGGCCAGCACGCGCACCAGTCGCTGATGAAGACCGAGGCGCAGCGGGTGCTGCTCGACAGCCAGGCCGGCGCCGGCGGCGATGTGAAGGCGGTGACGCTGGCCTACCGCGCCTGGCGCGCGCTGGGCAAGCAGCTGGAGGAGTTCGAGACCAACGCCGCCAACGTGCTGTATGAGCGCGAGCGGCTGGAATGGCAGGTCAACGAGCTGGAAAAGCTGGCCGTCAAGCCGGGCGAGTGGGCGGAGGTCAGCAATGAACAGAGCCGCCTGTCGCACGCCGCCAGCCTGCTGGAGGGCGCGCAGGAGGCGCTGACCGTGATCTCGGAGGCGGACGAGCATCCGATCCTGTCGCAGCTGTCGTCGCTGAACCAGAAGCTGGGCAAGCTGGCCGGCATCGACACCGGCCTGCAAGCCATCGTCGACCTGATCGAACCGGCGCGCATCCAGTTGCAGGAAGCCGTGTATGCGCTCAACGATTACCTGGACCGGGTCGACCTCGATCCGGAACGGCTGCGCAAGGTGGAGGCGCGGATGGATGCGATCCACTCGGCGGCGCGCAAGTTCCGCGTCACCGAAGAGCAGCTGCCGGAGGAGCACGCGAAGCTGGCCGAGCGCCTGTCGCAGATCGCCGACGCCAGCGACATCGAAGGCTTGCGCAAGCAGGAAGAAAAGCTCAAGGCGGCGTACATGGAGCAGGCGCAGCGCCTGTCCGGCACACGCGCCAAGGCGGCCCGCCAGTTGAGCGACGCGGTCACCCAGGCGATGCAGGAACTGAACATGACGGGCGGCCGCTTCGAAGTCGCGCTCAACGCTGGCGAGCCGGGCGCGCATGGCTTGGAACAGATCGAGTTCCTGGTGGCAGGCCATGCCGGCGTAGCGCCGCGCTCATTGGCCAAGGTGGCCTCGGGCGGCGAACTGGCGCGCATCTCGCTGGCGATCTCGGTGATCACCTCCAACGCCACCACCACGCCGACGCTGATCTTCGATGAGGTGGACAGCGGCATCGGCGGCGGCGTGGCCGAAGTGGTGGGGCGCCTGCTGCGCCGCCTGGGGCAGGAGCGCCAGGTCTTGTGCGTGACGCACCTGCCGCAGGTGGCCAGCCAGGCCGGCCAGCACTTCCAGGTAGCCAAGGGCACGCTGGAAAACGGCAAGACCGCCTCGCGCATCGACGTGCTGGACTCGAAAGCCCGCGTCGAAGAAGTGGCGCGCATGCTGGGCGGCCTGGAAATCACCGCCACCACCCGCAAGCACGCCCGCGAGCTGCTGGCCTCCTAAACCCGGGGGCAGGTCCCCCCATTTGTGCACGGCCTCGGCTGTAACCGTCGCTACAACCGAACTCATGCACAAATGGGGGACCTGACCCCGGATTTTCTTATCTATAATGGCAAGCTGTCCTATACACGCTGCCATTGGCCTACATGACCTTCCTGAAAGAACCTCCCTACAAGCACGGCTCGGTTGGCCGTAGCGCCATCGTGCTGGTCAACCTGGGCACGCCCGACGCGCCGACCCGCTCGGCGGTGCGCCGCTACCTGAAGGAGTTCCTGTCCGATCCGCGCGTGGTCGAGATTCCGCGCGCCGTTTGGTGGTTCATCCTTAACCTGATCATCCTGCCGTTCCGCTCCGGCAAGTCGGCCAAGAAGTACGCGTCGATCTGGACCCGCGAGGGCTCGCCGCTGAAGGTGCACACCGACGCCCAGGCCATGCTGCTGCGCGGCGCGCTGGGCGAACGCGGCCACCAGAACCTGACCGTGGCGATGGCCATGCGCTACGGCTCGCCGTCGCTGCCCGAGGTGCTGGCCAAGCTGAAGGCCGACGGCGTCGAACGCATCGTCGTGCTGCCCGCCTATCCGCAGTATTCCGGCACCACCACCGGCTCGATCTACGACGCCGTGTTCGGCCATTACGGCGCGGTGCGCAACATTCCCGAGTTGCGCTTCGTGCGCAACTACCATGACCACGACGGCTACATCCGCGCGCTGCGCCAGTCGGTGCAGGCGCACTGGGACGCCCACGGCCGCCCGGACCAGCTGGTGCTGAGCTTCCACGGCGTGCCCAAGCGCACGCTGATGCTGGGCGATCCCTATCACTGCGAGTGCCTGAAGACCGCGCGCCTGCTGGCCGCCGCGTTGAAACTGTCGCCAGATCAATATGTCGTCACCTTCCAGTCGCGCTTCGGCAAGGCCGAGTGGCTGCAACCCTACACGGCGCCCACCATCGCCCAGCTGGCGCGCGACGGCGTCCAGCGGGTGGACGTGCTGTGTCCCGGCTTCACCAGCGATTGCCTGGAAACGCTGGAGGAGATCGCGATGGAAGTGCGGCACGACTTCGAGCAGGCCGGCGGCCGCGAGTTCCACTACATCCCCTGCCTGAACGAATCGCCGGCCTGGATCGCCGCCCTGGCGGAAATCGCCGAACAGCACATGATCGGCTGGCCGACGCAGATGGTCGCGGCCCAGCACGACGAAGTCAAGAAAGATGCGGAGATCGGCCGCGCCGCCGCCCTCAAACTGGGTGCCGCCGACTGAAAAGAGACAATCCCCCGACGGCCGCGCCCGGACAGCGTAATCAGCACTTGCGGGTGACGAGTGCCAGCCTGTTAAAATAGCCGGCTGAAGGGAAAGTCGGCGTAGCATATCCATGCCGTCGCCAAGACGATGTACACCAGGATGGATGCTGCGATCAGTGGCAACTTCATGGTGAGGCGCTCCCGGAAAACTGCCGCGATGCTTGTCTTTAGTACATCTTAGACGCTGCGCCGCAAAAAAGTAGAGTCTGCACAGACGAAGTTTTGTAACGCGTGTTACATGAGGCCGCTTGTGGGGCGATGCGTGCTGGCGGTGATGAAATAACGGGCAGAATAACCCTTGAAAACATAGGTTATCGCCCCATTTGCAGCCAGTGCAGTAAGAAAAGTAATGTCAAACAAATACGATAGTAGGAGTCTATAGATGCAAGATCAGGAAAACCAAGCCGTACCTAATCCAGAGGCGGCAGCAGCCGCTGCGTCGGCCCCGCCATCGAATCCTGACCAGCCTACGCTGGAGGAACAGCTGTCGGCTACCGAAGCGAAACTGGCCGAGATGCACGACGCTTTCATGCGCGCCAAGGCTGACGGTGAAAACATCCGTCGCCGCGCCCAGGAAGACGTGGCCAAGGCCCACAAGTTCGCCGTTGAAAGCTTTGCCGAGGCCATGGTGCCGGTCAAGGACAGCCTGGAAATGGCCCTGAAAGTCGAAACGCCGTCGATCGAATCGCTGAAGGAAGGCGTGGAAATGACGCTCAAGCAGCTGTCGTCGGCTTTCGAGAAAAACCGCCTGCTGGAGATTCTGCCGGCCCAGGGCGAGAAGCTGGATCCGAACAAGCACCAGGCGGTCGCCGTGGTGCCTGCGGACCAGGAAGCCAATACGGTAGTTTCCGTACTGCAAAAAGGCTATATGATCGCGGACCGCCTGCTGCGTCCCGCCATCGTGACCGCGGCGCAAGCAAAGTAGTGAGTCGCGGCAGTGCCGCGATAAACAAAAGCAAATTTCGCCGAACTAAGCACTTGAAAACATACAGCTTTTCCACATATTAGTACCATCTGAACTTTAGCAAATAAGGAAGAAAAATCATGGGTAGAATTATCGGTATCGATCTGGGAACCACGAATTCCTGCGTTTCCATCATGGAAAATGGTCAGCCAAAGGTAATCGAAAACGCCGAAGGCGCGCGCACGACGCCATCGATCATTGCTTACCAAGAAGATGGTGAAATCCTCGTTGGCGCGCCGGCGAAACGCCAGGCCGTCACCAATCCGAAGAACACGCTGTTCGCCGTCAAACGCCTGATCGGACGCAAGTTCGACGAAAAAGAAGTGCAGAAGGACATCGGCCTGATGCCTTACTCGATCATGAAAGCCGACAACGGCGACGCATGGATCGGCGTGCGCGACAAGAAACTGGCGCCGCCGCAAATCTCGGCTGAAGTGCTGCGCAAGATGAAGAAAACGGCGGAAGACTACCTCGGTGAAGAAGTCACCGAAGCCGTCATTACCGTGCCTGCGTACTTCAACGACTCGCAGCGCCAGGCCACCAAGGATGCCGGCCGTATCGCCGGCCTGGACGTCAAGCGCATCATCAACGAGCCAACCGCGGCCGCACTGGCTTTCGGCCTGGACAAGACCGAAAAGGGCGACCGCAAGATCGCCGTGTATGACTTGGGCGGCGGTACCTTCGACGTGTCGATCATCGAGATCGCCGACGTCGATGGCGAAAAACAGTTCGAAGTGCTGTCGACCAACGGCGACACCTTCCTGGGCGGCGAAGACTTCGACCAGCGCATCATCGATTACATCATCGAAGAGTTCAAGAAGATCAACGGCCTGGACCTGAAGAAAGATCCGATCGCCCTGCAACGCATCAAGGCTTCGGCCGAGCGCGCGAAGATCGAACTGTCGTCGTCGCAGCAGACCGAAATCAACGAGCCGTACATCGCCATGGCGAACGGCGCGCCGGTCCACCTGACCTTGAAGATGACCCGCGCCAAGCTGGAATCGCTGGTCGAGGAACTGATCAACGCGACCATGGAACCATGCCGCATCGCCATCAAGGATGCCGGCGTCAAGGTTTCGGACATCGACGACATCATCCTGGTCGGCGGCATGACCCGCATGCCTAAGGTGCAGGAAAAAGTTAAAGAGTTCTTCGGCAAAGACCCGCGCAAGGACGTCAACCCGGATGAAGCCGTCGCCGTTGGCGCCGCGATCCAGGGCTCGGTGCTGTCGGGCGAGCGCAAGGACTTGCTGCTGCTGGACGTGACGCCTCTGTCGCTGGGTATCGAAACCCTGGGCGGCGTGATGACCAAGATGATCCACAAGAACACCACGATTCCTACCAAGTTCTCGCAAGTGTTCTCGACCGCCGACGACAACCAGCCTGCCGTGACCATCAAGGTCTACCAGGGCGAGCGTGAAATCGCGGCCGGCAACAAGGGCCTGGGCGAATTCAACCTGGAAGGCATCCCGCCGGCATCGCGCGGCACGCCACAGATCGAAGTGACCTTCGACATCGACGCCAACGGCATTCTGCACGTCGGCGCCAAGGACAAGGCCACCGGCAAGGAAAACAAGATCACGATCAAGGCCAACTCCGGCCTGACCGAAGCTGAGATCCAGAAGATGGTGAAGGATGCCGAAGTCAACGCCGAAGAAGACAAGAAAGTGAAAGAACTGGCCGAATCGCGCAACCAGGCCGACGCGCTGGTGCACTCGACCCGCAAATCGCTGACCGAATACGGCGACAAGCTGGAAGCGGGCGAGAAGGAAAAGATCGAAGCCGCGATCACCGACCTGGAAGGTTCGATCAAGGCCGGCGACAAGGCCGAGATCGACGCCAAAGTGGCATCGCTGTCGACCGCTTCGCAGAAGCTGGGCGAGAAGATGTACGCCGACATGCAGGCGCAGCAAGCTGCCGCCGGCGGCGGTGCCGAGGGCGCGCAGGCTGGCGCTGGCGCCGAGCAGGCCAAGCCGCAGGACGACGTGGTCGACGCCGACTTCAAAGAAGTCAAAGACAGCAAGTAATATCGCCATCCCCGCGCCAGCGGGGAGGACGAGCGCCGAGTCGTGCGGCCGTGGAAACGGCGCCGGCTCGGCTTTTTAGCATAAACAGTACATCAGTATTCAATACAGCAAGGTGCCGACAATATGGCAAAGCGAGATTTCTACGAGACACTTGGTGTCGCCAAAAACGCGTCGGAAGACGAGATCAAGAAGTCGTATCGCAAACTGGCGATGAAATACCATCCGGACCGCAATCCGGACAGCAAAGAGTCGGAAGAAAAATTCAAGGAAGTTAAAGAAGCCTACGAGATGCTGACCAATCCGGAGAAGCGCGAAGCGTACGACCGTTACGGTCACGCCGGCGTCGATCCGAACATGGGTGGCGGCGGTGGCTTCGGCGGCGGTGCCGGCGGTTTCGGCGATGCCTTCGGCGACATCTTCGGCGACATCTTCGGCGGTGGCCGCGGCCGCAGCCAGGGTCCGCAGGTATATCGCGGCGCCGATTTGCGCTATAACCTGGAGATCACGCTGGAGCAGGCCGCGCACGGCTTCGACACCACCATCCGCGTACCGTCCTGGGACAAGTGCGACACCTGCCACGGTTCGGGCGCCAAGCCCGGCACCTCGCCGGTCACGTGCACGACCTGCGCCGGCCACGGCCAGGTACGCATGCAGCAGGGCTTCTTCAGCATTCAGCAGACCTGCCCGAAATGCCACGGCACCGGCAAGATCATTCCCGAGCCGTGCGCAGCCTGCGCCGGCCAGGGCCGCATCAAGCGCAACAAGACGCTGGAAGTGAAGATCCCGGTCGGCATCGACAACGGCATGCGTATCCGCTCGTCCGGCAACGGCGAACCGGGCACCAACGGCGGGCCGTCGGGCGACCTGTATGTGGAAATCCACATCAAGCCGCACAGCGTGTTCCAGCGCGAAGGCGACGACCTGCATTGCGAAATGCCGATCTCGTTCGCCAAGGCGGCCTTGGGCGGCGACATCGAGGTACCGACATTGTCTGGTAAAGTGTCGTTCACGATCCCTGAAGGCACCCAGTCGGGCAAGACCTTCCGCCTCAAGGGCAAGGGCATCAAGGGCGTGCGCTCCGGCTTCGCGGGCGACTTGTTCTGCCACGTGGCGGTCGAGACCCCGGTCAAGCTGACCGAGAAACAGAAGGACATGTTGCGCGATTTCGAGAAGCTGACCACCGAAGGCGGCGCCAAGCACAGCCCGCAAAGCAAAACCTGGCGCGACAAGGTGAAGGACTTTTTTGAATAAAGGTTTCGAGTAACTGCGACGTCATGCAGACTTGGTAATATCGGACCGCCGCGCCACCTTCTTTGGGTGGACCGGCGGTCTTCTTATGTACGAGAGGAGCATCATGAGTGATCTGGACAACAGCAATTCCCCGTTGCGCGAACTGCTGGACAACAACCGCCGCTGGGCCGAAACGGAAGTCGAGCGCGATCCCGACTTCTTCAACCGCCTGGCGCAGCAAGCTTCGCCGGAATACCTGTGGATAGGCTGCTCGGACAGCCGGGTGCCGGCGAACGAGCTGCTGGGCCTGGCGCCTGGCGACGTCTTCGTCCATCGCAATATCGCCAACGTGGTGGTGCACTCGGACTTGAACTGCCTGTCGGTGTTGCAGTTCGCGATAGATGTGTTGAAGGTGAAGCACGTGATCATCGTCGGCCACTACGGCTGCAAGGGCGTGCACGCGGCGATGACAGGCACCCGCATCGGCCTGGCCGACAACTGGCTGCGCCATGTGCAGGACGTGCACCAGAAGCATGAGCGCTACCTCGGCGACATCCTGCCGAGCAAGAAGCGTTCGGAGCGCCTGTGCGAGCTGAACGTGGTGGAGCAGGTGGCCAACGTCTGCCAGACCACCATCGTGCAGGACGCCTGGGACCGCGGCCAGAACGTCACGGTGCACGGCTGGGTCTACGGCCTGAAGGACGGCAAGCTGCACGATCTGGAAATGACCGTCACCGCCGCCCATGAACTGGCGCCACGCGTGGCCAAACGCCTGAGCGAATACGAGGAAGAAATCGCCTGATTTCCGACGCGGTCCGTTGCTAAGCCGTCGGCGGCGGACCGCTATCGCTGGCAGGGTATCGGCTTTGTGCCGTAGAATGGATTGATTCTTGCTTGCATAAGTCTCATGAACCAACTCCAATTCCTCGCATGACCATGAAGCATTTACGCATTGTGGTCGTCAACACCGTCATCCACGCCGGCGACGAGGATGATGAATCGCTGCGCGCACAGGCCGAGCGGGCCCGCGCGCTGCGCATCGGCCTGCTCGAAGCGGGCTACGACATCATCGCTTCGTTGCCGCCGGACATGTATTTGCCCGAGCGCATAGCCCAACTGCAACCGGACATGATCATCGTCGACGCCGAATCCGACGCCCGCGACGTGCTGGAACACATCGTCATCGCCACCCGCGACGAGCGCCGTCCCATCGTCATGTTCACCGAGAGCGACGACACCGAGAGCATGGAGGCTGCCATGGCGGCCGGCGTGTCGGCCTACATCGTGGCCGGCCTGCAGAGCGAGCGCATCAAGCCGGTGCTGCAGGTGGCGCTGGCGCGCTTCAAGCGCGAGCAGAAGCTGCTGGACGAACTGTCCGACACCAAGAGCAAACTGGCGGAACGCAAGATCATCGAACGCGCCAAGGGCTTGTTGATGGAACGCCAACATTTCACTGAAGAGCAAGCCTTCCAAAAGCTGCGCAGCATGGCCATGAGCAAGAACCTCAAGCTGTCCGAAGTCGCCCAGCGCATCCTGGATGTGGAAGACTTGCTCGGCTAAATCCCGTCCAAAATGATGCACTGCGCAATAGCAGTGCGTTTTCGGCGCCATCGTACGGCGCTGTCATCCGCGGTATCCCCACATCCTCCCTCTGTAAACTTGCTGGCACAGACATTGCATAGCTTGTAGGCAAGCGCAACGATGCGCTTGCTGTACCTCGCCAACGGCGGTGAGGTCCACCAGACAACGACGTCTACACTCATGAATCCGTTCATGTTGGGTAGACTTTTTTTTTGCCGTTTTGTCTTGCTGACTACATGAGGGATTTGCGATGGAATACGAAGAGCCAAAAGCGGGCAACGACCTGCCGTCCGAAACTGTGAACACCAAGCGTCGGCAAATCATTCATGGCGCAGGCCTGGTAGCGGGGGGAAGCATGTTGGGATTGGCAACGGGTGGGGTGTGGGCGGCGGGATCGGACAAGCCGGAGAAGGAAGAAGTCAAGATCGGCTTCATTCCGCTGACCGACTGCGCGTCGGTGGTGATGGCCTCGGTGCTGGGCTTCGACAAGAAATACGGCGTCAAATTCGTGTTGAGCAAAGAGGCCTCCTGGGCCGGCGTGCGCGACAAGCTGGCCAACGGCGATCTCGACGCGGCCCATGTGCTGTATGGCCTGCTTTACGGCGTGCAGATGGGCATAGGCGGCCAGAAGAAGGACATGGCGGTGCTCATGGGTCTCAACAACAACGGCCAGGCCATCACGCTGTCGAAGAAGCTGGCCGACAAGGGCGCCGTCGACGGCCCGTCGCTGGCCAAGCTGATGCAGACGGATCGGCGCGAATACACCTTCGCCCAGACCTTCCCGACCGGCACCCACGCGATGTGGCTGTACTACTGGCTGGCCGCCAACGGCATCAACCCGATGAAGGACGCCAAGGTCATCACCGTGCCGCCGCCGCAGATGGTGGCCAATATGCGGGTCGGGAATATGGACGGCTTCTGCGTGGGCGAACCGTGGGGCCACCGCGCCATCATGGACGGCGTCGGCATCACCGCCACCACCACCCAGGACATCTGGAGGGACCACCCGGAAAAGGTGCTCGGCTCGACGCTGGAATTCGCCAAGAAGTATCCGAACACCTGCCGCGCGATGATGGCCGCCATCCTCGACGCCGGCAAATGGATCGACGCCTCGCTGGCCAACAAGAACAAGATGGCCGAGGTCATCGCCGACAAATCCTACGTCAACACCAGCAAGGACGCGATCGACCAGCGCATCATGGGCCGCTACCAGAATGGCCTGGGCAAGACCTGGGACGACCAGAACTACATGAAGTTCTACAACGACGGCGCGGTCAACTTCCCTTACCTGTCGGACGGCATGTGGTTCATGACGCAGCACCGCCGCTGGGGCCTGCTGAAGGAAGACCCGGATTATCTGGCCGTGGCCACCTCGGTCAACCAGATCGACTTGTACAAGGACGCCGCGGCGATGACCAAGACGCCGGTGCCGAAAAGCCCGCTGCGTACCTCGAAGATGATGGATGGTTCCGTATGGGACGGCAAGAACCCGAAAGCGTTCGCCGCCTCGTTCAAAATCAAAGCCTGATAGGGGAATGCCATGAACGCCATGCTTAAACCCGAAAGCGCCGCGCCGGTAGCGGCAGCGGCACCGGTCTCGGTTCGCCGCCCACGTCGTCCGCTGGCAGCCAATTCGACCACGCGCGCGCGCCAGCAGGTGTCGGCCACCGCGATGAAGATCGTCGCGCCGTTGCTGGGCGCCGCGCTGCTGGTGCTGGTCTGGCAGATCATCACCATCAAGAACGCCAGCTTCCCGACGCCGCTGGCGACCTTGCAGGAGGCGATCAAGCTGTTTTCCGATCCGTTCTACAGCAACAGCCCGAACGACCAGGGCATAGGCTGGAATATCCTGGCGTCCTTGCAGCGGGTGGCGGTGGGCTTCGGCCTGGCGGCGCTGGTGGGGATTCCGCTGGGCTTCCTGATCGGCCGCGTGCAGTTCATCGGCAGCATGTTCGGGCCGATTATCAGCCTGCTCAAGCCGGTGTCGCCGCTGGCCTGGCTGCCCATCGGGCTGCTGGTGTTCAAGTCCGCCAACCCCGCCGCCATCTGGTCGATCTTCATCTGCTCGATCTGGCCGATGATCATCAACACCGCCGTCGGCGTGCAGCGTGTGCCGCAGGATTACATGAACGTGGCCAAGGTGCTGAACCTGTCGGAGTGGAAGGTGCTGACCAAGATCCTGCTGCCGTCCGCGCTGCCCTACATTCTGACCGGTGTGCGGCTGTCGATCGGCACCGCGTGGCTGGTGATCGTCGCGGCGGAGATGCTGACCGGCGGCGTGGGCATCGGCTTCTGGGTGTGGGATGAGTGGAACAACCTGAATGTCCCGCACATCATCATCGCCATCGTCGCCATCGGCGTGGTCGGCCTGATGCTGGAGCAGGCGCTGATGGCGCTGGCCCGCGCCTTCACCTACGAACAAGTATCCAACTAAAGGACCACGATCATGGACGAGCCAAAATTCATCGATATCGAAGGCGTGGAGATGGTGTTCCATACCCGGAAGGGCGTGTTCCACGCGCTGCGCGAAATCGACCTGACGGTGCGCAAGGGAGAGTTCATCACGCTGATCGGCCACTCGGGTTGCGGCAAATCGACGCTGCTCAATCTGATCGCCGGCCTGCTGAAGCCCACCGACGGCGTGCTGTTGTGCGCCAACCGCGAGATCGCCGGGCCGTCGCCGGAGCGCTCGGTGGTGTTCCAGAACCATTCGCTGCTACCCTGGCTGACCTGCTACGAAAACATCCACCTCGGCGTGGAGCGGGTGTTCGGCAAGACCGAAGCGCGCAACCAGCTGCGCGAGCGCACCATGCAGGCGCTGGCGCTGGTCGGCCTGACGGCGGCGGAATCCAAGCGTCCGCATGAAATCTCGGGCGGCATGAAGCAGCGCGTCGGCATCGCCCGCGCGTTGGCGATGGAGCCGAAGGTTCTGCTGATGGATGAACCCTTCGGCGCGCTCGATGCGCTGACCCGCGCCCACTTGCAGGACGAGCTGCTGAAGATCGTCGCCGCCACCAAGTCGACGGTGGTGATGGTCACGCACGATGTGGACGAGGCGGTGCTGCTGTCGGACCGCATCGTCATGATGACCAACGGCCCGGCCGCCACCATCGGCGAGATCGTCGACGTGAAGCTGGATCGTCCGCGCGACCGTGTGGCGCTGGCGCAGGATGCGCGCTACACCGGGTACCGCACCGCAGTGCTGGAGTTCTTGTATCGCAAACAAGCCCACCCCGCGAAGGAAGCCGCCTGATGGACATGACCACACCCCCCATGGCGCTGGAAGGCGCCGCCAAGAAAGCGCTGACCGGTGAAATGTTCGGCGCCTTGATCAACCTGTCGGGCCGGCGCCGCTTCACGTCACAGCGCATCGTGCTGTATGCGCTGCTGGCGTCGCAAGGGCAGGCGGAGGGTGTGGCCGTCGCGCGGGAGGCGCTGGCGCTGTTCCGTGGCGCCCACAAGTCCCTGCTGGCCGAAAAGGATGGCTTGCCGGGCGTGTTCTGTCCCGAGCTGCAAGAGGCCTACTTCGGCAAGCCGGAAGGCGACCGCCAGATCGTCGCCTTCGCCGACCTGGGCGAGCGCGCCCTGCAGGCGATCGAACAGGGTTCGTCGCGTGGCGCGGAGCTGCTGGCGGAGCTGGTGCGCATCACCACGCCGACGCTGGCGATCCTCAACACGATCACCAGCATCTACGAAGAGCAGGCCAAGCTGAACGCGCGCCTGGTGCGCAAGCAGCTGCGCGACGTGATCACCGACATCGACACGATCAACCGCCAGGCGCGCATGGTGGCCTTCAATGCGCGCATCGTCGCGGCGCGGGCGGGGCACGCAGGCAAGGAATTCTCGGTGGTGGCGGGCGTGCTGTCCAACATCACCGGCGAGATTGATGAAATGGTCAGCGCAGCGCTGGCCGCCGCAGGTTAAGGAGAACATGATGAGCAACGTAACCCTGGTAGGCGCCGGCCCCGGCGATCCGGAACTGTTGACGTTAAAGGCCGTGCGCGCCATCGAGCGCGCCGATGTGGTGTTGATCGATGACCTGGTCAACCCGGAGATACTCAGCTTCGCGCCGTCCATCGCGCGGGTGATCCAGGTCGGCAAGCGCGGCGGCTGCGCATCCACGCCGCAGGAATTCATCGAGCGGCTGATGATCGCCGAAGCGCGCGCGGGGCATCGCGTGGTGCGGCTCAAGGGCGGCGATCCGTATATGTTCGGCCGTGGCGGCGAAGAGCGCGCATCGTTGCGCGCGCACGGCATCGAAGTGGATGTGGTGCCGGGCATCAGCAGCGGCCTGGCCGCGCCGAGCAGCATCGGCATCCCGCTGACGCACCGCTCATGGAGCCAGGGCGTGACCTTCGTCACCGGCCATGGCAAGGATGCGGAGTCGGAGCCTGAATGGAAAGCGCTGGCGCAGAGCGGCCTGACGCTGGTGATCTACATGGGCGTGGCCCGCGTGGACGCGATCCAGGCCGGCCTGCTGGCCGGCGGCGCGGCGGCCGATACGCCGGTGGCGGTGGTGCAATCGGCCACGCGCGACAACCAGCGCCAGTTGCTGACCACACTGGGCCAACTGCCGCAAGCACTGCGCGACAGCGGCCTTGGCAGCCCAAGCATCATCGTCGTCGGCGACGTGGTGCGCTGCGCGGATGACTGGTGCTCACTTGTAGAACCTGTGCGCGCTAGCGCTTGACGCCTGACCGGAACCACGCCGCCAGTCCGGCGACGAAGTCCTGCAGGTTGGCCTTGTCCGGTGCTTGCAGCGAGTGGCTGGCGTTCGGGTACTCGATGAAGGTGAACTGCTTCTCCGGGTGAGCCGCGAAGTAGTCCCGCAGTGCTCGTCCGGATTCGATGGCTTCGCTGTCGTCCTTTTCTCCCATCGCGGCGATCATCGGGATATCCAGCTGCGCATAGGTGGCCAGCGGATCCTGGAAAAGGTGCGAACTCCAGTAGCGATAAGGATGGCCGAAGAATGTCTTGTCCAGGCTTTGCGGGTCCGCGTTGATCGCGGCAAAGGTCTTCAGGAAGATCTCGCGTGAGAACGGCGATGCGTAGGGCTGCACGCCACGGTCGGCGAAAATCAGGAAACTCTGGCTTTGCGGCAGGCCGCCGCTGCCTCCCGTGGCGAGCCAGCCTATCTTCGGGCTGCGCAACGCCACGATGGGCGCCACCGCCCCGCCTTCGGAGAAGCCCAGCAGCGCCAGGCTGCGCGTGCCCATGGCCTTCAACTTCGGCTCCTGTTCAATGAACGCCAAGGTGTCGCTTACCCTGCGCTCCAGTGTATCGGCCTGGTTGTAGGTTTCGGAGCATGCCCTTCCGTCCGCCCCTTTCTGGATGCCGATCTTTTCAAGGAAGTAGACATCCGCTGGCGCTGGATAGTACTCGAAGAAAAACGGCACCCGGCTGCCGAAGTCTCTGCAGCCCGATCCGCTGAGCAGCACGACTGGCGTCGCGGGCCCATTGTTTGCCGGATCGTGCAAATGGTAGTAGCGGCGCGGCTGTCCATCGATCTGGATCGTCGCCTCATCCAGCACGCGCGCGGCGAAAGCCGATGTGGTCAAAAGGGCGGAGGTGGTCGCCAGCATGGCGACGTGGAGAATTTGGCGTATGGTCATGGCCGCCAGCATAAGTCAGCCTTGTAATATCGTCAACAAACCGACGGCGCTACGGGGCGCAGTGCGCGTACGAGGTGTCGAACCAACCTGCGGGCTTGCACCTCCCGTCCACCAGCGCCTGTATGCGCGCCGCGCGTTGCGCATGCGCGGCTGGATTGCCGACGGGGTGAAACTGGTTCGGCGCCTTGATCATCGCCACCAATCCGATGAACTCCGGTTCCGTGGCCTGCTCCAGCGGTTTGCCGAGATAGCTCTGCGCCGCCGACGCCAGCCCCTTCACTTGGCCCCCACGATTGCTGCCCATGTAGACCTCGGACACGTACAGGGCCAGCTGCTTGTCCTTGGACAGCCAGGCGTTCAAGACCAGGGCCATGACGTCGCGCCCGAAGTCTACGTGTTTGCAGCAATTGAATACGCCACGGTACAGCGTCTGAAACGCGCCTTTGACGCCGCCAAGGTTGCGCCCCGAGAGGAATACCTGGTTCGCCACGGCCGAAGAAATCGTGGCGTAGCCCTGGCCGTCGGCGAGACTCAGGCCGGGATGCTGGTAGAACGTCGGGTCTTCGACTTTGAGCAGGATATCTACCTGCCGCGCCGACAAACCGATCGGGGCGGCCGGCACGTCCGGCATGGTGTCACTGAGCGAAACCGCCGCCCAGCTGGCGGCGATGATGAGATATGCGAGCATTCCCTTGCCGATCATCTTGAGAGGCATGGCTTTCCTTTTCCGTGTGGGGATGCCGATTCTGGACCTGCCGCACCAGCACTTAGGAGCCGGTGTGACGAAATCCCGCTACGGCGTGACAGCTTCCGCCGGCATCGCCGTTGGCCGCATATCCGCCTGCTATACTCGCTGCCGATGAACATCGCGCCCTCCCTAGTTGTCCCGCATGCGCCCTGGCCGGCTGCCGCGAAAACCGTCTTGCTTAATGTGCTGGCCTGGGCGGCGATCAGTGGCTTTGGCGCGTTCGGGAGCTACAACGACCAAGCCACGCAAGGGTTCCTGAGTCTTTGGATAAAATGGTGCTGCGAGTACGCGCCCATGGCGGTGCTGAGTTCCGGCCTGTGCCTGGCGCTGGAGCGCTGGCCCGCATTGTTTGAGCGCCGCCGAAACGTGGTGGGGCTGTTCATCGCGATGGTGCTGGTGTTCCAGCCGCTCCAATGGTTCTACATCGACTGGGTGCGCGGCGGCAGCCTGGAGGACGCGCGCCAGGTGCTGTTGAAGATGCGCCGCTACGGCTGGTTCATGAGCAGCGCCACTTTCGCCATCATCGTCGCCATCGGCAACTGGCGCCTGGCCAAGGCACGCGAGCGCGCCTGGCGGCAGGCGCACACCGAGAATCTGCAATTGTCCCTGGCGTTGGAGCAGCAACGCATGCTGGCCCTGCGCGCGCAGCTCGAACCGCATTTCATTTTCAACGCGCTCAACGCGATCAGCGCCCTGGTCCGCAGCGGCGACAAGGCTGTCTCGCTGAACGGTATCAACCGTCTCAGCGACCTGCTGCGCTACGCCTTGTCGGCCAGCCTGCGCGACCACGTCAGCCTCGGGGAAGAACTACAGTTCGTCCAGGACTACACCGACTTGCAGCGCCTGCGTTACGGCGACCGCCTGCATGTCAGCATCGATTGCGACGATGAGCTGCTGCATGCCGCCGAATGCCCGCCGCTGTTGTTGCAGCCATTGATAGAAAACGCCCTGCGCCATGACCTGGATTGCCACGATGGCGCTGGCGATATCCGCGTCCGCTTCGAACGGCAAGCAGCGGATCTGCTGATTACGGTCTCGAATCCGGTCAACGTCCACGCGCCGCCCAATCCCGGCACCGGACTGGGGCTGGCCAACACGCGGGCGCGGCTGGTGATGTCAAATCCGCTTGCCTCGCTGCGTGCCGAGCGGCGCGGCGACCGCTTCTTTGCGGAGATCCGCTTGCCGCTGGCGGTGCAGGACTAGATGCCAGTCACTTATATCATCGTCGACGACGAACCGCCGGGACGCGCGAATCTGCGTTTGGCCATGGAGTCCCACCCGGACTGGCAGCTGGCGGCCGAATGCGACAGCGCCGTCGCCGCACGCAACGTGCTGGCGACAAGCAGCATCGACGCGATATTCCTGGATATCCAGATGCCGCGCGAATCCGGGCTGGCGATGGCGCGCGAATTGAGCAGCCTCCCCGAGCCGCCGCTGATCATCTTCGTGACGGCCTTTAACACCTATGCCGTGGATGCGTTCGAAGTCCATGCGCTTGACTATCTGCTTAAACCGATCGACGACAGGCGGCTGGCGCAAACCGTTGAACGGGCCACGCACATGCTGCGATACCGCCAGGCCGAAGGTTATGGCAACGCCTTGCGCGGCTACGTCGACTTCACGCCAGAGCGGTATCTCGACGCGTTCAGCGTGCGTTCGATCGGCTACATCGAGCAAGTCCGGGTGGACGACGTGCTGTGGCTCCAGTCGGCCGGCAATTACGTCGAGCTGCACCTGGCGTCCCGCAAAGTGCTGCACCGCATACCGCTCAGCCGCCTCGAACCGCTGTTGAAGCCCGATGACTTCCTGCGAGTGCATCGGGCGGCGATCGTCCGCCGCGACCAGATCAAGCGATTATCAAGAGTCGGCGACGGGCGCTACCTGCTCACATTACGCTGCGATGCGCAGGTTCAGGTGAGCGAGCGTTATGTCGACGCCCTGAAAGCTTGCATGTAATGCACCGCCGGCGCGCACCGCCAGTGCGCACCGATAGCGTGCATCGTGCACCGCAACATAGCACGGCGCCCGTGCAAACCAGGCCCGCTGCGGCCTTCTCCCCCGGTAAACAGGCCTTTCGCGGTCTGGCACGGCTCTTGCAATACAGAGGATAAGGGATCAACGGCGATCCCCCCGAATACAACCGCCGACCCAAAGACGGGGCGGCAGGACAACGGCGTCCGCCCAACCTGGTCTTAGGTGATCTTGGTTGCGCGGGCGCCTTTTTGTTTTCTGAACGGGATAATAAATGGCCACCAAAGCTACCAGCATCAAGCTCTTTTCGATTTCAACGCCTCAGATGCGGGCGTTCCACTTGACCTGGATGGCGTTCTTCGTCTGCTTCTTCGCCTGGTTTGCCTGCGCACCGCTGATGCCGGTGATCAAAGGTGAATTCGGCCTGAGCGTCGCGCAGATCGCCAACATCAACATCGCCGCCGTGGCCATCACCATCCTCGTGCGGCTGGTGGTCGGTCCTCTGTGCGACCATTTCGGTCCACGCAAAACCTATACGGGCTTGCTGCTGCTGGGTTCCATCCCGGTGATCGGCGTCGCCTTCGCGCAGAGCTACGAGAGCTTCCTGCTGTTCCGCCTTGGTATCGGCGCGGCCGGCGCCAGCTTCGTCATCACGCAGTACCATACCTCGGTGATGTTCGGACCCAAGGTGGTGGGCACCGCCAACGCCGCAGCCGCAGGTTGGGGCAATGCCGGCGGCGGCGTGGCGCAAGCCGTGATGCCGCTGCTGATGACCGCCATGGTCATGCTGGGCGTGAGCGAAACCTACGGCTGGCGCGCCGCGCTGCTGGTGCCGGGCGTGCTGATGATCGTCATGGCCGGCGTCTACTACCGCTTTACCCAGGACTGCCCGCAAGGGAACTTCAGCGAACTGCGCGCAGCCGGCGTCGCCATCGACGGCGGCGCCAAGAAGGGCGGCTGGGAGAGCTTCAAGCTGGCCTCCACCAACTACCGCGTATGGATGCTGTTCATCACCTACGGCGCCTGCTTCGGCATCGAGATCTTCATCCACAACATCGCCGCGGTCTACTACGTCGATCACTTCAAACTGACGCTGGCCCAAGCCGGCATGGCGGCGGGCAGCTTCGGCCTGCTGGCATTGTTCGCCCGTGCCCTGGGCGGCTGGGTGTCGGACAAGTTCGCCGCCGCCGGCAACCTGAATAACCGCGTCACGCTGCTGTTCGTGCTGATGCTGGGCGAAGGCGCCGGCCTGCTGTTGTTCGCCAACGCCGGCACCGCCGCGCTGGCAGTCGGCGCCATGCTGGTATTCGGCCTGTTCACCCACATGGCCTGCGGCGCGACCTACGCCATCGTGCCCTTCGTCGACAAGCGCGCCCTGGGCGGCGTGGCCGGCATCATCGGCGCGGGCGGCAACGTCGGCGCCGTGGCTGCGGGCTTCCTGATGAAAGGCCTGGGCAACGTGCAGCAGACCTTGAGCATACTCGGCATCGTCGTCGCCGCATCCGCGCTGTGCGCATTGGCGGCCCGCTTCAACAGCAGCGCCGTTGAAGAAACCGCAACCGCCACCAAGCTGGCAGCCTAAGAGGACATCATGAAGATTATCGTTATCGGCCACGGCATGGTTGGCCACAAATTCCTGGAGAGCCTGGCCAACAGCGGCGCCACGCATCTGCAAGTGACGGTGCTGTGCGAAGAGCCGCGTCCCGCGTACGATCGCGTGCACCTGTCCGAGTTCTTCTCCGGTAAAGCGGCGGAAGACCTGTCGCTAGTGAAGCCAGGTTTCTTCGATCGCGGCGACATGGTGCTGCGCCTGAACACCCGCGCCACCCAGATCGACACCGCCGGCAAGACCGTTACCACCGCCGACGGCGACGTGCTGGACTACGACAAGCTGGTGATCGCCACCGGCTCGTTCCCGTTTGTGCCGCCGCTTCCTGGCAAGGAGCGCAAGGACTGCTTCGTCTACCGCACCATCGAAGACCTGGAAGCGATGCTTGAATGCGGCAAGCGCTCCAAGACCGGCGTCGTCATTGGCGGCGGCCTGCTGGGCCTCGAATGCGCCAAGGCGTTGCGCGACATGAAGCTCGATACCCACGTGGTCGAATTCTCGCCGCGCCTGATGGCGGTGCAGGTGGACGACGGCGGCGCGCGCGTGCTGCGCCGGAAAATCGAAGAGCTGGGCGTGACCGTCCACACCGGCAAGAACACCACCGCCATCGTCGACGGCGTCGATGGCACGCACCGCATGGAGTTCGCCGACGGCGGCCACCTGGACGCCGACATGATCGTGTTCTCGGCCGGTATCCGTCCGCGCGACATGCTGGCGCGCGAGAGCGGCCTGACCATCGGCCCGCGCGGCGGCATCGAGATCAACAACAACTGCGTCACCTCCGACCCGGACGTCTACGCCATCGGCGAATGCGCGCTGTGGGGCGGGTTGATCTTCGGCCTGGTGGCGCCGGGCTATGAGATGGCGCGCGTCGCCGCCAAGCACATGCTGGGCGAAGCGGCGGAATTCGCCGGCGCCGACATGAGCACCAAGCTGAAACTGATGGGCGTGGACGTGGCCAGCATCGGCGACCCGCACGGCAAGGTCGAAGGCAGCCGCTCCTACCAGTTCACCGACGAGCGCAAACAGATCTACAAGAAGATCGTCGTCTCCGACTGCGGCAAGTACCTGCTGGGCGGCGTGATGGTGGGCGACGCCAGCGAATACGGCACGCTGCTGCAAATGATGTTGAACAAAATCGAACTGCCGGAATCGCCGGAGTTCCTGATCCTGCCGCAATCGGACGGCGCAGCCAAGCCTGGCCTGGGCGTGGACGCGCTGCCGGAAGGCGCGCAGATCTGCTCCTGCAACGACGTCTCGAAAGGCGCGCTGTGCGCGGCGGTGGCCGGCGGCGCCACCACCGTCGGCGAATTGAAGAGCTGCACCAACGCCGGCACCTCCTGCGGCGGTTGCGTGCCGCTGGTCACGCAGGTAATGAAGGCCGAGATGAAAAAGCTCGGCATGGCGGTCAACAACCACGTGTGCGAACACTTCGCGTATTCGCGCCAGGAGCTGTTCCACCTGATCAAAGTCGGCCAGATCAAGAGCTTCGGCGACCTGCTGGCCAAGCACGGCAAGGGCCTCGGTTGCGACGTCTGCAAACCGCTGGCGGCCAGCATCCTGGCGTCGGTGTGGAACGACTTCGTGCTGAAAAAGGAGCACGCCAGCCTGCAGGACACCAACGACTACTTCCTCGGCAATATCCAGAAGGACGGCACCTACTCGGTGGTGCCGCGCATGCCGGGCGGCGAAGTCACTGCCGATGGCCTGATCGCGGTCGGCATGGTGGCCAAGAAGTACCAGCTGTACACCAAGATCACCGGCGGCGCCCGCGTCGACCTGTTCGGCGCGCGCGTCGAACAGCTGCCGCTGATCTGGGAAGAGCTGATCGCCGCCGGCTTCGAATCCGGCCACGCCTACGGCAAGTCGCTGCGCACGGTGAAATCCTGCGTCGGTTCGACCTGGTGCCGCTACGGCGTCGACGACTCGATCGGCCTGGCGATCGAACTGGAAAACCGCTACAAAGGCCTGCGCACGCCGCACAAGATCAAGTTCGGCGTATCCGGCTGCACCCGCGAGTGCGCCGAAGCACAGGGCAAGGACGTCGGCGTGATCGCCACCGAGAAAGGCTGGAACATGTACGTGTGCGGCAACGGCGGCATGAAGCCGCGCCACGCCGAACTGCTGGCGACGGACCTGGACAAGGCCACGCTGATCAAGTACATCGACCGCTTCCTGATGTTCTACACCCGCACCGGCGACCGCCTGCAGCGCACCAGCGTATGGCGCGAGAACCTGGAGGGCGGCCTGGATTACCTGAAGCAGGTCGTCGTCAACGACAAGCTGGGCATCGGCGCCGAACTGGAAGCCGACATGCAGCACGTGGTCGACACCTACGCGTGCGAGTGGAAGGAAGCCGTCGAGAATCCGGAAACCCGCAAGCGTTTCCGCCACTTCGTCAACAGCGAAAAGGGCGACGAGAACGTGTTGTTCATGGAAGAACGCGGACAGATTCGTCCGGCCACCGTGGAAGAGCGCAAGCGCGTGATTCCGATCGCAGTCAAGGCAGCTTGAGGAGAACACTATGCATCGCGATATTCAAACCGACAACTGGATCGCCGTCTGCAACCTGGACGAGATCGTGCCCAACACCGGCGTGTGCGCTTTGTTGAACCAGCAGCAGGTCGCAGTGTTCCATGTGGACGACGGCAGCGCGCGCGTGTTCGCCATCGATAACTACGATCCGAATTCCGAAGCCTCCGTGCTGTCGCGCGGCCTGGTGGGTAACCTGGGCGAACGCATCGTGGTCGCCTCGCCGATCTACAAGCAGCACTTCGACCTGCAAACGGGCGAGTGCCTGGAAGCGCCTGAGCATTCGGTCGGTATCTATCCCGCCCGTATCGACGGCGGCAAAGTATGGGTAGGCCTGTGAAACCCTCGCTGGTCGTGATCGGCAACGGCATGGCCGGCATGCGTACGGTCGAGGAGCTGTACAAGCTGGCGCCGGACATGTACGACATCACCGTGTTCGGCGCTGAGCCGCACGGTAACTACAACCGCATCCTGCTGTCGCCTGTACTGGCGGGCGAAAAGAGCATGGAAGACATCATGCTCAACACGCGCGAATGGTACGTCCAGCATGGCATCACGCTGCACGCCGGCGATCCGGTCGAGCATATCGACCGCCGCAAGCGCGTCGTGCGCGCGCGCTCCGGGCTGGAAGTGCACTACGACCGCCTGTTGATCGCCACCGGCTCCAAGCCCTTCATCATTCCCGTACCCGGACACCAGCTGCCCGGCGTGCTGGCCTTCCGCGATATCCAGGACGTGGAGACCATGCTGGCGATGGCGCGCAATCACCGTCATGCGGTGGTGATCGGCGGCGGCCTGCTGGGTCTTGAAGCGGCCAACGGCCTGCAACGCCAGGGCATGTCCGTCACCGTGGTCCATGTGACCGACGCTTTGATGAACCAGCAGCTCGACAAGCCCGCTGCGCAGCTGCTGCAAAAGGCGCTGGAAGCCAAGGGCCTGAAGTTCATGATGAATGCGCAGACCGCCGAAATCGTCGGCCCGGACCGCGTGCGCGCGGTGCGCTTCAAGGACGACAGCGAGATCCCGGCCGACCTGGTGGTGATGACCGCCGGCGTGCGTCCGAATATCGACCTGGCCAAGTCGGCCGGCCTGCACTGCGAACGCGCCATCGTGGTTGACGACACGCTGCAAACCTACGATCCGCGCGTGTACGCGGTGGGCGAGTGCGTGCAGCACCGCAGCGCGACCTTCGGCCTGGTGGCGCCGATCTGGGACCAGGCGCGCGTCTGCGGCGCCCACCTGGCCGGCGCCGGCGTGCGTCGCTACGTGCAGCAGACCTCGCCGACCCGTCTGAAAGTGACCGGCGTGGACCTGTATTCGGTCGGCGACTTCGTCGGCGGCGAAGGCAGCGAGGACCTGGTGCTGCGCGACGCGCGGCGCGGCGTCTACAAACGGCTGGTGTTGAAGGACGGGCGCGTGACCGGCGCCGTGCTGTATGGCGATGTCAAGGATGGCCCGTGGTACTTCAACCTGATTCAAAACCGCACCGACATTACGCCGATCCGGCAAAACCTGTTGTTTGGCGAAGCGCTTTCCGCGCGCGCCGCATGATTTGAGCGAGAAGCATCTTGAACCTGTCCACTGACCATCTTGCAGTACGCACCACCTGCGCCTATTGCGGCGTCGGTTGCGGCGTGCAGGCCACGCCCAAGGCCGACGGCACGATCGCCATCGCCGGCGACAAGCTGCATCCTGCAAACAAGGGCCGCCTGTGCGTCAAGGGCTCGGCATTGGGCGAGACTATCGGCCTGGAAGGCCGCCTGCTGTATCCGCAACTGCGCGACGCGGACGGCTTGCGCCGCGTGACCTGGGACGCGGCGCTGGATAAAGTCGCCGACGGCTGGCGCGCCATCATCGCCGAGCATGGCCCGGATGCGGTGGCGCTGTACGTCTCCGGCCAGCTGCTGACCGAGGACTACTATGTCGCCAACAAGCTGATGAAAGGTTACATCGGCAGCGCCAATATCGACACCAACTCGCGCCTGTGCATGTCGTCGGCGGTGGCCGGCTACAAGCGCGCCTTCGGCGAAGACCTGGTGCCGCTGTGCTACGACGACCTGGAACTGGCCGACATGGTGGTGCTGGTCGGCTCCAACACCGCGTGGTGCCATCCGATCCTATTCCAGCGCATCCTCAAGGCCAAGGAAAGCCGGCCGGAGATGAAGATCGTGGTCATCGATCCGCGCCGCACCGCCACCTGCGAGCTGGCCGACCTGCACCTGCCGGTCAAGGCGGGCACCGACGTGTGGCTGTTCAACGGCTTGCTGAGCTACCTGGCGCGCATCGGCGCGGTCGACCCGGCGTTTGTCGGTCACCACACCAACGGACTGGATGCGGCGCTGGAAACGGCCAACGTCGATTGCAGCGATCCCGCCGCCGTGGCGAAGATCTGCCGCATCGAACTGCCGGTGCTGATGGAGTTCTACGAATCGTTCGCCTCCACGCGCAAGACCATCACCGCCTTCTCGATGGGCGTCAATCAGTCGTCGGCCGGTACCGACAAGGTCAACGCGATCATCAACTGCCATCTGATCGGCGGCCGTATCGGCAAGCCGGGCATGGGCCCGTTCTCGATCACCGGCCAACCGAACGCGATGGGCGGCCGCGAAGTGGGCGGCCTGGCCAACATGCTGGCCGCGCACATGGACCTGGACCGTGCCGATCACCGCGAAGTGGTGCAAACCTTCTGGGACTCGCCTGCCATGGCCGCCAAGCCGGGCCTGAAAGCGGTCGACCTGTTCCAGGCGATTGAAGCGGGCAAGGTCAAGGCGGTGTGGGTGATCGCCACCAATCCGATGGTCAGCATGCCGGACGCGGACCAGGTGAGGCGCGCGCTGGAGAAGTGCGAGCTGGTGGTAGCCACCGACATCATGCAGAACACCGACACCAACGCCTATGCCGACGTGCTGCTGCCGGCGCTGGGCTGGGGTGAAAAGGACGGCACCGTCACCAATTCCGAGCGCCGTGTTTCGCGCCAGCGCGCCTTCCTGCCGGCGCCGGGCGAAGCGCTGCCGGACTGGAAGATCCTGTCGCTGTTCGCGCAGCGCATGGGTTTTGGCGGCTTCGATTTCCGCGGCGCCCAGGACGTGTTCGACGAGCATGCGCGCCTGAGCGGCTTCCGCAACGCCGTCGGCGGCGTGCCGCGTGCCTTCGACATGTCCGGCCTGTCCGGCCTCAATCAGCGCGAATACGACGACCTGGAGCCGACCCAGTGGCCGGTGCGTCGCACCGCATCGGGCGAGCTGCAAGTCGAGGCGCGTCTGTTCAAGGACAATGTCTTTGCCCACGCCGACGGCAAGGCGCGCTTCATCGCCACCGCCACGCGCGCGCCGGCCAACGCCATTTGCGAAGATTTCCCGCTGACGCTCAACACCGGCCGCGTGCGCGACCAGTGGCACACCATGACGCGCACCGGCAAATCCGCCACGCTGGCCGACCACATCGCCGAATCCTTCGTCGACATCCACCCGCAGGACGCGCTGCTGCACGGCGTGCGCGAGGGCGAACTGGCGCGCGTCAGCTCCGCATGGGGCGCGATGGTGGCGCGCGTGCAGCACGGCGGCGGCATCCCGCGCGGCAGCGTGTTCATTCCCATCCACTGGTCGGGCCAGACCTCGTCCGATGCGCGCGTTGGCGCCCTGGTCAATCCGGTGGTCGATCCGGTGTCCGGCGAGCCGGAATTCAAGCACACGCCGGTGCGCATCGAGCAGTTCCGCGTGAACTGGCATGGCTTCATCCTGAGCCGCACCGAAATGAGCCTCGACAGCGTGGCCCACTGGACGCGCATCCAGGGCCGCGAATTCGCCCGCTACGAACTGGCCGGCCGCAATACGATCAAAGACTTCGGCGGCTGGGCGCGCGAGCTGCTGGGCGTGGCCGACCTGGATGCCGACTGGCTCGAATACGAAGACCGCACCGCCGGCGTGTATCGCGCCGTGCACGTGGTGAACGACCGCATCGAACAATGCATCTTCCTGTCGCCGCGCCAGGACATGCCGTCGCGCGCCTGGCTGGCCAGCCTGTTCGTCAAGGACGAACTTAGTGAGATCGACCGTGTCGGCCTGCTGGTCGGCATGCCGGTCGAAAAGGGCGCCGATACCGGTCCTACCGTGTGTTCCTGCTTCGGCGTGGGCCGCAACACGATCTGCAGCGCCATCGTCGAAAAGGACCTGAAAACGGTGCCGGAAGTGACGGCCTGCCTGAAAGCGGGCGGCAATTGCGGCTCCTGCGTGCCGGAGATCAAAAAGATTCTTGTGCAAACCCGCGTGGAGGCGGAGGAAGAAAGGTTGTAAACATGGTAAATTAGACCATCGATCGCTTGATCATGACTATCGAGAGCGAACATGTCTATCCGTGAAAATTTCTCCGATGCCGATATGGACCAGTGGCTCAACGAGAACCGAGTCACTGAAATCGAATGCCTGGTGCCCGACTTGACGGGCGTGGCGCGCGGGAAGATCCTGCCGCGCGCCAAATTCACCCAGGAGCGCGGCATGCGCATCCCCGAGGCGGTGCTGGGCATGACCGTCACCGGCAACTACCCGACCGAGAACGCGGCCTACGACCGCGCCATCTCATCCACCGACCGCGACATGATCCTGCGCGCGGACCCCGGCAGCATCACCACCGTCCCCTGGGCCATCGACCCCACCGCGCAGGTGATCCATGACTGCTACTTCGCCGATGGCACGCTGGTCGACTTTGCCCCACGTTCGGTGCTGCGGCGGGTGCTCAAACTGTATGCGGACAAAGGCTGGACCCCGGTGGTGGGGCCGGAGCTGGAGTTCTACCTGACCGAGAAGAACATCGATCCCGACCTGCCGCTGAAGGCGCCGGTGGGCCGTAGCGGCCGCGCCGAAACCAGCCGCCAGGTCTACAGCATCGACGCCGTCAACGAATTCGATCCGCTGTTCGAGGACATCTACGATTACTGCGCGCTGATGAACCTCGACGTCGACACGCTGATCCACGAAACCGGCGCCGGCCAGATGGGCCTCAACTTCCAGCACGGCGACGCGCTGGCGCTGGCCGACAACGTCTTCTACTTCAAACGCACCTTGCGCGAAGCGGCGCTCAAACACGATATGTACGCCACCTTCATGGCCAAGCCGATGGCGGGCGAGCCCGGATCGGCGATGCATGTGCACCAGAGCGTGAGCGACGCCGCCACCGGTCGCAATATCTTCAGCGCGGCGGACGGTTCGCCGTCGGCCCAGTTCCGTCACTACATTGGCGGCTTGCAGCGCTACACGCCATCGGTGATGGCGATCATGGCGCCGTATGTGAACTCCTATCGCCGCATCGTGCGCCACACGGCCGCGCCGATCAACATCCAATGGGGTATCGACAACCGCACCGTGGGCTTCCGCATTCCGATCTCCGGTGTCGAGGAGCGCCGGGTGGAGAACCGCATCATCGGCGCGGACGCCAATCCCTACCTGGCGATGGCGGTGACGCTGGCCTGCGGCTACCTCGGTATGGTGGACCAGCTGGAGCCGACGCCGATGACCACCACCAGCGCGTATGACCGTTTGTTCGAGCTGCCGCAAGGGCTGCCGCAGGCGCTGGAGCTGCTGCGGCGCGAGGACCGGTTGCGAGATGTGCTGGGCGAGCGCTTCATCGACGTCTACACGGCGATCAAGGAACTGGAACACCAGGAGTTCATGACCGTCATCAGCCCGTGGGAGCGGGAGCACCTGCTGTTGCATGTGTGATTTCGTCATTTATAATCACGGGTTCGACAAAGCGCGCGGCCTGCGGTCGGCCTGCTATTCACGGGTTTCCCCGTATATTATTAATATCATTTATATTTTAATAACATGACCCAAGAGCGAGAACCCTTCCTGCTGATCCGCAACCTGGTTAAGGAATTCGACGGCGTCCGCGCCGTCAACGATGTGTCGGTGGCGATCAACAAGGGCGAGATCTTTGCGCTGTTGGGGAGTTCCGGCTGCGGCAAGTCCACGCTGCTGCGCATGCTGGCCGGTTTCGAGACGCCGACCCAGGGCCAGATCACGCTGGCCGGCAAGGACATCGTCAGCGTGCCGCCGTACGACCGCCCGATCAACATGATGTTCCAGTCCTACGCGCTGTTCCCGCACCTGACGGTATGGGACAACATCGCCTTCGGCCTGCGCCGCGACGGCCTGCCGAAGGACGAAATCGCCGCCCGCGTGGAGCAGATGCTGGCGCTGGTGCAGCTGGGCGCCTACGGCAAACGCAAGCCGCACCAGCTGTCCGGCGGCCAGCAGCAGCGCGTGGCGCTGGCGCGCAGCCTGGCCAAGCGTCCGCAGTTGCTGCTGCTGGACGAGCCGCTGGGCGCCCTGGACAAGAAGCTGCGCGAACGCACGCAGATGGAACTGGTCGGCATCATCGAGGAGGTCGGCGTGACCTGCGTGATGGTCACCCACGACCAGGACGAGGCCATGAGCATGGCGACCCGCATCGCCGTGATGAGCGAAGGCCGCATCCTGCAAGTGGGCGCGCCGGGCGAAATCTACGAAACGCCTAACTGCCGCTTCGTCGCGGACTTCATCGGCAGCGTCAATATGTTCAACGGCAGCGTGACGGTCGATGAGCCGGACCACGTCATCGTCGACACGACGGAATGCCGCCACTACATCACCCACGGTATTACCGGCACGGTGGGCATGCCGGTGTCGGTGGCGGTGCGTCCCGAGAAAATCGCCGTGCAGGCCGAGGCGCCGACCGCGGCGCAGCGCGCCAACGCCAGCGAGGATGGCTACAACTGCGTGCAGGGCGTGATCACGGCGATGGCCTACTTCGGCAACGAGACGCTGTACCATGTGCGCCTCGACAGCGGCATGGCGCTGAAGGTCTCGCGCACCAACGCGGCCCGCCATGACGACTCGGCGCTCAAGCGCGACCAGCGCGTCTACGCCTGGTGGGACGGCGCCGACGTCGTCGTGCTGACCAGCTAAGGCGGAGCGGCCATGAAATTTCTCAAGAACCTGCTGAGCGGGCGCTGGCTCACCGGCCGCAACGTGGTGATCGCCGTGCCGTTCCTGTGGCTGACGGTGGCCTTCCTGGTGCCGTTCCTGATCGTGATGCGCATCAGCTTCACCGAGGCGGACACCGGCGGCAATCCCTTCGGCACCCTGATGACGGTTGCCGACGGCGTCATCACGCTCAAGGTCAAGGTCTCCAACTACCTGTTCATCGCGCAGGACGAGCTGTATGCGCTGACCTATCTGAACTCGATCAAATTCGCCGCCATCACGGCCTCGCTGTGCCTCATCATCGGCTACCCGTTCGCCTACTTCATGGCGCGCGCCAAGCCGACGGTTCGGCCGGTGCTGCTGATGCTGGTGATGATGCCGTTCTGGACCTCCTTCCTGCTGCGCATCTACGCATGGAAGGGCATCCTGGCCAACAACGGCATCCTGAACCACTTCCTGATCAGCGTGGGCGCGATCAGCGAGCCGCTGCACCTGATGAACACGCAGTTCTCGCTGATTGTCGGCATGGTCTACGCCTACCTGCCGTTCATGATCCTGCCGCTGTACGCCAACCTGGTGAAGATGGACCTGCGCTTCCTGGAGGCCGCGGCCGACCTGGGCGCGACGCCGCTGCAGGCGTTCTGGCGCATCACGGTGCCGCTGTCGAAGTCCGGCATCATCGCCGGCACCATGCTGGTGTTCATCCCGGCGGTGGGCGAGTACGTGATCCCGGAACTGCTGGGCGGTCCGGAAACGCTGATGATCGGCCGCCAGCTGTGGGACGAATTCTTCACCAATAACGACTGGCCGCTGGCGTCCTCGGTGACGGTGGTGGTGATCTTGCTGATCCTGGTGCCGATGGCGATCTTCAATAAATACAAGGCAGAGGAGGACCGCCCATGAAGGGACATTCCAATTTCGTGCAGCGCTGGTTCGGGCGCGGCTGGCTGTCGCTGGGATATCTGTTCCTCTATCTGCCGATCATCGTGCTGGTGGTGTTCTCGTTTAACAGCTCGCGCCAGGACATGGTGTGGAGCGGCTTCTCGACCCAGTGGTATGCGGCGCTGATGGAGGATACGGAGATCATCAGCGGTTTCGGCCTGTCGCTGCGCATCGCGCTGCTGACGGCGTGCAGCTCGGTGGTGCTGGGGACGTTCGCGGCGTTTGTGCTGAACCGCTACCAGCGCTTCGCCGGCCGCACGCTGTTCTCGGGCATGGTCAGCGCGCCGCTGGTGATGCCGGAGGTGATCATCGGCCTGTCGCTGCTGCTGATGCTGGTGTCGGTGCAGAAGGCGTTCGGCTTCCCGGAGCGCGGCCTGGTGACGATCTGGCTGGGCCACACCCTGCTGGGCATGGCCTACGCGGCGGTGGTGGTGCAGTCGCGCCTCCAGGAGATGAACAAGTCGCTGGAGGAAGCGGCGATGGATCTGGGCTGCCGTCCGTTCCAGGTGTTCTTCCTGGTGACGCTGCCGAACATCACGCAGGCGCTGGGTTCCGCGTGGCTGCTGACGTTCACGCTGTCGTTGGACGACGTGGTGCTGTCGGCCTTCCTGTCCGGCCCCGGCTCGTCGACCATGCCTATCGTGATCTTCTCGCGCGCCCGCCTGGGCCTGGACCCGCGCGTGAACGCGGTGGCGGCGCTGACCATCCTCGTGGTGTCGATCGGCGTGATCGCATCGAGCCTGTACATGGCGCGCAGCGAACGCCTGCGCCAGAAGCAGGTGGCCGCAGCGGCCAAGGGCTAATCGACGTAGCCCTGCTTATATTCCCACCAGGCGCAGGCGACGAAAATCGCCGCGCCGCACCACAGCACCGCCGGTAGCGCATTGATGCCGGCGGTCTGCATCAACAGACCTGTCACCAGCGGCCCGCCGCTGCTGGTGATACCCCAGCTGGCATTGACCACCGCGCTGGCCGCGACCAGCGATTGTCCCTGGAAGCGCGCGCCGCACGCCACCAGCGAAAGCATGTAGATCGCCCCCGCCACAGCGCCCAGCATCAGCAGCAGCATCCACCACAGCCACGGCGTACCCGCCGCGAACGGCAGCAACGGCAGCAGCACGCACACCGCGATGCCACAGCCGGTGTGCACGCGCCGGCGCCCCACGTGGTCGGCCAGCCAGCCGAAGGCGAATTGCAGCGCGGTGTCGCCGACCAGCACCACGGTGGCCGACAGCAGCGCCAGTTCGGTGAGCATGCCCTGGCGAATCGCGTACAGCGGCAGCAGGCTCAATGCCAGCGTGTCGAACAGCGCGAAGAAGGCCGCGCCGACGGCGATCATCGGCATGCGCGGCAGCACCGCGCGCCAGGATACGTGCGGTTCGTCTTCCTCGGCCTGGCCGTCGTTGGAGATCAGCGCCATGCCGGGCAGGGCGAGCAGGAACAGCGCGCCGCAGGCGGCGAACGGCCACGCGACCTTGCCTTCCAGTCCGGCCACCAGCGCAGGGCCTATCAGCTGGAACAGCGTGAAAGCGGTGGTGTACATGGCCACCACGCGGCCGCGTGAATTGACCGGCGCCAGATGGTTGACCCACGCCTCGCCGATGGTGAACAGCACGCCCATGCAGGCGCCGAACACGAATCGCAGCACGCCCCACAGCAGCACGTTGTCGGTCGCTTCCATCAAGCCGGTGGACAGCGCGCCGATAGCGATGGCCCCTGTCATGCAGCCGCGCGGTCCGTGGCGGGCCACCCAGCGCGAGACGAAGGGTGTCGCCGCCAGGATGCCGAAGGCGCTGGCGGCGGTGATGATGCCGATGATGTCGGTGCCGATGCCGCGCTGGTCCAGCCGCAGCGCCGTCAGCGGAATGGTGGCGCCCAGTCCCAATCCGACCACGCCGATGCTGCTGACCAGCGCGCAGAAGTCTCGCCAGGGCATGTGCTTCATGCTGGCACTCCCGTCTCGATCAGGTCCGCCAGGATGCGGCCGTAGTGGCTGATCTTCTCCGGCGTGCAGTAGGCGTAACCGACCAGCAGCCCGCGCCTGGTCGGCCGCGCCAGGTAGTAGGTGGAGAGGGCCTTGACGCGGATCTCCACTGCGGCGGCCGCCGCTTCCAGCGCCACGTCGTCGGCGTCGTCGGGCAGCTGCACCACCAGATGCAGGCCGGATTCCTCGCTGGAGATGGTCACCTTGCCGCGCAGCCGGGGCGCGAGCTGCTGCACCAGCGTGCGGCGCAGCAGCTCGCGGCGGGCGCCATAGGTCTGGCGTATCTTGCGGATGTGGGTGGTGAAGTGGCCCAGCGCGATAAAGTCCGCCAGCACCGCCTGCACCGTCAGCTGGCCGGGGCGCTGAAGATCGTACAGCGCGCTCTTGAAACCATCGACCAGCGCCGGCGGCACCACCAGGTAGCCGACCTTGATGCCGGGGTAGAGCACCTTGGAGAAGGTGCCCATGTAGAGCACGCGGTCGTCGATGTCCAGTCCCTGCAGAGCCGCCAGCGGGCGGCCGGTGTAGCGGAATTCGCTGTCGTAGTCGTCCTCCAGTATCCATGCGTCCTTGCGCACGGCGATGTCGAGCAGTTCGCGCCGGCGGGCCAGGCTCATGACGGAGCCGGTTGGGTACTGGTGCGAGGGCGTGGCGTAGATCAGGCGCGGCTTGGTGGCCAGGTCCGACTCCGTCAGCACCATGCCGTCGTCGTCGACCGCGATCGGATGCAGCTTCAGTTCGCGCGACTGGAACACGCGGCGCGCGCCCCAGTAGCCGGGATCCTCGACCCAGGCGGTGTCGCCGGCGTCGGCCAGCAACTGCGCGCACAGGTCCAGCGATTGCTGGGTGCCGGCCGTGATCATCACCTGGTCCACCGTCACCTTCACGGAGCGCGACAAGCGCAGGTACTCGGTGATGGCCTGGCGCAGCGGCAAGTGGCCGCCGGACTGGCCGTAATCCAGCAGCTCGGTGCGCGCCTCGCGCCAGATGCGGTTTTGCAGCCGTTGCCAAAGTTTGAATGGGAAGGACGAGAAATCGTCCTCGCCCGGCGCGAAAGGCTGGATCTCGAAGCGCGGGCCGGCGGCAAAGCTGGTCAATTCGCGTCCCCGTCGTGACAACCGCGCCGGGCGGCCTTGCGGCGATCCGCGCGGCGCCGGGCCGGAACCACGCATGCTGGCGCGCTGCGCCTGCAGGTCCGCCACGTAGGTGCCGCTTCCCAGCTGGCTGGCGACATAGCCCTCCGCCGCCAGCTGCTCGAAGGCGGCGATCACCGTATTGCGCGAGATGCCCAGGTCGCGCGCCAGGTCGCGGCTGGACGGCAGCTTGCTGCCCGCGCCCAGCAACTGGCGGTGGATCGCGCTCTTGGCCGCTTCGTACAAACGGCGCTGCTGCGGCAGGCGCGGATGGAAGCCGGATTGCGCCAATGTCTGGGCTAGCAGATCGGAAGTGGGAGAGGGCGGATGCGGCATGGGGCTCAAAGTGGTTCCATCAATTTTAAACAAGTGGCACTCACAATGATACCAAAATAGGCATATGATGAAGCCATGCATAGCCCAATTGTCATCGTTCCCGCTTGTGTGAACCAGATCGGCGCCCATGCCAATCACACAGCCCAATTCAAATATGTCGCCGCAGTGGCCGATGGGGCGGGCTGCACGCCGCTCATCATGCCGGCCCTGGGCGCGGCCACCGATTTTGAAACGCTGCTGGCGCTGGCCGACGGCGTCATGCTGACCGGATCGCCATCCAACGTGCATGCCAGCCTGTATGGGCATGACGTGCTGGACCCCTCGCTGCCGCAGGACGCGGCGCGCGACGCCACCACGCTGCCCTTCATCCGGGCGGCGCTCAAGCGCGGCATACCGCTGCTGGCGATCTGCCGCGGCTTCCAGGAAGTGAACGTGGCGCTGGGCGGCACGCTGCACCAGGCGGTGCACAGCGTGGCCGGCATGGCCGACCACCGCGAACGCAAGGACCAGCCGCTGGAGCAGCAATACGCTGCCTCGCACCGCGTGCGATTGGAGCCTGGCGGGCACCTGGCGCGCATCCTGGGCGGCGCATCCGACATCATGGTCAATTCGCTGCACGGCCAGGGCATCGCCCAACTGGCGCCATCGCTGGTCGCGGAAGCACGCGCCGACGACGGCCTGGTGGAAGCCTACCGCGTAGCAAACGCCAGTAGTTTCGCGCTCGCGGTACAGTGGCACCCAGAGTGGCGCCTGGCGGAGAATCCCGATTCCGTCAGACTATTCAAGGCTTTCGGCGAGGCCTGCCACAACTATAAAAACCAACGCTAGAAAACAAAGAGAGAAAACCATGGCAATCCGCGAGAATTTTACCTATACCGACATGGACCTGTGGCTCAACGAGAAGCACGTCACCGAAATCGAATGCCTGGTCCCCGACTTGACCGGCGTAGCACGCGGGAAGATCCTCCCGCGCGGTAAGTTCACCCAGGAGCGCGGCATGCGCATCCCCGAAGCGGTGCTGGGCATGACCGTGACCGGCAACTGCCCGGTGGAAGACGCAGGCTACGACCGCGCCATCTCCGCCACCGACCGCGACATGGTACTGAAGGCCGATCCGACCACCATCACGATGGTGCCATGGGCCACCGATCCAACCGCGCAGGTCATCCACGACTGCTACTTCTCCGACGGCCGCCTGGTCGATTTCGCGCCGCGCTCCGTACTGCGCCGCGTACTGAAGCTGTACGCCGACAAAGGCTGGAAGCCGGTGGTGGCGCCGGAACTGGAGTTCTACCTGACCGCCAAGAACAGCGATCCCGATCTGCCTTTGAAACCACCTATCGGCCGCAGCGGCCGCGCGGAAACCAGCCGCCAGGTCTACAGCATCGACGCTGTGAATGAATTCGATCCGCTGTTCGAAGACATCTACGACTACTGCGACCTGATGAACCTCGACGTCGACACGCTGATTCACGAAATCGGCGCCGGCCAAATGGAGATCAACTTCCTGCACGGCGATCCGCTAGGCTTGGCCGACAAGGTGTTCTTCTTCAAGCGCACCTTGCGCGAAGCGGCGCTCAAGCACGATATGTACGCGACCTTCATGGCCAAGCCGATGGCGGGCGAGCCGGGTTCCGCGATGCACGTGCACCAGAGCGTGGTCGATGCCAAGACCGGCAAGAACATCTTCAGCGCCGAAGATGGTTCGGCCGCGCCGATCTTCAAGCACTACATCGGCGGCCTGCAACGCTATATGCCGTCGGCGATGGCGATCGTCGCGCCCTACGTCAATTCGTATCGTCGCATCGTGCGCCACACGGCGGCGCCGATCAACATCCAGTGGGGCATGGACAACCGCACCGTCGGTTTCCGCGTGCCGGAATCAGGTGTGCAGGATCGCCGCGTGGAGAACCGCATCATCGGCGCGGACGCCAATCCCTACCTGGCGTTGGCGGTCACGCTGGCCTGCGGCTACCTCGGCATGACCGAACAGCTGGAGCCGACGCCTATGACCGTCGGCAGTGCCTACGACCTGATGGTCGAACTGCCGCAAGGCCTGCCGGAAGCGCTGCAACTGCTGCGCGGCGAGGACAAGCTGCGCAGCGTGCTGGGCGACCGCTTCATCGACGTCTACTCGGCGATCAAGGATCTGGAACACCAGGAATTCATGACCGTCATCAGCCCGTGGGAGCGCGAGCACCTGCTGCTGCACGTCTGATCATTTAGATATAGGAGCCATCATGTCGAACAACTCATTGGCGCCAAGCGCCGCATTGGTCGCGTCGGTAAAGGCCGCCGCGCGTCCGGAAGTGTATGACACCGCCGCCATCCAGAAGCTGGACACGGCCCACTATATGCACCCCTTCACCGACCACAAGGCGCTCGGCGAAAAGGGCGCGCGCGTGATGGTGCGCGGCGAGGGCATCTATCTGTGGGACTCGCAGGGCAAGAAGGTATTGGACGGCATGTCCGGCCTGTGGTGCGTCAATGTCGGCTACGGCCGCACCAGCATTTCCGAGGCGGTGTACAAGCAGATGGAGACGCTGCCTTTCTATAACAGCTTCTTCAACACCACCAATATTCCGGCGGTGGAGCTGGCTGCCAAGCTGGTGAAGATATCGCCGCCGCAGTTCAACCACGTCTACTTCACCGGCTCCGGCTCGGAAGGCAACGACACCAATCTGCGCATGGTGCGCCGCTATTGGGACGTGTTGGGCTACAAGGAGCGCCACACCATCATCAGCCGCCACAACGCCTACCACGGCAGCACGGTGGCCGGCGCGTCGCTGGGCGGCATGGACGGCATGCACGCGCAGGGCGGCTTGCCGATCCCCGGCATCGTGCACATCGGCCAGCCTAACTATCTGGAATCCGGGCGCGGCATGACGGAAGACGAATTCGGCATCGAAGCCGCGTCGTGGCTGGAGAAGAAAATCCTGGAGGTCGGCCCGGACAAGGTCGCGGCCTTTATCGGCGAGCCGATACAGGGCGCGGGCGGCGTGATTATTCCGCCGGTCACCTACTGGCCCGAGATCCAGCGCATCTGCGACAAGTACGGCATCCTGCTGATCGCCGATGAGGTGATCTGCGGCTTCGGCCGGCTGGGCAAGTGGTTCGCGTCCGAGCTGTTCGGCATCAAGCCGGACCTGATCACTTTCGCCAAGGGCGTCACCTCCGGCTATGTGCCGTTGGGCGGCGTGCTGGTTGGCGACCGCGTGGCCGATGTGCTGATCGAGAAGGGCGGCGAGTTTAATCACGGCTTCACCTACTCAGGCCATCCGGTCGCTTGCGCGGCTGCGCTGGAGAATATCCGCATCATCGAAGACGAGAAGCTGGTCGAGCGCGTCGGTAACGAGACCGGGCCGTATCTGAAAAAGCGATTTGCCGAGCTGGCGGATCACCCGCTGGTTGGCTATGCTGACAGCTGCGGCTTCGTCGCGGGTCTGAACCTGGTGCGCGTCAAAGGCGCGACCGTGCACGAGAACGTGCCGTTCGACGAAGAGAAAGCCGTGGGCATGGTCTGCCGTGGCTACATGTTCAACAATGGCATGATCATGCGCGCCGTCGGCGACCGCATGATCATCGCGCCGCCGCTGGTGATGACCTGCGCGCAGATCGACGAGATGGTGGCGCTGATCCGCCATTGCCTCGACCTGACCTACGCCGACCTCCAGCAGCGCGGCTGGCTGTAAATCCTGAAGTGGAGACGAATATGACGACAACATCGTGGCACGAGCGGGCGAGCAGCCTGCAAATCGACGGCCGCGCCTTCATCGGCGGCGAGCGCGTTTGGGCCAAATCCGAACAGCAGTTTGAAAACCTGTCGCCGATCGACGGCCGCAAGCTGGGTATGGTGGCGCGCTGCGACGGCGCCGATGCCGATCTGGCGGTGGCTGCGGCACGTGCCGCATTCGAAGACCGCCGCTGGGCTGGAAAATCGCCGGCGCAACGCAAGCGCACGCTGATCAAGTTTGCGGACCTGGTGCAGAAATATGGCCCGGAACTGGCGCTGCTTGAAACGCTGGACATGGGCAAACCAATCAAATACAGCCAGAGCGTGGACGTGGGCGCTACCGCCAACTGCCTGCGCTGGTACGGCGAGGCGATCGACAAGATCTACGACGAGATCGCGCCGACGGCGGCCAACAGCTTGGCGCTGATCACGCGCGAGCCGGTCGGCGTGGTGGCGGCCATCGTGCCGTGGAACTATCCGATGATCATGGCCGCGTGGAAGATCGCGCCTGCGCTGGCCGCCGGGAACAGCGTGGTGCTCAAGCCCTCCGAGAAGTCGCCGCTGACGGCGTTGCGGCTGGCGGAGATCGCGCTGGAGGCGGGCATTCCGCCGGGCGTGTTCAATGTGCTGCCTGGCTACGGCCACGAAGCCGGCGCCGCGCTGGGCCTGCACATGGACGTGGACTGCATCGGCTTCACCGGTTCCACTCGTATCGGCAAGCAGATTTTGCAGATGGCCGGGCAGTCCAACCTGAAACGGGCCTGGACTGAGTTGGGCGGCAAGTCGGCCAATATCGTTTGCGCTGATTGTCCGGACCTGGACAAGGCGGTGGAAGCGGCCATCGGCTCCATCTACTTCAACCAGGGCGAGAGCTGCAACGCGCCTTCGCGGCTGTTTGTGGAAGCGTCGATCAAGGAGCAGTTCCTCGAAAAAGCGATGGCGATGATGCCGGCCTTCCAGCCCGGCGATCCGCTCGACGAGAACACCGTCATGGGCGCCATCGTCGATGCGACGCAGTTGAAGACGGTGTTGGGCTACATCGAAGCCGGCCAATCGGGCGGCGCCAAGCTGCTGTCCGGTGGACGCCAGGCGCGCACCGACACCGGCGGCTACTACGTCGAGCCGACGCTGTTCGACCAGGTCGACAGCAGCATGACCATCGCGCGCGAAGAGATCTTCGGGCCGGTGCTGTCGGTGCTGAGCTTTACCGACGTGAAGGATGCGGTCAAGCAAGCCAACGCCACGCCCTACGGCTTGCAGGCCGCCGTGTGGACGGCCGATATCAGCAAGGCGATCCAGACCGCACGTGCGCTGCGTGCCGGCACCGTGCACGTCAATCAGTATGACGGTGACGACATCACCGTGCCGTTCGGCGGCTACAAACAGTCCGGCAATGGCCGCGACAAGTCGCTGCACGCTTTCGACAAATACACCGAGCTGAAAACCACATGGATACAAATCGGCTAGACAGTACGAAGACGCGTTATCTCGACCGCTTCCAGGAGCAAGCAATGAGCCAGGCCATGAAGGATTTTCTACGTGACCGCAATATTCACGAAGTGGAGTGCGTGATCGCCGACATGACCGGCATCGCCCGCGGCAAGATCCTGCCCAAGGACCTGTTCCTCAGCGAAGGCGAGATGCGCCTGCCCAAGAGCGTGTTGCTCAACACCGTCAACGGCGAGCAGCCCAACAATCTTCCCTATACCGGCGCCACCGATCCCGACATGATCTGCGTGCCCGACCTGGCCACGCTGCGGCAGGTGCCGTGGGCGGCGGAGAACGTCGCGCTGGTGATCCACGATTGCCAGAACTTCGACGGTTCGCCGGTCGGCCTGTCGCCGCGCGCCGTGCTGCGCAAGGTGCTCAAGCTGTATGCGGAACGCGGCTGGCAGCCGGTGGTGGCGCCGGAGATGGAGTTCTACCTGGTCGCGCGCAGCAGCAATCCGCATGAGCCATTGACGCCACCGCTGGGGCGCAGCGGCAAGACGGAATCCGGCCGCCAGTCGTATTCGATCGACGCCGTCAACGATTTCGATCCCTTCTTCCTGGAGCTATCCACCTTCTGCAAGCAGCACGAACTGGGTGTGGAGACGCTGATCCACGAAGCGGGCGCCGGTCAGATGGAGATCAACTTCACGCACGGCGAGGCGCTGGAACTGGCCGACCGCGTGTTCCTGTTCAAGCGCGCGGTGCGGGAGACGGCGCTGCGGCACGGGATCTTCGCCACCTTCATGGCCAAGCCGATGGAGACCGAGCCCGGCAGCGCGATGCATATCCACCAGAGCATATTGGACGCCGCGACCGGCGCCAACATCTTCAGCCGCACCGACGGTGAGGCCAGCGATTTGTTCTTCAACTATATCGCGGGGCTGGAGCAGTACGCGGCGGCGGCCACGCTGCTGTTTGCGCCGCACGTGAATTCGTATCGGCGGCTGTCGCGCTTCATGTCGGCGCCGACCAATGTGCATTGGGGTTACGACAACCGCACTTGCGGCATTCGCATTCCGAACTCCGCACCGCTCAACCGGCGGGTGGAGAACCGTGTGCCGGGCGTGGACGTCAATCCCTATCTGGCGATGGCCGCCACGCTGGCCTGCGGCTATCTCGGCATGACGCAAGGCTTGACGCCATCGCCGCCGACCGCCGACAGCGCCGAGCATGTGCACGACCAGCTGCCGCGCAACCTGGAGGACGCCATTCTGCGCCTGCGCGAATGCCAGCCGCTGAGCGAGATCCTGGGCGAGTTGTTCGTGCAGGCCTTCTGCGAAGTGAAGGAGCTGGAATTCGCCACCTACAGCCGCGTGATCAGCTCATGGGAGCGCGAGCACTTGATGCTGCTGGTGTAAACATGGCCGGCACCCGCGACGGCTTGAACTGGCCCCGCGCGCAAGCGCTGGCCGCCGCCGAACGCGCCAGCTACATCGCGCGCAATCCCGAATCGGCGCTATTGGCGGGGCAGGCCGCGCAGCACTTGCTGTTCGGCGTGCCGATGCACTGGATGAACGACTGGTCCACGCCGTTCGCGCTGACGGTGCGTGAAGCATCGGGCGCGCGCTTCCGCGACGCCGACGGCCACGAATATATCGACTTCTGCCTCGGCGACACCGGCGCCATGTTCGGCCACGCGCCGCAGCCGGTGGCGCAGGCGATAGCGCGCCAGGCCGCGCGCGGCTACACCGCCATGCTGCCGTCGGAGGATGCGGCGCCGGTGGCGGCGGAACTGGCGCGGCGTTTCGGCCTGCCGTACTGGCAGTTCGCCCTGTCCGCGTCGGACGCCAACCGCTTCGTGCTGCGATGGCTGCGCGCCGCGACTGGCCGCAGCAAGGTGCTGGTCTTCAACGGCTGCTATCACGGTACGGTGGACGACGTGTTCGTCGATCTGGTGGACGGCGTGCCGACGCAGCGCGACAGCCTGCTCGGCCAGGTGCACAGGCTGACGGATCACACGGTGGTGGTTGAGTTCAATGACTTGCCGGCGCTGGAGGCGGCGCTAAAGCAGGGCGACATCGCCTGCGTGCTGGCCGAGCCGGTGATGACCAACATCGGCATGGTGTTGCCGCAGCCGGGCTATTGGGAGGCCGCGCAGCAGCTCATCAAGCGCCACGGCAGCCTGCTGGTGATCGACGAGACGCACACCATCAGCAGCGGCCCCGGAGGCTACGCGCAAGCGCACGGCATGCAGCCGGACGCGCTGGTGGTCGGCAAGCCAATCGGCGGAGGTATTCCTTGCGCGGTCTATGGATTCCCGGAGGAGTTGGCGCGACGGGTGGAGCAGGCCAAGCACGATGCGCCGCCTGGCCACTCCGGCGTCGGCACCACGCTGAGCGCCAACATGTTCGCGATGGCCGCGATGCGCGCCAACCTTGAGCAAGTGATGACTGAGCAGGCCTACCAGCACATGTTCGCGCTGGCGGGCCAATTGGCGGAAGGCCTGCGCGACGTGATCGCTCGCCACAAACTGCCGTGGTGCGTCACCCAAATCGGCGCCCGCACCGAATTCCAGTTCGCGCCCACCGCGCCGCAAAACGGGACGCAGGCGCAAGCGATACTGGACAGCGACCTTGAACAGATCATCCACCTCTACCTGCTCAACCGCGGCCTGCTGATCACGCCGTTCCACAACATGCTGCTGGTGTGCCCCTGCACCAGCGAGAACGACATCAGTCAGCTGCTGTCCGCGTTTGAGGACTGCGTCAAGCAACTCGTTTAGAAACAGTGCTCCAGCGCCGGGAAGCTGCCGTCCTTGACGGCGGTGACGTAGGCGGTGACGGCGGCGTCGATGCTGGTCTGGCCTTCCATGAAGTTCTTCACGAAACGCGCCTTGCGGCCCGGGAACACGCCCAGCAGATCGTGCATCACCAGCACCTGGCCCGAGCAGTCGGGACCCGCGCCGATGCCGATGGTCGGCACCGACAGCAGCTCGGTGACTTCCTTGCCCAGCTGCGCAGGGATGGCTTCCAGCAGCACCATCGCGGCGCCGGCGGCCTGCATCTTCAATGCGTCCGCCTTCAGCAGCTCGGCGCTTTCGATGGTCTTGCCTTGTACCTTGTAGCCACCCAGCTGGTGCACCGATTGCGGCGTCAGGCCGAGGTGGGCGCAGACCGGTACCGCGCGGTCGGTCAGGAAGCGTACGGTGTCGGCCAGCCAGGCGCCGCCTTCCAGTTTGACGATATGCGCGCCCGCCTGCATCAGCTGCACGGAGTTGGCGTACGCGGTTTCCGGCGTGCCATAGGCGCCGAACGGCAAATCGGCCATGATCATCGCCGATTTGCTGCCGCGCGCGACGGCGGCGGTGTGATATGCCACTTCGGCCACCGTCACCGGCAGCGTCGACTGGTGGCCGTTGCAGACCATGCCCAGCGAATCGCCGATCAGCAGGATTTCGACGCCGCAGCGGTCCATCAGCGAGGCGAAGCTGGCGTCGTAGCAGGTCAGCATGGAGATTTTTTCACCGGCCGCGCGCAGGGTTGCCAGCGTGGAGATGGTGACTGCCTTGTTGGCGACCGCTTTGGCCGGTGCAGGTGCGGTGGTGGCGGCAGGCTTCTGGCTCGCGGCCATTTCGTTTCCTTGCAAATAACCAGACATGGGAAATCCTTTAAAGATGTGATGACACGGCGATAGTGTAGTCCTGAATGCTATCGCGTGCAGGGGAGTCAAATAATGGGGCTGATGCCCTGATCGGCTACCGCGGCGGCATAGTCCTGCGCCGCGCCGCGACCGGGAATATGGATGGCCGGGGCCAGTTCCAGCAGCGGCACCAGCACGAAGGCGCGTTCCGTCATGCGCGGATGCGGCACCGTCAGCGTGGCGCTGGCGATCTGCTGGTCGCCGTACAGCAGCAGGTCCAGGTCCAGTGTGCGCGGGGCGTTGCGGTAGGGCCGTTCGCGGCCGTGCGCCTGCTCGATGCCGTGCAGCGCCTGCAGCAGCGCTTCGGCGTCCAGCGTGGTGGCGATGCGGGCCACGGCGTTGATGTAGTCGTCGCCGCTCGAATCGATCGGCGCGGTGCGGTACAGGCCCGACGCCGCCATCAGCGTGCAGCCGGGCAGGCCTTGCAGGCGCTCCAGCGCGTCGGCCACGTTGCCGCGCGCGTCGCCCAGGTTGGCGCCGATGCCGATGTAGGCGATGGTGAAGGCGAAGCCATCTTCACCTGCTTTGCCGATGATGCTCATGATGCGTGGCGGTGCAGCTTATTCCGCGCCGCCGCCGTCGCCGCCGGCATTGCCGCCAGCGTTGCCGCCTTCGCCGCCCTTGCTGCGGCCACCGCGACGCGGTGCGCGCTTGCGCTTGGCGCCGGCGGCGCCCGCCGGCTGGTTGGCCGTGGCGATCAGGTCTTCGCGGGTGGCTTCGTCGCCTTCATAGAACGCGGTCCACCATTCGCCCAACTCGGCGTCGATCTCGCCCGAGGCGCAGCGCAGCAGCAGGAAGTCGTAGCCGGCGCGGAAGCGCAGGTGCTCCAGCAGCTTGTGCGGCGACTTGCCGCTGCGGCGCTCGAAGCGCGGCTGCATCGACCAGATGTCGCGCATGTCGGAGCCGATCTTGCGCTGCAAGGCCAGCTTCTCGGTTTGCGAATCGAGCACGTCGTCGGCCGCCAGGTGCAGCGCAGGGATGGTCTGCTCGCCGGCGGCGCGGTAGGCGGTCCACTTCTCCAGCACCTGGTGCCACAGCAGCGACGCAAACAGGAAGCCCGGCGACACCGTCTTGCCGGCGTGGATGCGGGAGTCGGTCGAGTCGAGCGCCAGCGTCACGAACTTGAAGCCCAGCGGCTGCTCCAGCACCACGTCCAGCAGCGGCAGCAGGCCGTGATGCAGGCCTTCCTTGCGCAGCTGCTGCAGGCAGGCCAGCGCCTGGCCGCTCATCAACAGCTTGAGCATCTCGTCGAACACGCGCGCCGCAGGCACGTTGTCGATCAGCGAAGCCATGACCGGGATCGGCGCGCCGGTATTCGGTTCGATGGTGAATTTGAGCTTGGCGGCGAAGCGCACCACGCGCAGCATGCGCACCGGGTCTTCGCGGTAGCGCGCTTCCGGCTGGCCGATGATGCGCAGCGTCTTGGCGCGGATGTCTTCCACCCCGCCGTGGTAGTCCAGCACCTGCTGGTTGGCCGGGTTGTAGTACATGGCGTTGATGGTGAAGTCGCGGCGCACCGCGTCTTCCGCCTGCGAGCCGAAGGTGTTGTCGCGCAGGACGCGGCCATGTTCGTCCTTGGGCGCGTTGTCCAGCGTGGTGCCGCGGAAGGTGGTCACCTCCAGCAAATCCTGGCCGAACATCACGTGCACGATCTGGAACCGTTTGCCGATGATGAAGGCGCGGCGGAACAGGCGCTTGACCTGCTCCGGCGTGGCGTTGGTGGCGATGTCGAAGTCTTTCGGCTTCACACCCAGCAGCAGGTCGCGCACGGCGCCGCCGACCACGAAGGCTTCGTAGCCCGCTTCCTGCAGGGTGCTGGTGACGCGCACCGCGTTCGACGACAGCAGGCGCGGATCGATGCCGTGGGCTTCAGGGCCCAGTATCACCGGCGTGCTGGTGTCGCGTGCCTTGCTCTTGGTGCCGAGGATTTTGCGGATCAGTTTCTTAATCATTGAATAGGTCAATTAATGGCCAGCCTTGGGCTGTGGCGTGCGTTTTCAGTGCGGCGTTGGGGTTGGTCGCCACCGGATGGCTGACGATGGACATCAGCGGCAGGTCGTTGTGCGAATCGCTGTAGAAGTGGACGGTGCCGAAGTCTTCCAGCTTCTTGTCCATCTTCGCCAGCCAGGCCTTGGTGTGCGTGACCTTGCCCGCGCCCTGGGTCGGCGTGCCGAGCAGCCTGCCGGTCAGCTTGCCGTCGGCGTCGGTTTCCGGCATGGCCGCGATCAGGTGCTCCACGCCCAGCGCCCGGGCGATCGGCGCGGTGACGAAGTGGTTGGTGGCGGTGACGATGGCCACCAGGTCGCCGGCGTCGACGTGCTTTTGCAGCAGCGCGCGCGCCGAAGGGCGGATCGCCGGCAGCACCACTTCGGCCATGTACTGCTCCTGCATCGCCTGCAGGCGCTCGCGCGGGAACGAGGCCAGGGTGCCGAGCGAAAACTCCAGGTACTCCACCGGGTCCAGCGTGCCGGCCTGGTACTGGGCGAAGAATTCATCGTTGCGGCGGGCGAATTCGGCGGCGTCCACGGCGCCGATGCGTACCAGGAACTGACCCCACTCGTAGTCGGAGTCGATCGGCAGCAGCGTGTGGTCGAGGTCAAATAAGGCTAAGTTCATGCAGGATTCGTCATTCTTTAGCTTCCGCCTGCAACCACTCGCGCAACAGCGGCAAGGTGATCGGGCGTTGGGTTTCGAGGGAATATTGGTCCAGCGAGTCCAGCATCGTCGACAACGACCGCATGTCGCGCTGAAAATGGGACAGCAAGTAGGGTATCACGCCGGGCGACAGCGTCAAGCCGCGGGCGGTGGCGGCGGCCGTCAGCGCGGCCACCTTTTCGTCGTCGGTCAGGCCGTGGACCTGGTAGATCAGGCCCCAGCCCATGCGGGTGCGCAGGTCCTCGCGCACCGGCAGCACCGCCGGCGCCACCGCGCCGCTGCACACCATGAAGGCGTTGTTGGCGCGGATTTCATTGAACAGCGCGAAGGCGTCGATCTGCGCCAGCGGCGACAGCTTTTCGCAGTCGTCCAGCAGGTACAGGTCCACCTCCGGCGAGTAGACGAATTCGGACTCGATGGAAAACGGCGAGATATAGCGCGCGCGCAGCTGCTCGGCTTCGCCGCCGGCGCTGGCCAAGGCCTTGAGCAGATGGGTCTTGCCGACGCCGCCCGCGCCCCACAGATAGGCGAAGTGCTCGCGCGACGTGCGGTCGGCGAACTGCGCCATCAGCGCTGCCGCTTCGGCATTCTGTCCCACCTCGAACGATGCGAGGCTGTGCGCCTGGTCCGCGCCTAAATCGAGCACCAGCTGTTTCATGGCGTACGCCTGTTTATGATCTTTTGCATAACGTTTTTCTGTTCCACGTCACGCATTATAGAAGCTGCTGCTCAGGTAGTGGCGGCGCAGATGCTTAAATGCCACCATCAGCACCGCCGAAGCGGGCAGTGCCAGCAGCACGCCGACGAAGCCGAACAGCTGGCCGAACGCCAATAAAGCGAAAATCACCGCCAGCGGATTGAGGCCGATGCGCTCGCCCACCAGGCGCGGCGTGAGGAAAAAGCCTTCGATCACCTGGCCGGCGCCATAGATGATCGCCACCGCGATCACGCCGCTCCAGTCGGAAAACTGCAGCACCGCCGAAATCAGCGCCAGCACCAGGCCCAGGCCGAAGCCCAGGTAGGGGATGAACACCAGCAGGCCGGTGATGATGCCGACCGGCAGCGCGACGTCGAAGCCGGCGATCGCCAGCGCCACCGAGTAGTACACCGCCAGCACGAACATCACCAGCAGCTGGCCGCGCAGGTACTGGGCCAGCAGGGTGTCGACTTCCTCGGCCATGTCCATGGTGGCGACTATCCAGCGCCGCGGCACGCAGCCGGCGATACGGGCCAGCATCGGGTGCCAGTCCAGCAGCAGGTAGAACAGCACCACCGGGATCAGCACCAAGGTGGCGATCCAGCCCAGCACCGCGGTGCCGCCCACGCGCGCCGAATTGAGCACCGCGCTCCAGATCTCCTCGCCGCTGGTGGACATCTGCTGCGACACCAGCTTCTTGATGCCGGCGCTGTCGAGCCGCACCTTGACGCCCATTTCCTGCAATTTGGGACCCAGCAGGTCGTTGGCCTTGGCCAGGAAGGCGGGGATCTGCGCCTGCAGCAGCGGAATTTCCTTTTGCAGCACCGGCACCACGATCAGCACCAGGGCGGAGATGGCGGCGAAGAACAGCACCACCACCAGCAGCACGGCCAGCGCGCGCGGCACCCGCATCGTCAGGCGACCGCGCCGAACCTGCAGACGGTCGAGGAAATCGACGCCCGGATTGAGCGCGTAAGCGAGGATGGCGGCAGCCAGGAAGGGCGTCAGCACCGGTCCCAAAGTGACCAGCAACAGGAAGAATGCTGCCCAAACCGCTACCCAGAATGCCGTTTGCTTTTGCTCTACCGAGAGGGGAAATGGCATGGAAAGTGATTTAGATGGTTAAAAACGGCTGTTGGACGGGGCATTTTGATAAAATAGCGGATTGACCGGGTTGTTGTGCAGCTTTTTGCGCATTTTCGTAACTTTTTGCTACGAAACAGGTCTCCGCCTTCTATTTTACCGCCTCCGCTGCGAAATACACCATGAGCCAAACTTCTAATGTTTCCCTGTCCTACCGTGACGCCGGCGTCGATATCGACGCAGGCGACGCTTTAGTCGAAGCGATCAAGCCTTTTGCCAAGCGCACCATGCGCGAAGGCGTGATGGGCGGCTTGGGCGGTTTCGGCGCCATGTTCGAGATCAGCAAGAAGTACAAGGAGCCGGTCCTGGTCTCCGGTACCGACGGCGTGGGTACCAAGCTGAAACTGGCGTTCGAGCTGAACCGCCACGACACGGTCGGCATCGACCTGGTCGCGATGAGCGTCAACGACATCCTGGTGCAGGGCGCCGAGCCGCTGTTCTTCCTCGACTACTTCGCCTGCGGCAAGCTGGACGTGGCCATCGCGACCGACGTCATCAAGGGCATCGCCCAGGGTTGCGAACAAGCCGGTTGCGCGCTGATCGGCGGCGAAACGGCGGAAATGCCATCGATGTACCCGGCCGGTGAATACGACCTGGCCGGTTTCGCGGTCGGCGCGGTGGAAAAATCGGCCATCATCGACGGCACCAAGATCGCTCCGGGCGACGTCATCCTGGGCCTGGCCTCGTCGGGCGTGCACTCCAACGGTTACTCGCTGGTGCGCAAGATCATCGAAGTGGCCAAGCCGGACCTGGACGGCGACTTCCACGGTCGCAAGCTGGCCGACGTGCTGATGCAGCCTACCCGCATCTACGTCAAGCCGCTGCTGGCGCTGATGGCCTCGATGGAAGTCAAGGGCATGGTGCACATCACCGGCGGCGGCCTGGTCGAGAACATCCCGCGCGTGCTGCAGCCTGGCCTGGTGGCCGAGCTGAACGGCAAATCGTGGACCATGCCTCCGCTGTTCGCCTGGCTGCAGCAGCACGGCGGCGTCGCCGACGCTGAAATGCACCGCGTGTTCAACTGCGGCATCGGCATGACCGTCATCGTGTCGAAAGAAAACGCTGCCGCCGCCATCGCCCAGCTGGAAGCGGCCGGCGAAACCGTCTACACCATCGGCGCGATCCGCGCCCGTGTCGGCGACGAACACCAGACCATCGTTGTTTAAGCGATAGTTAATTCCCAAAAGCGGACCACGCCCCGGCGTCGTCCGCTTTTTTTACGCCTGGACCCCTGAACCATGAAACCGACCTTGAAAAAACTGCTGTTGCTGCTGGCCGTGAGCTGCTGCGCGACGGCGCACGCCGCACCGTTGACGATCCTGGTGTCGATCGACGGCATGCGGCCCGAATACCTGGAGCGCGGCGTCACGCCCGAGCTGAACCGGCTGGCCGCCGGCGGCGCGCGGGCGGTGGCGATGCGGCCGTCGTTTCCCTCGATCACCTTCCCGAACCACTACACGCTGGTGACCGGGCTGCGGCCCGACCATCACGGCGTGGTCGACAATAATATGGAAGACGCGGCCATTCCCGGCGTGCGTTTCAGCCTGGATAATCCAGCCGCCGTCACCGACCGCCGCTGGTGGGACCAGGCCGAGCCGGTGTGGGTGACGGCCGAGCTGCACGGCATCCGTTCCGGCACCATGTTCTGGCCCGGATCGGAAGCGGCGATCCGCGGCGTGCGGCCGACGGTGGCGCCGCAGTTCGACGGCAAGCTGCCGGCGACCAAGCGTACCGAGCGGCTGCTGTCGTGGCTGGGCCGGGCGGACGTGGAACCGCTGGGCTTCGCCACCTTGTACTTTGACGATGTCGACCACGCCGGCCACACTTACGGTCCCGCCGCCGAGCAGACCACGGCGGCGGTGGCGCTGGTGGACCGTGCCATCGGCCAGCTGCTGGACGGCCTGGCCAAGCGCCAGCTGGACGCCAACATCGTCATCGTCTCCGATCACGGCATGGCGCCGGTGAGCCTCGAACGCGTGGTGCGCATGGACCGGCTGCTGCCGGAGGGCAGCTACCGCAAGGTGGTCAGCGGTCCATATGCCGGCATGGAAGCGATGCCCGGCCGCGAGGAGCAACTGGCCGCGGCGCTGCTCAAGCCGCAGCAGCACATGCAGTGCTGGCGCAAGGGCGAGCTGCCGGCGCGGCTGGCGTATGGACGCAATGCGCGCGTGCCGGCCTTTCTCTGCCTGGCCGAGACCGGCTGGATGTTGACCTTCAGCGACAAGGCGCTCGGCAAGGCTGGCGCGCACGGCTACGACAACATCGCGCCGGAGATGGGCGCCATCTTCATCGCCGCCGGCCCGGCCTTCAAGCCGGGCGTGGTGCTGCCGGCGTTCGACAACGTCGACGTCTATCCGTTGCTGATGCGTTTGCTGAAGCTGGCGCCGCTGCCGTCCGACGGCGACATCACGCCACTGCTGCCGGCGCTGGCGCCTTAGTGTCGCTTTGGCGGACCGGCAGGTTTTTTCCGCAGGCTATCTGCAAGAAAAAATAAACAACCGGTCCGCTTGGCTTGAGGTCGCCGTGCAGCGTTTCACCGCTGGCGCCTCCATTCTCAAAAAACGCTCGGTTCCGCTGAACAGGCAATCAAACTTGTAGGCGTATTTTGGTGCATCGGCGTTCATGCGCCATGTTTGCAGGAGCTTGCCATCGCGTTCCTGTTCCTCGTCAGGCGCCATGATAGGCAAAGGGCCGGCGTCGTCAATCTTTTCACCGGCTGGATGGGACAGTACTCGCACCGATTCAAGCTTGGCATTTCCCAAGCCCCATGAACTGGGGGCGAAAGCAGGGCAGGCCAACGGCTTGGCAAGTACAGGTGCCGTCATGAAAAGCGCTGCTGCCGTAAAAAGACGGAGTGCGGTATTCATTCGACGACCGAATAGAGTTCTGGCCGCTGTGCCGCACCGATTTTGCTTGACCTGCCAAAGCGGATGATGCGTTCCACCGGCTTATGCGTGCGCCATTGGTCGAAGACGACGATGCCGCCTGGGACTGCCTTGACGAATATAGCTGCGTGATTGCCGTGTGAGTGGTTTTGGTATCTGCCTTTGACAAACGTGGCGATAACAGTGCCGGAGGCTATTCGGTTGGACTTCACTAACTCAGCCACCTTTTCGCCTTCAGACCATAACGATGCCGCCGGCGCGCTGGAAAATGCCTTCACCAAGGTCACGCATTGGCCATTGCCAACCAGCTCTTTTTGATCTGCATAATTGCGGGCGATGTAGGGCATGATGAGCTCCTCTGACTTGGAACTCAAATCCTAGCGTGGCAGTGTAATTTGGTCTTGAGCTAAGTTAATCTAAGCCGTGCCTGCTTGCGTTGGTCCGGCGGAGCCGATGGCGACATCACACCGCTGCTGCCGACCCTCGCCGTGGTGTAAGCTGGAGTCAAAAGACTGAACTGGATACCGCCCGCGCCGGCCTGCTGGAAGACATTGAACGTGAGGGGCGTGTCTATGGCCGATGATGTAGTCTATGCCGCATCGGGAATTAGTGGCGTTTCGCGCCACTGCGCCGGTGAAGATCTTCCAAGTCGATATTAGTCAGCTCACCGAACGCAGCAAACCTTTATGTCGGATTTCTTTGGCCTGAAAACTCATGACAGTATCCTCGGCGCGGTTGACGGCGTGCGGCTTTGCTCCTACCATGAAAAATCAGGATCCGACTGGTACTGGAGGCGAACATGATCACTATGCACCCCGGCGAATATCTTTTTCTGTCCTATGTCGAACCGCACAAAATTAGCCATGAAGAGTTGGCTGACCGCTTGGGGCTGCCATTGCAGGGAGTGGAAGGTTTGCTTGCCCAAGAAATCGCCTTGACGGCGGAAATGGCGGTACGGCTCGAACTGGTGTTCGATCGATCTGCCATGTCATGGATGGATATGCAGGCTGCGCATGACGTGATGCAGGCAAGAAAAAAGGTCGATACCGCTACGGTTCGACCTTTCGTTTTTCCTGCCAGGGCAGACGCGGCATGAGCGTCTGAGCCAAGTTAATTCCTGCGGCAACTACTTGCGCGGTTCCGGCGGTGGCGGCATGCCGCCTTCGGGCACGGCGACGACGCCTTCACGCATCTTCTTGCAGACGCCTTTGACGTCCTCGCCGCGCCGGCCCTTGAACGTGACCTTGACGCCTTCGGCCTTGCCCTTGCAGGCGTCGATCGCTTCCTGCGGCGGGCCGCGCTTGCCGTCGGGCGGCGGTGGCTGGTTGGCGTTCTGCGCCGAGGCGCCCAGCGCCGCACTGGCCAGCACGGCCAGCAGCATGCTGCGTTTGAATAGTCCCATCGTCGTCTCCTATTTCTTCAGAATTTTTTCCACCGGCGACGGCCGCAGGCGGAACGCGTCCGGCATGCCGGAACCCAGCAGCGGCCGCAGGTACATGCGGAAGGCGTCGGTCACGTCGGTGCCGCTGGCGCTGATGAACTCGTCCTCCATCACGCGCGTCTTGCCGGCCACGTCGGACAGCGCCATCAGCTCGTAATCGACCGAGTAGAAACCGGTGCGCTTGATCGCCACCGAGCCGTCGCGCCCGCCCCACATGGCGAACTGCACCGCCTTCTCGCCGACCTCGCGCGCTTCGCGCTGGTCCACGTCCGACACGCAGCCGATGAACGAGCGTTGCAGATAGCCGAAGGTGTCGCCGCGCACGCGTTTGATGCCCAGCTTGGCCTTGATCTCGTCGCACAGCAGATCGGCCAGCGCGCCGGTGCCGGACAGCTGCACGTTGCCGTGCGCGTCGCGTTCGACTTCCTTGGCCAGCAGGCTGGCGATCGGTTCGCCGGACGCGTCGTGGATGCCCTCGGACACGGCGATCACGCAGCGGCCATAGCGTGCATACGTGGCTTTGACGTCGGCCAGGAACTGCTCCAGCGAGAACACCCGCTCCGGCAGGTAGATCAGGTGCGGGCCGTCGTCTGGGAACTTCTTGCCCAGCGCCGAGGCGGCCGTCAGGAAGCCGGCATGGCGGCCCATCACCACGCCCACGTACACGCCCGGCAGCGCGGCGTTGTCCAGGTTGGCGCCGGCGAAGGCCTGGGCGACAAAGCGCGCCGCCGACGGGAAGCCCGGCGTGTGGTCGCTGCCGACCAGGTCGTTGTCGATGGTCTTGGGGATGTGGATGCTGCGCAGCGGATAGCCGGCCTGCTGCGCCTGCTCACTGACGATGCGCACCGTGTCCGACGAATCGTTGCCGCCGATGTAGTAGAACTGCTCGATCTGATGCGCGCGCAAGACCTTGAAGATTTCCTCGCAATAGGCCAGGTCCGGCTTGTCGCGGGTCGAGCCCAGCGCCGACGACGGCGTGGCCGCCACCAGCTCCAGGTTGTGGCTGGTCTCACGGGTCAGGTCGACCAGGTCTTCGTTGATGATGCCGCGCACGCCATGCAGCGCGCCGTAGACGCGGGTGACGTCGCGGAAGCGGCGCGCCTCCAGCACCACCCCCGCCAGCGACTGGTTGATGACGGCGGTCGGCCCGCCTCCCTGTGCGACCAAGATTTTTCCCGACGACATGCGCGCTCCTCCGTAGACGTTGAACAGGTTTGCTGCAACGAGACTATAGCGCGACTTTCAGTGCGCGCCGATATTCTTGTCGAGGAATTTCTCGACCCGGTTCCAGAAGTCGAAGCGGGTTTTCGGCAGCGCCCAGCCGTGGCCTTCGTCCGGGTACTCGACCCATTCGACGTTCGGGTTGGTCTGCTTGACCGCCTTGTAGAACTTGGTGCCGTGCGGCAGCGGCACGCGCATGTCGGCGCCGCCGTAGGCCAACAGCAGCGGCTGCTTGATGCGCGCCGCCTGCAACAGCGGCGAGGTGGCCTTCAACTGCTCGGCATCCTTGACCGGGTCGCCGACCAGTTCCACCATGCCGTACTGCCGCCAGCCGTCCGAAAAGTCCGACACATAGGCCCAGTGGCCGTCGTGCATCAGGTTGATGTCGGTGACGCCCAGCCAGTCGATACCGCATTTAAACAGGTCGGGATCGTTGATCAGGCCCATCAGTGTGGCGTAGCCGCCGTAGCTGGCGCCGGCGATGCAGATGCGCTTGGGATCGACGGTGCCCTGGGCGATCGCCCAGCGCGCGCCGTCGGCGATATCGTCCTGCATCTTCAAGCCCCATTGCTTCCAGCCGGCGCGATAGTGGCGCACGCCGAAGCCGCGGCTGCCGCGGTATTCCGGCTCCAGCACCGCATAGCCGCGCGAGGCCAGGAATTGCGAGTCCGGCTCCCACGCCAGGTCGCCGCCGCGCACATACGGACCGCCGTGCACCAGCACCACCAGCGGCAGGTTCTTGCCGCTGCCTTGCGGCACGGTCAGCCAGGCCGGGATCTCGAGGCCGTCGCGCGCCTTGTAGTGCACCATGATCTTGTGCGCCATCTGGGTCGGCTGGATGGTCGGGTAGCTGGCGCCGATGGCGGTCAGCTGCTTGCTGTCGCGGTTGTACAGGAAGCTGCGCGACGGCCACACGTCGCTGAAGGCGCGCACCTGCAGCCACGGCGCCTGCGGCCGCGACGGCGGCGTCAGCAGGTTGATGGTGTTGGGCAGCATGGTGTCGATTTTTTCCTGCATCTCCTTCATGGCCGGGTCGAACCACACGGTGCCGGCGGCATCGGTCTGGTAGCGCACGCCCAGCATCTTGTGCTGGTCCATGATCAGTTCGCCGCGGAAGTCGTAGCCGTCCAGCTTGACGATGGGCTGCTCGGAGACCGTGTTGGTGGCGAGGTCGTAGCTGTGCACCGACGCCAGGTCGGTGTTCTTGTTGAGGATCACGTACAGCGTGCCGTCCGGCCCGAACGCCAGCGGCGTGAAGGCGCCCTTGCCGCCGGTGTAGCTGTCGAAGCCGGTCAGCTTGCGCCAGGCGTTGGTGGCCGGATCGCGGTACCAGATTTCGCTGGTGCGGTCTTTCGAGGTGACCGTCAGGCGCGGTTCGCCCTTGTTGTCCAGCAGCCAGCTCATGCTGTTGCCGGGACGGGCGACGGTGCTGGCCACGCGGCCGGTCAGGGTGTTGATGCGTTGCAGGTCGACGTAGTCCAGCTGGCCGGGGCCGCTGATGCTCTTGTTGAGCACGTACATATACTCGGAGTCCTGCGGGCCGTCCTGGTCCAGCATGAAGGTATGCCAGGGCAGCAGCTCGCGCGCCTGTGAACTGACGGGGCCGCTGCTGATGAAGGGCAGGCCGCTGCGCATCGCCAGCTGGCGGAAGGCGGTGCCGTCGCGGTTGATCGCGTACAGGCCGGGCGCGTAGCGCTGGTCGCCCTGGGCCAGCTGGTGGTCGGCGGCGGTGAAGGCCAGGCGGTCGTCGTTAATCCACTGGAACTTGCCGATGTCGGCGTCGCTGAAGCTGCCCACCACCTTGACCGTGTTCGCGCCCAGTTCCACCACGGCCAGGCGGTCGCGCTTGTCCTTGGAGCCGACCTTCACGGCCAGGTATTTGCCGCTGGGCGAAAGCAGCGCGCCGCTGAACTCGGGATTGCCGAAAAAATCCTCGACCGATGGGCGGGCCGGTGGCGCGTCGGCGGCCTGGGCGGCATGGAAGGACAGGCCGATGGCGCAGGCCAGCAGCAGGATGGTGCGAAGTTTCATAGGCGGTCTCGAAATAAGCTGTGCCGGAACAATAGCATCAAGTTATCAAATCCGCCACGTGGGCCATGTATCTTAAAGTTCCGGCGCCCGGATGTAGTCGACCAGAGCGCCGGTCTGGCGCTCCGGCGCCGGCGTCAACAGGCTGACCGCGAGCATCGTCAGCAGGCCGGCCGGCACGCCGAAGATGCCGGCCGAGATGGGCGCGATGTGGAACCACTGGCCGGCCGCGCTGCCGCCCAGGATGGGATTGGCGTGCAACATGTAGTACAGGCAGACCGCGAAGCCGGTCGCCATGCCGGCCACCGCGCCCTGGTAGTTGGCGCGCTTCCAGAACACGCCCAGCACCAGCGCCGGGAACAACGCCGAGGCCGCCAGCGAGAAGGCCGCGCCCACCAGCGACAGAATGTCGCCCGGCTTTTGCGAGGCGCCGTAGGCGGCGATGAAGGCCACGCCCAGCAGCAGCAGCTTGGAGATGGTGACCCGCTTCTGGGTCGAGGCGCTGCGGTCGACCAGCTTGTAGTAGATGTCGTGCGACAGCGCGTTGGAGATCGCCAGCAGCAGGCCGTCGGCGGTCGACAGCGCGGCGGCCAGCCCGCCCGCCGCCACCAGGCCGGACACCACGTAGGGCAGGCCGGCGATTTCCGGCGTGGCCAGCACCAGCACGTCGGCGTCGATGGTGATCTCGGCCAGCTGCACGATGCCGTCGTGGTTGATGTCGCTGATGCTGAACAGCGGATTGGCCTTGTCCACATTGGCCCAGTACGACACCCAGTTGGGCAGGTGCGCAAAGTCGGTGCCGACCAGCGCGCTGTAGATGTCGTACTTGACCAGCACCGCCAGCGCCGGGATGGTCAGGTAGATCAGCAGGATGAAGAACAGCGTCCAGAACACCGAGACGCGGGTCTCGTGCACCGACGGCGTGGTGTAGGAGCGCATCAGGATGTGCGGCAGCGCGGCCGTGCCCAGCATCAGGCAGAACACCAGCGCCAGGAAGTTGTTGCGCTTGATGTCGGAGGTCTCGGCGTCGCCGGGGTAGGGCGTGGCGTGCGGCGTGATCGGTTCGGCGCGGGCCAGGTTCTGCGCGCGCGACTCGGCCCAGCTGCGCGCGGCTTCGTCGGCGCTTTTCGGATAGGCGATCAGGGTCCGCTCGGCGTTGCGGATCTCCAGCAGCGACGCGTTGCGCAGCTTGACGCGGTCGAGCGTGCGCTGGACGTCGGCGCGGCCGGTCTCCCACGACGCCGGCAGGGCGCGGATGCGGGCGTCGAATTCGTCGGCGCGCTGGCGGAAGATGGCGCGCACCTCGGCTTCCTTGGGATCGTTCTGCAGCACGTTTTCGAGCGCGCCCAGCTTGGGCAGCAGCTTGCCGTAGGCCACCTGCGGTATCGGATTGTCGGTGTGCTTGCCGGACAACCAGACCGCCGGCATCAAAAAGGCCACCAGGATGATGATGTACTGCGCCACCTGGGTCCAGGTGATGGCGCGCATGCCGCCGAGGAAGGAACACACCAGGATGCTGGCCAGGCCGAGGAAGATGCCGACCGAGAAATCGACGCCGGTGAAGCGCGAGGCGATCAGTCCGACCGCGTAGATCTGCGCCACCACGTAGGTGAAGGAGACGATGATGGTGGCCGCCACCGCCAGGATGCGCACCGCGCGTCCGCCGCGGCCGTCGCCGTCGCCGCCGCCGTAGCGGGCCGCCAGGAAATCGGGGATGGTGTACTGGCTGAACTTGCGCAGATACGGCGCGATCAGCAGCGCCACCAGGCAGTAGCCGCCGGTCCAGCCCATGATGTAGGCCAGGCCGTCGAAGCCGTGCAGGTACAGGCCGCCGGCCAGGCTGATGAAGCTGGCGGCGGAGATCCAGTCGGCGGCGGTGGCCATGCCGTTGAACATGGCCGGCACGCGCCGCCCGGCCACATAGTATTCGAGCACGTTGGAGGTGCGGCTGAGCACGCCGATCGACGCGTACAGCACGATGGTGGCGAACATGAACAGGTAGCCGATCCAGTTGCGCGACATGCCTTCCTGCTCCAGCACCGAGAGCGCGACCAGGAAGCAGGCGAAGCCGGCCGTGAAGAGCAGGTAGTAGTTGCGCAGGCGCTGGAAGAGGGTGCGGGTCGCCTTCACGCGCGGCGCCCCTGCATGGCTGCGCGGTCGAGCTTGCGCATGCGCCAGGCGTACACGGCCAGGATGGCCAGGTAGACCAGCGACGCGCCCTGCGCCGCCAGGTAGAACGACAGCGGCCAGCCGAACACGCTCAGGCCGGCCAGTTCGCGCGCGAAGTAGGCGGCGCAGAAACCGGTGGCCAGCCAGACCAGCAGCAGGATGGCGGACAGGCGGCGCGTCTTGCGCCAGTGCTGTTCGCGGCTGAGCGGGGCTGCGGGTTTATTCATGGTTATCCATAATACGGTTGCTCGTCGTCTTGTTCCGGCGGGCGCGGCGGCAGCGGGAAGGTCAGCCGGAACAGCGCGCCCGGCAGCTTGGACTGCTGCGCGCGCGGGTTGTTGTAGATGTCGACTTCGGCGCCGTGCTGCTGGGCGATCTCGCGCACGATGGCAAGGCCCAGGCCGCTGCCCTCGGCCTTGTTGCCGAGGATGCGGTAGAAACGCTCGAACACCCGCGCGCGTTCGGCCTGGGCGATGCCCGGCCCGGTGTCCTCGACTTCCAGGTAGCCGTGCTCCTCGTCGCCGCGCACCCGCACGGTGACGCTGCCGCCGGCCGGCGTGTAGCGCAGCGCGTTGTCGATGAGGTTGGACAGCAGCTCGCGCAGCATGGTCGGGTTGCCGACGATCTGCACCGGCGCGGCCGGCGCCTCGTAGCCGAGGTCGATGCGCTGCGCGAACGAGGCCGGCACCCAGTCCTGCACCGCGCTGCGCGCCAGCTCCGACAATTCCAGCGGCAGCAGGGCGGCGCCGGCCTGCGGCTGGTTCTCGGCGCGGGCCAGGGCCAGCAATTGATTGACCAGGCGGGTGGCCGCCTCCGAGCTCTTGGCCAGTTGCTCCAGCGAGCGGTGGATTTCGCCGCTGTCGGTCTGGCGCAGCGCCAGCTCGGACTGCATGCGCATGCCCGCCAGCGGCGTGCGCATCTGGTGCGCGGCGTCGGCGATGAAGCGTTTCTGCATCTCGATCGACAACGACAGCCGCGCCAGCATGTCGTTGAGCGAATTGACCAGCGGCGAGATTTCCTCCGGCACCTGGTTGGAGGCGATCGGACTGAGATCGTCCGAGCTGCGCGCGCGTATCCGCTCCTGCAACTGCGCCAGCGGCGACAGCCCGCGCGACAGCGCAAACCACACCAGGGCCAGCACGATCGGCAGGATGATGAACTGCGGCAGGATCACGCCCTTGATGATGGCGTTGGCCAGCTGGCCGCGTTTTTCCAGCGTCTCGGCCACCTGCACCAGCGCCAGCTGCGGTTCGTCGCCGATATTGTGTTCCAGCCGCACGTAGGCGTAGGCCACGCGCACCGACGTGCCGTGCATATTGTCGTTGCGGAAGCGCACGCTGCCGCGCGGCTTGTCGTCTTCGTCGATGACCGGCTGCGGCAGGTCGCGGTCGCCGTCCACGTGCTCGCCGCGCGGGCCCTGGATCTGGAAGTAGACGTTGTCGACATCGTCGGCGCGCAGGATGTCGCGGGCCGGGCCGGACAGGCCCTTGATGACCTTGCCGTCCACCGCGCGCACCTGCTGCGCCAGCACGGTGACGCTGTCTTCCAGCGCATGGTCGAACGGCTGGTTGGCGATGGACTTGGCCACCAGGTAGGTGATCGCGATGCTCATCGGCCACAGCAGCAGCAGCGGCGCCAGCATCCAGTCCAGGATTTCGCCGAACAGCGAGTGCTGGATGCCTTCGTCCGCTTCGGGCGCCGGCGGCTGGTATTCCAGATCCTTGGCCAGGTCCGGCGGCACATGCGGTGCGGCCGGCGGCGTCACTTGGAAGCGTCCGGATATTTTTCGAGGCAGTAGCCGAGGCCGCGCACGGTGGCGATGCGGATGCCGCCGATCTCGATCTTCTTGCGCAGCCGGTGCACATAGACTTCGATGGCGTTGTTGCTCACTTCCTCGCCCCACTCGCACAGGTGGTCGACCAGCTGTTCCTTGGACACCAGCCGGCCGCTGCGGGCCAGCAGGATTTCCAGCAGGCCCAGCTCGCGCGCCGACAGGTCCAGCATCTGCTCGTTGATGTAGGCGCTGCGGCCGACCTGGTCGTAGCTCAGCGGCCCGTGCCTGACCACGGTGGCGCCGCCGCCGGCGCCGCGCCGGGTCAGCGCCCGCACCCGCGCCTCCAGCTCGGACAGCGCGAAGGGCTTGGCCATGTAGTCGTCGGCGCCCAGGTCGAGGCCGTTGACGCGCTGCTCGATCGAGTCGGCCGCCGTCAAAATCAGCACCGGCAGCAGCGAGGAGCGCGCGCGCAGCCGGCGCAACACTTCCAGTCCGGACAGCTTGGGCAGGCCCAGGTCGAGGATCAGCAGGTCGAATTCCTGGGTCGAGAGGGCGGTGTCGGCTTCCTGGCCGTTGCTGACGCAATCGATGGCGTAGCCGGACTGGCGCAGCGAGCGGGTCAGGCCGTCGGCCAGCACGCTGTCGTCCTCGGCAAGTAAAATTCGCATAATGTAGACACTCCAACACTCCGGCTGCAGAAGCTCCTATTGTGTTTCATTTCGCGCAAGGTGGCGAGTTTTTGTGCAATCTCAAAATTGTTTAAAAATCGTGCTTGCATTAAGCACTGTTTTTTTATACAGTGCTGCCTGTACCGACGAATTTGCACCCACCTACTGGTTGAAAGAACATTATGGACGATAAAAAAGCTGTTGTACCTGCATCAGAAAAGGCCAAGGCGCTGGCTGCCGCGCTGGCCCAAATCGAGAAGCAATTCGGCAAAGGCTCCGTAATGCGCATGGACGCCAACACGCCGATCGAGGACGTACAGGTCGTGTCGACCGGTTCGCTCGGCCTGGATATCGCGCTGGGCGTCGGCGGCTTGCCGCGCGGCCGCGTGGTGGAAATCTACGGTCCGGAATCGTCGGGCAAAACCACGCTGACGCTGCAAACTATTGCTGAGATGCAAAAACTGGGCGGCACCTGCGCCTTCATCGACGCCGAACACGCGCTGGACGTCGGCTACGCACAGAAACTGGGCGTCAACCTGCACGAGCTGCTGATTTCGCAGCCGGACACCGGCGAACAAGCGCTGGAAATCTGCGACGCGCTGGTGCGCTCCGGTTCGGTCGACCTGGTGGTCATCGACTCGGTCGCCGCGCTGACGCCACGCGCCGAGATCGAAGGCGACATGGGCGATTCGCTGCCGGGCCTGCAAGCCCGCCTGATGTCCCAGGCGCTGCGCAAGCTGACCGGTTCGATCAACCGCACCAACACCCTGGTCATCTTCATCAACCAGATCCGCATGAAGATCGGCGTCATGTTCGGCAGCCCGGAAACCACCACCGGCGGCAACGCGTTGAAGTTCTACGCCTCCGTGCGCCTGGACATCCGCCGCACCGGCTCGATCAAATCGGGCGACGAGGTGATCGGCAACGAAACCAAGGTCAAGGTCGTCAAGAACAAGATCGCGCCGCCGTTCAAGGAAGCGCACTTCGACATCCTGTATGGCGCCGGCACCTCGCGTGAAGGTGAGATTCTTGACCTGGGCGTGGAAGCGAAGATCGTCGAGAAGTCCGGTTCCTGGTACAGCTACAACGGCGAGCGCGTCGGCCAGGGCAAGGACAACGCCCGTATCTTCCTGCAAGAGCGTCCTGAGCTGGCGTGGGAAATCGAGAACAAGGTCCGCGAATCGCTGGGCGTGCGCGTACTGCCGCCGCTGGCCGCCGACAAGGGCGACACCGTGGTCAAGCTGAAATCGGTCGACAAGGCCGACAAGGCCGATAAAGCGGACAAAGGCGACAAGGCCGACGCCGCGTAATCAGCGTCCGCTTGATCCCGAACCACCGCGCTGTTGATTCAGCCGGTGGTTTTCTCATTGTGCAAAGGGTTTTTATGGCAGCACCGCAACTTAGAAGTCGTTTCAAAAAGACCTCAGCTTCGTTGTGGCGCCTCGCCGTGCATTCGCACTGTCTTCGTCACCACGCCTCGCTGAGCTCATTTTGAAACAACTTCTTAGCCTGAAGGGCCGCGCCCTGCGCTACCTGTCGATGCGCGAACACAGCCGCATGGAGCTGGCCCGCAAGCTGGCGCGCTACGCGGAGGAGGGCGACGACGTCGAAGCCCTGCTCGACCTGCTGGAAAAGAACAATTGGCTGTCGCAGGAGCGTTTCTCCGAAGCGCTGATCCACCGGCGTTCGGCCCGCTTTGGCAACAGCCGCATCGTCGCCGAGCTGCAAAGCCACGGCATCAAGGGCGAGGAACTGCAGGAACTGAAAGCCGGCCTGGCCGCAGGCGAGACCGAGCGCTGCGTCGACGTCTGGAATCGCAAGTTCGGCACCGTGGCGGCCGATCCGCAGGAACGCAACAAACAGATGCGCTTTTTGCTGCAACGGGGATTTTCCCAGCGCGCCGTGCAAACCGCCCTGAAAGGCGCGCCGGAAGACGACTGACGGATCAAGTGGACCTTGCCGCGCTGCACCATGCAATGTTTCCATGACTGAAATAAGCACGGTGAATTTCTTGTAAAAACGATCTCGAAACGCCCATTTTTCCCTCCAAAAGATATGTTCTGACGCAACTGGAGGTCTTGATGTGCTACACTTTTGGGGTTTTTGCAGCGCCGCAGGTGCGGTAGTTGTCCGTAGAAGCTGCGGACACGTGCGATCAGCACATGGCTGCTTACTAAATTTCTGTCGCGAGAGCGGCATCGGTCTTATGTCCCTGTCAACCCCAGTTAACCGACGTGCGCTCCGGCACACGCGCGCAATTGCCGTCCAAGCGTACGCACGCGATGACGGACTGTGGGATCTCGACGCCCATATCACCGACATCAAAGTGATCGACACCGTGCTGGCCTCCGGGCTACGTGCTGCCGGCACCCCTCTGCATGACCTGCACCTGCGTTTGACCGTCGATCTGCAACTGAACATCGTCGATGCCGAAGCCGCATCCGATGCCGTTCCGTATCCCGGCCACTGCGACACCATCGCCCCCGATTATAAAAAACAGCTCGTCGGCCTGAACCTGATGAAGGGTTTCCGCCACGAGCTCAAGCAACGCCTGGCCGGCATCGCCGGCTGCACCCATTTGACCGAACTGGCGCTGATCCTGCCCACGGCCGCGGTGCAGGCGTTCGCCAACGATGTCTGGTCGACCAACGACGCGGCGACCGAGAACGACGGCGTGCCGCGCCAGAAGCCGTTTCAACTCGACAAATGCCATGCCCTGCGCACCGACGGCGGAGCAGTGGCGCAGTTTTACCCGCGCTGGGTGGCCAAAGCAGCACCAGGTGGCGCGTAGCAATCTCTGCTTACTAGATCCACACATTTCGCAGTATCAACCGATTTTTACACATCAGCATCAGAAGGGAAGCCAGCATGAAAATCCATGAGTATCAAGGCAAAGAAATCCTCCGAAAATACGGAGTGACGGTTCCGCGCGGTATTCCGTGCATGTCCGTTGAAGAAGCAGTCAAAGCTGCTGAAACCTTGGGCGGCCCGGTCTGGGTTGTAAAAGCACAAATCCACGCCGGTGGCCGTGGTAAAGGCGGCGGCGTTAAAGTCGCGAAATCGCTGGAACAAGTCAAAGAATTCTCCGAGCAGATCCTGGGCATGCAGCTGGTCACGCACCAGACCGGCCCTGAAGGCCAGAAAGTACGCCGCCTGTTGATCGAAGAAGGCGCGGACATCAAGAAAGAACTGTACGTATCGCTGGTCACCGACCGCGTATCGCAGCGCGTGGTGCTGATGGCTTCCTCCGAAGGCGGCATGGACATCGAAGAAGTTGCCGAGTCCCACCCGGAACTGCTGCACTCGATCGCCATCGACCCATCGATCGGCCTGACCGACGCTGAAGCCGCTGGCATCGCCGCCAAGATCGGTGTGCCGGAAGCGTCGATCGCCGACGCCGTCACCAACCTGCAAGGCCTGTACAAAGCCTACTGGGAAACCGACTCGTCGCTGGCCGAAATCAACCCGCTGATCCTGACCGGTTCGGGCAAGGTCATCGCTCTGGACGCCAAGTTCAACTTCGACGCCAACTCGCTGTTCCGTCAACCAGAAATCGTCGCTTACCGCGATCTGGACGAAGAAGATCCAGCTGAAGTTGAGGCATCGAAATTCGACCTGGCCTACATCTCCCTGGACGGCAACATCGGCTGCCTGGTGAACGGCGCCGGCCTGGCCATGGCCACCATGGACACCATCAAGCTGTTCGGCGGCGAGCCAGCCAACTTCCTGGACGTAGGCGGTGGCGCCACGGCTGAGAAAGTGACCGAAGCCTTCAAGATCATGTTGAAAAACCCAGGCCTGAAAGCCATCCTGGTCAACATCTTCGGCGGCATCATGCGTTGCGACGTGATCGCCGAAGGCGTGATCACCGCAGTCAAAGCCGTGTCGCTGAACGTGCCGCTGGTAGTCCGCATGAAGGGCACCAACGAAGACCTGGGCAAGAAGATGCTGGCCGATTCCGGTCTGCCTATCATCGCAGCCGACACCATGGAAGATGCAGCGAAGAGCGTAGTCGCCGCCGCTGCCGGTCAAGCTTAATTAAGGAATCAACATGTCCATTCTGATCAATAAAGATACCAAAGTAGTTACCCAAGGTATTACCGGCAAAACCGGTCAATTCCACACCCGCGGTTGCCGCGACTACGCGAACGGCAAAAATGCTTTCGTGGCAGGCGTGAACCCGAAGAAAGCCGGCGAAGATTTCGAAGGCATTCCTATTTTCGCTAGCGTTGCAGAAGCGAAAAAAGAAACCGGCGCCAATGTTTCCGTGATCTACGTACCGCCAGCAGGCGCTGCCGCTGCGATCTGGGAAGCTGTCGAAGCCGAACTGGACCTGGCCATTTGCATCACCGAAGGCATTCCTGTCCGCGACATGATGGCCCTGAAGGATCGCATGGCCAAAGCAGGTTCCAAGACCCTGCTGCTGGGCCCTAACTGCCCAGGCCTGATCACCCCTGACGAAATCAAGATCGGCATCATGCCAGGTCACATCCACCGCAAGGGCCGCATCGGCGTGGTTTCGCGTTCGGGCACCCTGACCTATGAAGCAGTCGGTCAGCTGACCGCACTGGGCCTGGGCCAATCGTCGGCAGTCGGCATCGGCGGCGACCCTATCAACGGTCTGAAGCACATCGACGTCATGAAGATGTTCAACGACGATCCTGATACCGACGCGGTCATCATGATCGGCGAAATCGGTGGTCCAGACGAAGCCAACGCGGCTTACTGGATCAAAGACAACATGAAAAAACCGGTCGTCGGCTTCATCGCCGGTGTAACCGCTCCTCCGGGCAAGCGCATGGGCCACGCCGGCGCGCTGATCTCCGGCGGCGCTGACACCGCACAAGCCAAACTGGAAATCATGGAAGCTTGCGGCATCACCGTTACCAAGAACCCGTCCGAAATGGCGCGTCTGCTGAAAGCAATGCTGTAATAACAGTGCGCTTTAGTGTGAAATAATGAAGGGGAGCCCAGCGCTCCCCTTTTTTTGTTTTGGAGACCAGATTGGCGAAGATCCTCATCTCACGGGATGGACAGATAGAACAGCAAGTACAACTGAGCAAAGAGCGGATGACCATCGGCCGTCACCCGCGCAACGACATCGTGCTGACGCATCCGGCCGTCAGCGGCGACCATGCCGTCATCGTCACCATCCTGGACGACTCCTTCCTGGAGGACCTGCACAGCACCAACGGCACCTTCGTCAACGGCCACCGCATCGGCAAGCACTTCCTGCAACACCAGGATGTGATCAAAATGGCCAAGTTCCAGATCGAGTTCGTCGCCGACGGCGTGCGCCCCATGATGGCGGCGGAGCCCGTGCTGGCGCAAATCGAAGTATTAAATGGCAACAATGCCGGCAAGCAGATGGCGCTGACCAAGCCGCAGACCACGCTCGGCCGCGCCGGCGTGCAGGTGGTGGTGATCCATCGCCAGCCCGACGCCTACACCATCACCCACCAGGAAGGCGCGCAGCCGCCGCTGGTGAACGGCATCGCCTTGGGCAAGCAGGCCCAGCGGCTGAATCACGGCGACGTGATCGACCTCGGCGGAACCCAGATGGCCTTCCGCATCGCCTGACAATATTTGTCAACGGCGACCCTGGCTGACAAATTGCGGCCTCGGACTGACAAAAAACGGCAGTCCGGGCGACCCAAAGCGACAGTTTTTGGCATCTTTTGTGGTTTTTGAGTTGAAAAACGAGCTGGCACACCAATTGCTCATAGCTAAGTGTCCCACCAAATTTTGATGTTCAACACACCCCAGGAGTCGAAAATGAAATCCATGAAAATGATGAAGAAACAAGCCCAGGCTGGTTTCACCCTGATCGAACTGATGATCGTCGTTGCCATCATCGGTATTCTGGCCGCAGTCGCGATTCCAGCCTACAGCGACTACACCGTGAAAGCCAAGATGGCCAACGCCCAGGGCGCGATCGACTCGATCAAGACTGCGGTGGCACTGTGCGCCCAGGAAGGTGGAGGGGATCTGACCGGTTGCAACGCCGGCGCCAAAGGCGTACCGACCTTCACCACGACCAAGGAAGTCACCAGTGCCACGGTTACCGACGGCGTGATCGTTGAAACCTTCGCCACCGGCGTCGGCAAGAACATCGACGGCTTGACCGCTACCTTCACCCCGACCATCGCCCCCGGTGCCGCCAACGTCACCTGGAACGTGACCACCACCGTCACCAACGTGGCAGCGGCAGCAGCGCTGACCAAGAACAACGTAGTTCCTTAATGTTCTCGGTTTGAACGTAAAAAAACCGGCTTCGGCCGGTTTTTTTACGTTCCTGCATTGAGCGAATCAGACGATCTTCTGGCGATCGGCGATCAATGCTTCGTAGGTCAGGTTTTGCAACATGGTGTAGTGGACCGGGTCCAGGTCGATGAACTGCACGCCGTAGGTGAACACCTCGGGCTTGTCGCCGGCGGCCGGCTTGACCACGTTGATGTTGCGGATGGTGGCATTCGGATTGATGCGCACCTGGCGGTTGCCGGGCTGGGCGATCAGGTAGAACGACAGGCCAACCTGCGCCTCGTCATCCGACAGCTTCTTGGCCGACTCGATCAGCGCGCCAGAGACGCTCAGGTTCACCAGGAACACGGAATTGGTGCCGGCCGGGGAACTCACCTGGGCCGGGATATCGACCTTGACCCGCATTGCCGCGCGCAGGCTGGTGCCCTGGATGGACTGCGGGAACGATAGGTGGACGTAGAACAGCGGACGCGGAAACACCCGTTGCACCACGCAGGAGAACGAGCACACGTTGACGCCGGAGAAGACGCGGATGGTCAGCTTGTCGCCGTCGTTGAGGGCGATCGGTGCGCCATTCTCGAACGGAACCTTGACGATCATGTACTCATCCTTGGCCCAGCCGATCAGCGTGGAGAAGTGCTGGATCGGCTTGATCGTGCGATGAGTAATGAACTGAATCCTGCCGCCCACCTGCAGATTCATTTGCTCGAATTCGTATTCCTGAGTCTTGGCTTCGCTCGGAGGAGGGTTGCTGCTCATTCAAATTCTTTCTCGTATGCGCGAGGCGGGTACGGTGAGGCCTACGTCAAAAGATTACTTCAGTGACATTTATTATATACCCACCAATCTAAGGTAACAATCAGACAATACAAGAGGTTGCTGATTGGTCGCAGACTAGCCCGCCGGCGACGGCGCAATGCTGAAAACCGTTGCATTTCGGAGTGGAGGGCAGGGGCTGCGGAGTTGAATTTTGCGGCACGCAGGGCGTTGATCAGGATATTGCCGGGCTAATCGTGTTCAGCCCTGACCTCTAGCTGATAGTCCAATCCGTCCTCAGGGAACACACCTTTGCCTTTCAAGATTCCGAAGGCCGCAGCGATGGCGTTTTTGCGCGCATCAAGCTTTACCGCGATTTCAGCCGATGCCGCTTGTGCGTTGGGTACTCCACCTAAGTGAACTACTACGAAGTCACATCTTGTAAGTTCTGAGCCATAAGGAAAACCACTGCTCATGTCGGATCAAAAGATAGTAGACAGTAATTATGAGCTAGGTAGCAATGGGCCTACTATCTTATGATCCAAAAATAAGCCAAATATGAGCCACATCGCGTATTACAGAGCCAGTACGAATTCCCAGTCCATTGATGCACATAGGCAGCACTGACCAATGCCAAGCTGATCGAACGTGAGTTCATGGACGAGGGCGTGTCTGGTTCTGTGCTTGCCGCCGACCGTGAGGGCTCCGCTGCCATGCTGTCGTATGTGCGTGAGGGCGACACGATTCACGTCTACGCGGTTGATCGTCTGGGCCGTGACGCTATCGACGTACAGACCACTATCCGGGCCTTGCTGACGAAGAAGGTCACTGTACATGTCAACGGCCTTGGCCCGATTGGTCCCGGCGTAGGTGAATTGATCGTGGCTGTGCTGGCGCAGGTAGCGGACATGGAACGCGCACGCATCAACGAACGCACCGCAGCAGGCCGTCGGCTTGCCAAGACCACGTTAGCGGCCACCGGCAAGACCCACCGGGGCAAAGACAGCCTTGGCCGTCCTGCGAAGGCAGACGCAGCAGCAGTCAAGGCATGGCGTATCGACGAGAAGAAGTCCATCAGTGAGACAGCCGAACACTTCAAGCTGTCGGAGTCCACCGTGAAGCGTTACTGCGGCGCGGCGTAGGGAGTGATAGGACGCCCGTAGCGGCCTCGCTCATCGGCAGGCAGTGCAACACTGCTTACCAGCGCCAACAGCGCGCTGCGCCATATTTTAAAAAGCTGTCTGGCGAATTCTCCCCAGCTGGCAACTCGTTAAGTGGCCTACCGGACCTCCCGACCTTCCAGACTGTACCGACCGCTCGACAGATATCTTGCTGCGCTCAGCGAAAGTTTCTGTACGGCTGGCAGGGTATTGAATGAAGCGCTGGACCTGAAGAATTTTTTCACAGCTAGATCAACGAGAATAAACCGATTCATTTTTCCGATTTACTCTGCTCCTTCGGACAAGCTGTACTGAAATAATTGCAGAGAAAACCTTTGTTACTGTTTCTTCCCCTGCGGAAGTTAACCCGAATTAAATCATCTGGATTAATAAGTGAAATAATTTGCTGGTCACTCATTATAATTAAAGAATGTTCAAATCTCCTTAAAACTACGCCCTTGATTACTTGAGTGGAGTCCTTGTTTTTTAAGACCAACTCATCTTCAACTTTTTCGCTTAACAGGATTTTTGCGCTTATCGTTGCCATTGCAAACAATATACATGCTCCCAAAATTGCCAAGGCACTATACAAGAACGTCCGCTGATAGGCACTCGGTATATGTTTCTTTGTAAGAAAAGCAAACAGCATTGTGAACATACCTAGGCCCGTCACTCCCATCGAGACAGACCTGTCTCCAAGCATTAACCAGATTCCAATATTGGATATTGCAACAAAAAATAAGGCAATATTTTCAATCTTGTCCTTTTGGCTGAGAGTAATATTGTTCTTTTGAGCGGCAATCGCATCCTTTTTTCCAAAATAGAACCCTACAAAAGCGGTGAATACAACGTAAATCGCCGTATAAGGAAGCCAGATAATTGCACTTCGCAAGTGATCAGAAAATGATGTAGGCACTTCTCTCAAGCTAAGTCCGAGTCCGTACAGATACCCGGAATCGTATATGACGGAGAATCCAACGCATAATGTTCCAAATAGTGCAATAATCTTTGAGCTAAGCTCTGCGATTTTCGACAGTGTTTCAGTTTGCAAGATTAATCCAGTTAAAGAAATTGTGAGGTAGCATGATATTCAAACAGTGCCAGCAAAGCGCCCCGTGCCACCGGTCGCTGCGATAGTTACAGCCAGCGCTGGAAGCTACTAATAACCTTTACCGCAACGTGGACTTTGATTTAGTAACTTTAACCCCAACAATGCCCTGACTACGTAGAAAAGTCTCGACCTGTTCCTGACTTTCGACGCAGCCCGGCCCAATCACTACTTCACGAATCGATTGTTGAACCTTATCGGGATAGTCAAAGTAAGGTGTTATACCGTACATGCCTACTCTCCATTTGCGCTCTTTGATGACTCCCGCCACAGTTTCTTTTTCACCTAAATTCCCAGGATCAATTATCACTGGCGAGTACATTAGACGGTGTTCGTTTTCAGCGCGAAATGCATGACTCTTCACCGTCTTACAAGCAGCAATAATAAAACGATTGAAAGAATTAATATCCTTGTACGCATCATCTGGATTGAAGGCCAACATTGTATCTTTGAACTTACGCGCAAATTCATCGACTTCATCCGGCTGCAGATAAGTCACCTTAGCCAATTCCACTTTTGCCGATCGATCTTTAGTGCGTTTCACTATAACGGACATATTATCGAAATCAAAATGCAAACGGTGCGGACAGAGTTCGGAAGGGTCAAAGCCAAGGGAAATACCCTTTCCTTTCCCTCCATATGCTTGCCATTGATAAAGATCATCGCCATCCTCCGAGAAGCAAGATGAATAGCAATCAGCATCTGCTATTGCGGAATGAATTAAATTCTTTTCATTAATAAGGTTGGGATTGCTAGATACGGCCTTAATCACTGCTGGAAGTACCGCATTACGAAAGAAACTCATCTCCCCGGAATCATTCATAGAGAATACCGAAGACAACCTCAGCGTATTGGTTTGAATGATCGACAGGAATGCGTTTGTATCGCAGTAATGGTAGATTAACGACATGGTTTTATCCCTCAACGTAAGGTAGCTTTGGAGCGCTTCACCTCAGGGTTCATGCCATAAGTACGAAGAAAGTCCTCTAGGTGTTCTCCACCTATCTCTGTGCAGTTAGGTCCGAGTATGATTTCCCGTATGTGTCGCCGTACATCCTTATATTCAAAGTAAGGAGTTAAACCATGCGGTCCATATCGCCACATCCTCTCTTTTAGAGGACCATCAACGGTTCCCATTTCATTTAGGTTATATGGTTTGTTAATTCTTGGGGCGTAGAGCAAGCGACGCTCTTTTTCAGCTTTAAACTTATGATTCTTAATGGTAGAGCTAATGATGTTGATTACGCTCACGATTGAATCTATCGGATGAGTCATTCCATGTATATCAACATTTACTAATTCTTCGACCCGTCGCGCACAGAGCTCAATTTCTTCATCGTTCATATACAAAACAGATGAAAGGCCGAGTTGATGACCAACATCCTTATCTGGCCCGCTTATCCGATCAACAAAGCCAGCGAAAGAAAAAGACGCTGGCTGGAATGGGCATAATGTTTCTGAATCAAATCCAATTGCAAAGCCTCTTCCTTTCTGCCCGTAAGCCTGCCATTGATATAAGTCATCGTCTTCGGTTGAAAAGCAAACTCCGTAGTAATCAGTTCGATAGGTCTGCGCTAAAAAATCAAAGCCTTGATCACTTCGGTATAAGCTGATTCGCTCTCGTACGATGGGTAAGACTTTATTGAGGAAGTATTTAAGCTCCCCCGTGTCGTTCATTGAATAAAGGGAGGACAGCCATAAAGCATCATTCTGGATAATCGAGAGAAATGCATTGGCGTCACAATAGTGATAAATGGTCGGCATGATTGACCTATGGGTAGATTTAACTCCAGCTTAACATGACGGAGCAGTCTGGCAATCATCTACCGACGAAAACTGCGCACCGTTAAACTTGCTGCTCCCGGCTTACGTCTGGGGGGGAGCGTCTGACACGTAACTCTGTACTTTAGCCCAGCCCTCTTTATACTGTGTTTTTATTCAGTATCTTGATGGGGATAGTCGTAAAGGTGCGAGTAGTCAAGATGTTTGCCAAGGGCGTGGCGGTAGAACGTCGGATGCTGAGCGACCGCTACACCATCAAGTACGAAGGCAAGCTGGTCATCATGGACGCCACCGACCAAGGACGGCACAGACCCGTGAAGGTGGCCTGATTGATAAACGAAAGGGGCATCGCCTGCGAACTTCAAGACGTGCATGTAGTCTAGTCTAGCGACAACCGTATCACCTTCACCGGCGATGAACGGATCAAGAGCGAAAACGGCAGCACGTGCATTCTGCCGTAGTGGTTTAAGAAGAGATACTCGCGTGTTGTTACCCAGTTTAGTAGTCTCCATACGACGCCCGGCAGTGAACATTTGATGCTTAGCTCGCTTAGGCGCGCTTCTTCATCTGCGGTGAGTAACCGGGTTCGACCTTGTGGCGTAGCGGGCTTACGGACTAGCGCACATGGGTTTGCCGTCGGAAGACCCCACTCCTTGCGTGCATGGCTGATGACGCTCGATAGGATGCTCAGTTCTCTGATGATGGTAGCAGGTGCAACCGTCTTGAGGCGTTCGTCACGATAGCTAGCAACGATAGCCGGATTGAGTTTTTCCATACTGTATGCGGCGATTTTTTGGCGCTGCATAAATTGAATCGCCTGCTTCTCCCGCTTCTCGCTGCGCTTAGTCGGGCTGACTTCTTCCACGTAGCGCTGGAGAATGTCGGTTAGCAGGATGTTTCGTGCAGAATGGGTTGTTTGGTGAACTCCCTGATCCATTGCGGATTCGATAGAGCGTGCCCATCTTTGGGCTTCTGCTTTCGTGTCGAACGAACGAACTTCATCGGGATAGCCTTTGCGGTGCACGCGGGCTTGCCATACGCCTGATCTTTGTCGAATTGATGCCATGTTCACTCCAGTGAGACAGGAGTGGGACAAGAACTGTTTTTAACTTCATTTCGATATCGGCTTGCAAGATTGTCGAGCAGGACGCCAAGGTCAGGTGGTAATTTGATCGCGGATAACTTCTTAACCGAATCAGATACTTAGCTGGTCGCGCTCCAATCGCCCGACTTGCCGCCATGTTTTTCCATCACGCGGATATCGGTCATCACCATGCCCCGGTCCACCGCCTTGCACATGTCGTACACCGTCAGCAGGCCGACCTGCACCGCCGTCAGCGCCTCCATCTCCACCCCGGTCTTGCCGTAGGTTTCGACCTGGGCCTTGCAGTGCACGCTGGAATTGGCCACATCGGTCTCGAAATCGACCGTCACCCGGGTCAGCGCCAGCGGGTGGCACAGCGGCACCAGGTCGCTGGTGCGCTTGGAGGCCATGATCGCCGCGATGCGCGCGATGCCCAGCACGTCGCCTTTCTTGGCGGTGCCGCCGGTGATGATGGCCAGTGTTTCCGGCTTCATGCGGATGCTGCCGCTGGCCAGCGCGATGCGGTGCGTCTCGGCCTTGGCGCCGACATCGACCATGTGCGCCTGGCCGGAGCCGTCGAAGTGGGTCAGTTGATCTGCGGGGGCGGAATTTTCGATGGTCATGGTGGGCTTTAAAACGTAACAAAATAATTCGTCGGCGGACGCCGCGCTGGTGCGCCCAAGTTGCGGGTATCATATCATCGTGAATACAAAACGCTCCCCCCGCTCTCTGCGCATGCGTGTAGTTGCCGCCGCGCTGCTGGTCGCCATGCCCCTGGCCATGGCCCAAGACGTGCTGGCGCCCGCCAGGATCCCCAACCTGCCCGCGCTCGGCGATACCGAACGCCAGGACTTGTCGCCGCTGATGGAGCGCAAGCTGGGCGAGGAAATCATGCGCGATATCCGCCGCGACCACGATTTCCTCGACGACGGCCCCATCCTCGAATACCTGAACAGCTTCGGCAACTCGCTGGTCGCCGCCCGTCCCGGCGCGCGCGGCGAGGCCAATTTCGACTACTACTTCTTCGCCGTGCGCGATCCGATGCTGAACGCCTTCGCGCTGCCCGGCGGCTTCATCGCCGTGCACTCGGCGCTGCTGCTGGCGGCGCAGTCCGAGTCCGAGCTGGCCTCGGTGCTGGGCCACGAGATCGGCCACGTGGCGCAGCGCCATATCGCCCGCTCGATCGGCCAGCAGAAGCAGGACGCCTTGATTCCGCTGGCGGCGATGATCCTGGCGGCGCTGGCCTCCAAGGCCGGCGGCGACGCGGCCATCGGCGTGTTCTCGGCCGGGCAGGGCCTGGCCATCCAGCGGCAACTGAACTTCGGCCGCGAGGCCGAGCGCGAGGCCGACCGCATCGGCTTCCAGATCATGGGCGCGGCCGGCTTCGACACCTCGGGCATGGTGGGCTTCTTCCAGCGCATGCAGGCCGCGACCCGCAACTACAGCGACCTGGTGCCGGCCTATCTGCAAAGCCACCCGCTGACCACGGAGCGCATCGCCGACATCCAGGCCCGCATCCGCGAGCAGCCGTACAAGCAGCGCCAGGACAGCCTGGATTTCTACCTGGTGCGTTCGCGCGCGCGCGTGCTGCAGGACCCGAGCACGGCCGGCCAGGCCGAGGCCAAGGCGTTTTTCGAAGGCCAGATGCGGCAGGAAAATCGCCAGCAGGTCACCGCCGGCCAGTACGGCATGGCTTTCCTGTCGCTGAAAAAAGGCGACACCGCGCAGGCCCAGGTCTGGCTCGACAAGGCGCGCGCGACTTTCGACAAGCCGCCCGCCGCCGGCACCTTCAGCATGGCCGCGCGGCCGGCGCAGGATTCGATCTTCGTCAGCACCTCGATCGAGATCAAGCTGGCGCAGCCGGACAACAAGGCGATGATCGAAAAGGGATTGGCCGAGGCGGACGCGGCGCACGTGCAGTTCCCGCTGTCGCGCGGCATCGCGCATCAATATGGCGAGGCCTTGATCGCGGCCGGCAAGCTGGAGCAGGCGGCCGTCTATCTGCGCGACCAGGTGCAGCTGTACCGAGAAGATCCGGACGCCTACGATTTGCTGGCGCAGACCTATTCCAAGCAGGGCAAGCTGGCCTTGCAGCATATCGCGCTGGCGGAATCGTATGTGTTGCAGGGTGGCGTGTTGTCGGCGCTGGACCAGCTGAGCTACGCGCGCAAGGCGCCCGATGCTTCCTTCTACGACCAGGCCGTGATCGATGCGCGCGAGCGCGAGTTGCAGGCGCGTCGCCGCGAGGAGCTGGGCGAGAAGGGCAAGAAGGATTTACGCGAGGCCGATGCGCGCCCGGCGTTCAAGGCGGAGATGCGCAGCGGCGCGGAAGGCGCGGCACCGGCCAGTCCGTTCGAGCGTCAGCGCCAGGAGTCGGAACTTATGCAGCGGCGCACGGCACGCTGACATAGCCGTAGCGCGCCGGCAGTTCGGCGGCGGCCACGCGCCGCACGGCCACGCCGTCCAGCGTCAGCGCGCCGGACGCCGCACCTTCCATCCACGCCAGCAGGTCTTCATCGACCACGGCGGCGCCGTTCATTTTCAGCAGCGGCAGCACGTGGGCGAAATCGCGGTCGTCCAGCTGCGCCACCACGGCGCCGCTGCGCAAGACCAGCGCGCCAGTCTCCGTCAGCACCACTTCCTCGACCGCTCCCAGCGCCGCGCCCGTGTGCAAGGCCCAGCCCAGCGCGGGATCGGTGCGGACGATGTAGGGTGTGGCTTCCAGCTGCACGTACACGCGCTGCGGACCGTTCTGGAAATACCAGCAGCCGCGCTCGTCGGCCGCGTAGTTGCGCACGATGAAGGCGACCAGCGCCGCGTGCTGCAGTTTGTCGCCCGGCAGGTTCAGATGCTGGGCGCGCTCGTCGCGCATGCGCCAGTTGCCGCGCGCATCCAGTCCCAGCCAGCCGTAGCAGTAGGGCACGTTGGGCCACTTGGCCAGCGCTTGCTTGACGATGTCATCCATGTTGTTCGGTCAGTGCGTCGTTGGTGGCGCTGACGCCTTCCATGAAGTGGATCAGGCGCTGCGGCAGCCAGTGCAGCTTGCCCGGCAGGCCGCCGACGGCAAAGCCCACATGGCCGCCCTCGGCGGGATAGTCCAGCACCACGTTCGGCGCCGCGCGTTGCGGCAGGTGGCGGCCGGGCAGGAAGGGATCGTTCTTGGCGTTCAGCACCAAGGTCGGCACGGTGATGTCGTCCAGCACATGCTTGGCGCTGGCGCGGTCCCAGTAGTCGTCGGTGTTGCGGTAGCCGTGCAGCGGCGCCGTCACCACGTTGTCGAAGGCGTACAGGTCGCGCGCGGCGTGCAGCGCGTCGAGGTCGAACAGGCCGGGGAACTGCTGGAGCTTGGCGATGCACTTGGGCTTGAGCGTTTGCAGGAACATGCGCGTGTAGATCATGTTGAAGCCGCTCGACAGCGAGACGCCGCCCTGCGCCAGGTCCAGCGGCGCCGATACCGCGCAGGCGGCGTCGACAAAGTCGGCCTGGTGCTGCGACTCGCCCAGCCAGCGCAGCAGCGCGTTGCCGCCCAGCGAGACGCCGGCGGCGTAGAACTTGCCGCTGCTGCGGCCGTGCAGGCGGCGCACGATCCAGTCGATCTCGGCGGCGTCGCCCGAGTGGTAGAAGCGCGGTGCGCGGTTGGGCTCGCCGGAGCAGCCGCGGAAGTGCGGCACCGCGCCCGACCAGCCGCGCGCGGCCACGTCGGCCATCAGCGAGCGCGCGTAGTGGCTGTCGGACGAGCCTTCCAGGCCGTGGAACAGCACCACGAAGGGCTGGCCCGGCTGGCCGTCGACGAAGTCGACATCGATGAAATCGCCGTCCGGCGCTTCCCAGCGCTCGCGCCGGAACCGCACCGCCGGCTTGGCGATGCAGGTGGCGGGATAGATGGTTTGCAGATGGCCGGATGGGAGCCAGAACGGGGCGCGGTACTTCATGACGGACTCAGTACGGCATCAATGCAGGATCTGGCTGTGGGTATCGACCGGCGCCGCGCCCGGCGCCACCGACACATGGTGCAGCACGATGCGCCAGCCGCGCGGCGTCTTGACGTAGACGTTGGTGGCGACCAGGTGCGCGGCCTCGCCGCCGGCGGTGGTGCCCTCGACCACGGTGTGCACCGAGCTCATCAGATTGTGGGTTTCATGCAACTGCGACGGCACGATGTGCAGGCCGCCGTGTTCCAGGATCGCGGCCCACGAGCTGCGGATCGCCGCATGGCCGATCAGGCGCGGTCCGCCCGGATGCACGCAGACGATCTCGTCGTCGTCGGCCCACAGCGCCATCAGCGCGTCCAGGTCGGCGCGGTTGAGCGCGTCGTAAAACGCCGATTCGGTCTCGGCGGCACTGCCATTCAACTGCTTGACTCGCTTGGTGGGCATGCTGGCTCCGGGGCGCTGGCTGGCGTTATATTAGTGGTGACCGACGACGGTGCCCGGCTTCAGGCGATAGGCGGTGCCGCAGTACGGGCACTTGGCGATGCCGTCGTGGTTGAATTCCAGGAACACGCGTGGGTGGGACGACCACAGCGGCATGGCCGGGTTAGGGCAGTGGGCCGGCAAGTCCTTGCCCTCGAGCTCAACTGCATTGGTGGCGGCGGACGTGTGGGCGTTGGTCATATTCGTGTGCTCCGTAAGGCTGAGGAAAACCACGATTTTAACGGATTCGCGCATTGAGCAAAAATCATCGGTAAAATAGCGCCTCTACAACCCCGGTGCGGCCTGCTATGTGGCGGGAATGCCACACGATGACGCACATGACCGAATTGAGCAGCGCACCTCCCCAGCCCTACGTCGCCGAGCACCACGAGCCCTCGTGGCGCGAAGGCCTCAAGACCGGCACTCCCACCTTGTTCGGCATCGGCGCCTGGGGCTTGGTGGTGGGCATCGCCATGGTCAAAAGCGGGCTGACCGTGCCGCAGGCGCTGGGCATGACCTTGCTGGTGTTCGCCGGATCGGCCCAGCTGGCGGCCTTGCCGCTGATCGCCTCGCACTCGCCGATCTGGGTGATTTTCGCCACCGCCTTCGTGGTCAACCTGCGCTTTGTCATCTTTTCGGCGCTGCTGGCGCCGCATTTCGCCCAGCTGCCGTGGCGCAAGCGCTTCGTGCTCGGCTACGTGGCCGGCGACATGACGGTCGCCCTGTTCCTGCATAAATACCCGAGCGCCGCGCCGCAGGTGGGCAAGCTGTCCTACCTGAAAGGCCTGCTGTACCCGAACTGGGGCGCCTGGCAGGTCGGTTCGATCGCCGGCATCTTCCTCGGCAGCGCCGTGCCCGCCGAATGGGGGCTGGGCTTTGCCGGCACCCTGGCCATCATCTGCGTGATGATCCCGCTGATGGTGGGCCGGCCGGCGCTGTGCGGCGTGCTGGTGGCCGGCGCGGTGTCGGTGCTGGCGGCCGGCCTGCCGTACAAGCTGGGCCTGCTGCTGGCCGTGCTGGTCGGCATGCTGACCTCGATGGCGATCGAAGAGGGCGTCGAAAAATGGAGAAAAAACCATGGTTGATTGGGAAATCTGGATCATCATCGGCGTGCTGGCGCTGGCCACCGCCGCCACCCGCAGCTCGTTCTGGCTGATCGGCCAGCACCTCACCATCCCCAAGCGGGTGCAGGAAATGCTGCGCTACGCGCCGGCCTGCGCGCTGGCGGCCATCGTCGCGCCGGACCTGATCATGGTGAACAGCCAGCCGCTGCTCGATTTGAGCAATCTCAAACTGGTATCAGGCATCGTGGCGACGATCTTTTATTTGCTGCGACGCAATATGTTGCAGACAATTGTGTTCGGCATGGCCTTTTACACGGCTTTGCGGCTGATCCATGTATTTTAATAACAGTTAAAACACCCCCGTCCTTGCGGTAAAATAGCGCTCTTTCTTCAACTCGACCTTTGGGTAACCATGTCCGCTGTTTTGAACTTCATCCGTCTGCAAGATCTCATCGCCCAGAATGCGCTGCAAGGCAAGCGCGTTTTCATCCGCGCCGACTTGAACGTGCCGCAGGATGATAGCGGCAATATCACCGAAGATACGCGCATCCGCGCGTCCGTACCGGCCATCAAGGCGGCCGCGGCCGCCGGCGCCAAGGTCATGGTCACGTCCCACCTGGGGCGCCCGACCGAAGGCGAGTTCAAGCCGGAAGACAGTCTGGCGCCGGTCGCCGCGCGCCTGGCCGAGCTGCTGGGCCAGCCGGTCGAGCTGAAACAGAACTGGGTTGACGGCTCTGGCCTGGAATCGCTGCAGGCCGGCCAAGTGGTATTGCTGGAAAACGTGCGCGTCAACCAGGGCGAAAAGAAAAACAGCGACGAACTGGCGCGGAAAATGGCCGCTTTGTGCGACATCTACGTCAACGACGCTTTCGGCACCGCGCACCGCGCGGAAGCCTCGACGCACGGCATCGCCAAGTTCGCGCCGGTCGCCTGCGCCGGTCCGCTGCTGGCCGCCGAGCTGGATGCGCTGGGCAAGGCGCTGGGCGCCCCGGCCCGTCCGCTGCTGGCCATCGTCGCCGGTTCCAAGGTGTCGTCCAAGCTGTCGATCCTGAAGGCGCTGGCCGACAAGGTCGACAACCTGATCGTCGGCGGCGGCATCGCCAACACCTTCATGAAGGCCGTCGGCCTGAACATCGGCAAGTCGCTGGTGGAAAACGAGCTGGTCGAAGAAGCCAAGGCCATCATCGAGATCATGGCCCAGCGCGGCGCGCAGGTGCCGATCCCGGTCGACGTCGTCTGCGCCAAGGAATTCGCGCCGACCGCCGTCGCCACCGTCAAGGATGTGGCTGACGTGGCCGACGACGACATGATCCTGGACATCGGCCCGAAAACCGCCGCCATCCTGGCCGCGCAGATCGGCGCCGCCGGCACCATCGTCTGGAACGGCCCGGTCGGCGTGTTCGAGTTCGACCAGTTCGGCGAAGGCACCAAGACGCTGGCGCTGGCCATCGCCAACTCGAAGGCGTTCTCGATCGCCGGCGGCGGCGACACGCTGGCGGCCATCGCCAAGTACCACATCACCGAGCAGATCGGCTACATCTCGACCGGCGGCGGCGCCTTCCTGGAGTTCCTGGAAGGTAAGACCTTGCCTGCGGTGGAGATTTTGACGCAGCGTGCTGCGGCGCAGTAAAAATAGTAACTATAAAAGCACGGTCGTGCGGTGTAGCAAATTAACAGTAAAATCCAGTTAATGCCTGATTAAGGTCTGAAATTTGTAGCTTTGCTACAAATTTTGGCCCTTAGCAACACAAACAGCGCAGCTTTTCCGGGTCTCCGCCGCCTTTGCGGAGACTGTTCGCATGACCCAACGCTCAAGGAATACTATGTCCCGTGGTACCAAAATTGTTGCAACGATCGGCCCAGCCTCCACAGACTTCAACGTCCTGGTCAAAATGATACGTGCGGGCGTTGATGTCGTGCGCCTGAACTTCTCGCATGGCAAGGCCCAGGATCATATCGACCGCGCGCGCCTGGTGCGTGAGGCGGCGGCCGAATGCGGCCGCGAAGTGGCGATCATGGCCGACATGCAGGGTCCTAAAATCCGCGTCGGCAAGTTTGAAAATGGTAAGATTGACCTTGCGAACGGCGATAAATTCATCCTGGACGCGAAATGGGGCGAAAACGGCGAGCTGGGCAACCAGGATCGCGTCGGCCTGGACTACAAGGCGCTGCCGCAGGATTTGCGCGCCGACGACAGGCTGTTGCTGAACGACGGCCTGATCGTGCTGGTGGTCGACAAGATCGTCGGCCATGAGATTTACACCACCGTGAAGATCGGTGGCGAGCTGTCCAATAACAAGGGCATCAACCGCCAGGGCGGCGGCTTGACCGCGCCGGCGCTGACCGCCAAGGACATGGAAGACATCAAGACGGCCATGAGTTTCCAGTGCGATTACCTGGCGATCTCGTTCCCGAAAAGTGCGACCGACATGGAAATGGCGCGTCAGCTGGCCAATATCGCCGGCGAGCCGTTCGGCCACAAGCCGCTGATGATCGCCAAGATCGAACGCGCCGAAGCGATCCCTGTGCTGCAAGAGATCCTCGACGCTTCCGACGGCATCATGGTGGCGCGTGGCGATTTGGCGGTGGAAGTGGGCAACGCGGCGGTGCCGGCGCTGCAGAAGCGCATGATCCGCATGGCGCGCGAGTCGAACAAGCTGGCGATCACCGCGACCCAGATGATGGAGTCGATGATCTTCAACGCCGTGCCGACCCGCGCCGAGGTATCGGATGTGGCCAACGCGGTGCTGGACGGCACGGATGCGGTGATGACCTCGGCGGAAACCGCCTCGGGCCGTTATCCGATTGAAACGGTGGAAATGATGGCCGCCATTTGCGTGGAAGCCGAGCAGTCCGAGTACAACAAGCTCGACGCCGACTTCCTCAATGCGACCTTCACCCGGATCGACCAGTCGATCGCCTATGCCGCGCTGTTCACCGCGCACCATCTGGCGGTGAAGGCGATCGTGGCGCTGACCGAGTCCGGCTCGACCGCGTTGTGGATGAGCCGCCACAACATCGATACGCCGATCTTCGCGCTGACGCCGAGCGTGACGACCCAGCGCAAGGTGGCGCTGTACCGCAACGTGAAGGCCTACAATCTGCTGCAGAAGGCCGGCAGCGCGGAAGTGTTGAAACAGGCCGAGGATCTGCTGGTCGAGAACGGCATCGCCAAGAAGGGTGACATGATCGTCGTCACCTGGGGCGAGCCGATGGGCCAGGTCGGCGGCACCAATGCGCTGAAGATCGTCAAGGTTGGAGAATTTACCAAGTAAGTCCGGCAGCGCCCCCTCGCGGAACGAGGGTGGCCAGCCTCGAACAACGAGGCTGGCCGGCTCCGGCAACCAGGTTTTTTTATTGTTTGGAGTATTACCATGTCCCTCGTATCCATGCGCCAACTGCTGGACCACGCCGCTGAAAACGGCTATGGCATCCCTGCATTCAACGTCAACAATCTGGAGCAAGTGCAGGCCATCATGGCCGCGGCCGACGCGCTGAACAGCCCGGTCATCATGCAGGCTTCGGCCGGCGCCCGCAAATATGCCGGCGAAGCCTTCCTGCGCCACCTGATCGACGCCGCCGTCGAAGCCTACCCGCACATCCCGGTCGTCATGCACCAGGACCACGGCCAGTCGCCGGCGGTCTGCATGGGCGCGATCCGCTCCGGCTTCACCTCGGTGATGATGGACGGCTCGCTGGAAGCGGACGGCAAGTCGGTCGCCTCCTACGACTACAACGTCGAAGTGTCGCGCGAAGTGGTCAAGTTCTCGCACGCCATCGGCGTCACCGTGGAAGCCGAACTGGGCGTGCTCGGTTCGCTGGAAACCATGAAGGGCGACAAGGAAGACGGCCACGGCGCCGACGGCACCATGACCCGCGAACAGCTGCTGACCGACGTGGCCCAGGCCGCCGACTTCGTGCAGCGCACCCAGTGCGACGCGCTGGCGATCGCCATCGGCACCTCGCACGGCGCCTACAAGTTCACCCGCAAGCCGACCGGCGACATCCTGGCCATCGACCGCATCAAGGAAATCCACGCCCGCATCCCCAACACCCACCTGGTGATGCACGGTTCGTCGTCGGTGCCGCAGGAACTGCTGGCCATCATCCGCGAATTCGGCGGCGACATGAAGGAAACCTACGGCGTGCCGGTCGAAGAGATCCAGGAAGGCATCCGCCACGGCGTACGCAAGATCAACATCGACACCGACATCCGTCTGGCCATGACCGCCGCCGTGCGTCAATACCTGTTCCAGAACCCGTCGAAGTTCGACCCGCGCGACTTCCTCAAGCCGGCCCGCGCCGCCGCCGAGCTGGTCGTGCGCGCCCGCTTCCAGGCCTTCGGCTGCGAAGGCCAGGCGTCGAAGATCAAGGTCATCCCGATGGAAAAAATGGCCGAGCGCTACAAGGCCGGCGAGCTGTCGCAGATTGTGAAGTAAAATTCTGTTTTGGAACGGACTGATTCTTTCGGGAATCGGTCCAACTCTCTTGACCGGCTAGCAAGGTTTTCCCTGCGCCGGTTTTCGCTTTTCTATACCGCTAGTCTATCCACCTCCCGCTATGAACAGCCTTTACCAGACCTCCATCCACTCCCTGCCACTGCTCGGCCACGGCAAAGTCCGCGACAACTACGCAGTCGGCGACGACAAGATCCTGATCGTCACCACCGACCGCCTGTCGGCGTTCGACGTCGTCATGAACGAGCCTATCCCCGGCAAGGGCATGGTCCTGAACCAGATGAGCGATTTCTGGTTCGAGAAACTCGGCCACATCGTGCCCAACCACCTGACCGGCGTGGCGCCGGAATCGGTGGTCGCCGCCGACGAAGTGGAGCAGGTCAAGGGCCGCGCCGTGGTCGCCAAGCGCCTGAAGCCGATCATGGTCGAGGCGGTGGTGCGCGGCTACATCATCGGTTCGGGCTGGAAGGACTACCAGGACACCGGCAGCATCTGCGGCATCAAGCTGCCGGCCGGCCTGCAACAGGCTGAGAAGCTGCCGGAGCCGCTGTTCACCCCGGCCGCCAAGGCCGACCTGGGCGAGCACGACGAGAACATCAGCTTCGCCGACATGGAAAGCCGCATCGGCGCCGAACTGGCCGCCAAGATGCGCGACGTCAGCATCGCCCTGTACAAGGCCGCCGCCGACTACGCCGCCACGCGCGGCATCATCATCGCCGACACCAAGTTCGAATTCGGCCTGGACGACAACGGCGTCATGCACCTGATGGACGAAGTGCTGACCGCCGACTCGTCGCGCTTCTGGCCTGCGGATTCGTACCAGCCCGGCATGTCGCCGCCGTCGTTCGACAAGCAGTTCGTGCGCGACTACCTGGAAACCCTGAGCTGGGGCAAAACCGCACCGGCGCCGGCGCTGCCTGCCGACGTCATCGACAAGACCCAGGCCAAGTACTTCGAAGCGATCGAGCGCCTGACCGGCCAGAAGCTGAAGGCATAACATGGATCAGAACAAGCCACTGGTCGGCGTCATCATGGGTTCGTCGTCGGACTGGGACGTGATGCGGAACGCGGTCGCCATCCTCAAGCAGTTCGGCGTGCCGTTTGAAGCGCAAGTGATTTCCGCGCACCGCATGCCGGACGAGATGTACGCCTATGCCAAGAGCGCCCGCGCGCGCGGCCTGCGCGCCATCATCGCCGGCGCCGGCGGCGCCGCCCACCTGCCTGGCATGGTGGCGGCGATGACCATCGTGCCGGTGCTGGGCGTGCCGGTGCCGTCCAAGTACCTGCGCGGCGAGGATTCGCTGCTGTCCATCGTGCAGATGCCCAAGGGCGTGCCGGTGGCCACCTTCGCCATCGGCGAAGCCGGCGCCGCCAACGCCGCGCTGACGGCGGTCGCCATGATCGCCGCCAACGACGATGCGCTGGCCGACCGGCTGGAAGCATTCCGCGTCACGCAAACCGAAGCCGCCAAGGCCATGACTTTACCGCTGGAATAAATGAGCAAACTGTTTACACCTATCCTTCCAGCCGCCAATCCGCCAGCCTGGCTGGGGGTGATGGGCGGCGGCCAGCTGGGCCGCATGTTCGCCCAGGCCGCGCAAAGCATGGGCTATCAAGTGGCCGTGCTGGAACCGGCGGCCGATTGTCCCGCCGGGCAGGTCGCGCAGCGCCTGGTTGAAGCCGGCTACAGCGATGCCGCCGGCCTCGACGCGCTGGCCGCGCAATGCCTGGCCGTCACCACCGAATTCGAGAACGTGCCGGCCGACAGCCTGTCGCGCCTGGCGCAGCAAGTGTTTGTCGCACCGAACGCGCACGGCGTGTCGGTGGCGCAGGACCGCATCGCCGAGAAACGCTTCTTCGTCGATTGCGCGCCCAAGTCGGGCGTGCTGCCGGCGCCGCACAAGGTGATCGCCTCGCATGAGGACATCGCCGCCATCGGCGACGAGCTGCTGCCGGGCATCCTGAAGACCGTGCGCATGGGTTACGACGGCAAGGGCCAGGTCCGGGTGCGCAGCCGCGAGGACGTGCGCGCCGCCTTCGACAGCATGGACGGCGTGACCTGCCTGCTGGAGAAGATGCTGCCGCTGGCCTACGAGGTCTCGGTGCTGACCGCCCGTGGCGCCGACGGTGTATCGGTGGTCTATCCGATCGCCGAGAACGTCCACCGCGACGGCATCCTGTTCACCACCACCGTGCCGGGCCCGAACGTGTGCGACGCCAGCGCCAGGATCGCGCAACAGGCGGCGCAAGCCATCGTCGCCGAGCTCGGTTACGTCGGCGTGCTGTGCATCGAGTTCTTCGTGCTCACCGACGGCAGCCTGGTGGTCAACGAGATGGCGCCGCGTCCGCACAACAGCGGCCACTACACGATGGACGCCTGCGTCACCAGCCAGTTCGCGCAGCAGGTGCGCGCGATGGCGCGGCTGCCGCTGGGCGATGTGCGCCAGCATTCGCCGGCCGTGATGCTCAATATTCTCGGCGACGTCTGGTTCACCGACGACAGCGATGAAGGTGATGGCAACCCGCGCGAACCGGCGTGGGACCAGGTGCTGGCGCTGCCGGGCGCCTGTCTGCACCTGTACGGCAAGGACGATCCGCGCCGCGCCCGCAAGATGGGTCACCTGACCTTCATCGCGCCGACCTTGGCGCAAGCGCAGCAGCAGCTCAACGCCGCCTGCGTGATACTCGGTATCGCACCGTGAAGCAGCAGGCCGCATCGGTAGCCGATCGCAGCGCCATCGCGGCGGCGGCGGCGATCCTGGAGCAGGGCGGCCTGGTGGCCTTCCCCACCGAGACCGTCTACGGCCTGGGCGCCGACGCCGAGAACCCGGCGGCCGTGGCCCGCATCTACCAGGCCAAGGGCCGGCCGAACGACCATCCGGTGATCGTGCACGTCGCCCCCGGCGCCGAGCTCGACTACTGGGTCACCGACATTCCGCCGGAAGCGCGCCAGCTGGTCGACGCCTTTTGGCCGGGACCGCTGACCCTGATCTTGAAACGCGCCAGCCACATCCCCGACGCCGTCTCCGGCGGCCAGGACACGGTCGGCATCCGCTGCCCGTCGCATCCGGTGGCGATCGCCTTGCTGAGCGCCTTCAAGGGCGGCAAGGGCGGCGTGGCCGCGCCGTCGGCCAACAAGTTCGGCAACGTCAGCCCGACCACCGCGCAACACGTGCGCGACGAGTTCGGCCTGGACCAGCGGGACGACGGCGCCACCGACGGCGAAGCCTGCAGCGGCGCGTTGCTGAGCACCGTGCTGGAAGGCGGCGCCAGCCAGGTCGGCATCGAATCGACCATCGTCGACCTGTCGCGCCTGGCCACGCACGGCCCGGTGCTGCTGCGTCCCGGCCACATCAGCGCGCAGCAGATCGCCGACGTCATCGGCGCGCTGCCGGCCGCGCCGGACCAGGCCGCCCCGCGCGCCTCCGGCACGCTGGAATCGCACTACGCGCCGCGCACCCCGGTCACCATGCTGGCGCAAGCCGAGCTGACCGCCGCGCTGGCGCAGTTGCAGGCGCGCGGCGTCAAGCTGGCGTTGATCGGCCACGCCCTGCCGGCGCTGGCGCAGCTGCGGTCGCAACGCATGCTGCCGGCCGATCCGGCCGGCTACGCCTACGGCCTGTACGCGGCGCTGCGCGACATGGACCAGACCGGCTCCGACCTGATCCTGGTGGAGACCCCGCCGCAGGGCCCACAATGGCTGGGCGTCAACGACCGCCTGCGCCGTTCGGTGTTCGGCTCGGCCGGTATCATCGCGTCACTGTTGAAAAAATGAGTTGTGTGGCCGTCGCAACAGGGTGGTGCGACGGGCTTGCTTTTCTGCTAAGCTAAAGCGTTGCCGGACGAAAAAACAGCCCGGCGACCTTGACCTACCGGCAGAGGCTGCTCGCGCGCCCTGCGCCTTATCCAAGGATGCATCATGTTCAACGCCGCCCGCTATTCCCCGATCTCCCTCGTCGTGTTGCTGGTCTGTTGTGGCGGTGGCGGCGGCTCGGCCGGCGACCGCAGCGGCGGCAGCGTGGTGACGCAGCCGCCGGTCCAGCTGCGCGGCGTGCCGATCGGCGGCGCCACGCTGGTGCCGGCCGCGATCGGCGGCGGCGCCATGGCCAGCACCGTCGATCCGGCCGTCATGAGGAAGCTGGTCGACAGCGCCATTCTCCTCGGCAGCGCCATGACCGGCACGCCGACCTGCGCCGTGACCACCTACACCCTCAAGTACCACACCGTCGACTCGGTGGCGGCCGACACCGACGCCAGCACCGCCATCATCGTGCCCTCCGGCAGCAACCCGGCCTGCCAGGGCGCCCGTCCGGTGATGTTGTACGCGCACGGCACGTCGCCGCGCAAGAGCACCGACATGTCCAATCTGTCCGGCACCGAGGCGCTGCTGGTGGCGGCGATGTTCGCGACCCAGGGCTACATCGTGGTGGCGCCGAACTACGCCGGCTATGCGGGCTCGTCGCTGGCCTACCACCCCTACCTGGACGCCGACCAGCAATCGAATGACATGGTGGACGCCTTGCGCGCCGCCCGCAGCGTGTTCGGCAGCATCGGCGCCACCCCTTCCAGCCGGCTGATGGTGAGCGGTTACTCTCAAGGCGGCTTCGTGGCGCTGGCCACCCAGCGCGCGATGCAGGTCAAGTATCCGAGCGAATTCACGGTCACGGCGGCGGCGCCGATGTCCGGCCCGTATGCGCTGCTGCAGTTCGGCGACAGCATCTACAACGGCGCGCCGACCATGGGTTCGAGCGGCTTCCTGCCGATGCTGATCAACGCCGGCCAGCGCGCCGGCGGCGCCATCTACAACAGCCTGGACGATATCTACGAAGCCAAGTACGCCACCGGCATCGACACGCTGCTGCCGGGCACGCAGGGGCTGGGCGACCTGGTCGCGGCCGGCAAGCTGCCGAACGATGTGCTGTTCGCCCAGGATTCCTTGCCGCAGGCGTCAGGCTACGCCTCCTATTTCGGCGCCGACCACCTGATGAAGACCAGCTACCGCAACGGCTACCTGGCCGACCTCAAGGCCAATCCGTGCAACGCCAGCCGCGGCGCGCCGCTGGCCTGCTCGCCGGCCCAGCCGCTGCGCAAGTGGCTGCTGCGGAACGACCTGCGCACCTACACGCCGACCGCGCCGCTGTTCCTGTGCGGCGGCAACCAGGATCCGCTGGTGCCGTTCGCCAATACCGACGCCACCAGCGAGTATTTCAGCGTGCGCGGCATCGCCTCCGGCCTGCTGACGGTGCTGGACGTGGACGACTCGGCGTTGCTGGTCCCGTATCGCACCACGCGCGCCGAATTCGCCGCCGCCAAGCAGGTGCTGCGTCTTTCCGTGCTCGCCGCCACCGGCTCGTCGGTGGCCGCCGACAAGGCGGTCAACGACGCCTATCACGCCGGCCTGGTGGCGCCATTCTGCCTCCGCGAAGCAAGAAACTTCTTTGATTCTGCACCAGGCCGGTGAAATAGATTTGGTGTAAGTTGTCTCTATGAAAATACAGCCGAGCAAGCGTTCTTTTTTGCCACAAACGCTAGCCAATTGCCCGGGTTTTTATGTGCTCCCCTATACATTCCCGGATAAGGCTGGCATATTAGTTGGGTTGCGAATAGCACGGCCGTTCGTATCACACTATAAAAAAATTTTTCTAGGAGACAACATGCGTCATACTAAATTTGCACTCGCGGCAATGACCCTGGCCGTTCTGGCGGGTTGCGGCGGCACCGATCCCAAGCCCGGCGACCAAACCATCAAGGTCAAGTATAGCGGCCAGGTATCGTTCGGCGACAGCCTGTCCGACGTCGGCTCCTACGCAGTCGGCACGGTCGCGGCGCTCAAGGGTGGCAAATTTACGATCAATGGCGATAGCTCCGCCACCGTCTCCACGCTGACCGGCAAGAACTGGACCGAACTGGTCGCCGCCCAGCTGGGCGTTGCCGCGCCGTGCGCGGCCCTGACCGGCCTCGACGGCGACGCCACCAAAGGTTTCTCGGTGCCGCAAGTGGCCCACGCCAACTGCTACGGCTACGCCCAGGGCGGCGCCCGCGTCACCAATCCTGTCGGCCCGGGCAACAAGCTGACCGGCAGCCCGCTGGGCGCGCTGACCATCCCGGTCGCCACCCAGATCGACAACCACCTGAAGGCGGTCGGCGGCAAGTTCAAGGGCGATGAAATGGTGTTCGTCATGGCCGGCGGCAACGACGCACTGTTCAATCTGGCCAAGCTGAGCGCCGAGGCCACCGCTGCCGGCACCGCCGCCGGCGGCGTCGCCTATGTCACCAGCCTGGTCGGCCAACTGGCCGCCGGCGCCACCGATCCGAAGAGCGCCGCCGCCGCCATAGGCCTGGCCGCGCAAACGGAAGCAGCCCGCGCCGGCAGCAGCCAGACCAGCATCACCCAGGTCGCGGTTGGCACCGCAGCGGTCCAGCCAGGCAATTCGGCGGTCGCTTCGCAGGCTGTCTGGGGCCCGATGGTGGCCAAGGCCACCACCGACGCTACCGCCGCCGGCGCCAAGGCCGGCGCCGACTACGCCGCCGCGCACGGTCCGGAGCTGATCACCGCGATGGCGACCGCCGGCACGGAACTGGCAGCCCTGGTCAAGACCAAGATCGTCGCCAACGGCGCCAACTACGTCACCGTGAACAACCTGCCGGACGTGGCCACCACGCCGTCGGGCCGCAGCAAGCCGAGCACGCAGCCGCTGATCAATGCCATGGTCTCGGCCTTCAATGGCGCGCTGACCACCGCCCTGGCGTCGGAACCGAAAGTGTTGATCGTCGACGTGTTCTCCGTCAGCCACGACCAGGCGACCAACCCTGGTCCATACGGCCTGACCAACGTGGAAGAACCGGCCTGCAACCTGACCGCAGCGACCAATCCGCTGGGCACTTCGTTGACCTGCAACGCCGGCAACGTCAAGGCTGGCGACATCAGCCACTGGTCCTTTGCCGACGAAGTCCACCCGACGCCATTCAACAACCTGCTGCTGGCCCGCTACGTGGCCGAGAAGCTGGTCGTCAAGGGCTGGCTGTAATTCAGTCGTCGCAGGCAGCCGCCGCCTCCGGGCGGACGGCTGCCGGACTCACAACACAATAAATCAGGAGACGATATGAAGAACACGGTAAAACTGCTGGCGCTGGCCGCCGCACTGACGGTAGCCTCGGCGGCATCGGCGCAACAAACCGCCGGCACCTGGCTGGGCACGCTGGGCATCAACAAGATCACGCCGAAAGTGGATTCGGGCGATGTCTCGGCGCCGGCGCTGCCGGGCACCAAGGCCGACGTCGGCGCCGACACCAAGCCGCGCTTCGCGATTGCCTACATGCTGACCGATAACATCTCGGCCGAGATCGACCTGGGCCTGCCGTACAAGCACGACCTGATCGGCGCCGGCGCCATCGAGGGCACGGGCAAGCTGGGCACCTCGGAAGTGTTGCCGCCGACGGCGTTTGTGCAGTACCGCTTCCTGCCGGCCAATTCGATGTTCCGTCCGTATGTGGGCCTGGGCATCACCTACGCGATGTTCCAGAAAGAGACCGGTTCCGGCCAGCTGACCGCGCTGCTCAATACCGGCGGCCCGGGCACCACCTACAAGCTGGACGACAAGTGGGCGCTGAGCTACCAGATCGGCGGCACCGTGAAGATCAACGAGAAATGGTTCATCGACGCCACCGTCATCAAGACCAAGCTGAAAACCAAGGTCCACTTCTCGACCGGCCAGACCCAGGACGTGCGCCTGGATCCGCTGGCCGTCAGTGTCAGCATTGGCTATAACTACAAAGGCTTCTAAAAAGCTGAGCGAAAAAAAACCCGCCAGCCTGAACGCGCTCAAGATCGCGTTCGGTGCCGGCGGGTTTTTTTACGTCCAGCGTTTTATTGGAACGCCTGGATGCCGGTCTGGGCGCGGCCCAGGATCAGCGCGTGGATGTCGTGCGTACCTTCGTAGGTATTGACCACTTCCAGGTTGACCATGTGGCGGATGATGCCGAACTCGTCCGAGATGCCGTTACCGCCCAGCATGTCGCGCGCGACGCGGGCGATGTCCAGCGACTTGCCGCAGGAATTACGCTTCATCATCGAGGTGATTTCCACCGCCGCCGTGCCGGCGTCCTTCATGCGGCCCAGCTGCAGGCAGCCTTGCAGGCCCAGCGTGATCTCGGTCTGCATGTCGGCCAGCTTCTTCTGCACCAGCTGGTTGGCGGCCAGCGGACGGCCGAACTGATGGCGGTCCAGCACGTACTGGCGCGCGGTGTGCCAGCAATCCTCGGCCGCGCCCAGCGCGCCCCAGGCGATGCCGTAGCGTGCCGAGTTCAGGCAGGTGAACGGACCCTTCAGGCCGCGCACGTCCGGGAAGGCGTTCTCTTCCGGGCAGAACACCTCGTCCATCACGATCTCGCCGGTCACCGAAGCGCGCAGGCCGAACTTGCCGTGGATCGCAGGGGCGCTCAGGCCGGCCATGCCTTTTTCCAGCACGAAGCCGCGGATCGCGCCCTCATCGTCCTTGGCCCAGACCACGAACACGTCGGCGACCGGCGAGTTGGTGATCCACATCTTGGCGCCGCTCAGCGAGTAGCCGCCCGGCACCTTCTTGGCGCGGGTGATCATCGAGCCCGGATCGGAACCGTGGTTGGGCTCGGTCAGGCCGAAGCAGCCGATCCACTCGCCGGTGGCCAGTTTCGGCAGGTATTTCTGTTTCTGTTCTTCGGTGCCGAACTCGTAGATCGGCACCATCACCAGCGACGACTGCACGCTCATCATCGAACGGTAGCCGGAGTCGATGCGTTCGACTTCGCGCGCGATCAGGCCGTAGGCCACGTAGTTCAGGCCGGGACCGCCGTACTGTTCCGGGATGGTCGGGCCCAGCAGGCCCAGTTCGCCCATCTCGCGGAAGATCGTGGTGTCCATCTTCTCGTGGCGGAAGGCGTCCAGGATGCGCGGCGCCAGTTTGTCCTTGCAATAGGCGGCGGCGGCGTCGCGCACCATGCGCTCGTCGTCGGTCAGTTGCTGGTCCAGCAGCAGGGGATCATCCCAGTGGAATTGGGCGCGGGCTTGGCTCATAGTGGTCTCTCATTATGAAAATTGGTGAAGGCTGCCCGCATTCTATGCCGCGGCCACCGGAACGGCTTTTCAAATGGCGACACCAATTTCCGTTTTTAGCCCAGGCTGCCGAACTGGCCGCTGTGGAAAATCAGCGGCGGGGAGGGGGAAAACTCGCACAGCTCGACCTCGCCGACGAAAATCACGTGGTCGCCTTCCGGGTAGCGGCTGCGGTTGTGGCATTCGAACCAGGCCGAGGCGCCCTTGAGGATGGGCTGGCCGGTGCGCGACAGCTCGTATTCGGTGTTGAGCCACGGATCGATGCCGCGCGTGGCGAACTGCTTGGCCAGATGCGCCTGGTCGGCCGACAACACATTGATGACGTAGTGCGAATTGCCGGTGAAGATGGGCATGCTGTTGGCCGTGGTCGCCAGGCTCCACAGCACCAGCGGCGGGTCCAGCGACACCGAATTGAAGGAGCTGGCCGTCAGGCCGCGGAAGGTGCCGTCCGCCAGCCGGGTGGTGATGACGGTGACGCCGGTGGCGAACTGGCCCAGCGCCTGGCGAAAATGGCTGGTATCGAAGGGGCGCTGGTCGGCGCGGGGAGAGCGAGTGTGCATGGTGGACCTGTGACTTTTCAGCCATTATGCCAAAGTTTGTCGTCCGATAGCGTATTGCCTTGGTTTGCACTACAAGGAGCACCTGAATATTTTTCGACACGAGGGCGTCATGACTACTCGGTCCTTGCCAGACACAGCGCTTAAAAAGACGCATCTGGCCGGCGGCCCCTTAAGGCGATTTTTTATAGCTCGCCACACTATCGTTATAGTTGTTCTTTATTCGTTTAAGTAGTGTCGGATTGTTCTTGTATTTGTCTTTTAGAATGCCAAACTGGCTTTTGGCTCCCCCGCAATATTTGTCAATGTCTCTCCGTATCTGCTCTTTCTCTTCCTTGGGAAGCTCTCCGTCGTATTCGCCCCCTAAATGCTCACATGCACCAGCGTTGTAAATAAATTTCCTTACATCTTGAGGTGAATTTTCGACAGGGAAAGCTAGCGAAGACGTGAGGATGAGAGGAAAAAATAAGTATCGAACTCGCATATCAATCTCCTTGATCTATCGACCATTGTTTGACCAATGTGGAAAATCTCGCCCAGGTCCATTGTATTTTTTCACGCCATAAGTCCTCGCAACGTCTATCAATTGCTTGTTCATGCCGGTCCTTGGCAACGTATTGATTTTGACTATGGTGCCACTCGCGTCCTTGATTTCGACCATTTTTCCCCATGAAATATTCATATCGATAGCAAGCCCTGCATTGTGTTGAGAGCGGAGGGCCGGTTTTGTCTGCAGTGTTTGTATGTCTAAAGCCGAAGTCATGTCCCTGGCAGCTTTTACGGATTCCTCTTTTGTACCGTGGTCCCAGTTTATGTTCACTCCCTGCATTGAAGGAACTTTTTTCGGATCATATCCATTTTTTGCAATTCTATAAGAATAGTGCATAAGATATGATCGTTTCGTCGGTCTAAAAGTGGCATTGATTTTTACTTTAATTCCCGCCTCTTGCATCGCATAAATAAAGCCTTCCACAGCAAGACGAAAATTCCCCGATAGATCTTTTGTGTCTACACTTCCCGGAAATTTCCTAGCCCATTGTTTTCCGCTTAGTTCCAATTCCTGATCCATTTCTCAAGCTCCCGCTGTTGCGCAAAGAACTAAAAATTACAGCGGGCTCAAGTACTGTGATTTGAGAAAAAATAACGATTTAGCCTGTCTTTGATTCCGCCTCATTGTGAGTCGGGTTTGTCATGGTCTCTGCGCTGAAGCCAAATGCAGGTGCACGCGCTGCTGGTTTGCGTTACAGTGAACCCATGGGCATTCTTCTACGCGAGGGAGTCATGACTAGTCAGTCCGCGCCGGGCACGGCGCTCGAAACGGCCTATCTGGGCGGCGGCTGCTTCTGGTGCACCGAGGCGGTGTTTGCCCGCGTCAAGGGCGTTGCCCATGTCGAGTCCGGCTACACCGGCGGCCACCAGCCCGATCCCACCTACGAGCAGATCTGCGCCGGCGACACCGGCCATGCCGAGGTGGTGAAATTGCAATTCGATCCCGCCGTCATCGGTTTTCGCGACCTGCTGGAAATCTTCTTCACCATCCACGACCCGACCACCTTGAACCGCCAGGGCAACGACGTCGGCACCCAGTACCGCTCGGTGATCTTTTACCAGTCGCCGCAGCAGGAAGCCACGGCGCGCCAGGTGATCGCGCAGATGGCCGGGGTCTGGGACGCGCCCATCGTCACCGAACTGGCGCCGGCCTCGACCTTCTATGCGGCCGAGGCCTACCATCAGGATTACTTCAGCCAGCATCCGCTGCAAAGCTATTGCGCCTTCGTGGTGGCGCCCAAGGTCGCCAAGTTCAAGAGCACCTACGCGCATCGCTTAAAATAAAACAACCAGGGGATACGCATGAAGGTGGTGCTGGTCGACGATACCCATATCAACCTGGTGCTGATGTCGCGCCTGGTCGACAAACTGAAAGACGTGAGCACGATCAGCTTCCAGTCGGCGCGCGAGGCGCTGACCTGGTGCAACACCCATCCCTACGACCTGCTGATCGTCGACTACATGATGCCGGACATGAACGGCCTGGAACTGATCGCCCGGCTGGAGGCGCCGCCCGACCAGCGCCCGCCGGTGCTGATGGTCACCGCCAGCGTCGACGTCGACGTGCGCCACCGCGCGCTGGAAAACGGCGCCAGCGATTTCCTCATCAAGCCGATCGACAAGGTCGAGTTCCTGGCCCGCACCCGCAACATGCTGGCACTGCGCAGCGCCACGCTGAGCTTGCAGCACCGCGCCACCTGGCTGGCCGAGGAGGTGGCCAAGGCCACCGCCGAGCTGCGCGCGCGCGAGCAGGAAACCATCATGCTGCTGTGCCGCGCCTCCGAATACCGCGACCCCGAAACCGGCGCCCACATCCAGCGCATGGCCCACTACTCGCGCCTGATCGCCGAGCAGCTGGGCCAGTCCGAGGAACAGCAGCAGGACGTGCTCAACGCCGCCCCGATGCACGACATCGGCAAGGTCGGCACGCCCGACCACATCCTGCTCAAGCCCGGCCGCCTGGACCCGGAAGAGATGGTCGTCATGCGCCAGCACGCCGAGATCGGCTACAACATCCTCAAGGATTGCCAGGCGCGCATGCTCAAGCTGGCGGCCGAGATCGCGCTGACCCACCACGAGCGCTACGACGGCCAGGGTTATCCGCGCGGCCTGGCCGGCGAGGCCATCCCGCTGGTGGGCCGCATCGTCGCCGTGGCCGACGTGTTCGACGCGCTGACCAGCGTGCGCCCGTACAAGCAGGCCTGGAGCATGGAGGACGCGCGCCAGCACCTGCTGGACAACTGCGCCACGCATTTCGATCCGCGCTGCGTGGATGCGCTGCTGCAGCGCTGGGACGACGTGCAGGCCATCCGCGCCCGCTTCCGCGACGAGCATGGCGCCGCCGCCGCGCCGACGGCCTGACGCGGCCATGGACCAGGACCGCCACGTCGCCCTGATACGGCAAGCACTGCACACCTCCGACGCGCAGGAACTGGCGCGCCTGCTGGAGCCGCAACTGGCCGCGCTGGCCGAGATGGAGGCGGAAGTGCTGCAGCTGCGCTCGGCCAACGCGCTGCTGCGCAAGGAAAACCGCCAGCAGCGCGGCAACGTCGGCACCTGGCGCGACAAGCGCACCGCGCGCCTGGCCGGCTTGCAGCGCGAGCTGCACGCCGACCTGCAGGTGCAGCTGCGGGCGCCGTCCGAAGACCGGGCCGCCCGCGACCAGCAGGAGCTGACCGAGCAGATCCTCGACCAGCTGCCCATCCCCATCTTCCTCAAGGACCGCGACGGCCGCTTCCTGCGCTTCAACAGCCGCTTCGAGGAATTCACCCAGCGCTCGCGGGCGGAAATCCTCGGCCGCACGGTCGAGGAATTCGCCACGCCGCGCTGGGCCGCCGCCACCCAGCTGGAAGACGAACTGGCCTGGTCCAGCGGCCGCATGGTCACCACCGAGCGCCGCATGGCCACCTTCGATCCGCCGCTCGACGTGCTGGTCAGCCGCAAGGTCATCAACAGCGGCGGGCTGTCCTACATGCTGGGCTACTTCATCGACATCAGCGAGCAGCGCGCCGCCCGCGCCGCCATGCAGCACGCGGTCGAATCGGCCGAGGCGGCCAGCCGCGCCAAGAGCGAATTCCTGGCCAATATGAGCCATGAGATCCGCACGCCGATGAACGGCATCCTCGGCATGACCGAGCTGGTGCTGGAGTCCGACATCGACGCCCACCAGCGCGCCGACCTGATGCTGGTGAAAGCCTCGGCCGATGCGCTGCTGCACATCGTCGATGACATCCTGGATTTCTCCAAGATCGAAGCGGGCAAGCTGGACATCGAGGAAGTGCCGTTCGACCTGCGCCAGCTGGTCGGCGACACGCTGCGCGCCATGAGCCTGCGGGCGCGGCAGAAAGGGCTGGCGCTGGCGGCCGAGATTCCGCCGCAACTGCCGCGCATCATGAAGGGCGATCCGGGGCGCCTGCGGCAGGTGCTGCTCAACCTGGTGGGCAACGCCATCAAGTTCACCGGCGAGGGCGGCGTGACGGTGCAGCTGTCGATCGCCGCCGAGCACGACGACCGCAGCGAGATCGTGTTCGCCGTGCGCGACACCGGCATCGGCGTGCCGCCGGAAAAGCAGCACATGATCTTCGAAGCCTTCGCCCAGGTCGACGGCTCGACCACGCGCGAGTACGGCGGCACCGGCCTCGGGCTGGCGATCTGCCGCCGGCTGGTGATCCTGATGCAGGGCCGGATCGAAGTCCACAGCGCGCCGGGGCAGGGCAGCGTGTTCAGCTTCACCGTGCCCTTGCTGCACACCGGCGTGGCGCAGGCCGCGCCCCTGCCGCCGCTGGCCGTGCTGGTGCCGGGACAAAACCTGAACCGCAGCGCCCACGACAACGGCTTGCTGGTGGGCGTAGACGATCTTCCGCCAGCCGCGCCGGCGCTGGCGCGCGGCGGCCTGCGGGTGCTGCTGGCCGAGGACAACCCGGTCAACCAGCGGCTGGCGATGCGGCTGCTGGAAAAACTGGGCCACCGCGTCACGCTGGTCGACAGCGGCATGGCCGTGCTGGACCGGGCCGGCCAGGGCGAGTACGACCTGATCCTGATGGACGTGCAGATGCCGGGCCTGGACGGCCTGGCCGCCACCCGCCAGATCCGCCTGCGCGAATCGGCGCAGGGCGGCCACGTGCCGATCATCGCGATGACCGCGCGCGCCATGACCGGCGACCGCGAGCGCTGCCTGGACGCCGGCATGGACGACTACCTGGCCAAGCCGGTCGACAGCCAGCAGCTGCGCGAAATGTTGCTGCGCTACCAGCCGGACAGCGGCCAGCAACTGCTGGACTGGCGCGGCGCGCTGCAAAGGCTGGACGGCGACGCCGAACTGCTGCTGGAACTGGCCGCGCTGTTCCTGCACGACGGCCCGCAGCTGTGGCAGGACCTGTGCGCGGCGCTGGCCTCGGGCGAGCTGCAGCGCAGCACGCGCGCGGTGCACAGCCTGAAGGGCGTGCTGGTGAACTTCGGCGCGGCGCGCGCGGTGGCGTTGGCCGAGCAACTGTCGGCCGCGCTGCACGCCGGCCAGCCGTGGCAGCTGGCGGCCGGCCGGCTGGAGCCGGCCCTGCGGCAAGTCTACGTGGCGCTGAAGGACTTGATAGCCGGCGGCGTCGACGCCATGGCCGCGCCGCCGTCTTCCTGAAGCAGCGTGAACGACGGCACGCCGCCATCGCTCAGCGCGTAGTGCGCGCCGACGGCGGCCGGCTGCGGATACATGTGCCGGCGCGACCACGGCAGCGCCGCGCTGCGCTGGCCCGCCTTGCGGCCGACGATCTGGTACAGGCTGATCAAGTCCTGCTCGAACGCGTAGCTGCACCCGGCCAGGTAGACGTGCCAGATGCGATAGCGCTTGTCGCCCGCCAGCGCCTGCGCGCGCGCGGTGTTGGCCTCGAAATTGTCGGTCCAGATGGCGCAGGTGCGGGCGTAGTGGCGGCGCAGGTTTTCCACGTCCGACACTTCCAGCTTGCCCTGCTGCATGGCCTTCAGCACATGGCCGATGTGCGCCAGTTCGCCCTGCGGGAACACGTATTTGTCGATGAAGGCGCCGCCGCCGTAGGGCGTCTCGCCGTTGTCGGGATCGGTGGTGGTGATGCCGTGGTTCATCACCACGCCGTCCGGCGCCAGCAACTGGTGGATGGTGGCGAAATACCCGGGCAACTGCTTGACGCCCACGTGCTCGAACATGCCGACGCTGGTGATGCGGTCGAACTGGCCGCGCACGTCGCGGTAGTCCTGCAGGCGGATCTCGACCAGGTGCTCCAGCCCGGCGCGCCGCACGCGCTCCTTGGCCAGCTGGTACTGGTTTTCCGACAGCGTGATGCCGACGCAGCGCGCCTGGTAGTGCTGCGCCGCCCGTATCGCCAGCGCGCCCCAGCCGCAGCCGATGTCGAGCAGCGTCTGCTTGGGCCGCAGCTCGATCTTGCGCAGGATGTGGTCGATCTTCTTGGCCTGGGCGCTGGCCAGGTCCTCGTCGCCGTGCTCGAAGTAGGCGCAGGAATACACCATGGCCGGATCGAGGAACTGCTGGTAGAACTCGTTGGAGACGTCGTAATGGTAGCGGACCGCCTCGGCGTCCTGCTGCCTGCTGTGGCCCATGCTGCGCACGATGCGGGCGAACTTGCCCTCGGCCTTGAGCGTGGTGCGCGCCAGCGCGTTGACGATGGCGATCATGTCGTGCGCGCGGCCCCTGACCTCGATCGCGCCCTCGACATAGGCCGCGCCCAGGTTGGACAGCGACGGCGTCAGCAGGTAGCGCGCCGCCGACACATTGGGCAGGCGTATCGTCACGCGCGGCGCCTCGTTGGAAAAGTCGACGTGCTGGCCGTTCCACAATTCGATGCGCAACGGCAGCGCGATCTGTTGGCGGATGCCGGCGATCCAGCTACTGAGACGGTTTTGTACGAACACGATCACCTCCGAGTCCAGAAACGAAAAAGACCACCGCAAGCGATGGTCTGGTGTTCTGCGAGGGGGCGTTCCGCTTACGGCTGCAGGCGCTCCTTCACCCAGCTACCATCTGCCTGTTTCAGATACACGATCCGGTCATGGAAGCGCGAACGGCGTCCCTGCCAGAACTCGATGCGCACCGGATCGAGGCGATAGCCGCCCCAGTTGTCCGGCCGCACCGGATGCTCGCCGCCGACCGCGGCGGCGGCATCGTAGTTGGCTTCCAATTGCTCCCGGCTGGCGATGCGCGCGCTTTGCTGCGAGGCGATCGCGGCGATCTGGCTCTTCACCGGCCGGCTGTAAAAGTACTTGTCGCTTTCCTCGGCGGAGGTCTTGACGACCTTGCCTTCTATCCGTACCTGGCGTTCCAGTTCGCTCCAAAAGAATAGCAGCGCGGCGTGCGGATTGTCGCCCAGTTGGCGGCCCTTCTGGCTGCCGTAGTTGGTGTACCAGGTGAAGCCGCGCGCGTCGTACTGCTTGATCAGCACAATGCGCGAGCTGGGCTTGCCCTCCGCGTCCACCGTGGCCACGCTCATCGCGTTCGGTTCGTTGACCTTGGCGCGCATGGCTTCTTCAAACCACTTGCCGAACTGGGCGATCGGATCGTCCAGCACATCGTGTTCCGTCAAACTGGCGCGGCCGTAATCGAGGCGCAGATCGGCCAGCACCACGCCGTCGGCCACCGCGTCGGTCACCGCCACCTGCTGCTGCTCCGGCACCTGGCTGTGCGGCAGGTCGGGCGTGATGCCGCGCCGCACCTGCATCGCGCTGCCCAGTTGCGCCATCTGCTCGGGGCTGAACAAACGCTTGGCCATCGGCGCGATGTTGGTTTCCTCGGTGACCATGTGGGCCGCGTAGCTGTCGCAGAAACGCTGCACCTGCTCGGCCGACAGGGCGTTGTTTTGCCCGTTGGCAATTTGATCAAGTTGCGAATTAATTATATGCCAGTCCTGGTCCATTTGCTGGTGGTCGGCCAGGATGCCGGGCACCAGCTCGGCCAGCAGCGCGGCGTCGGCGTCGCGCGCGGTCGCTTGCAGCATCGGCACCAGGTTTTGTTCCTCGTCGTCGTGGTGCAGCGGGGCCGCTTTGTTGAAATATTTCTGCACCGCCTGGGCGGCTTTTTGCGCCTCGGCGTCGGCGCCGTGCTTGGGCAGGTGGGCCAGCAGTTTTTGCAGGGTCTCCAGTTGCTTGCGTATGCGGTCGTGGCAATGTTTCAAGACTGCTATCGGCTGGCTGAAGTCGGGGGCGGTGTCGGGTAGGGAAATGCTCATGGGAGGGCGCTCTGGCTGGGTGGGAAAGTCATTCTAAAATATTTTTTGCGGCAGCGTCCGTTAAAATGTCGGCATGAACTCCATAGCACCTACCCAATTCGACGATGTCGACTTCGAACGCCGCTTCGGCGGCATCGCCCGCCTCTATGGCGACCGCGCGCTGGCGCGCTTCCGCAGCGCCCACGTGTGCGTGGTCGGCACCGGCGGCGTCGGCTCCTGGATCGTCGAGGCGCTGGCCCGCAGCGCCATCGGCCAGCTGACCCTGATTGATCTGGACAACGTCGCCGAGTCCAATATCAACCGCCAGATCCAGGCCCTGGGCAGCACCGTCGGCCAGGCCAAGATCAGCGCGCTGGCCGAGCGCATCGCCGACATCAACCCGTTCTGCGTGGTCAACCAGATCGAAGACTTCGTCACGCCGGACAACCTGGAGCAGATGCTGGGCGCCGGCAACTACGATTTCGTGGTCGACGCCATCGACAACGTCAAGGCCAAGGCCGCGATGATCGCCTGGTGCCGCCAGCACCAAATGCCGATGATCATCATCGGCAGCGCCGGCGGCCAGACCGACCCGACCCAGATCGCCGTGCGCGACCTGGCCCGCACCGAGCAGGAGCCGCTGCTGAAGAAGGTGCGCAAGCTGTTGCGCACCCAGTACGGCTACCCGCGCGGCGAGAAGACCAAGTTCCTGGTCGACGCGGTGTTCTCGATGGAGCCGCTGAAGTTCCCGGAGACGGCCGAAGTGTGCGCGGTGGACGGCGGCGAGCGCGCCGGCGGCGTCACCGGCCTCAATTGCGCCGGCTTCGGCTCGGCGATGGTGGTCACCGCCACCTTCGGCATGGTGGCCGCCAGCCAGGTGTTGCGCAAGCTGGCCGACAGCGTGCAAGCGCCGGTAGCGCCGGCCGAAACGATTTAGATTTTATCCAGCTGGCGTGGCGGGTTTGCTATCATGGTGCGCGCTGGCACGGGGACCGTGCCGTCCACAGACCACATCGAAAGAATACAACCATGACACGTAGTTCCGTATTAGTAGCAATGCTGTGCGCGCTGGCGGCCTCCGTGGCCCAGGCGCAGACCCCGACCGCGCCGGCTGCCCCGGTCGCGCCGGCCGATGTGCCGCCGCCGCCGCCGATGGTGGTGGGTTCGGCCACGCCCGGCCCGGCCGCCGAGCAGCTGATCGTCACCGACACCAGGATCGGCACCGGCAAGGAAGCGAGCACCGGTTCCACCGTCTACATGCACTACTCGGGCTGGCTGTATCGTCCGCTGGCCAAGGCCATGCACGGCAAGCTGTTCGATTCCTCGATTCCGCGCGGCGAACCGCTGGACTTCGTGCTGGGCACCGGCCGCGTCATCAAGGGTTGGGACCAGGGCATCCAGGGCATGAAAGTGGGCGGCAAACGCACGCTGATTATTCCGTCGGAACTGGCCTACGGCTCACGGCCGACGCCGGGCAGCGGCATTCCGCCGAATTCCGCGCTGATCTTCGATGTCGAGCTGGTGGACGTGAAATAAAGGCGTAGACTGGAATCTCCGTCCCATTCGGAGGTTCCTGATGAAGATAGCCAACGACGTAACCGAACTGATAGGCCGCACCCCGCTGGTGCGGCTGAACCGCTTGGCCAAGGGCAGCACCGCCCAGGTACTGGCCAAGCTGGAATACTGCAACCCGGCCCATAGCGTGAAAGACCGCATCGGCCTGTCCATGATCGAGGCGGCCGAAGCGGCCGGCCAGATCCGTCCCGACACCGTCATCCTCGAACCGACCAGCGGCAACACCGGCATCGCGCTGGCGATGGTGTGCGCCGCGCGCGGCTACCGCTGCACGCTGGTCATGCCCGACACCATGAGCCGCGAACGCCGCATGCTGCTGCGCGCCTACGGCGCCGAGCTGGTGCTCACGCCCGGCGCCGAGGGCATGCTGGGCGCGATCCGCGCGGCCGAGGAACTGGCCGAGCGCGACCCGCGCTACCTGATGCCGCAGCAGTTCAACAATCCCGCCAATCCCGATGTGCACCGCCGCACCACGGCCGAGGAAATCTGGGCCGACACCGACGGCCGCATCGACATCCTGGTGGCCGGCGTCGGCACCGGCGGCACGATCACCGGGGTGGGCGAGGTGATCAAGGCGCGCAAGCCGGCGTTCCGCTGCATCGCGGTGGAGCCGGAAGCGTCGCCGATGCTGGCCAAGGGCACCAAGGGGCCGCACCCGATCCAGGGCATAGGCGCGGGCTTCGTGCCGGCCGTGCTCAACACCAAGGTGTACGACGAGATCATCGGCGTGAAGAACGACGATGCGTTCGCGACCGCGCGGCTGGCGGCCAGCCAGGAGGGACTGCTGGTGGGGATCTCCTCCGGCGCCGCGCTGTGGGCGGCGTTGCAGGTGGCGCGGCGGCCGGAGAATGCGGACAAGATCATCGTGACGATCATCCCGTCCTTTGGCGAGCGCTATCTGAGCACGGCGCTGTACGCCAATCTGGCGGATTAGACGACGTTAGTGCGGCTGCTCTTGCAGGCTGCACTCGTGCGCGGTGGTGCCGAGCCGTACTTGCAGCGTGCTGTGATCGATGGAGAATTCCTCCTTTAGCTGCGCGCTGATGGCGTCCATCGCGGCGTCGCCCGGATGGCCGGCCGGCGTCACCAGCTGCGCCGTCAGCGCGTTCTCGGTGGTGCTCATCGACCAGATGTGCAGGTCGTGCACGTCCGTCACGCCGGGCTGGGCGCGCAGGAATTGTTCGACGTCGGCGTGGTTCAGGTTGTCCGGCACGGCGGCCAGCATCATCCGCATCGATTGCTTCAGCAGCGACCAGGTGCTCCAGACGATGATGGCGACAATGGCCATGCTGACCAGCGGGTCCAGCCAGTTCCATCCCGAGTAGCGCACGATCACGCCGGCCACCAGCACGCCCAGCGAGATCGCGGCGTCGGCCGCCAGGTGCAGGTAGGCGCCGCGGATGTTGATGTCGTCCTTGCTGCCGGACATGAACAACCACGCCGAGAAGCCGTTGACCAGGATGCCCGCGCCGGCCACCACCGAGACGGTCAGGCCGGCCACCGGTTCCGGGCGCATCAGCTGCTGCACCGCTTCCCACGCGATGCCGCCGCAGGCCGCCATCAGCAGCATGGAATTGAACAGCGCCGCCAGCATCGAGGTGCTGCGCAGGCCGTAGGTATAGCGGCCGTTCGGCACGCGCTTGGCCAGGATCGCCGCGCCCCAGGCCAGCATCAGGCCCAGCACGTCGGACAGGTTGTGGCCGGCGTCGGCCATCAGCGCGGTGGAGTTGGCCAGGAAACCGTAGAAGAATTCGATCGCCACGAATACCGTGTTGAGCACGATGGCGATGGCGAAGGCGCGGCCCATGGTGTTCGGATCGCCGTGGTGGTGATGGTGGCCGCCGTGGCCGTGGTCGTGCCCGTGGTTGCACGCGTTGGCTTTGGCTTCAGCCTTGGCCGGCGCGTGCGCATGGCCGTGATCGTGGTCGTGGTGATCGTGGTCGTGGTGCTTGCTCATGCTTCGTTCCCATTGGAAGGTTCTGCGATATGTTCGAGCATATCGTTGAGTACGCCGCTGATATGGGCGTCGGCGGCGGAATAGAACACTTGTTTGCCCTGGCGCTCAGACTTGACAATGCGCGCCGCGCGCAGCAAACGCAAGTGGTGGCTGACCAGCGAGCTGCTCAGCTCCAGCGAGGAGGCGATGTCGCTGACGGCGATCGGCGCCGCCACGCAGGCCAGCACGATGCGCAGGCGCGTCGGATCGCCCAGCAGATGGAACAGATCGGCCAGCTGGGCAATCGCGGGATCGCAAACGGAATAGTCGTGTTGACAGCTCATAATGCTAACAAGTGAATAGGTGTTCACATGTTAGCAGAAGAATGACTAGTCTGCAGAGGAGTTGAGCTTGCCCTATGTCCATGTGAGCCGCGCAGCTTTAAGTCCGCCTGGTTTGACCGTGTGGCGAAAAAGCGTCGAATTTCCGATCAGGAGTTGTGTAGAGTGGTACAGGAGGTGTGGCAGGGCCTTGGCATAAACTTGGCAGTTGCTGGGGGGAGAGATTTTGGAGATGTGCGATGTCGACTGATGCTAGAGAAAACCTCGTAAAGATCGCCGGCCGTAAGGTCAAGGCCAGGAGCGATGCATTTGAAGCTATTCATGAGGCGGCAAGTGCTCTACTCGAGGTAGGGGCGATCGATAAGAAAACGATGCGGGAATTTGACGGTTCATGTCTTGCTCCGCCGGCCTTGACTGCGAAAGAGGTCAAGCGCATTCGCCTCAAACTTCGTGTTAGTCAGGATGTTTTTGCCAGAGCCATCGGTGCCACCAAATCGACCGTGGCCAAATGGGAGTCTGGCGTTAATACGCCTAGTCCGATTGCACAACAGCTGTTGCGGGTGATCGACAAGCACAGCCTGGACATTCTTGGCTGACTGGACGTTGGCGTAACTCATTCCATACCCCGCCATCTGCGCGTGGGCCGGCGGGACAGCGGTCGGCGCGGCCAGCAGCAAAGACTTGCAGGCGTTTAGTTTCAAGGAGATGGTTGCCTCGATGAAAGGTTGACGTATTTGTAAGCCCAAAGCATGGCACAGAAGCCTGGACCGATCAACGGCCGCACGATACGGCAGAGGGCAGGTGGGCGCTCTCGTCCTGGCCGTCCCGGATGCTCGCCACGATGATGTTCTCGTACAGATCGTACTGGCCGGCCGGCAGCACCGGCCGCAGCGTTTCCAGGCTTTTCCCGGCGCCGAACAGCCGTTCGACCACCCAGCCGACCAGGTACAAGGCGGCCAGGCAACCGCCCGCTGTCGCCACGTTGCCGACGCTCATGAACGGCCGCTGGTCCGCTTCCACGCCGGCCGCGCGCAGTGCGTCGCGGGCGTCGGGATGGGTGGTGGCGCGCCGGCCCGGCAGCAAGCCCAGCTGCGCCAGGATGAAGGCGCCGCCGCAGATGGAGCCGATCAGCTGCCGCGTCGGGTCCAGTTGAAACGCGCCCATGAAGTCCGGGTCCGCCAGCGCCGCCGGCACGCCTTCCTTGCCGCTGGCGAACAGCACCACGTCGGCCTGGTTCGCTTCGGCCAGCGCCCCGTGCGTCTCCACCAACAGGCCGTGAGCCGACCGCAACCGGCCTTGCTTGCCGACGATGCGCACGCGCCAGTCGTGGCGATTGCGGCCGAGGATATCCCACATCAAAAACAGGTCGATGTCGGTGAAGTTGTCGAAGGCGACGAGGGCGATGGTCTTCATGGCGGTTCCATGGTTGGGGTAGGAAGCCGCAGTCTAGCCATGCCGGTGCTACCATACACAGTCTGTATGTTTTCAAGGTGAGACCAGTGTTGACGCGTGACCATTGGATTGCAGCGGGCTTCGATGCCCTGGACCACGACGGCGATGCCGGCATCTCGGCCGAGCGCCTGGCGCGCCGCCTGAATGTGACGCGCGGTTCGTTCTACCACCACTTCCGCAGTCGCAACGATTTCGTCCATGCCTTGCTGGCGGCGTGGGAAGCCGACTACGCCGACCGCATGCTGGCCCATGCCGCCGCCGGCCGCAGCCTGGAACAGGTGCTGGAGCGCTACCTGGCGATCGCCGCCGAAAAACAGCCGGGCCGCGAAACCGCCATCCGCGCCTGGGCCCGCCACGATCCGCTGGTGGCCGGCTACCAGCAGCGCGTCGACCAGACCCGGCTGACGTTCGCCATCAACGCCTGCCGCACCCGCACCGACGCGTCGGTGGATGCGGAGCTGGTGGGCCGCCTGGCGCACTTGTGCCTGATCGGCGGCCAGGAATCCGGCGACCGTATCCGGCCGTCCGCCTTTGCGCGGCGGGTGCAGGATGCCTTGACCCTGCTGGGCAAATCGCCCTTCCTGCATCGTGCATGAACCCCCGTTGGACCTGAACCCGCTGGAACGCTGGCTGGCCGGATGGAGCTAGGCGCGCCTCACGAGTGCGGCGCTTCCTTGGCGGACTTGGCCAGCTTGTCCCGTAGTGCCTGCAGGTTGCCGTCCGTGCTGGAGTAGGCGCTGATCATCTGCGACAGCATGCGGTAGATGGCCTTGGGGTCGCCTTCGCCCATCTGTATGTCGCTGACCGTGTTCAGCATGGCGGCGCCATTGAGGAAGTTGTTGCTGCCGCTGCTGCTGATCGATTGCACGTCGCGCATGTTGGCGTAGATGCCGGAGTAGCGTTCCAGCTGCTGCTGCGGCATCCAGCTGACCGCCTGGCTGGCGACGGCCACTTCCCACGCTTCACGGCGCAATGACGGCGACATGATGCTGAGCCCCAGCTTGTGCTGCTGCGTCAGCTGCTTGATCAGCGCCTGGCTATCGAGCCTGTCTTTGATGCCGACCAGCAGCAGCTCGCGCGCCAGCTGTATTTTTTTCAACTGGTCGTTGTTGTGGTTCAGCGCTTCGTCCAGCTCCTGGACATTGACCTGGATCTCGGCGTCGATCTTGGCGGCGGCTTCATGCGCCAGGTGGCGGTGGTGCAGCGTCTGCACGCCATGCTCCAGCGCCAGCGCGGTGGCGATACTGATCACGATCATCAAATACTCGCCACCGAATTCCTTGATGGTCTTGGCTTTGGGGACTTCAAAGTGCATGCATCTTCCTTATTTCTGTAGTTCGGCCTGTAGCTGTTCGCGTACTTTCGGATCCAGCTTCTGGATCGCCTTGTGCAGCTTGTCGGCGCTGGCCAGCGCGGCGCTTTGCTCGGCCGTCAAGCCCGGCTTGGAGAAGGCCGCCTGCCCACCGAGCACCAGCAGCGCGCTGAGCACGGCGACCCCGGCGGCCGCGGCCAGCAGCCGCAGTTCGCGCGGCGTGACGGCCGGCGCTTGCGTGGCGAGCGGCCGCACCGGGCCGGCGGCGGGCGCGGGCGCATAGGTGGAGGGCGTGTCGGCGCCGGCGGCGGCCGGTTCGTTGGTGGCGTCCAGCACCGGCGGCTTGCGGCCGCCGTCGTGCTGCGCGCCCAGTCCGCTTGCGGCCCTGGCGTGCTGCACCAGTTCCTGCGAGGCGGCGTCGATCAGCGCGATGTGGCGTTCGACCGTCTCGGCCAGCACCGCCTCGTTCAGCGCCACCAGCGCGAACACCGGGTCGTCGATGTCGATCTTGACGCCGGTTTTTTCAAAGACCAGGCTGCGCAGCTTCTGCTGATCCATGGCGGCCTACCACTCCACTTTGTCGAGTTGCTCGAACAAGTCGCGGAACACCACCTTGATGCGCTGCTTTTCCATCAGGTTGAACTTGTCGCTTTCCTTGACCTCCTGGGCGGTCAGGCGGGCCGTGTTCATCTTCTTGATGTCGGCGCCGAAGGTGTCGGCGTTGCGCGCCGACAGCACGATGCGGCCCTTCACGCGCGCCGCGTTGTCGGCATAGGTCTGCGATTCGGTGAACTGCTTGCCGGACGCCGATTGCAGCAGGCCGAAGTGCTCGTTCTCCCACAGCACCAGCGGCACCTTGGTCGACTTGGCGGTGGAGACGAAGCCCATGGCGGTGTCGTGCAGCGTGTCGCCGCCGCCGACGATGGTGTGGATGTAGACCTTGCGGCCCGATTCCTCCAGCAGCGCGAAGCAGTCGTTCTCGATCAGGTAGCCCATCAAAGGGGAGAAGGTGTTGGCGCCGTTGTCGATGACGCAGTTGCCGTCCTCTTCCAGGATGTCGATCATCAGCGCGTCGAAGCGCTTGGGGTCGATGGTGCGGCTGTCGGTCATCACCGGCACATGCTTGACGTCCATCGCCTTGTAGCGCGAGAAGGTCGCGTTCTCCTGGTCGGTGTCGTAGCAGCGCAGCGGCTGCTGCCCTTCCGTCACATCCTTGGCCGTGATCCACTGCGCCAGGATGGTCGACACCAGGGTCTTGCCGATGCCGCCTTTACCTTGGAGAATAAAATGTACCGAATTTTGCATCAATTACTCCAGAATCGCTCGAATGCGTCGAGAGTAATTGTTTTGTGGCGGGATGGCAACCGCCAGCCCGCATTCAGTCGATAAAGCGTAGCAGACCCTGCAACGCATGGATGACGGTCTGCTCGCGCACCGCCTGGCGGTCGCCGGCAAACACCAGCCGCTCGGTGTGCACGGTGTCGCCGTTGGCCCAGCCGAAGCACACGGTGCCGACCGGCTTGCCCGGCACGGCGCCGGTGGGGCCGGCGATGCCGGTGGTCGAGACCGCCAGGTGGGCGTTGCTGGCGCCCAGCGCGCCGCTCGCCATGGCCGCCGCCACCTCTTCGGACACGCTGCCCATCTGCGCGATCAGCGCGGCGGACACGTCCAGCATCTCGGTCTTGGAGGCGTTGGAATAGGTGACGAAGCCGCAATCGAACCAGGCGGTCGAGCCGGCGATCTCGGTGATGGCCTGGGCCACGCCGCCGCCGGTGCACGATTCCGCAGTGGCCAGGATCAGGCCCTTCGCTTGCAGGGACTTGCCGACTTGCGCGGCCAGGTCGAGGATGGTGTCGCTGTTCGATTTCATGGAGCTCTCCTTCTGTTGCGGCAATCTGCGGGCTGGCTACCACTGTACCATGCAGGTCGCAATCGATGCCAGTGGCGCGCCGCCGATTTGCCTGAACAGCAACATGCCAGAAAACATTAGACCGCCGATTTGAACTTGCGTACACTCGGAGGATAGCCCGGTCGCCGCTGCCCAGACATCGCAGCCGTGCGCCGCCAATTGGGCAGACTGTTAAGCTTGCTCGAGTACAGGACGCGGTCCGAGCCGGCCATCACGCCGGTTCATCGGCGACCGCACGGAGGCGCATCCCATGATCAGCCAGACCGACATCTTCAAGGCCAGCATCCTGATCGTCGACGATCAGCCGGTGAACGTGGAATTGCTGGAGTTCCTGCTCAAGTCCACCGGCTACACCGCCGTCAGCTCCACCACCGATCCGTATGTGGTGGCCGGCTGGCACGCCGAACACCAGTACGACCTGATCATCCTCGACCTGCAGATGCCGGGCATGACCGGCTTCGACGTGATGGAGGCGATCCGGCCGCTGGAAACCGAGGCCTGGCTGCCGGTGCTGGTGGTCACCGCCCAGCCCGATCACAAGATCAAGGCGCTGGAACTGGGCGCGCGCGATTTCGTCAGCAAGCCGTTCGACCCGGTCGAGGTGCTGACCCGCATCCGCAACATGCTGGAAGTGCGCCTGCTGCACCGCGAGACGCGCGGCTACAACACGCTGCTGGAGCAGACCGTGCGCGAGCGCACCGCCGAGCTGCAACGCTTCCGCAGCGCCATGGACGCCACCGCCGACGCCATCTTCCTGCTGGACGCGGCCAGCGCCGAGCTGGTCGACGTCAACGACGGTGCCTGCCGCATGCTGGGCTATCCGCGCAGCGAGATGCTGGGCCAGACCGCCAGCCGCATCGGCCTGGGGGCGCCGGCCGCGCTGTGCGAGCAGGCCGAGCGCCTGATCGCTTTCGCCGCCGCCTTCGGCCCGGCGCGCGCGCCCGAGCTGCTGGAGCTGGAGCTGATGCGGCGCGACCTGATCGCGGTGCCGGTGGAGCTGTACTGGCAGTTGTTGCAGCGGCCCGGCCAGCCCGCCGTGCTGCTGGGGGTGGCGCGCGACATCAGCGAGCGCCGCCAGTCCGAGGAGCTGTTGCAGCACATGGCCCACTACGACAGCCTGACCGGCCTGCCCAACCGCACGCTGTTCTTCCAGACGCTGGGCGACGCCATCGCGCTGGCGCAGGAAAAGGCCTGGCGCATCGTGGTGCTGTTCATCGCGCTGGACCGCTTCAAGAACATCAACGATTCGCTGGGCGCGGCGCTGGGCGACGAGCTGCTGCGCCAGTTCAGCAACCGGCTGGTGCAGTGCGTGCGCATCCGCGACACCGTCGGCCGCATGGGCGGCGACGAGTTCGCGCTGATCCTGACCATGACGCGCGACCAGCAGGACGCGGTGCACACCGCCAACGAAGTGCGCGAGGCGCTGCGCCTGCCGTTCGACCTGGACGGCCATCCGGCCGCGCTCAGCGCCAGCATCGGCATCGCCATGTACCCGGACGACGCCACCGATCCGCACACCCTGGTCAAGTACGCCGACACCGCGATGGAGCGCGCCAAGCAGGCCGGACGCGACGGCTACCGCTTCTTCACCGCCGGCATGAACGTGCAGGTGCTGGCGCGGCTGGACATGGAGCTGGCGCTGCGCCGCGCGCTCGAGCACAACGAACTGCTGCTGCACTACCAGCCCAAGGTCAACCTGCACACCGGCGAGATCGCCGGCGCCGAGGCGCTGCTGCGCTGGCAGCGGCCCGGCTGCGGCCTGGTGTATCCGGCCGAGTTCGTGCCGGTGCTGGAGGATACCGGCCTGATCGTGCGGGTCGGCGCCTGGATCATCGACGCCGCCTGCCGCCAGATCGGCGCCTGGCTGCGCGGCGACGTCGGGCCGGTGCGGGTGGCGGTCAACGTCGCCAGCCGCCAGTTCGTCGAGGGCGACCTGGAGCTGATGGTGCGCAGCGCGCTGCTGCGCCACGACGTCCCGCCCGAGCTGCTGGAACTGGAGCTGACCGAGACCGCGCTGATGACCAACACCGAGCGCACCATCAGCGTGTTGAGCAGCCTGAAGGGGCTGGGCGTGAAGGTGGCGATCGACGACTTCGGCACCGGCTATTCATCGCTGGCCTACCTGCAGCGCTTCCCGATCGACAAGCTGAAGATCGACATCGCCTTCGTGCGCGACATCACCACCAACCCCAACGACGCCGCCATCGCCCAGGCCATCATCAGCATGGCGCACAGCCTGAAGCTGCGGGTGATCGCCGAGGGGGTGGAGACGCGCGCCCAGCTGGAGTACCTGCGGCGCAGCCGCTGCGACGAGATCCAGGGCTATTACTTCAGCCGCCCGGTGGCGCCGCTGGAGATGGGCGCGCTGGTGCTGTCGGGCCACTGCCTGCCGCCGGACCCGGCGCAGGAAGGCCAGCCGGCGCAAACCCTGCTGATCGTCGACGACGACGTCAACGTGCTGTCCTCGCTGCACCGGCTGTTCCGCCGCGACGGCTACCAGATCCTGACGGCGGCCACGCCGGGCGAGGGCTTCGAGCTGCTGGCGCTGCACGCGGTGCAGGTGATCGTGTGCGACCAGCGCATGCCGGGCCTGAGCGGCACCGAGTTCCTCAGCAAGGTCAAGGAGATGTATCCGGAGACGATACGCATCATCCTGTCCGGCTACACCGGGCTGGACGCGGTGCTCGATTCGATCAACCGCGGCGCCATCTACCGCTTCTACACCAAGCCGTGGGACGACACCCAGCTGCGCGACAACATCCGCCTGGCCTTCCACCACTACTGGCTGATGCACGGCAGCGGCCGCCGCGTGGGGCAGCCGGGCGAGGACGTCACCGCGCTTCAGGACGTGAAGTGATCGAAGCCGTGCAGTTGCAGGTCGAGCGCGGCGCCGGCCGCGTCCACCAGGCGCAGGCCGGGCGCGGCCTCGATGCGGCCGACGCGGGTGACCGGCGTCGCCACGCTGGCGGCCGCCGCCAGCACCGCCGCGCGCGCCGAGGGCGGCGCGGTGAAGCACAGTTCGTAGTCGTCGCCGCCGGCGGCGGTGTAGGCGCGCCGCAGCGCCGTCGCGCGCGTGGCCAGCACGGCGCCGGCCGGCAGCGCGTCGACGTCCAGCGTGGCGCCCACCCGCGATTGCTTGAGGATGTGCCCGAGGTCGCCCACCAGGCCGTCGGAGATGTCGATCGCCGCGTGGGCGATGCCCTGTTCGGCCAGCAGCGTGCCCAGCGCCACGCGCGGCGTCGGCGTGTGCAGGCGCGCGGCGGCGGCCAGCAGGCTGGCCGCGTCCATCGCTTGCTCCAGCCGGTAGCCGGCCAGCGCCAGGCGGGCGTCGCCCAAGGTGCCGGAGATCCAGATGTCGTCGTCCGGCCGGGCCGCGGCGCGCCGCAGCGCCTGGCCCGGCCGCACTTCGCCGAACACGGTGATGCAGATGTTGAGCGGGCCCTTGGTGGTGTCGCCGCCGACCAGCTCGATGTCGTGGGCGTCGGCCAGCGCGAACAAGCCTTTGGAAAAGCCGGCCAGCCAGTCGCGGTCGGCCGACGGCAGCGCCAGCGCGAGGGTAAAGCCGACCGGGCGCGCGCCCATCGCCGCCAGGTCCGACAGGTTGACCGCCAGCGCCTTGTGGCCCAGGCGGGCGGCGTCCTCGCCGGCGAAGAAGTGGCGGCCCTCGACCAGCATGTCCGACGAGATCGCCGTCTGCATGCCGGGCGTGGGGGTGAGCAGGGCGCAATCGTCGCCGATGCCGAGCGTGGCGCGCGCCGCGTGCCGCGGGCGCTGGAAGTATTCCTGGATGAGGTCGAATTCTGAGAGCATGCGCTATTGTACTGAAGACCCGCGCGGCCGGCTCCGGCCGGCCATCATAGCTAATTGGTAATTTCAATCAAATTTCATCGCTCGATACAAAATAGTGATAGGTACGGAAAATTGATCATATTGGTGCAATTGATAGGTTAATGCCGCTAAAAACGTCAAAAATTCGGCTGATGTTGCCTTGAATCATAAATAATGCTGATATCTGTCATAGCTGTTGGTGAAAATACCTACTTAATTGAAAGAATTGGTCTGATAAAATCGGAAGCTTTCCGACAGTACAAACAGGAAGGCCGCACAGCATGGATTCGTCATCTGATAAAAAAGAAGAACTTCGTCAACAATTGCGCCTCGCGGCGCTCGAATACCACGAGTGCCCGACGCCAGGCAAGATCAGCGTCACGCCGACCAAGCAACTGACCAACCAGCGCGACCTGGCCCTGGCCTACTCGCCGGGCGTGGCCGCGCCGTGCGAGGAAATCGTCATCGACCCGGCCAACGCCTATAAATACACGGCGCGCGGCAACCTGGTCGCGGTGATCACCAACGGCACCGCCGTGTTGGGCCTGGGCAACATCGGCCCGCTGGCGGCCAAGCCTGTGATGGAAGGCAAGGGCGTGCTGTTCAAGAAATTCGCCGGCATCGACGTGTTCGACATCGAGATCAACGAGCTCGACCCGGACAAGCTGGTCGACATCATCGCCTCGCTGGAGCCGACCTTCGGCGGCGTCAACCTGGAAGACATCAAGGCGCCCGAGTGCTTCTACATCGAGCGCCAGCTGCGCGAACGGATGAAGATCCCGGTGTTCCACGACGACCAGCACGGCACCGCCATCATCGTCGGCGCCGCCATCATGAACGGCATCCAGTACGTCGGCAAGGACATCGCCCACTGCAAGCTGGTGGTGTCGGGCGCCGGCGCGGCCGCGCTGGCCTGCCTGGACCTGATCGTCGACCTCGGCTTCCCGCTGGAAAACATCTACGTCACCGACCTGGCCGGCGTGGTCTACAAGGGCCGCCAGGAATTGATGGACCCGGACAAGGAACGCTTCGCCCGCGAAACCTCGGCCCGCACCCTGGCCGAAGTGATCAGCGACGCCGACATCTTCCTCGGCCTGTCGGCCGGCGGCGTGCTCAAGCAGGACATGGTCAAGGCCATGGCGCCCAATCCGCTGATCCTGGCGCTGGCCAACCCGAACCCGGAAATCCTGCCGGAAGACGTCAAGGCGGTGCGCGGCGACGCCATCATCTGCACCGGCCGTTCGGACTATCCGAACCAGGTCAACAACGTGCTGTGCTTCCCCTACATCTTCCGCGGCGCGCTCGACTGCGGCGCCACCACCATCACCCGCGAAATGGAAATCGCCGTGGTGCGCGCGATCGCCGAGCTGGCCCACGCCGAGCAGTCCGACATCGTCGCCACCACCTACGGCTTCAGCAACCTGTCGTTCGGTCCCGAGTACCTGATCCCGATGCCGTTCGATCCGCGCCTGCTGATCAAGATCGCCCCGGCCGTGGCCAAGGCGGCCGAGGACTCGGGCGTCGCCACCCGTCCGATCAAGGACCTGCAAGCCTACGCCGACAGCCTGCAACAGTTCGTCTACCGCAGCGGCACCTTCATGAAGCCGCTGTTCCAGGTAGCCAAGAAGACCGCCGCCGAACTCAAGCGCATCGTCTACGCCGAGGGCGAAGAAGAGCGCGTGCTGCGCGCGGTGCAGGTGATCGTCGACGAAAAGCTGGCGCGGCCCATCCTGGTCGGCCGTCCGGCGGTGCTGGAAACCCGCATCACCAAGTTCGGCCTGCGCCTGAAGCAGGGCGTGGACTTCGACGTCATCAACCCCGACCACGACGAGCGCTACCGCGAATACTGGCAGGCGTATTACGAGCTGACCGCCCGCAAAGGCGTGACGCAGGAATACGCCAAGCTGGAAATGCGCCGCCGCCACTCGCTGATCGGCGCCATGATGATCAAGAAGGGCGACGCCGACGGCATGATCTGCGGCACCTTCGGCACCACCCAGCTGCACCTGCACTACATCGACCAGGTGCTGGGCAAGCGCGAAGGCGCCTGCGTGTACGCCGCGATGAACGTGCTGATCATGCCGGATCGCCAGCTGGTGATGGTCGACACCCACGTCAACGAGAACCCCAACGCGAAAGAGCTGGCGGCGATCACCGTGATGGCGGCCGAAGAGATGCGCCGCTTCGGCCTGTCGCCGCGCGCGGCGCTGCTGTCGCACTCCAATTTCGGCTCGTCCAACAGCGAATCGGCGCAGAAGATGCGCGCCGCGCTGGAGCTGGTCAGGCAGATGGACCCGACCTTGGAAGTGGATGGCGAAATGCACGGCGACACCGCGCTCGACGCCAAGCTGCGCAACTCGATGATGCCGGGCACCACGCTGACCGGCGACGCCAACCTGCTGGTGATGCCGAACATCGACGCCGCCAACATCGCCTACAACCTGGTGAAGTCGGCGGCCGGCAACGGCATCGCGGTCGGCCCCATCCTGCTCGGCTGCGCCAAGCCGGTGCACATCCTGACGCCGTCGGCCACGGTGCGCCGCATCGTCAACATGACCGCGCTGTGCGTGGTCGACGCGGTGGCCCAGCGCAAGGTCTAAACCAAGCCGGGGGTCAAGTCTGACATTCGGACACGAGCTCTACCGTAACCTGCGTTACGGTAGAGCTCGTGTCCGAATGTCAGACTTGACCCCCGCGTCTAATGTCAGACTTGACCCCCGCGTCTTTAGTCATCACCGGCGTTGATGGTAACAAGATGTAAGGGATGTAATCGATATAATTGGTGAGAAGTGGTGCATAAACGCTCTGTTACAATAGCGGGTTGTAAAGTCACCCATGATTTGGATGGTCACTCACCATGAATAAAACAAAAAAAGCCCTGATTACGGGTATTACCGGCCAGGACGGCGCTTATCTGGCGGAACTGCTGCTGGAAAAAGGCTATGAAGTCACTGGCACCTATCGCCGCACCAGCTCGGTGAATTTCTGGCGTATCGAGGAACTGGGCATCCAGTCGCATCCGAATCTGAAACTGGTCGAGTACGACCTGACCGACCTCGGCTCCAACATCCGCCTGCTGCAAAGCGCGCAGCCGGACGAGGTCTACAACCTGGCGGCGCAAAGCTTCGTCGGCGTGTCCTTCGAACAGCCGGTCACCACTGCGGAAATCACCGGCATCGGCCCGGTCAACCTGCTCGAAGCGATCCGCATCGTCAATCCGAAGATCCGCTTCTACCAGGCGTCGACCTCGGAAATGTTCGGCAAGGTGCAGGCCGTGCCGCAAAAGGAAGACACCCCGTTCTACCCGCGCAGCCCGTACGGCGTGGCCAAGCTGTATGCCCACTGGATGACCGTGAACTACCGCGAATCGTATGGCATCTTCGGCTGCTCCGGCATCCTGTTCAACCACGAATCGCCACTGCGCGGCCGTGAGTTCGTCACCCGCAAGATCACCGACTCGGTGGCCAAGATCCATCTGGGCCAGCTCGAGGTACTGGAACTGGGCAACCTGGACGCCAAGCGCGACTGGGGCTACGCCAAGGAATACGTCGAAGGCATGTGGCGCATCCTGCAAGCGGACCAGCCGGACACCTATGTGCTGGCCACCAACCGTACCGAAACCGTGCGCGACTTCGTCAGCATGGCGTTCAAGGCGGTCGACGTGGCGCTGGCGTGGAGCGGCGAGGCCGACCACGAAATCGGCAGCTGCAAGAAAACCGGCAAGGTGCTGGTGCGCGTCAATCCGAAGTTCTACCGTCCGGCCGAGGTGGAACTGCTGATCGGCGATCCGAGCAAGGCTGAACAGGAACTGGGCTGGAAGCCGCAGACCACGCTGGAGCAGCTGTGCCAGATGATGGTCGAGGCCGACCTGCGCCGCAACCAAGCCGGCTTCTCTTTCTAAGGGAACGACGATGGCAGCTGTAGTCATGCAGGGCGCCGAAGGCGTCGGCAAGCGCGCCCTGATCACGGGGCTGGCCGGTTTCACCGGCCGCTATGTCGAGCAAGAGCTGCTGGCCGCCGGCTATGAAGTCTACGGCACCATCACGCCCGGCCACGCGCCCGGCGCGCGCCAGTTCGCCGTCGACCTGAACGACCGCGCCGGCCTGGCCGCCATGGTGGCCCAGGTGCGGCCGGACGTGGTGGTGCACCTGGCCGGCATCGCCTTCGTCGGCCACGGCGATGTCGAACAGATCTACCGCGTCAACGTGGTCGGCACCCGCAACCTGCTGGAGGCGCTGGCCGCCGCCGGGCACCGGCCGTCGGCCGTGCTGCTGGCCTCCAGCGCCAATATCTATGGCAATACCGACGTCGGCCTGATCGGCGAAGAGGTGCCGGCCGCGCCGGCCAACGACTACGCGGTCAGCAAGCTGGCCATGGAATACATGGCGCGCCTGTGGCAGGACAAGCTGCCGCTGATCGTGGTGCGCCCGCTGAACTACACCGGCGTCGGCCAGCACGAGAACTTCCTGCTGCCGAAGATCGTCGGCCACTTCCGCCGCCGCGCCGCCGACATCGAGCTGGGCAACCTGCACGTGTGGCGCGATTTTTCCGATGTGCGCATGGTGGCGCACAGCTACCGCCGCCTGCTGGCCGCCGGCCCCGCCGCCGCCGGCCAGACCTTCAACATCTGCTCCGGCCAGGCTTATTCGCTGGGCGAGGCGTTGGCCATGATGGCCGACATCGCCGGCTACCAGATCAATGTCCACGTCAATCCGGCCTTCGTGCGCGCCAATGAAGTGGTGCGGCTGGTCGGCGACAACCGCCGCCTGCAGGCCGTCATCGGCCCGCTGGCGACGGTGCCGCTGGCCGACACGCTGCGCTGGATGTACACGGCGTGAGCGCGGTCCCCGCCACGGCCGCGCGCATGCTGCGCGTGGGCCTGTCCACCACCACCGCCGAGCCGGCGCTGACCGGCGGCCGGCTGGACGGCATGGGCGTGTACAGCCGCGCGCTGCTGGAACACCTGCCGCAGGCCGGCGCCCAGGTGCTGCCGTTTTCCTTCCCGTCGCCGGGCGCCAGCGAGCGCCTGACGGTGGGCCGCGCGCTGCCGCTGTCGTTCCCGCTGGCGACGCTGGGCAACCTGCTGCTGCCGTCGTCGGTGCACATGAACATCAGCCGCCTGGCGGGCCGGGACGCGCCGCCGCTGGACCTGTTCCACGCCACCGACTACCGCATCGTGCGCATGGATTGCCCGGTGGTGGCGACCTTGCACGACGCCGTGCCGATCGCCCATCCCGAGTGGTGCAAGCCGCGCCTGCGCGGCCTGAAGAACTGGCTGCAGGTCCAGGCCGCGCGCCGCGCCCAGCATGTGATCACCGGTTCCCACTACTCGATCCGCGAGCTGGTCGAATGCTTCGGCGTCGACGAGCGCAAGATCAGCGTGGTGCACCACGGCGTGCGGCCCGAATGGTTCGAGGCGCCGGCGCCCGAGGCGCGCGACGCCACGCTGGCGCGCTACGGCCTGACCGCCGGCTACTTCCTGTTCGTCGGCACGCTGCAGCCGCGCAAGAACGTCGGCCGCCTGCTGCAGGCCTATCTGGCCCTGCCGCCGGTGCTGCGCGCCGCGCGCCAGCTGGTGATCGTCGGCGCGCCGGGCTGGCTCAGCGACGAGCTGGTGGCGCAGATCAAGGCCGCCGGCCAGCGCGGCGAGAACGTCATCTGGCTCAGCCAACTGACCGACGACGCCCAGCTGCACCACCTGTACGCCGGCGCCGGCGCCTTCATCTTCCCGTCGCTGCACGAGGGCTTCGGCCTGCCGCTGGTGGAAGCCTTCGCCAGCGGCGTGCCGGTGGCCACCTCCAACGCCACCTCGCTGCCGGAAGTGGCGCAGGGCGCGGCGCTGGAATTCGATCCGCTGTCGGTGCCGGAAATCAGCGCCGCGATGACCACGCTGGCGCGCGACGACGCCCTGCGCCAGCGCTGCATCGCCGCCGGCCACCGCCGCGCGCTCGAACTGACCTGGGATGCCGCGGCGCGCCGCACCGTCGCCGTGTACCGCCAGGTCCTCTCCAATTGAAGCATCACTGAAGCTGCCAATGCGCGTCCTCCATTTTTACAAGACCTATTACCCCGATACCTGGGGCGGCATCGAGCAAGTGATACGCCAGCTGTGCGTGGGCACCGGACGCCTCGGCGTCACCAATGAAGTGTTGACCCTGACGCGCGACCGCGGCCCGACCCGGATCGAGTTCGAGGGCCACACCGTGCACCGCATGCCGCTCGATTTCGAGATCGCCTCCACCGGCTTCTCGTTCGCGGCGATCCGCCAGCTGGCGCGCCTGGCGCGCGAGGCCGACGTGATCCACTACCACTTCCCGTGGCCGTTCATGGACCTGGCGCACTTCATGGCGCGGATCGACAAGCCGAGCGTGGTGACCTACCACTCCGACATCGTGCGCCAGAAAAACCTGCTGCGCGTGTACAGCCCGCTCAAGCGCCGCTTCCTGCGCAGCATCGACACCATCGTCGCCACCTCGCCCAACTACCTGGCCTCGTCGCCGGTGCTCAAGCGCTTCGAGCACAAGACCCGCACCATCACCTACGGCCTGGACAAGACCATCTATCCGCAGCCGCCGGCCGCGCTCAAGGACCAGTGGCGCGAGCGCTGCGGCGAGCGCTTCTTCCTGTTCGTCGGCGTGCTGCGCTATTACAAGGGTTTGCACATCCTGCTCGACGCCATGGCCAAGCTGGATTATCCGGTGGTGATCGTCGGCGCCGGCCCGATCGAGCAGGAGCTCAAGCAACACGCGCAGCGCCTCGGCCTGACGCATGTGCTGTTCGTCGGCGCGGTCGAGGAGCTGGACAAGGTGGCGCTGCTGGAGCTGTGCTATGCGATGGTGTTCCCGTCGCACCTGCGCTCGGAAGCGTTCGGCATCTCGCTGCTGGAAGGGGCGATGTACGGCAAGCCGATGATTTCCAGCGAGATCGGCACCGGCACCACCTACATCAACCTCGACAACGAGACCGGGCTGGTGGTGCCGCCCGACGATGCGCCAGCCCTGGGCGCCGCCATGCGCACGCTGTGGGAGCAGCCGCAACGCGCCGCCGAAATGGGCCGCCGCGCCGAGGCGCGCTACTGGGAACTGTTCACCGCCGAGACCATGGCGCGCAACTACCACGCGCTGTACCGCGAACTGGCCGGCCGCCAGCGCCCCGCTTGATCTGGCGCAAGTGCGCCGCTGGCGGGCACGGCTATTATGGCGGTCGAACTCCGCGCCCTGCCGATGGTCCTCATCAATGACGCTGCCAAGACGGCGCCACCCCCTGTGCGACGCAACGACGTCGTCCGGGCGGGAGTTCACCACCGCGCTTGCTCCGCGGCTCCCCGCCGCGGGGTAGAATAGCCGCCATCCCCCGTATCCCGGAGTCCCGCGTGCGCTGCCTGGTCATTGAAGACGAAGCCGAAACCTCGAACTACATCTGCAAGGGTCTGCGCGAAGCGGGCCACCTGGTCAGCGCCGGCGACAACGGCCCGGACGGCCTCGCGCTGGCGGCCGGCCAGGACTGGGACATCATCATCCTCGACCGCATGCTGCCGGGCGGCATCGACGGCCTGTCCATCGTCGACCGGCTGCGCGCGCTGGGCAGGCAGACCCCGGTCATCATCGTCAGCGCGCTGACCTCGATCGACGCCCGCGTCAGCGGCCTGCGCGGCGGCGCCGACGATTATCTGTCCAAGCCGTTCGCCTTTTCCGAACTGCTGGCGCGCGTCGAGGCGCTGCGGCGGCGCAGCGCGCCGGGCGCCGACAGCGCGCAGCTGCAGGTGGCGGACCTGAAGCTGGACCTGCGCACGCTGCGCGTCACGCGCGGCGCCCGGGTCATCACGCTGCAGCCGCGCGAGTACCGGCTGCTGGAGTACCTGATGCGCAACGTCAACCAGGTGGTGACCCGCACCATGCTGCTCGAATCGGTGTGGGACTACCATTTCGACCCGCAGACCAATGTCATCGACGTCCAGATCAGCCGCCTGCGCGCCAAGGTCGACAAGGATTTCCCCGTCATGCTGATCCACACGCTGCGCGGCGTCGGCTACCGCATGGGCCCGCCCCCGGCCGACGACGGCGCGCCGCCGGCCGGGGGCGGGCCCGCTTGATCACGCTGCGCGCCTCGACCGCCGCCAGGCTGGTGCTGGGCTACGGCCTGCTGGGCACGGCGTCCATCGCGCTGGTGTCGGCGGTGTTCTACCACGGCACGGTGGGCGTGCTGGACCGGGAGATCGACGGCCGCATCGTCGCCCAGTCGGAGCGCCTGCTGGCCCACGCCGCCGGCCAGGCCCACGGCGCGCTGCTGGCCGAGGTGCGGCGCCAGCTGGACGACGGCGTCGACAGCGAGCTTGAACTCATCGGGCTGCTGGCGGCCGACGGCCGGCCGCTGGCCGGCAACCTGGGCGCCTGGCCGCCGGCCGCCGCCGCTCCCATCCTGTTCAACACCGTGGTCGCGCGCGGCGGCCGCCAGGCGCCGGCGCGGCTGTACCGGCGCGCGCTGGACGACGGCGGCGTGCTGATCGTCGGGCGCGACCTGAGCGAGCAGGAAGCGCTGCGCGCCGTGATCTGGCAGGCGCTGCTGGCCGGCGCCGGCGTGTCGCTGCTGCTGACGGTGGCCGGCGCGCTGCTGTTCCGGCGCGTGGTGGAGCGGCGCCTGGGCGCGATCCGCCGCACCGCCGCCCAGATCGAGGCGGGCGACCTCGGTTCGCGCATCCCGGTCAGCGGCCGCGACGAGTTCGCGCTGCTGGGGCGCGACATCAACCGCATGCTGGACCGCATCGAGCTGCTGATGGACGGCATCCGCCACGTGTCGAACGCCATCGCGCACGACCTGCGCACGCCGCTGGGCCGCGTGCGCAGCAAGCTGGACGACGCGCTGCGGCACCAGGCCACGCTGCCGCGCCTGTCGGACGCCGCGCACGACGCGATCGACGACATCGACGAGCTGATACGGCTGTTCGAGCGCCTGCTGCAGATCGCCGAGGCCGAATCGGGCATGCGCAGCCGGCTGTTCGAGCGGCTCGACCTGGGCCGGATCGCCGCCGACATCGGCGACCTGTACGAGGCCAGCGCCGAGGACGGCGGCGTGCGCCTGACGGTGGACGCGCCCGGGCCGCTGTACGTGGACGGCGACCGCAACCTGCTGGCCAGCGCCGTCGCCAGCCTGCTGGACAACGCCATCAAGTACGCCGGCAGCGGCCAGGCGATCGCGCTGCGCGCCGGCCGCTCGCACGGCGGCCTGGCCTCGATCGCGGTGCACGACAACGGCCCCGGCATCCCGGCGGCCGAGCGCGGCAAGGTGACGCAGCGTTTCTACCGCCTGGACGGCAGCCGCCACCTGCCGGGCAACGGCCTGGGGCTGGCCATCGTCAGCGCCACCGCGCTGGCGCACGGCGGCGAGTTGCGGCTGGAGGACGGCGCGCCCGGCCTGGTGGCGCGCATCCTGCTGCCGCTGGCGCCGCCGGCGCCTGCGCCTGCGCCCGGCGGGGCAGACCGCTAGCCGCAGGCCTGCTCGGCCCAGCGCTGCTTGACCTCCAGCAGCGCCGGCATCTGCGTCAGGAACAGGTCGACCAGCTCGGCGTCGAAGTGCTTGCCGCGCTGCTGCTCCAGGTATTCCACCGCCTGCGCGATCGGCCATTCCGGCTTGTACGGCCGGGCCGAGGTCAGCGCGTCGAACACGTCGGCGATGGCGACGATGCGCCCCACCAGCGGGATCTCGCGGCCGGCCAGGCCGTTGGGGTAGCCGCTGCCGTCCCATTTCTCGTGATGCGTCATCGCCACCTGGTGCGCCATCGCCAGCATGCCGCCGGCGTGCTGGCCGATGATGTCGCCGCCGATCGCGGCATGGGTCTGCATCACCTTCCACTCCGCCGTCTCCAGCGGGCCGGGCTTTTGCAGGATGCTGTCCGGGATGCCGATCTTGCCGACGTCGTGCATCGGCGCCGCGTGCAGCAGGTCGTCCGCCTCGGCCGCGCTCATGCCGGCCGCGCGCCCCAGGATGCGCGAGTAGTGGCTCATGCGGATCACGTGCAGGCCGGTTTCATTATCCTTGTACTCGGCCGCCAGGCCCAGGCGCTGGACGATCTCCAGCCGGGTGCGGGTCAGCTCGTCCATGCGCACCAGCGACAGGTGGGTGCGCACGCGGGCCCGCACGATGGGCGGGCTGACCGGTTTGGTGATGTAGTCGACCGCGCCGGCGTCGAAGCCGACCACCTCGTCGCTGGCGTCGCTGAGCGCGGTGACGAAGATCACCGGGATGGCGGCGGTGGCCTGCTCTTCCTTCAGCTGGCGGCACACTTCATAGCCGGTCATGCCGGGCATCATGACGTCCAGCAGGATCAGCTGCGGCCGCTCCTGGCGCGCCAGCTCCAGCGCGCGCGGGCCGTCCTTGGCGAACAGCAGGCGGTACTGGTCCTGCAGGATATGGCGCAGCAGCTGCAGGTTGCTGGCCTCGTCGTCGACGGCCAGGATCAGCGGCAGCTCGTTGGTGGGGTCTGTCATCATGGGGTCTCCTTGGCCAGATGGTCGGCCAATTCCAGCAGCGTGGCATGGGCCTTGGGGAAATCGAAATCGTTGAGGGCGGTGTGCAGCGCCGCCAGCCGCTGCGCCAGCGCGGCCGACAGGCCGGCGCCGCGCATGGCGCTCGCCAGCGCGGCCAGCGCGGCGTCGTCCAG